>NZ_JANKOF010000018.1 GCF_024655565.1 Nitratireductor sp. ZSWI3 | reverse complement strand
CTCGGCCATCGCCCGTGCCGCACCGATCAGCAGGATGCCGAGGGCGGGCGCAATGGCCGCCGCGGCGCCTTCGCCGGCGGCGATGCCGCCGACCGCCAGCGCCAGAAGCGCCGCCTGGGGGATCCACATGAGGGACGCGGCCGATTGCAACGCCACGGGGAGGGCGCCGATCCGCGCCATCGGTTTGCTGGCCGAAGTCTTGCCGACAGCCGGCAGGCCGGCGGTGCGTGCCCGGTGCCTTCCGATGGCAGCCTCGAGCGTCATGGCTTGCCGGGCTCCGTGCGTTTGCGGCCGATGGAGACGATGCGGTCCTTGGCGTCGAGCAGCTTGGTCACCTTCGCGCCGAGGCTCAACAGCGTCGCCAGCCTTTCCGTGTCGAGCCGCTTCACGTCGTCGTACCAGTTGGTCAACTGCTCGATCAGCGCGTTCATCTCGGCCAGCCGGGATTGCGCGTAACGTTCCTGCTCGTTTCCAGGCTTCTGCATCAGGAGCTCTCGCAGCACAGAAAGTGTGGGATCAACTTCGCGTTTCTTCCGCTCTTCCGCAAGAGTTCTCAGAATCTGCCAGACATCATCAGGCGTGGTGAAGAAATCCCGCCGGTCTCCTGGAATATGCCGCAAGATCACCAGGTTCCAGGCCTGCAGTTCGCGCAGGCTCATGGACACGTTGGATCGGGAGATGGCCAGCGCCTCGACGATGTCGTCGGCGCAGAGCGGCCCCGAGGAGGCATAGAGCAGGGCGTAGATCTGGCCGACGGTGCGGTTGATGCCCCAGCGGCTCCCCATTTCGCCGAAATGGAGGACGAAGGATTGAATCAGCGGTGGCAGGTTCATGATTGCGGCTTTGTCTGAAATTTCAGAAATTTCTGAAACTTATGTATGCGCGCCGCAACGGGCGTCAACCGGCCGATTTGTCGCGGCGCCGGAGGGCGGGAAGCGGCCGGTTGCTCGCCTGGCTTACGGAAGCGAGGGGCTCGGATCGAGCGGCATCTTGCCCGCATCGGTGCGCTGCGTGGGCTGCGTATGCCCGGCGTCGTTCCGATTGCGAAGCGCCGAGACCGCTTCGAACTGGCTGAGGAAGACCCTGCCCGTGAGCTGGTCCAGGAAGTCCGTCTTCCTCAGCCGGTCCATCACGGGCCCCTTGATCTCGCTCAGGTGAAACGTGATGCCGGCATCCTTCAGACGGTGGTTGATCTCCTCCAGGCTTTCCAGCGCACTGGCGTCGATGGCGTTGACGGCCGGGCACATCAGGACGACATGCTTGAGGTTGGGGCAGTCGGCCACCAGCTTGGCGATGCGGTCCTCCAGATAACGGCTGTTGGCGAAATAGAGGCTCTCATCGACGCGAACCGACAGGATCGCCGGGTCGGTGATGACGTCGTGGCGGTCGATGTTGCGGAAATGCTCGGTGCCGGGAACCTGCCCCACCACGGCCATATGCGGCTTGCTGGTGCGGTAGAGGAAGAGGGCGAGCGACAGGAGGACGCCGGAGACGACGCCGGGCTCGACGCCCCAGAGGAGGGTGACGAGAACCGTCGCCACCATGGCGGCGAAATCGGCCCGGGAGTAGTCGTGGATGCGCCGGATCGCCTTGAAATCCACCAGCGACAGCACCGCGACGATCACCGTCGCGGCAAGCGTCGCCTGCGGCAGGTCCATCAGGAGCGGGGTCAGGAACAGGGTTGCCAGCGCGATGCCCACCGCCGTGAACATGCCGGCGGCCGGCGTTTGCGCGCCGGCGTCGAAATTCACCACCGAGCGGGCGAGGCCGCCGGTGACGGGATAGCCCGATGACAGGCCGGAGGCGATGTTGGCTGCGCCGAGGCCGATCAGTTCCTGGTCGGGCACGATCCGCTGACGGCGCTTCGAAGCGAGCGTCTGCGCCACGGAAACGGACTCGACGAAGCCGATGACGCTGATCAGGAAAGCCGGCATCGCCAGCGTCGCGATCAGCTCCAGAGAGACGGTGGGCAGGCCGGGCACCGGCAGGCCGCGCGGAATGTCGCCGACGAGCTTCACGCCACGTGCGCCGAGATCGAACGCATTCGCCAGGAACACCGTAACGGCGACCGCCAGTATCGGAGCGGCCTTGGTGAGGATGTCGGCCGGACGTGCCGCAAGACCGATGCCGGTCAGCGCCCGTTTCATCCGCGTGCGGGCGACGTAGAGGAAGAGGATCGCCCCGAGGCCGATAGCGGCCGTGATGGGATTGGCTTTTCCGGCGCTGCCGACGAGTCCGCTCAGGATCTCCGGCAGCGTGTCGCCCTGCACCGAAACGCCGAGAATATGCTTGAGCTGGCTGGAGGCGATCAGCAGCGCCGATGCGGTGATGAAGCCTGAGATCACCGGATGGCTGAGGAAGTTGGCGAGAAAGCCGAGCCTGAAGACACCCATCAGCGTCAGCATGAGGCCGGACAGGAGCGCCAGAACGATGGCGGCCGTCAGATAGTCTGCGGTGCCCTGGGCCGCGATCTGGCCGACGGCGGAGGCCGTCATCAGGGAGACAACGGCGACGGGGCCGACCGCCAGCGTGCGGCTGGTGCCGAACAGGCCGTAGGCCACCAGGGGCAGGATCGATGCGTAGAGCCCGATCTGCGGGGGCAGGCCGGCCAGCATCGCATAGGCCAGCGATTGCGGGATCAGCATGATGGTCACAATCACCGCCGCCACCAGGTCGCTGGCGAGCACGGCACGGTCGTAGTGCCGGCCCCATTCGAGGATGGGAAGGTGTCTGGCGATGCCGGTCATGGCGACCCTGCTTGTGCTGTTCGGTTCACAGGGTGTTGACGGGCACCTTGAGGAAGGTCCGGCCGTCCGCGTCCTTGGGCGGCAGCTTGCCGGCCCGCATGTTGACCTGCAGCGAGGGGATGATCAGCTTCGGCATCGACAAGGTCGCGTCACGCTCCTCGCGCATCGTCACGAACTCGTCCTCGCTGACGCCGCCGCCGACATGGATGTTGTGCTCCTTCTCTTCCGCGACGGTGGTCTCCCAGCGGATCTCGCGCCCGTTCGGACCGTAGTCGTGGCACATGAAGAGCCGCGTCTCGCCTGGCAGCGAAAGCACGCGCTGGATCGAGCGGTAGAGGGTGCGGGCGTCGCCGCCGGGAAAGTCGGCGCGTGCCGAGCCGCCGTCGGGCATGAAGAGCGTGTCGCCGACGAAGGCCGCATCGCCGATCATATGGGTCATGCAGGCCGGCGTGTGCCCCGGCGTGTGCATCACATGCGCCGTCATCGCGCCGATCCGGTAGCTGTCGCCATCCCTGAACAGCCGGTCGAATTGCGACCCGTCGCGCTGGAACTCGGTTCCCTCGTTGAAGACCTTGCCGAACGTTTCCTGGACGATGGTGATGTTCTCGCCGATGCCCAGCTTGCCGCCCAGCGTCTGCTGGATGTAGGGCGCCCCCGACAGGTGGTCGGCGTGCACATGGGTCTCGATCAGCCACTCGAGCTCCCAGCCCTCGCGGCGGATGTGGGCAATGATCCGCTCCGCTCCCTCATGCGTGATCCGGCCGGCCGCGTAGTCGATGTCCATCACGGAATCGATCACCGCGCAGGCTTTCGAAGCGGGATCGCGGACGATGTAGCTGATCGTGTTGGTCGGCTCGTCGAAGAACGCCACGACTTCGGGCTTGACCGCGAGATCGGGGGTGAACGGAAGCGGGTCGGACATTCTGGTCTCCGGAACTGGTATCGAAATTAGGGTCAGGACCTATGAATATGGCCGCAATGGTCGGCCTGATTTGTGCGGATACGCGAAGGACATGGGATCATGCGTCGATCGCGGCTGATGCCGGCGTTGCATCCTGCCCGCAGAACAGCCGATGCATGGTCGAGATGAACAGGCGGATGCGCGGGTCGGCCAGCCTGTAGAAGACCTGCTTGCCCTCCTTGCGTCCGGCGATCAGCCCGGCCTCCCTGAGGGCGCCGATCTGCTGCGACAGGCCGGGCTGGCGGATGTCCAGCAACTCCTCGAGGCGGCCCACCGAGCACTCGCCGTCCGACAGGGCGCAGCAGATGAGCAGCCGATCCGGATTCGAGAGCTTCTTCAGGAATCCGGAAGCCTCGTCGACATGATCCTTCATGCCGGCGGCTTCACAGGAGAGCATACGGTTCATCGGTTTTGCCCCGCTGACAGGAACACAGGCGGGCGAGCTGTTCTCGGCATGGCGTCTTCGCAGTTCATCCGGAAGGATCAAACAGATAATTGCAAAAAAATGCAATCGAAAAATTGAAACTATTATATGCGCTCCGTTTGCCGTTGCGGGCTTGCGCAACTCGCCGGAGCGGCCTACCTCCTTGCCACGCGGGTCGCGGCTCAGCGACCGACATCCAGGTCAAATTGCTTCCAAGCCATAGTGAGAGGAGTCCAACCGTGACCAGCATGAGCGGCAGCTATCCATCCACCAAGCTCTTGATCGACGGCGCATGGCGCGATGGCGTCGAAGGCAAGTCGATCGATGTGGTCGACCCGGCGACGGGCGACAAGATCGGCGTGGTCGCCCATGCGACGCGGCAGGATCTCGACGCGGCCCTCGCCGCCGTCGACAAGGGCTTCAAGGTGTGGAGCGGCACCTCGGCCTATGAGCGGTCCAAGATCATGCGCAAGGCGGCCAATCTCCTGCGCGAACGGGCCGACGCCATCGCCGGCATCATGACGCGCGAGCAGGGCAAGCCGGTGGCGGAGGCCAAGGTGGAAACCATGGCGGCGGCCGATATCATCGACTGGTTCGCCGAAGAGGCGCGCCGCACCTATGGCCAGATCATCCCGGCCCGTGTGCCCGGCGTCATGCAGATGGCGATCAAGCTGCCGGTCGGTCCGGTCGCCGCCTTCACGCCCTGGAACTTCCCAATCAACCAGGTGGTGCGCAAGCTCTCGGGCGCGCTGGCGGCCGGCTGCTCGATCATCGTCAAGGCGCCGGAAGAGACGCCTGCGTCTCCCGCCGAGCTGATCCGCGCCTTCGTGGATGCCGGCGTCCCGGCAGGCGTCGTCAACCTGGTCTATGGCGTGCCGGCCGAGATTTCGGAATACCTCATTGCGCATCCGGTGATCCGCAAGATCTCCTTCACGGGTTCGACGCCGGTCGGCAAGCATCTGTCCGCGCTGGCGGGCCAGCATATGAAGCGCGCTACCATGGAGCTGGGCGGCCATGCTCCGGCGATCGTGTTCGACGATGCGGATGTCGGCAAGGCCGTGAAGGTGCTGGCCGCGTCGAAGTTCCGCAATGCCGGCCAGGTCTGCGTTTCGCCGACCCGCTTCCTGATCCAGGACGGCGTGCATGACGAATTCCTCGATGCGTTCACCGCGGCGGCACAGAGCATCAAGGTCGGCAACGGCCTCGAAGAGGGCACGCAGATGGGCCCCCTCGCCAACGAGCGTCGCGTCAGCGCGCTGGAGGAACTGATCGCCGATGCCGTGGCGGCCGGCGCCGACCTCAAGACCGGCGGACGCCGCATCGGCAACAAGGGCAATTTCTTTGAGCCGACCGTGATCTCCAACGTGCCGAAGACGGCGCGCATCATGAATGAGGAACCTTTCGGTCCCGTGGCGGTGTTCAACCGCTTCTCGACGCTGGACGAGGTGATCGCGGAATCGAACCGGCTGCCCTTCGGCCTGGCGAGCTATGCCTTCACCGGTTCGGCCGACACGGCGCAGCAGCTCGGCCTGCGCATCGAGGCCGGCATGACGACGATCAACCACAACGGTCTGGCGCTGCCGGAAGTGCCGTTCGGCGGCATCAAGGATTCCGGCCATGGCACGGAAGGCGGTTCCGAGGCGATCGAGGCTTACCTCGTCACCAAGTTCGTCTCGCAGTCGGTCTGATTTTCGCACAACACCGCTCGTCCCCCGGACGTGCGGCCTTCACATTCAGGGGGCGCGGTTCAAAGCCGCGCCCTCGTGCTGTGCGGGGTGGCGAGCAGCAGGCTGGTCTCGCTCGCCATGATGCCGGGGATCAGCCGGATGCGGCGCAGCACCGCATCGAGATCCGTCAGCGTTGCCGCCGCGAGCTCGACGATGATGTCCCAGCGTCCGTTGGTGGTGTGGATCGCCGACACTTCGGCAAAGCCGCTCAGCGCATGGACGACCCGATCGGCCACCCGTCCCTCGATTTCCACCATCATGATGCCGCGCACCGGCGCGTCCACCGCATCGGCGCGCAGGATCACCGTGTAGCCGAGGATGGCGCCCGATCGCTCGAGGCGCGCCATGCGGCTGCGCACGGTCGCGCGCGACACGCCGAGATCGAGCGCCAGATCGGAAATGCCGCGCCGCCCGTCATGTCTCAGCAAGGTGATGAGTCGTTCGTCCAGCTGATCCATTGTCCATTTCGCTATAGGATAATGTCAAAACGATAAATTAAATTTGCGAATATGGCAAAATGCATTGTTCATTCCGCCGCCATCCTGCGCTCGAATAGCTGCATCGAACAAACGGGGTCGGGCGATGCGTTGCAGGATACTCGGAGCGGGCGTGCAGGACGGTGCGGGCCGCATGGGATGCGACATGGGGCCGAGCGCCCTGCGCGCTGCCGGCCTGATCTCGGCGCTGCACGAGCTCGGCCATACGGTGAGCGACATGGGTGCCGTCACGCCGGCGGCAGCGATGCGGCCGATGGCGCACGGCAACATGGCGCTCAAGGCGCTGCCGGAGATCGTCGCCTGGACGGAAGCGATCGCCGAAGCGGCCTATACCGCCAGTGCCGACGCGATGCCGATCTTTCTCGGCGGCGACCACAGCCTGTCGGCCGGCTCCGTCTCGGGGATAGCCCGGCGCGCCGCCGAGACAGGCCGGCCGCTGTTCGTCCTGTGGCTCGATGCGCATCCCGATTTCCATACACTTGAAACCACCGCCAGCGGCAATCTGCACGGTGTGCCGCTGGCCTATGCGGCCGGCCAGCAGGGCTTCGAGGGCTATTTCCCGAAACTTGCGGCGCCCGTCGATCCAGGCCGCATCTGCACGCTCGGCCTGCGCAGCGTCGATCCGGCCGAGCGGGAGGCGCTCATGAGGGCGGGCGTCACCATCCACGACATGCGCGCCATCGACGAGCACGGCATCGCGCCGCTTCTGCGCGCCTTCCTGGAGCGGGTGGCGGCGGAGAACGGCATGCTGCATGTCAGCCTCGACGTCGATTTCCTGGATCCGTCGATCGCCCCGGCGGTCGGCACCACCGTGCCGGGCGGCGCCACCTTCCGCGAGGCTCACCTGGCCATGGAGATGCTGCACGACGCCGGCCTCGTCACCAGCCTCGACCTGGTGGAACTCAACCCGTTCCTCGACGAGCGCGGACGCACCGCGATCCTGCTCGTCGACCTGACCGCCAGCCTGATGGGCCGGCGCATCATGGATCGCCCGACAAGGAGCCATTGACCGCCATGACCGCCGATCTCGCCGACCGTCACCTGAATCTCGTTCCCTTCGTCAGCGTCCACCATATGATGGAACTGGTGCTGGAGATCGGCGTCGAGCGGTTCCTGACGGAGCTTGCCGCCTATATCGAGGAGGATTTTCGCCGCTGGGAGGATTTCGACAAGACGCCGCGCGTCGCCTCGCACAGCCGCGAGGGCGTGATCGAGCTGATGCCGACCAGCGACGGCAGGCACTACGGCTTCAAGTATGTGAACGGTCATCCGAAGAACACGCGTGAGGGGCGGCAGACGGTGACGGCCTTCGGCGTCTACGCCGATGTCGGCACCGGCTACCCGCTGCTCATTTCCGAGATGACCATCCTGACGGCGCTGCGCACGGCCGCCACCTCGGCGCTGGCGGCGAAATATCTGGCGCCCGAGGGCGCGCGATGCATGGCCATCATCGGCAACGGCGCCCAGGCCGAATTCCAGGCGATGGCCTTCAAGGCGCTGCTCGGCATCGACCGGCTGCGCTTCTTCGACATCGATCGCCAGGCGACGCAGAAGTGCCTGCGCAACCTTGCCGGCCTCGGCTTCGACATGACGGCCTGTTCGACCGCGCAGGAGGCGGTCGAAGGAGCCGACATCATCACCACAGTCACCGCCGACAAGCAGTATGCGACCATCCTCACCGACAACATGGTCGGCTCCGGCGTCCATATCAACGCGGTGGGCGGCGACTGCCCCGGCAAGACCGAATTGCACCGCGACATCCTGCTGCGCTCCGACATCTTCGTCGAATATCCGCCGCAGACGCGCATCGAGGGCGAGATCCAGCAGCTCGATGCCGATCATCCCGTCGAGGAGCTCTGGCGGGTGATCGCCGGCAAGGCCGGCGGGCGGCGCGATGCGCGGCAGATCACGCTGTTCGATTCCGTCGGCTTCGCCACGGAGGACTTTTCCGCCCTGCGCTATGTCCGGGACCGGCTGGCCGGCACCAGCCACTATGTCGATCTCGATCTTCTCGCCGACCCCGACGAGCCGCGCGATCTCTTCGGCATGCTGCTGCGCTTCCCCGGTTCGTCGCTTCTGGCAGCGCGCCGGAGCGCCTGACCCTGGCATGCGGAGCAAGGCGCGGCTGCTCCGGCCGGCGGTGCAAGCGTCATTGGTTGCAGGCATCGGGGCTCGGCTGCTAAATTGACGGCGGTGGTATCGGATGCGGGACGGGGGTTTGAGTGGCAAGTGCCCGGCAACGAGGCTTGCATGGCGACAGGGACATGTCGATTTCCACGGCCTTGTCGCGCGGGCTGAGCCTGCTTGCCGCCTTTGCCGAAGCGCCGGTCTGGCTGTCCAACTCCGATCTCACGGCGCGCACCGGCCTGCCGGCGCCGACCGTCGCGCGGCTGGCGAAGTCACTGCGGGCGATGGGCCTGCTCCACTACAGTTCCACCCACCGGCGTTTTCGGCTGGGCGCCAGGGTGCTGACGCTCGGCTGCGGCGTGCACCGGGAGACGCGCTTCATCGCCGCCATGCGACCGCTTCTGCAGAGCCTCGCCGACCGTCATCGGGTGCATGTTTCCCTGGCGGTTCTGGAAGGGACGGATGCCTTATGCCTGGAAGTCTGTCACAGCGCCTCGACGCTGCTGACATTGCGACTCGAGGTCGGCTCGCGCATCCCCCTTCTGGGTACGGCGACCGGCCATGCGATCCTCGCCACCCTCAGCGAAGCCGAACGCAAGGGGATCATGCCCCTCCTCAAAGCGCGCGATCGCGAAACCTGGCCGGCGCTTTTCGCAGGCCTCGAAAGGGCCCTGGAGGAGGCCGCCGAGACCGGCACGATACGGTCGCTGGGGGGCTGGCATCCCGATATCAACGCCGTCGCCATCCCGCTGCGCTCCTCCGCGCTCGGCGGAGCGATGTCGATCACCTGCGCTGCGCCGGCCAGGCATCTTCCCGAAGAGACGTTCGCAGCGATCATCGACGAGTTGATGCCGCTCGTGGCGTCCCTGGCTTCCGGTCAGGACATCAGCCGCTCCTCAGGACGACCGGTGGCGGAAGATCAATAGCCGGCCTGCGGGATCATCCGCGCCGGTTGGTGCAGATAATTTCCGGCTTTGCGCTTGGCGACCATGTCGCGCCAGACCAGGCCGACCTGCCGCTCGCTGAGGCCGGTTGCCGCCGCCACCTCGCCGGCCGGAATGTCGTGCTCCAGGCCGTAGAGGCACAGGTCCATCTCGCGGTAGGGCAGCGCGAAGAAAAACTCTTCATGGGTTTGCGACAGGGAGTAGGTGTCGGTCGTGGGCGTGCGACAGCAGATCCGTCTGGGAATGCCCAGATGGTTCGCCAATTGGTAGACCTGCGACTTGTACAGGTGGGCGATGGGCTTCACGTCCGCGGCCCCGTCGCCGTTCTTCACGAAGAAACCCTGGTCGTGCTCGAGCCGGTTCTGCGTGCCGATGACCGCATAGTTGAGCCGGTCGGCATGATAGTATTCGAGCTGCTTGCGCGTGCGCTGCTTCATGTTGGTGGCGGCGACGATGCCGAGATAGACGTGCGGCGCGAGCCGATGCTTCTGGATCGTACGGTCGGGCCGGCGCACGACCAGCGAAGAGATGTTGTAGGCCCTTGTGGTCAGCGCGGTGTTGATGACGATCTTCGAGGCCCAGCCTTCGCCGTAATCGGGAACCGCCTGGCGGATGAAGGCGTCGCGCCGCTCATAGCAGCCCATCGCTTCCAGGGTCGGGCTGATGTCCTCGATCGCGCCGTCGAGCCCGAGCGCCCCGGCAAGGCACTTGCCCAGATGCAAGCTCTCCGGGTCGGATTCGCGCTCCGGCATGAGCAGGCAGAAGACCCGCTCGGGGCCGACGGCACGCGCCGCCAGCGCCGCGCAGACGCTGGAATCGATGCCGCCGGAAAGGCCGATGACGAAGCCGCGCTTGCGCAGGACCTGGCGCAGCTCGGTGCGCAGCCAGCGGGCGATGCGCTCGACCTCCGCGGTCGCGTTCAGCCTCAGCGCCTTCTCGCAGAAGCGCTTCCCGATACCGGTCATGGCACCCACGAGGCCTTCTTCGCGGCGTGGTTGCCGCCCGTTCTGCCGCTCGCGGCCGGAGCCTTGCCCCTGCTGCAGCCTTGCTGAGCGAGCTTGCCGGTGATGAAGGCAGCGAGGCGGGCGATGGTGTCGAAATTCTCCGGCACGATCTCCGGATCGGCAACGGGGATGTCGAAATGTTCTTCCAGGAAGGACACGAGTTCCAGGATGCCCGCCGAATCGACGATGTCGCGGTCGGTCAGCGACACATCGTCGTCGGGAAGCTGGCTGTGGTCGCCGAGCAGGAAGGTCTCGACGATAAAGCTGCGGATCTCGGTGTTGACGGAATTGGGCATGCGGATCCTCCGGACGATCTGCGAGAGGCACAGCGCGCCCTGCTGCCGTGCACGCGCGGGCGAGCTCCCTTGCCAGATCTGCGTGGAAAGACTGTCGATGAAGGCGGCCGGGCGCGCCAGGCGGCAACGCCGTGAGAAGACGGCATATGGCCGCTCGAAACCGGCCCTGAAAAAGGCGCGGCTAGAGGAATGGATACGGCAAAAGCGCTGCGGCCGTAACAGGGCCTTGGAGGCGCAATAGCAGCGGGGACGCGGCTTGCCGCCGGCCCCGCGAGGAAACCGGCGGAGAAGCCCTGCAAACCGTAACGGCCGCAAGCGCCGCGCCGATGCCGATGCGCCGGCTGCGCCGAAGGCGCGGCGCGGGACGTTGCTCAACTCCAATGGGCGAATTTCCTTCACGGTCGAAGTCCTGACGTTGTTCGATGCACGCCTGGGTTATCTTCCGTGGTTGTGCTTCAAAGGTTCTAAAAAGTGTTTTGAGAATGCTCTTGCTGAAAACCTGCATATACCGGAAAGCCGCGTGAAAGTCACTCGGTCATGGCGCTTAAAACTTTCGCGATGCTTGCGCTCCGGATACCGGGCCAAGTCCGCTCAGACGCCGCGGCGCGCCTTGATTCGCGCGCGTATCAGGAGCCCGATGGCTGCAAGAAGGATCGTGCCGACGATGAACAGGAAAGCCGCCGCCGCGATGGCGGGGCTGATGTTCTCGCGGATGGTGGCGAACATCTGCCGCGCCAGCGTGCGCTGATTCGGCCCTGCGACGAACAGGGTCAGCACCACCTCGTCGAGCGAGGTGGCGAAGGCGAGGACGGCGCCCGACAGGATTCCCGGCATGGCGAGCGGCAGGGTCACCCGGCGAAACACGGTGAGCGGCGAGGCGCCGAGGCTGGCTGCGGCGAGCTCGACGCGTTGGTCGATGCCGCCGAGCCCGCCGATCACGCTGACGACCACGAAGGGAATGGCCACCACCGTATGGGCGACGATGACGCCGAGATAGCTCGAGGCGATGCCGAGCCGTACGAACAGCACCTGCATGCCGACGCCCATCACCACGGCCGGAACCACCATCGGGAGCAGGAACAGCGTGCGCACTGTGCCCTTGAAGGGCAGGCGCCAGCTTCTGAGCCCAAGGGCGGCCATGGTGCCGAGCACGGTGGCCAGGAGCGTGGTGCCGCCGCCGATGACGAGACTGTTGAAGATCGCCCGTTTCCACGAGGCGGCGGTGAACAATTCATCGAACCAGCGCAGCGAGAGCTGCGGGATCGGATAGGTGAGGAACAGGCTGGAGGTGAAGGCCAGCGGTAGGATGGCGACGAGCGGCGCGATCAGGAAGACCACTGCCAGGACGCCGAAGGACAGGCGCAGCCCCTGGAACATCTCAGCCCCTCCTTTCCTCGGCCGAGGAAAGCCGGCCGTAGATCGCATAGAGCAGGATGGTGACTATGAGCAGGACGATGCCGAGGGCACCGGCCATGCCCCAGTTCGCCGAGCCCGTTGCGTAGAAGGCGATGACGGAGCTGATCATCTGGTCGCCGGCGCCGCCGATCAGGGCGGGTGTGATGTAGTAGCCGATGGCGGTCATGAAGACGAGCAGCGAACCGGAGGCGATGCCGCGCAGGCTGAGCGGCAGGAGCACGCGCAGGAAGGCCCGCATGGGATGCGCGCCGAGCGAGGCGGCGGCGCGCATCAGATTGTCCGGGATCGAGACGAGGACGCTGTAGATCGGCAGCACCATGAAGGGCAGCAGCACATGCGTCATGGCAATCACGACGCCGGTGCGGTTGAAGATCAACGGCACAGGCCCACCGGTGAGACCGAGGCCGACGAGGATCGTGTTGATCAGCCCGTTGTCCTGCAGGATGATGAACCATGCCGCCGTGCGCACCAGAAGCGAGGTCCATAAGGGCAGCAGCACGGCGGCGAGCAGAACCTGGCGCTTCCAGCCGTCGGTGGAGGCGATCAGCATGGCGTAGGGAAAGCCGATGGCAAGGCAGGCGACCGTCACCAGCGCGGCGACCCAGAAGGTCCTGAGCATGATGGCCCGGTTCGCCGACGCCGTCTCCGGCATGGCGACGATCTCGCCCGAGACGTCACGCTCGAGATCGACGGCGGCGAGGAGATAGCGATCCGTGGTCGGCGACAGCGCGCCGACGATCGCCTGCCAGTAGCGCGGATCGTCCCAGCGCTCGTCGATCTCACCGAGATCGGGAACCTGTTCGCTGCGCAGCGCCCGGGTGGTGCGCGACATCAGCGTGCGGAAGCCGGCCTGCGCGCTGTTCAGGCGCCGGGTCATGTCGCCAAGCGCCTGCCGGTCGTCGACGGCCTGCAGATCGGCTGCCAGAGCGGCCTTCATCTCTGCCGTCGGCGGTGTTTCGGGATCCCATCCGCGCGATGCCGCCGCCGTCTGCGGCAGAAGCTTGAGCACGGCCGTGTCGGAAACGGCCTGCGACATCATCGTCGCCAGAGGCCACAGGAAGAACACGGCGATGAAGACGAGCAGCGGCGCGATCAGTGCCAGACTGCCCAGATGCTTCTTCCTGTCCGTGCCGCTCATGCGCGGATGACCCAGCAATCATCGGGCTGAAAGCGGGCCACGACATCCGCGCCCGGCGGATGCTGCTCGGCCTTGCGGTCGAGATGGACGACGAAATTGTGGGCGCCCTGGTCGAGCTGGATGCGCAGGTGATTGCCCTGGTAGACGCTGTCGGCCACCCGCGCCGAAAGCATGTTCTCCCCGCCGTGCAGATCATCGAGGCGGATGCGCTCAGGGCGGATCGACACGAGCACGTTTTCGCCGGTGGAAAGGGCCTGCGAGGCGGCGGCGGCAATCTGCCGTCCATCCGGCAGCCGCACCCGCAGGCTGTTTCCTGCGCTGCCGTCGATGACCCCTTCCAGCAGGTTCGTTTCGCCGATGAAGCTCGCCACGAAGCGGGTCTGCGGATGGTCGTAGATCTCCTGCGGTGTGCCGATCTGCTCGATCTTGCCCTTGTTGAAGACGGCGATCCTGTCGGACATGGTCAAGGCCTCCGACTGGTCGTGCGTGACGAAGACGATCGTCAGCCCCAGCCGGTTGTGCAGCGCGCGGATGTCGAGCTGCATCTGTTCGCGCAAATTCTTGTCGAGCGCGCCGAGCGGCTCGTCCATCAGCACCACGCGCGGCTCGAAAACGAGGGCGCGGGCAAGGGCCACGCGCTGCTGCTGTCCGCCGGAGAGCTGTGCCGGCCAGCGGTCGCGCATGGCGCTGAGCTGGACCATGTCGAGCACCTTCGCCACTCGCTCGGCGATCTCGGCCTTGCCGACACCGCGCATCTCAAGCGGAAAGGCGACATTGCCGCCCACCGTCATGTGGGGGAAAAGCGCATAGCTCTGGAAGACCACGCCCATGTCGCGCTTGTATGTGGGGGTGTCGTCGACCACCTCGCCATCGACCAGGATCCTTCCTTTGGTCGGCCGCTCGAAGCCGGCGAGCATCATCAGCAGCGTGGTCTTGCCGGATCCCGAGGGGCCGAGGAGGCTGACGAATTCGCCCTTGGCGATGTTGAGGTCGAGATCGTCGACGACGCACAGCGAGCCATAGAACTTGGTCACATGGTCGAAGCGGATGCGCAAGTCGCTCAAGAGCCTCTCCCGTGGCTGTCCTGGTGGTCTGACCGAAACAGATGGTACCCATCTGTTGGGATCGCACCACTGGTGTTGTGTTCCTGGGAGGCCGGGCGCGCGCCCGGCCGAGAGGGCGCATCGAATGGGCGGCAAGCCGCTCCGTCCGATGCGCCGGCCGAAGGGGTTACTGGGCGAGCCAGGCGTTGAAGCGCTCGGTAAGGGCTTCGGAATTGTCGATCCAGAAATCCACGTCGAGCGAGATGGCGCCTTCGAGATTCTTCTCGGTCGTCGGAAGGTCCGCCTCATACTCCTCGCTCACCATGCCGGCCGCTTCCTTGTTCGGCAGGCCGTAGGCGACGAATTCCGGCAGCTTCTTCTGGTTTTCCGGCTCGCTGGCAAAGGCGATGAAATCCATGCCGGCGTCCTTGTTCTCGGCGTCCTTCAGGATCACCCAGCTGTCGACGGCATAGATGCTGCCAGGCCAGACGACCTTGAAATTGCGGCCTTCCGAGCGGTTGATGCCGGTGATGCGGCCGTTATAGGCGGAGGCCATCACCACTTCCCCGGAAGCGAGGAACTGCAGCGGCTGGGCGCCGGCTTCCCACCACACGATATCGTCGCGGATCTCCTCGAGCTTGGCGAAGGCGCGGTCCACGCCTTCGGGCGTGGAAAGCACGTCGTAGAGCTCTTCGGCGCTCACGCCGTCGGCCAGCAGGGCGAATTCGAGCGTGTATTTCGGCCCCTTGCGGAGCGAGCGCTTGCCGGGGAACTTCGCCGTGTCCCAGAAATCGGCCCAGGATTGCGGCCCGTCGGCCAGCTTGTCAGCGTCATAGGCGATGGCCGTCGACCAGACGATGGCGCCGACGCCGCATTCGTTCACGGCGCTGTCGAGGAACTTGTCCTCGCCGCCGAGCTTGTCCCAATCAATGGGCTCGAAGAGGCCGTCGCCGCAGCCGAGTTCCAGCTCCTCGGCCTCCACCTGCACGACGTCCCAGTTGGGCGCGCCGGCCTTCACTTTCGCCTGCAGCACGCCGTAGCCGCCGTTCCAGGCCTCGTCGAGCACCGGCTTTCCGAGCTTTTCGGAAAACGGCTTGAAGTAGATGTCGCGCTGCGCGTCCTGATAGGTGCCTCCCCAGGAGACGACCGTCAGGTCGCGCGCGCCGGCCGGGACGCCGGCAAGCCCCGTCGCGGCGGCAAGTGCCCCGATGCATAACCACGTCTTCGTCTTCAAACGCATGTCACCCTCCGTTTTTGCTTCTTTTGATTGCGTTTCCGATCGCATTTCCTGAACGGCGCGCCCACCGTATCCTATGCCGGGACGGCGTCCTTCGGTAGTGCGGAAAGCGCGTTGTCCAGCCCGGTCTTGAAGCGGGCGAGCAGGTCGTCCACCTCGGAAGCCGTGATGATGAGCGGCGGGCAGAAGGCCACGGCATCGGTCATGGCGCGGCTGATCACGCCGACTTCCTGCAGGTGGCCGTTGACCAGCGCGCCCAGCGCTCCCGGCGCCTCCAGCGCCTTTTTGGCCGCCTTGTCGGTGACCAGCTCCACGGCGGCGATCAGGCCGACGCCGCGCACTTCGCCGACCAGAGGATGATCGGCAAGCGCGGCAAGGCCGCTTCTCAGCCGCTCGCCCATCGCCGCGGCGTTGCCGACCAGGTCGCGTTCCTCGATGATCTTCAGGTTCTCCAGCGCCACGGCGGCCGCCACCGGGTGGCCGCTCGCCGTGTAGCCGTGGCCGAGCGTGCCGATCCTGTTGCTCTCCTCCATGATCGGCTCGAAGACCTTGTCGTTGATCATCAGGGCCGAGGCCGGCATGTAGGAGGAGGAAAGCTGCTTCGACATCACCATGATGTCGGGCTCGATGCCGAAGGTGGTGGAGCCGAACATCGTGCCCGTGCGGCCGAAGCCGCAGATCACCTCGTCGGCGACCAGCAGCACGTCGTATTTCTTCAACACCGCCTGCACCTTCTCCCAATAGGTGGCGGGCGGCACGACGACGCCGCCGGCGCCCTGCACCGGTTCCGCGAACATGGCGGCGACCGTCTCGGGGCCTTCGGCCAGGATGGCGTCCTCCAGCTCCTTGGCAAGGCGGGTGGCGAACGCCTCCTCGCTTTCGCCGGGCATCGCCTCGCGCCAGTGATGCGGGCAGGTCATGCGCAGAACGTTCGGCACGATCAGATCGAACGACTTGTGGTTCGCCGGCAGGCTGGTCAGGCAGGCGCCGGCGATCGTCACGCCGTGATAGGCGCGGTTGCGCACGATGATCTTCTTCTTCTCGTGCTTGCCGAGCGCGTTGGAGCGGTACCAGATCAGCTTCAGCGCCGTGTCGATCGCCTCCGAGCCGGAATTGGTGAAGAACGCCTTGCTCATGGGCACCGGCGCAAGGCCGACCAGCTTCTCCGCCAGCTCGATCACCGGCCCGTGCGACTTGTGCGTGAAGGTGTGGTAGTAGGGCAGCTTCTGCATCTGCTCGGTGGCCGCCTTCACCAGCCGCTGCTCGTTGAAGCCGACGCCGACGCTCCACAGGCCGGCCATGGCCTCGATGTATTTCCTGCCGTTGTTGTCGTAGACGTAGATGCCTTCGCCACGGTCGATCACCAGCGGACCCGTCTCCAGATGCTTTTTCGCATTCGTGTAGGAATGCAGGTGATAGGCGATATCGCGGGCTTCGATGGAGTTGGGTTTGTCGTTCATCGGCTTGTCCTGCTTGGAAATGACTGTAGACTTTCAGCGCCGGAGGTCCGGATCGTGCCGGTCGCCGATCGATTATGCGCAGTCCGAAATGCGTAGCACCCATTTCCGGTCGAGGCAATCTGGCGCTCAATATTTTGAGCGATTTTGGTCCTCAGGGCTTTCCATTTAGAGTAAATGTTTGATTCGACTAACTATATGATTTTTAATGGAAAAATTTATATTAGGACGAGCTGACCGCGATGAAAGCATGGCCCGTATCTGCGCCATTCTCTTCTGATTTCTTGAGCAAATTTCCTGCCGCCGGCTAGGCTCGCCTCGCAAATCGTGCGAGAGTCTTCTGCCGCTGCAGGGGGAGCCGCGGCCGGGCCGGACGACGATCGGGAGAGGCATGGAAGATTTCGATATCGGAATACGCCTGAAGGCGATGCGCAGCGCCAGCAAGCTGTCGCAGCGGCAGCTTGCCGAGCAGGCCGGCGTGCCGCATGCGCAGATTTCCAATATCGAGAAGAACAAGATCAGCCCCTCCATCGCCACGCTGCGCAAGGTGCTCGGCGGCATGGGCGTCAGCATGGCCGATTTCTTCGAGCCCGAGCGGCAGCTCAAGCCGGGGCCCTATTTTTCGGCCGACGAACTGGTCGACCTGACGTCGCGCGTGGCGATCAATCCCGGCGTCTCGGGAGCCGGTCTCGAGATCCTGCGCCAGATTGGCGATGCGCGGCTGCACAATCTGCAGATCCTGCATGAGGTCTATGAGCCGGGTGCGGACACGGGCGAATCCATGCTGCAGCATGCCTCGAGCGAGGGGGGCTATGTGGTGGAGGGGGAGCTGGCGCTCAATGTCGGCGATCAGTTCCGTATCCTGACGGCGGGCGAGGCCTATCTTTTCGACAGCCGCATCCCGCATCGTTTCCGCAATCTTTCAGACCGCCGAACCGTGGTCGTTTCCGCCTGCACGCCGCCCTATCTGTGAGGTGGAACCTGGCACACGCGTGAGCGCGTCAGGAAGCGCTGTTCGCGTCCATTGTCGAGGGAGAACATCCCGCCACGCCCCGGCACCACGTCGATGACCAGATCGGTGTGCTTCCAGGCTTCGAACTGCGCGGCGCTGATGTAGACGGGCGTGTCGCCGATGGCGCCGAGCAGCACGTCCTGTTCGCCGACGATGAAGTCGCCTCTCGGATAGCACATGGGCGAGGAGCCGTCGCAGCAGCCGCCCGACTGGTGGAAGAGCACCGGCCCGTGGTCGGCGATGATCTCGCCCAGAAGCGCCAGCGCTGCCGGCGTCGCGGAAACCTTGTCATGCATGGTCTTCTCCGGCTGACGCGTGGCGGCGCGGGAGACTGCCCCGCGCCACCGTCCGTCCTGGGAGGGGAGGCGGATCAGAAGAAGCCGAGCTTCTTCGGGCTGTAGCTCACCAGCATGTTCTTGGTCTGCTGGTAGTGGTCGAGCATCATCTTGTGCGTCTCGCGGCCGAGTCCGGACTGCTTGTAGCCGCCGAAGGCCGCATGGGCCGGGTAGGCGTGATAGCAGTTGGTCCAAACGCGGCCGGCCTGGATCGAGCGGCCGAAGCGGTAGAGCCGATTGGCGTCGCGGCTCCAGATGCCGGCTCCCAGCCCGTAGAGCGTGTCGTTGGCGATCGTCAGCGCCTCGTCGTCATCCTTGAAGGTGGTGACGGAAACGACCGGGCCGAAGATCTCCTCCTGGAAGATGCGCATCTTGTTGTGGCCCTTGAAGACCGTCGGCTTGACGTAATAGCCGCCGGCGAGGTCTCCCGGCAGATGGGCCTGCTCGCCGCCGGTCAGCACCTCAGCGCCTTCCTGCCGGCCGATATCGATGTAGCTCAGGATCTTTTCCAGTTGCTCGGAAGAGGCCTGGGCGCCGACCATGGTGGCGGGGTCGAGCGGGTCGCCCTGGATGATGGCTTCGACGCGCTTCAGGGCGCGCTCCATGAACTCGTCATAGATTGCCTCGTGGATGAGGGCGCGGCTCGGGCAGGTGCAGACCTCGCCCTGGTTGAGCGCGAACATGACGAAGCCCTCGATGGCCTTGTCGAAGAAGTCATCGTCCTCCGCCGTCACGTCCTTGAAGAAGATGTTGGGCGATTTGCCGCCGAGCTCCAGCGTCACGGGAATGAGGTTCTGGCTGGCATATTGCATGATCAGGCGGCCGGTCGTCGTCTCGCCGGTGAAGGCGATCTTGGCGATGCGGCTGGAGGAGGCGAGCGGCTTGCCCGCCTCGAGCCCGAAGCCGTTGACGATGTTGAGGACGCCGTCGGGCAGGATGTCGCCTATCAGGTCGGCCCACAGCATGATCGTGGCCGGGGTCTGCTCGGCCGGCTTCAGCACCACGCAATTGCCGGCGGCGAGCGCCGGGGCGAGCTTCCAGCAGGCCATCAGCAGCGGGAAGTTCCACGGGATGATCTGGCCGACGACGCCCAGAGGCTCGTGGAAATGATAGGCGATCGTGTCGTGGTCGATCTCCGAGATCGAGCCCTCCTGGCTGCGCAGCGCGCCGGCGAAATAGCGGAAATGGTCGATGGCCAGCGGCAGGTCGGCGGCTGTCGTCTCGCGGATCGGCTTGCCGTTGTCCCAGGTCTCGGCGAGCGCCAGGAGATCGAGATTCTCCTCCATCCTGTCGGCGATGCGGTTGAGCAGCAGGGCGCGCTCGGCCGGGCTCGTCCTGCCCCAGGCGTCCTTTGCCTTGTGGGCAGCGTCGAGCGCCAGCTCGATGTCGGCAGCTTCCGAGCGGGCGATCTCGCCCAGCGGGCGGCCGGTCACCGGCGAGATGTTGTCGAAATAGCGGCCCGACTGCGGGGCGACCCAACGGCCGCCGATATAGTTGTCGTAGCGCTTGGCGAAGGGCATTTTCGCGGTGCGCGCGAATTCCACCTTGTTCATGAAGACCTCCCGATTTCAACGCCGCCTCCTGCGGCATGAAGGAAGGATGGGAGGGAAAGGCGGTGCTGTCAGCCAGGGGAAGAGAGCGCGCCCGGCGCACCTGTCGCAGAACTGCGACAGGTCGATGCCGAAAACGTCAGTGAGGGCGCCGGATCCCGAGCCGCGCCATCTTCCGATGCATCGTGGCGCGCGAGATGCCGAGCCTGCGGGCGGCCTGCGAGACGTTGCCGCCGGCGCTTGCCAGGGCGCGCAGCAAGGCGCCGCGCTCGGCGTCCGAAAGACAGATGCCGGCTCGCTCCCGGCCGCCCAGCACCTCGGCGGCAGGAAACGGGTCGAGCGGCCCGGCAGCAAGCCCGAGGGCACCGCGCGCCGTGCGGGTGGCGCCGATCACCAGATCGTCCCCGTCCACTGCGATCAGCGCGCCGGCGTCGGCCGACGGCAGGAGCATGATCCGTGCTTTCGGATAGGCCAGGCGAAGGCTCTCCGCCTCGATACGGCGGGCCGCGTCGCCGGCCGCCGTGGCGATCAGGCTGACGAAGCCCTCGGTCAGGTCGGCGCGGCAGGACGAGACGTCGAGCGCGCCGGCCAGCCGGCCCTCATGATCGTGCACGGGCGCGGTGGTGCAGGAGAGCAGCGTGTTGCGCGAATGGAAGTGCTGGTCGCGGTGGATCGTCAGCGTGCGGCGTTCCACCAGGCAGGTGCCGATGCCGTTGGTGCCTTCGCTCTCCTCGCTCCACACCGTGCCGGTCCACAGGCCCCACTGGCGGAAGGTCTCGTCATCGCCGGGGGCGCCGCGGCGTTCGAGAGGAATGCCCTCGCGGTCGGCCAGAAGGACGCAGCAGCCGACGCCGCCGACGGCGAGGAAGAGCTGGTCGAGCGCGGCCTGGGCCGAGCGGATCAAAGGCTCCAGCCGCTGCCGCGCCTCCGCCAGCTCGCGATCGGAGATGCGGCGCGGCGCCCGGCGCTCCGCCGGGTCGAGCTGGTGCAGCCTGCACGAGCGCTGCCAGGAGGCGACGAGCGCCGATCTGGCCGACCGGTTGGCATCGATCGCCGCAAGAACCCTGTCTGAATGGTGCAGAAGACTGCGTCCGTCCATGTTTTTCCTCCCGCGGCCCTTCTCTTGCTTCTCCACTTTCCCGGTCCGGGGCCGATAGCGGTTCCTCGCAAGTCTGCCGTCGGCGCCGCGTCTGTCAATACGCCGAAGGGTTAATACCAAGGGAGGTGGGCGCCGCGATGCGCGGTCGTTCATATTCTCTCGACGCGGCCGCTGTCGGCGGCTATCCATGCGGCCGGCGGTGCAATCCCATCACAAGGACGGACAGTTTTGGAACTCGCATTCGATCCCTCCACCTTCGATGCCACGACCATTGCGGTGCTGATAGCCGGCATGGCGGTCACCGGCATGATCGGCGGCATCCTGGCGGGCCTGCTCGGCGTGGGCGGCGGCATCGTCATCGTGCCCGTGCTCTTCTGGGTGCTGCACACCTTCAGGATCGCGCCCGAACACGCGAGCCACCTGGCGGTCGCCACGTCGCTGGCGACCATCATACCGACGTCGATCTCCTCCATGCGCTCGCACGCCAAGCGGGGTACGGTCGATCGCAGTCTTCTCAGGCTGTGGGGGCCGGCGGTGTTCGTCGGGGCATTGATCGGCGGCGGTCTGGCGAAGGTCGTCTCCGGCGACAGCCTGCGCGCCATTTTCGGCGTCGTCGGCCTGCTGGTCGCCGTCAACATGGCCCTGCCGAAAACCCTGGTCGTGTCCGAAGCGCTGCCGGTCAGCAAATGGATCAACCGGCTGATCGCGGGCGTCATCGGCATCATCTCCTCGCTGATGGGCATTGGCGGCGGCACCCTGTCGGTGCCGACGCTTTCCGCCTTCTCCTTCCCGGCCCACCGCGCCGTCGGTACGGCAGCGGCGATGGGGTTGCTGATCGCCGTGCCGGGCGTCGCCGGCTTTCTCTATGCCGGGCTCGGCGTCGAAGGGCTGCCGCCGGGCAGCCTCGGCTATGTGAGCCTGCCCGCGGCCTTGATCATCGCTCCCGTCAGCTATCTCTTCGCCCCGCTCGGCACGCGGCTGGCGCACGCCCTCGACGCGAAGAACCTGAAGCGCGTCTTCGCGCTGTTCCTGGCCATCACGGCGATCAGGATGCTCACCTCATAGGTCCTGACTGCGTTTGATCGGGAACTGCGCTCGGCGACTTGCATTCCTCTTGCGGGTTGCGGCTATAGTGCGTTGCGCACTTAGAGCGGGATGAGGAAAAGTGTGAAGCGGTTTTCCGCCCGCATCCCGCTCTAACTTCTCGAAAGCGTTCGCGTTTATGATTTTGGATTGAATCAATCCAAAATCATCGCGATCTAGCGGCCACCGGAGGTTCCGCCCATGACGATCCGCAATCTCGAGTTCGCCGCCCGCCCGACCTCGGTCGCCGTGCTCGGCGCGTCCAACCGGCCGGGCGCGGTGGGCCAAATCGTCATGCAGAATCTCCTCGTCGGAGGCTTCGAGGGGGAGATCTGGCCGGTCAATCCGAAATACACCGAGGTCGCCGGCCGGCGTTGCTATCGCAGGGTACGCGACATTCCCGCCGTGCCGGACCTCGCCGTCATCCTCACGCCGCCGCAAGCCGTGCCGGGCCTTATCGGCGAACTCGGCAAGAAGGGAACGCGCGCCGCGGTGGTCATCACCGCCGGGCTGACGCGCGAGAACGGCCTGCGGCAGGCGATGCTCGACGCCGCCAAGCCGTATCTCTTCCGCATCATCGGGCCGAACACGGTCGGGCTGATGGTGCCGCCGATGAAGTTCAATGCCAGCTTCGCCCATATGCAGCCGAAATCCGGCGGGCTGGCCCTGCTTTCCCAATCCGGCGCCATCGCCACCTCTCTCGTCGATTGGGCGGCGGCGGAGGGGATAGGCTTCTCGCACATCGTCTCGCTCGGTGACATGGCCGACGTCGATGTCGGCGATTATCTGGAGATGCTCGCCGGCGACGGCCGGACGCGCGGCATCCTGATGTATCTGGAGACCGTCCCCAGCCCGCGCAAATTCATGACCGCGGCGCGCGCGGCGGCGCGTCTCAAGCCGGTCATCGCCATCAAGGCCGGCCGGCATGCCGAGGCGGCCAAGGCGGCGGCCACGCACACCGGGGCGCTGTCGGGCGCCGATCGCGTGGTGGAGGCGGCGCTGCGGCGTGCCGGCATCCTGCGCGTCATCGATCTCGGCGAGCTGTTCGATGCGGCCGAGATCCTCGCCCGCTTCGCGCCGCTGCAGCGCTCGCAGGTGGGCATCGTCAGCAATGGCGGCGGTGCCGGGGTGCTCGCCGTCGACCGGCTGATAGACCTCAACGGTGCGCTGGCCGAATTCACACCGCACACGCTGGAGCGGCTCGACCGCGCGCTGCCGCCCAACTGGTCGCACGCCAATCCGGCCGACATCATCGGCGACGCGCCGGCGGAACGCTACAGCGAGGCCGTCCTGGCGGTCGCCGACGACCAGAACACGGATGCGGTTCTGGTGTTCAACTGTCCGACCGGCCTTGCCTCGCCCTCGGATGCGGCGCGGGCGGTCGCCGCCCTGGCCGATCGCGGCAAGGTCAATGGCAAGCCGCTGATCACCTGCTGGCTGGGCGAGGAGAAAGCGCGCGAGGGGCGACGCATCCTGCAGGATGCCGGCATTGCGAATTTCAGCACGCCGTCGAGCGCCACCGCGGCGCTCTCCTATCTCGGCGAGTGGTCGCGGGCGCAGAAGGCGCTGACCCGTGTGCCGTCCAGCCGCAGCGAGGATGTGCGGGGCGATCGCGAGGCGCTGGCGTCGATTCTGCGCCAGGCGGCCGCCGAGGGGCGGCGCATGCTGACCGAGCCCGAGGCGAAGGCGGCGATCGCCGCCTACGGCATTCCGGTGCCGGAGACTGTCGTGGTCGAGACGCCGCAGGCTGTCGGCGGGGCCGCCGGAAAGCTCCTCGAAACGTCGGCCCGCGTGGTCGTCAAACTGCTGTCGAAGACGATCAGCCACAAATCGGATGTGGGCGGCGTGGCGCTCGATCTGAAGACGCCGGAAGCGGCCACGGCTGCTGCCGAAGCGATCGTGCGGCGCCTGCAGGAGGCGGGCTCCGAAGCGGCGCTCGAAGGGTTCGTCGTGCAGCCGATGGTCTCGCGCAAGCATGCGCATGAGCTGATCCTCGGCGTCAGCCAGGATCCCGTCTTCGGCCCGGTGGTGCTGTTCGGCGCCGGCGGCACCTCGGTCGAGGTGGTCGACGACACGGCCATCGCCCTGCCGCCGCTCGACGACGTGCTGGCCGGCGATCTTCTGGCCTCGACGCGCATCGGCAAGCTGCTCGCCGGCTATCGCGACCGCGCGCCGGCCGATCGCGAGGCGATTATCGGGGCGCTCAACGCCATGTCGCAGATGATCGTCGATTTCCCCTGCATCAAGGGCATGGACATCAATCCGCTGATCGCCGACAGCGAGGGCGTCGTGGCGCTCGACGCGCGCCTCGAGATCGAGCCTTCGCAGATCGATCGCAAGGGGCCGAACCCGGACATCGCCATCAGGCCCTATCCAGACGGCTGGGAGAAGGACGTCGACCTCGAAGGCCATCCCTATCATCTGCGGCCCATCAAGCCGGCGGATGTGGCCCTGTTCCCGGATTTTCTCGCCCGCGTCTCACCGGAGGACATCCGCTTCCGCTTCCTCGCGCCGCGCAAGCATTTCCCGGACGAGATGCTGCTGCGGCTGACCCAGCTCGACTACGAGCGCGACATGGCTTTCATCGCGCTCCGGGCCGAGGACGGCGAGATGGCGGGCATCGGCCGCCTGTCGTCCGATCCGGACAAGGAGGTGGCCGAATACGGCCTTCTGGTGCGCACCGACCTGCAGGGCCACGGCCTCGGCTTCGCGCTGCTGAAGCAGCTCATCGATTACGGCAAGGCGGAAGGCATCGGCGCCATCGAGGGCATCGTTCTGTCCGACAACACGAAGATGCTGAACATGTGCCGGGAGTTCGGCTTCGAGGTCAAGGAAGGCGGCAGCGAGGCGGGGGTGATCACGGTGTCGCTGGCGTTGTAGATGGTGGCGTCGGGAGATCGCCCCTCACCCTTACCCTCTCCCCGTGAACGGGGAGAGGGGGCTTGCACGTTGGCGGGTATTCCGCGGCGTATCAACCAGCTTCCTTCTCCCCGCAGGCGGGGAGAAGGTGCCGGCAGGCGGATGAGGGGCGGGCGCAAGGCTCTCCTCAAATACACGCCTCAAACAACGCCTTCGTATTCTCCGCCGTCATCTTGACCGGGTTGCCTCCGGCGCTTGGATCTTCCAGCGCCATTGCCACCATCTCGTCGATGCGGTCGGTGCCGACGCCGAGCGCCGAGAGCTTGTCGGGGATGCCGAGCTCGGCGCGCAGGCCGATGACGAAATCGTAGAAGCCGTCGAAGCCGCCGGAAATGCCGAGATAGGCGGCGGCGGCGGCGATGCGATCCTCGATCGCCGGCCGGTTGAGCCTCAGCACCGGCGGCATCACCACGGCGTTGGTCGTGCCGTGATGGGTGTTGTAGAGCGCTCCGACCGGGTGCGACAGGGCGTGGATGGCGCCGAGCCCTTTCTGGAAGGCGACGGCGCCCATGGCGGCTGCGCTCATCATCTGGGCGCGAGCCTCGATGTCCGCCCCGTCCGCATAGGCGCGCGGCAGATATGCCTTCACCAGCCGCATGCCCTCGAGCGCGATGCCCTGGCTCATCGGATGGTAGAAGGGCGAGGAATAGGCCTCCAGGCAGTGGGCGAAGGCGTCCATGCCGGTGCCGGCGGTGATCGCCCTGGGCATGCCGACCGTCAGCTCGGGATCGCAGATCACCACGGAGGGCAGGATCTTCGGATGGAAGATGATCTTCTTCACATGCGTCGCCGAATTGGTCAGGACGCCGGCGCGGCCCACCTCCGAGCCGGTGCCGGCGGTCGTCGGCACGGCGACGTTGGGGGCGATCCTGGCGGCATCGGCGCGGGTCCACCAGTCGCCGATGTCCTCGAAGTCCCACACGGGCCGGCTCTGGCCGGCCATGAAGGCGACGAGCTTGCCGAGGTCGAGGCCGGAGCCGCCGCCAAAGGCGACGACGCCGTCATGGCCGCCGTCCTTGAACGTCCTGATGCCGGCTTTGAGGTTGTTCTCGTTCGGGTTCGGGTCGACATCGGAGAACATGGCGCGGCCGAGGCCCGCCGCCTCCAGCACGTCGAGCGCGGTCGCGGTGATCTCCATGCCGGCCAGGCCGCGGTCGGTGACGAGCAGGGGTCGTTCGATGCCGGCGGCCCTGCAGGCTTCCGCCAGCTCCTTGATGCGTCCGGCGCCGAAGCGGATCGATGTCGGGTAGGACCAGTTGGCGACGAGTGTCATGCTTGCTTCTTCCTGAGGTGATAGGATTTCGGACGGGTCAGGTTGTGGTAGCCGATCTCCGACAGCGCGCCGCCGCGGCCGGTGTTCTTGCAGCCGGTCCAGCAGAGGGCAGGGTCGAGATAGTCGGCGCGGTTCATGAACACGGTGCCGGTCTCGATCTCGGCGCCGAGACGCGCCGCGCGCTCGGGATCGGCGGTCCACAGCGAGGCGGTGAGGCCGAACTCGCAGTCGTTCATCAGGGTCAGAGCCTCGGCATCGTCCTTGACCGGCATGATGCCGACCAGGGGACCAAAGGTCTCCTCGCGCATCACACGCATCTGGTGGTTCACGTCGACCAGGATCTGCGGCATCAGATAGGTGCCGCCGTCGTCCTCAGGAAACAGTTTCGGATCGACCAGCGGCCTCGCCCCTTGCGCGACGGCATCCCCGGTCTGCGAGCGCACCATGTCGGCAAAGCGCCGGTTGGCCATCGGCCCGATCGTGGTTTCCTGCGACAGCGGGTTGCCGAGCTTCAGCTTCGACACCCAGTCGACGGACTTCTCGACGAAGGCGTCGAACAGCGGCGCGGCCACATAGATGCGCTCGATGCCGCAGCAGCACTGGCCGGCATTGTACATCGCACCGTCCATCAGCACATCGACCGCCCAGTCGAGGTCGGCGTCCTCCATGACATAGCCGGGGTCCTTGCCGCCGAGCTCCAGCCCGAGGCCGGTGAAGGTGCCGGCGGCGGCCCGCTCGATGGCCCGACCGCCACCGACGGAACCGGTGAAGTTGACGAAGTCGAAGGCGCGCGCGCCGATCAGGGCCTCGGTGCCCTGATGGTCGAGGAACAGGTTGACGAACAGCTCTTCCGGAATGCCCGCCTCATGGAAGGCGCGCACGATGCGCTCGCCGACGAGCAGCGTCTGGGTGGCGTGCTTGACGGCCACCGCATTGCCGGCGATCAGGCCGGGCACGATGGTGTTCATCGCCGTCATATAGGGATAGTTCCACGGCGCGATGACGCCGACCACGCCATGCGGCTGGCGCTGGATGTGCCGGTCGAAGGTCTCCGAATCCTCGATCACGATGGGGGCGAGGGCGCGCGCGGCGATCCCGGCCATATAGGCTGAGCGCTCGTTCATGCCGCCGAACTCGCCGCCATAGCGCACCGGCCGGCCCATCATGTGGGCAAGCTCCGGCACCACCTCGTCGGCCATCTCGTTGAGGCGCGCGACGCCGGCGTTGACCAGCGCGATGCGCTCGTCGAGCGGGCGTCTGGCCCAGGCCTTCTGGGCGTGCCTCGCACGCCCCAGCAGGGCGGCCGCCTTGTCCGGATCCATGACGGGACGCTCGGCATAGACCGAGCCGTCGATGGGGGAAATACATTGCAAAGTCTTTGTCATCTCATGCTCTCTCGAAGCCGCGCCTCAGCTCCCAGTCGGTGACGCGGCGGTCATATTCGGTCTGTTCCCAACGGGCCGCGTGGACATAGTGATCGACCACCGCATCACCGAAGGCCTTGCGCAGCATTTGCGAGCCGTCGAGGGCGGCGGCGGCGTCGCGCAGCGTGGACGGGATCTCGCGGATTCCCGTTTCATGATACGCGTCGCCGGTGAAGGCCGGCTCGAGCTCTCTCTTGTTTTCGATGCCATCGAGCCCGGCGGCGATCAACGCCGCGAAGGCAAGATGAGGGTTGAGGTCGGCCCCGCCGACGCGGCATTCCACGCGCACCGCCTTCGTGTCGGCGCCGCACACGCGGTAGCCCGCTGTGCGGTTGTCGAACGACCAGATGGCCTTGGTCGGCGCGAAGGTGCCGGCGGCAAAGCGCTTGTAGGAGTTGATATAGGGGGCGAGGAAATAGGTGATCTCGCCGGCATGGGTCAGAAGCCCGGCGAGGTAATGGCGCATGGTTTGCGACATGCCGTGCTCGCCGGCGGTATCGAAGAACAGCGGCTTGCCGTCGGCCGACCAGAGCGACTGATGGACGTGGGAGGAACTGCCGGCGGCCTGGTTGTCCCATTTCGCCATGAAGCTGACGGCGCGGCCCTTCTGCCAGGCGATCTCCTTGCAGCCGTTCTTGATGATGGCGTGCCGGTCGGCCATGGTCAGCGCGTCGGCATAGCGGACGTTGATCTCCTCCTGGCCGGCATCGGCCTCGCCCTTGGAGTTCTCGACCGGGATGTCGGCGCCGTTCAGCCCGTTGCGGATGGCGCGCATCACATCCTCCTCCTTGGTGGTCTGGAAGATGTGGTAGTCCTCGTTGTAGGCGCTGATGCGCTCCAGCCCGCGATAGCCCTTGGCGTGGACTTCCTCGAAGGAGTCGCGGAACAGGAAGAATTCCAGCTCGGAGGCCATCATGGCCTTCATGCCCATCGCTTCCAGCCGGGCGATCTGCTTCTTCAGGACGGCGCGCGGCGAATGCGGCACCTCGGCGTGCGTGTGGTGGTCGAGCACGTCGCAAAGCACCAGCGCGGTCCCTTCCAGCCACGGCACGCGGCGCAGCGTCGACAGGTCGGGCTTCATCGTGTAGTCGCCGTAGCCGGCTTCCCAACTGGTCGCCTTGTAGCCTTCGACCGTATACATCTCGAGGTCGGTGGCGAGCAGATAGTTGCAGCTGTGCGTTTCCTCGAAGGCGCTTTCGAGGAAGAAATCGACATGGAAGCGCTTGCCCATCAGGCGGCCCTGCATGTCGACCAGCGCCACCAGAACGGTGTCGATCTCACCGCGGCTTGCGGCCGTCTCGAGATCTTGAATGGAAAGGTGTCCGGCCATGAAAGGGGATCCTGGAAAAGTTGTTCAGGCGCCGCCCGCAGCCTGTGGCCGGGGCGGCGTGGTCGTCGGTTGCGGGATCAGGTCTGGCTGTACGGGAAGCCGGCGTTGTTGATGACGCCGTTGTACTGCTTGAAGATCTCGATCACCTTCGCCTTGGTTTCGCTCTCGGCGGCGATCTCCTCCCAGAACTTCACCGCCGCATCCTCGACCTGCTTCCATTCCGCCGCGGGAACGGAGCGCAGCTTGAGTTTGTCTCCGGTGGCCCGCAGCTTGGCCTCGCCGCCCCAGTACCACTGGTTGCGGAAGGTGTGGCTTGCCTCCATGCAGGACATGTAGATCTGCTTCAGGTGGTCAGGCAGGTCCGCCCACTTCTTCTCATTGGCAAACCAGGAGCCGATCCAGGCGCCGGAGATGTTATTGGTGAGGAAGTAGTCGGTCACGTTGGCCCAGCCCACCGTATAATCCTCGGTGATGCCCGACCAGGCCATGCCGTCGAGTTCGCCGGTCTGGACGGCCACTTCGGCATCCTCGTAGGGGATCGAGACCGGCACCACGCCGAACTGGGTGAGGAAGCGTCCGGCGGTCGGGAAGGTGTAGAGCTTGAGGCCCGACAGGTCGGCAAGGCTCTTGATCTCCTTCTTGGTGTTGAAGTTGCACGGATCCTGCCCGGCAGCCGACAGCCATACGACGCCGCCGGCCTTGGCATAGGCATCGCGCCAGATGTCGGCGAGCCCGTATTGCGTGAAAAGCACCGGCACGTCGACGATGGAGCGCGTCGCGAACGGGAAATAGCCGCCGAAAATGCTGATCTCTACGGGAGCGGCCATGGAATCGTCGTCGGAATGCACGGCGTCGATGGTTCCCGCCTGCATGGCGCGGAAGAGCTCGCCGGTCGGAACGATCTGATCGGCGAAGAACAGCTCGATCACCATCTCGCCGTTCGCCGCCTTGTTGAAGGCATCGACGAAGGGCTGGGTGACGAACTGCCCGAGCGTGGCGCCGGCATAGGTCTGCATGCGCCAGCGGATCGGCTCCTGCGCGATGACGGGAGGAGCGGCCAATGCGGTTCCGGCTGCCGCGCCGGCGGCCCCGGCCTTGGTGAGGAATTGTCGTCTGCTAAACATGCTGCTCTCCTTCTCTGGTGGTTTTCTTCGTTTTCATTGGCTTCAGCCTTGAAGCTTCCCCTGGAACTGGCCCGGGAGCCACAGTGCGAGCTGCGGGTACACCATCACGATGATGAGAGTGATGATCATCACAAAGACAAACGGAATGACCGAAAGGTAGATGTCGCGCAGCCGGATGTCGGGTGGCGCCATGGCGCGCATCAGGAACAGGTTGTAGCCGAAGGGTGGCGTCATATACGCGATCTGGCAGGTGATCGTGTAGAGAACGCCGTACCAGACCAGATCGAACTCGAGCGCCTTGACCAGCGGCACGTAAAGCGGCGCCACGATGACCAGCATCGCCGTGTCGTCGAGGAAGGTGCCCATCAGCAGGAAGCTGAGCTGCATCAGGATGAGCACCTGCCAGCGATCGAGGCCGAGGCGGTCGAGAAAAAAGCCCTCGATCGCCTTGACGGCGCCCAGCCCGTCGAAGACGGCACCGAAGCACAGGGCGGCGAGGATGATCCACATGAACATGCAGGAGATGCCGAGCGTCTTGCGGACCGTGTTCTCGAAGACCTCGCGCGTCAGGCGTCCTTTGATGATGGCCGCCGCCATGGCGGACAGCGCACCCACAGCAGAGCTTTCCACGAGGCTGGTGACGCCCATCAGGAACAGGCCGTTCATGAAGAAGAAGATCATGAAGGGCAGGATGCCCGCGCGCAGAAGGGCAATCCGCTCGCCCCAGGTGATGGCGGCGCGCTCCTCGCGCGTCAGCGCCGGCCCGAGATGCGGTTGGAAATAGCAGCGGATGGCGATGTAGGCGACGAACAGGCCCGCCATCAGGAAACCCGGCATCGCGCCGGCAAGCCAGAGCTGGCTGACCGGCTGGCGGGCGATCATGCCGTAGAGCACGAGCACGACCGAAGGCGGGATCAGGATGCCGAGGCTCGATCCGCCCTGGACGACGCCGGTGATCATCTGCTTGTCGTAGCCGCGCCGCAGGAGCTCGGGCAGGGCAATCGTCGCGCCGATGGCCATGCCGGCCACCGACAGCCCGTTCATCGCGGAGATGACGACCATCAGGCCGATGGTGCCGATCGCCAGGCCGCCGGGCACGGGGCCGAACCAGACATGGAACATGCGGTAGAGATCGTCGGCGATCCGGCTTTCCGACAGCATGTAGCCCATGAAGATGAACATCGGCAGCGTCAGCAGCGGATACCATTTCATCAGCTTGATCGACTGGGCGAAGGCGATCTCCACGCCGCCGGTGCCCCACAGCGGCAGCGCCGCCAGCACGGCCACTGCGCCGATGACGCCGAAAACGCGCTGCCCGGTGATCAGCAGCGCCATCATCGAGGCGAACATGAACAATGCGATCAGCTCGTAGCTCACAGGCCTGCCTCATGCGGGTGGTCGACATTGATGCCGCGCAGATAAAGAACGTCTCGGAAAAGCTCGGCCAGGGCCTGCATCAGCATGAGCAGGATCCCGGTTGTGGCGACCAGCTTGACGGGCCACATGTAGGGCCGCCAGACCGAATGGGCGCGCTCGCCGAATTCGAGGGCGTAGGTCGTGCTCGAGACACCACCGTAGAGAAGGATGAAGAGGTAGAAGATCAGGAACAGGACGGTGATCGCGTCGACGGCCGATTTGCGCCGGTGCGACCAGCCCGAATAGAGGAGATCCATGCGCACATGGTCGCCGAGCTGCATCGAATAGGGCCCGCCCAGTATGTAGTAGCCGACCATGATGAACTGCGCCATCTCCAGCGTCCACAGGGCGGGCGAGCCGGCAAACTTCGAGATCGACGACCACAGGAGCACCCCCATCATGGCGAAGATCAGATACATCGCGAAACGCCCGATCCGCCGGTTGAAGCGGTCGACGATGCGGACATAGGCGGCGAGAGCCTTCATGCTTTCGGCTCCTTCTGAGGCATGCCGGCGTCCTCCTTCTCGAAAAGGGGCAGGGCGCGGGCCAGGAGACCGGCGACGCGATCGGCCCATTCCGCCTGGCCCTGCGGTCCGGAAATCAGGTCGTTGCGGATCTCGAGCATCACGTTAGGGATGCCGCGGGCGAGCCCGTGGCGCTTCAGCGTGTGCGTCACTCCATCGGCGGGGCCATAGGGATAGTTGCGCCGCACGCCGGCAAGGCCGATCTCTTCGGCCGCCGCCAGCATTGCATCGCCCAGCTCCCGGTCGGCGTCGTGCAATATGCCGAGGCCGCCCTCGCGCATCTTGCCGAAATAGACCGGCGTGAAGGAATGGACCGTCACCAGCACCGGGCGGCTGCCGGCGGCAAGTCGCGTTTCGATGAGGGCGCCTATGGCGGCGTGAAATGGATGATAAAGCGCGTCGGCGCGTTGCTGCCGCATCGCGGCATCGAGGTTGCGATTGCCCGGAACCCGATGGATCTCGCTTGTCTCCGGGATGGCATCCGGCGCTTCGGGTGGCCGGTTGCAGTCATAGACGAGGCGCGAGAAGCGCTGGAAGACGAGCGGCGCGTCGAGGCGTTCGGAAAGTCCGCGGGCGACGGCCAGTGCGCCGATGTCCCAGGCCGCATGGCTGTCCAGCGTCTCGGGTTCGGCGCCGAGCGTGCCGAGCGCCAGCGGGATCGTCCTGGAGGCGTGTTCGCAGACGAGCACGACCGGCGAGCGCCCCTCCCGCCGCTCGATCGCGACAGGTGAACCCTCAGACGGTTCGAGCAATGCCTTCGCCACCAGGAAGATCTCCTCGCAAGCCCCTTTGGTCGCCGTGTGTCCGAGTTCCACCGGACCGTTCCCCTTGCGGCGTCGTTTGTAATATTGATTAGCATTGCGACACTTTTGTCAATCGTGTAATTTTTATTACGAAGCGGTCCGCAGCCGTCCGCCAATGGGGAGTCTCGTTTGGGAACCAAGGAACAGGTGCACGAAGCGCTCGGTCACATGACCGACGCGGAGCGGAAGGTCGCGCATGCCTTCCTTGCCAACTATCCGAGCAGCGGCCTGTCGACGGTGGCCGAATTCGCCGACCGTGCCGGCACGAGCGCTCCCACCGTCTTGCGCTTCGTCTCGCGCCTTGGCTATTCCGGCTATCCCGAGTTTCAGCGGGCGCTGAGGACGGAGATCCAGGCCGAGCTTCTCTCGCCGCTCGAAAAGGGCGAAACCTCCTCGGCGCGCAGTGCCGACGGGTCGGCGCTCGGGGCGTATTTCGCCCGCGCCGAGGCCAATCTCGCCGCGACGCTGGGCGCCATCCCGGAGAGCGAGTTCGAGGCCGCCTGCCTGCTCCTGTCCGATCACAAGGCGGCCTGCTACCTGCTCGGCGGGCGCTTCAGCGATGCCGTCGCGCGCTACATGGCGGCGCATTTGCGCATCGTGCGGCCCAATGTGCGCCGCTTCCAGGACCAGACCTCCACCTGGGACGACCAGTTGCTCGACATCCGGGCGGGCGATGTGGTGGTGCTGTTCGACATCCGCCGCTACCAGCGCGATCTCGTTCATCTGAGTGAACTGCTCGGCGAGCGCAGGGCGCGCATCGTGCTCATCACCGACAGCTGGCTGTCACCCATCTCGCGCTATGCGAAGGTGGTCCTGCCCTGCGCCATCGATGCGGGCCGCACCTGGGATTCCAGTGTGGCGCTCATCGCGCTGGCGGAAGCCATCATCGACCGGGTCACCCACAGGAACTGGGATGCCTCGCGCAGCCGCATCCAGGCGCTGGAGCACATCCACTGGAACAAGCCCGCTGCCGGCTGATGCCGCGCCAAGCAGAACCGCTACCCGTAGATCGCCGCCGCGGCTTCCTGCAGGCGGGCCATCGCCGCCCGGTAGGGGCCGGGACCGTGGCTGATCCGCGCCACGCCCAGCGCGCCGAGACGGCCGGCGTCCGGTGCATCCTTCATGGCCATGATGTTGACCGGCAGCGCTGTCGCGTCGCAAAGCTCGCCGATCAGTCCCTCATCGACCAGCGCTGGCGCGAAGAAGCCGCTGGCGCCGGCCTCCTCATAGGCTCGCGCGCGTTCCTTCGCCTCGGCCAGCAGCGCCGCGTGCCGGCTGCGGTCGCTTTCCTTGAGGAAGAGGTCGGTCCGCGCGTTGATGAAAAGCGCCACGCCCTTCCTTTCGGCCATGGCCCGGATGGCGGCGATGCGCGCCGCCTGGTCGGCAATAGCGTGCAATCCGTCTCCGCCGACGATCTGGTCCTCGAAATTGATGCCGATCGCGCCAGCGTCGAGCAGGCGGGCAACGTTTTCGGCGGCTTGTTGCGATTCGGTCGCGTAAGCGCCCTCGAAATCCACGGAGAGCGGCAGGTCCACCGTTTGCGCGATGCGCTCCGCGACGGCGGTGAGCACGGCGAGCGGTATCTTCTCGCCGTCGCCATAGCCATGGGCGGCGGCGACCGACCAGCTTCCGGTGGCGAGCGCCTTCGCGCCGCCCCCGGCGACGGCCTTTGCCGAACCCGCATCCCAGACATTGTAGAGGATCAGCGGGTCGCCCTTGACGTGCAGGGCGGCGAAGGCGTGGGTTTTGTCACTCTGGCTCATGGTGTCCTCCGGTTCCTGAAAACATCACTCTTTCATGTTCGAGCAGCCATCGCTTGCGCCACAGACCGCCGCCATATCCGGTCAGGCCGCCATCAGCGGCGAGCACCCGGTGGCAGGGGATGACGATGGCGATCTGGTTGGTTCCGTTGGCCCGCGCCACGGCACGCGTGGCATCCGGGCGGTCGAGCTCTGCGGCAAGCTGCGAATAACTGCGCGCCGCGCCCGGCGGGATCTTCCGCAAGGCACGCCAGACGTCGCGCTCGAAGGGCGTTCCGTGGCCGGCGAGCCGCGTCTCGAAGCGGGCCGAGCGGCCGGCGAAATAGGCGTCGAGCTCGGCGGCGATCTGTCCGATGGGCGCGTTGCGCCCCATGGCGATCGCCGAGCCGGTCGCTTTTTGCAGCTTGCGGATCTCGGCCGGCAGGGCCGTGCGTTCGAGAAATTCGAGGAGGTGCAGCGCGTGGCCGTCGGCGACCGCGACCATTGCGCCGATCGGCGTCTCGATCCAGTCGGCCAACAGCAGCGGGCGGCGACGCATGCCGGCGGGCGCTTCGCCGAGAAGCCGTGTCACCGCATTGCGAAAGCCACTGCCGGAGGCAAAGCCCGCCTCCTGCTGCGCCTCGATCACGCTGGCGCCGCCGGCAAGGTTCTCCACCGCCTGGCCGACGCGCCGCAGCCGCGCCATCTCCAGGAAGCTGAGGCCGAAGCGTCGCTTGAAGGCGCGGCGCACGGTCGAGGGGTCGTGACCCAGCCGGACAACATCCGTCTCCGACCAGCGTCTTTCGGGTTCCGCCTCCAGCCGCGCGAGGAGGTCGCCGACGAGCGGATCGGCCTCGCCGGCGCGGGCCAGGGGCCGGCAGCGCTTGCATGGCCTCAGACCCGCCTCGAAACATTGCGCGACCGTGTCGTAGAAGACGACGTTCTCGCGCCTCGGCTTGCGGGCCGGGCAGGTGATGCGGCAAAAGATGCCGGTGGTCGTCACGCCCGCATAGACGAAGCCGTCGAGGGCCGCGTCGCGGGCGATCAGCGCCTGATAGAGATGGTCGTCGTCGGGGCGTTGGAACAGCATGGGCGGACAGTAGCGCAAAGCCGTTCGCCCGCCGCCGAAAATCGGGCGTTTATTTCAACGCTCCTGACATGGTTCCAGACACCGTCTCCCGGCCCATGCGGCGTCGTGCCTTGTGCCGGGGTCAGTCGCAGAACGGGCGCAGCAGGTCCTGTGTCGCGGCGATGTCATCGACGATGGCCTGCCGCACACCGGCCGCGTCGCGCCTGCGCAGGGCCGCGATGGCCGCGTGGTGATGGCGCGTGTAGGTCTCGCCCTCCCGCGACTGCAGGATCGGTTCCACATTGCGCGTCAGCATGCGCATATAGGGGCCGAAACGCAGCCACAGCGTCTCGGCGAGCTGGATCAGCACGTCCGAGCGCGAGCCCTCGTAGAGAGCGAAATGAAACTCGCGGTTCCTGGCGAGCATCGCATAGACGCTTTCGTCGCGTCCGGAGGCTTCATGCGCGGCGACCAGGCGCTCCAGCTCGCGGATATCGTCGGCGCCGAGATTGTCGGCGGCAAGCTCCGCCGCCAGGCCCTCCACCGCCATGCGGGCGCGGCAAAGGTCATCGAGCCGCGCCTTGCTGACGGCGGGCACCCGCGCCGAACCATTCGGCGCGATCTCCAGGGCGTTCTCGGCGGCCAGCCGGCGCAGGGCCTCGCGGACCGGCATGTGGCTGGTGCCGAAGCTCTCGGCCAGCGACGCGATGGTCAGCACCTGCTCGGGATCGAAGCGGCCGGTCATCAGGGCGTCGCGCAACTGGCGGTAGACACCGTCCTGGATCGTCACGCGCGATGAAACCGGAACAAAGTCGCTCTGATGCACTGTCTGCCTCCCCAGAGCGTCCTTTTGGACGCAAAGGACGCTCTATTTCTTTGTCTTTCGCTGCAGGGTCGAGTACGGGGAGTTTGCTTCTCGCGCAAGTGTCTCGGTGGCGGGATCGGTCGCCCACCGGGCTGCCGTCAGCGGATCACCTTGCCCTGATCGTCGAAACGATAGAGGCGCCGGGCGTCGAACCTGGCATGCAGGGTGCTGTCGATGCCGAACCGGTGCTCGCCGAAAAGCCGCGCACAGACGAGGCCTGCCTCGCCGCAGTCCAGGTAGACGTTGGTGTCGGCGCCCAGGTGCTCGATATGCGAGACACGGCCCTTGATGTCGCCCTCCGTGCCGTCGACGGAGATGTGTTCCGGCCGCACGCCGATCGTCTTCGCATCCTGACGGCCAAGCTGCGATGCCTCGATGAAGTTCATCTGCGGAGAGCCGATAAAGCCCGCCACGAACAGGTTGGCCGGGTCGTTGTAGAGCTCCATCGGCGTGCCGACCTGCTCGATCCGCCCGGCGTTGAGCACGACAATCCGGTCGGCCAGCGTCATCGCCTCGGTCTGATCGTGGGTCACATAGATCATTGTCGAGCCGAGTTCGCGGTGCAGGCGGGCGATCTCCAGCCGGGTGTTGACGCGTAAGGCCGCATCGAGGTTGGACAGCGGCTCGTCGAACAGGAACAGCTTCGGCTTGCGCACCACGGCGCGGCCGATGGCGACGCGCTGGCGCTGGCCGCCGGAAAGCTCGGCCGGCCGGCGGTCGAGATAGGGCTCGAGCGACAGCATCCTGGTCGCCATCTCGACCCGCTCGGCGATCTGCGCGGCCGGATGCTTCGCCTGCTTGAGGCCGAGGCTCATATTGTCGCGCACCGTCAGATGCGGGTAGAGCGCGTAGGTCTGGAACACCATGGCGATGCCGCGCTTGGAAGGCGGCGTGGCGTTGACCGCCGCCCCGTCGATCTCGACACTGCCTCCGGTGGCGTCCTCGAGGCCGGCGATGATGCGAAGAAGGGTGGATTTGCCGCAGCCGGAGGGGCCCACGAAGATGACGAATTCCCCGTCCTTCACCTCCAGGTCGACCCCCTTGATGACGTCGACCTTGCCGAAGGACTTGGTGATGTTGTTGAGTGCGAGTGAGCCCACTTGTTCTTCCTACAATTCTATTTCCTTGCCGCTTCGCACGCTTTCGTCGGCTGCGAGGCAGATGTTGAGGGATTGGACCGCGTCTTCCATGTGCCGGGAAAGGTCGATGTCCTCGCGGATCGCCTTCAGCACGAAGGCCTGTTCGCGGTCGCACAGCTCCTGGTGGCCGGGCTCGTCCTGCATCGACAAAAGCGTGTCGGGATGGGCGAAGCCGCCGCCGTCCGTGGTCTCCGCATGATGGATGCGGATGGTGGATGTCCTGGTGTGGGTGTCGATGTCGTCCGAGCGCGCGCCCTCGGCCATGACGATGGAGACGCAGCCTTTCGGCGAGACGATGTCCTTCACGAAGAAGGCGGTCTCCGACATCATCGGACCCCAGCCGGCCTCGTACCAGCCGAGCGAGCCATCCTCGAACAGCACCTGGAAATGACCGTAATTGTACATGGCCGGCGCGATCTCGTCGGAAAGGCGCAGGCCCATGCCGCGCACCTTGACCGGCTTGGCGTCGGTGATCTGGCACATCACGTCCACATAGTGCACGCCGCAGTCGACGATGGGTGGCGTGGTCTCCATCAGTTGCTTGTGGGTGCGCCAGGTGGGGCCGGAGGATTGCTGGTTGAGGTTGAGGCGAAACACGTAAGGGCCGCCCAGCGCCCGCGCTTCCTCGATCAGGCGTATCCAGGACGGATGATGACGCAGGATATAGCCGATGACGAGCTTGCGCCCGTTGGCCTTCGCCGCGTCGACGACGCGGCGGGCGTCGGCGACATTGGTCGCCAGCGGCTTTTCGACGAACACATGGGCGCCCCGTTCGAGGGCCGCCACCGCATAGTCGGCATGGCTGTCGGAATAGGTGTTGACCGACACCAGGTCTGGTTGCAGCCGTTGAAGCGCCTCGAGATAGTCGCCCGTCAGTGGATAGGAACCGAGCGCTTCCGGCAGGGCCGGCCGCGAGCGGTTGACGAGGCCGACGATCTCGAAGCCCGGATTTGCATGATAGGACAGCGCATGACTGCGGCCCATATTGCCGAGGCCGGCAACCAGCACGCGGACGGGTGGCGCGCTGCCGCTCATTTGACCGCTCCCGAGGTGATGCCGCGGATCAGCTGGCGCGAGAAGATCAGGTAGAGGATCAGCACCGGAAGGATGGCGAGCGACAGGGCGGCCAGCACCGCGTTCCAGTTGGTCACGAACTGGCCGATGAAGACCTGCGCGCCGAGCGTGACGGTCTTGGTCTCCTCGGCCGGCGCCAGGATCAGCGGGAACCACAGGTCGTTCCAGATCGGGATCATGGTGAAGACGGCGACCGTCGCCATGGCCGGCCTGACGAGCGGCAGGACGAGGCGGAAGAAGATACGGTATTCGCTCAGCCCGTCGATGCGGCCGGCGTTCTTCAGGTCGTCGGAGACCTGGCGCATGAATTCCGACAGGATGAAGACCGCCAGCGGCAGGCCCTGTGCGGTGTAGACGAGGATCAGCGCCGTGCGCGTGTTGACGAGGTTCGAGGCCACCATCATCTGCAGGATCGCCACGGTGCCGAGTCGGATCGGGATCATGATGCCGAGCGCCAGGTAGAGCCCCATCAGCGTGTTGCCCCTGAAGCGGTATTCCGACAGCGCGAAGGCCGCCATCGCGCCGAACAGGAGCACGAGGAACAGCGAGACGATGGTGACGATCAGGCTGTTCTGGAAGTAGAGCAGGAAATCGCCCTGCTTGAGCACCGTCTCGAAGCCGATCAGGCTGAAGCTGTCGGCATCGGGCAGCGACAGCGGCGCGCGGAAGATCGCCTTGCGCGACTTGAAGGCGTTGATGACGATGACCACCACCGGAAACAGCGCGATCACCGTATAGGCGATGAGGATCGCGTGGGCGGCGATCGAATGGGCGGGGGAGTGTCTTGCGGTGCTCATGTCTGCCCCCTCAGAACTGATACCGGCGCAGGCGCCGCTGGATGCCGAACAGATAGATCGACACGCCGATCAGGATGATCGCGAACATCGCCGTGGCGATCGCCGCGCCGAGGTTCGGATCGCCGAGCTGCAACTGGAAACCGAAGAAGGTGCGGTAGAGGAAGGTGCCGAGGATGTCGGTCGAGAAATCCGGTCCGGCAAGCGCCCCTTGTGTCGAGTAGATCAGGTCGAAGGCGTTGAAATTGCCGACGAAGGTGAGGATCGAGATGATGCCGATGGCCGGCAGCACGAGCGGCAGCTTGATCTTCCAGAACTGCGCCATGCCGGTGACGCCGTCGCATTCGGCCGCCTCCAGCAACTCGTCGGGGATCGACAGCAGCGCCGCGTAGATCAGCATCATGGGGATGCCGACGAACTGCCACACCGAGATCAGCGCCAGCGTCGTCAGCGCATAGGCCTCCTTGCCGAGCCAGGGCTGGAACAGGCTCTTCAGGCCGACGAGGTCGAGCAGGTTCGGCGCCACGCCCCACAGCGGGCTGAGGATCAGCTTCCAGGCGAAGCCGGCGATGACGAAGGAGAGGATCGTCGGGATGAAGATCGCCGTGCGATAGAAGGCGCGCATGCGCAGCCTGGGATTGCTGAGCAGGGCCGCCAGCAGGATGCCGATCGGGTTCTGCACCAGCATGTGGATGACGAAGAACCAGACATTGTTGCCGAGCGCGTTCCAGAACTGCCCGGCCCAGCGTGGATCGCCGAACAGCAGCCGGAAATTGTCGAGGCCGATGAAGACCTGGCTGTTGGCGACATCCGTGTAGAGCGACAGTTTCAGCGTGTTGAACAGCGGCAGGATCATGACGGCGGTGTAGACCAGCACCGCCGGCGCCAGGAACACGGCGATATGCCACCGGATGGCGGGTCTTTTGGGTTGCTCTGCGGCCATGGATGCCCCTTCACTTCGATGGCTGCCGGGCGGGCGTGCCGCGCCCGGCAGCATGATCGAGCAGATGTTACTTCTGCTGCGGCTCGTACCAGCTCGCCAGGCCCTTCTGCAGGGTCGCGGCGCCTTCTTCGGGCGTCTGCGCGCCGCGCAGCACGTTGGCTGACACGTTCCACATCTCGTTCCACAGGTTCGGCGTGCCGCGCGACAGGATCTGGTGCGCCGGGCGGATGGTCGACTTGCAGCTCTCGCGCCAGGAGACGAACTCCTTGGCGAGCGGGTCTTCCATCTCCACCGTCTCGTTGGAGAGCGAGAAGAAGCCCGGCAGCGAGTTGGCGTAGAGCGTGGCGAATTCGGCCGAGCCGACCCAGTTGAGGAAGGTGCGGGCAGCCTCCGGATTGGCCGACTTGGCGTTCATGCCGATGCCGATGTCGGTGTGGTCGGAGATGTAGCACTCGTCGCCGGCATTCTGCACCGGCGGCGCGAAGGCGCCCATCTCGAAGTCGGCCTGCTCGTTGAAGATCGAGATCTCCCAGGAGCCGGCCGGAAAGATCGCCGCGCGGCCGAGCGTGAAGAGATTCTGGCTGTCGGGATAGGCCTGCGCCTCGTAACCGTCGCCCAGATAGTCCTTCCACCGGGCAAGCTGGCGGAACGGCTCCACCCAGGGCTCGTCGGTCAGCTTCTGCTCACCTTTGATGAGCGCCAGACGGCCTTCCTCGCCTTTCCAGTAGTTGGGGCCGATGTTGGTGTAGCCCATGGTGGCGGCTTCCCACTGGTCCTTGGCGCCCATGGCCATGGGAACGTAGGTGCCGTCCTCCTTGATCTTGTCGAGCAGGGCGAAGAACTCGTCATTGGTCTTCGGTGGCGTGAGGCCCAGCTCCTCGAAGACCTCGGCATTGTAGATGAAGCCGTGGATGACCGAGGCCATCGGCACGCAGAAGGTGGCCGAGCCGTCGTCAGTGCTCCAGGCGGCCGTCGCCACATCGCCGAAGTTCTTCATGTTCTCCAGGTCCTGGATCGCCGCCAGCTGGCCCTTTTCATAGAGGCTGAGCGAGGCGTCGAAGGGACGGCAGGTGATCAGGTCGCCGGCGGTGCCCGCTTCCAGCTTGGAGTTCAGGACGGCGTTGTATTCGGTCGGCGCCGAGGGGGTGAACTTCACCTTGATGCCGGGATGGGCCGCCTCGAAGGCGGGGATCAGCTTCTCCTGCCAGATGGTCAGGTCGTCGTTGCGCCAGCTCTCGATGGTCAGCGTGACGTCCTGCGCCAGGGCCGCGGAGGCCGGGGCGAGCATCGTCGCTGCCAGAAGCGCCAGCTTCATGTGTTTGAAAGTCATTCCCTTCTCCCTGTTGAATGCTTGATGAAGTCCATGTTCGGCGGCGCCCGCAGGCGCGCGGGCAGCCGAAACGCTGCGCCGGGGCGCGCTGCCCCGGCGTGCCGTTCGCCCGATCGTCTCTATTTCTGCGGTTCGTACCAGCCGGCAAGGCCCTCTTGCAGCCGCGCGGCGGCGGCTTCCGGCGTCTCGGTGCCCTTGACGACGTTGGCCGAGGCGTTCCAGGTCTCGTTTTCCAGGTTCGGCGTGCCGCGCGACAGGATCTGGTAGGTCGAGCGGATGGTCGATTTGCACTTGCCGCGCCAGGAGACGAATTCCTGCGCCAGCGGATCCTCCATCTTCACGTCGTGGTCGGAGAGCGAGAAGAAGCCGGGCAGGGCGTTGGCGTAAAGGCTCGCAAACTCGGCCGAGCCGACCCAGTTGAGGAAGGTCTTGGCGGCCTCCTGGTTCTTGCCCTTGGCGTTCATGCCCATGGCGATGTCGACATGGTCGGAGATGTAGCATTCGTCGCCCGCGGCAGCGACCGGCGGCGGGAAGGCGCCCATCTTGAAGTCGGCCTGCTCGTTGAACACCGAGATCTCCCATGAGCCGGCCGGATAGATCGCCGCGCGGCCGAGCGTGAAGAGGTTCTGGCTGTCGGGATAGGTCTGCGCCTCATAGCCGTCGCCCAGATAGTCCTTCCACCGGGCAAGCTGGCGGAACGGCTCCACCCAGGGCTCGTCGGTCAGCTTCTGCTCGCCTTTGATGAGCGCCAGACGGCCTTCCTCGCCTTTCCAGTAGGTGGGACCGATGTTCTGGTAGCCCATGGTGGCGGCTTCCCACTGGTCGTTTGTGCCCATGGCCATGGGAACGTAGGTGCCGTCCTCCTTGATCTTGTCGAGCAGGGCGAAGAACGCGTCGACCGTCGCCGGCGGTTCGACGCCCAGTTCGGCGAACGCATCCGCATTGTAGATGAAGCCATGGATGACCGAGGCCATCGGCACGCAGAAGGTGGCCGAGCCGTCATCCGTGCTCCAGCCGGATTTTGCGACGTCGCCGAAATTTTTCATGCCTTCCAGGTCCTGGACCGGCGCGAGATAGCCCTTCTCGTAGAGGCTGAGCGAGGCGTCGAAGGGGCGGCAGGTGATCAGGTCGCCGGCGGTACCCGCTTCCAGCTTGGAGTTCAGGACGGCGTTGTATTCGGTCGGCGCCGAGGGGGTGAACTTCACCTTGATGCCGGGATGGGCCGCCTCGAAGGCAGGGATCAGCTTTTCCTGCCAAATGGTCAGGTCGTCGTTACGCCAGCTTTCGATAGTCAGGGTCGTGTCCTGCGCCAGGGCCGTGGAGGCCGGGGCGAGGACCGTGGCGGCTAAGAGCGCCAGTCTCAGTCTCTTCGTCATGTTCTTCTCCCTGTTTGCCTCGACAGTGCGTCCGCCATGCGGGCGGTCGATGCGCCGAGAGCGCGGCAGTGCCGCCTCTTGTTCCGGTGTGGGGAATTCTTCTTCTGCCGGTTACCCGCGCCGTCGAGCGCGGGAGACCTTCCGACCGTCGCGGAAACCGGCCTCGGGCTCCTGCCCCTGTGGGATGCCTGTGCCGTTTTTCGTGCGGTGCGGATCGTAAGACCTCCACCCGGCGATTTAAGGCCAAAAAAATACCATTTGTCCAGAGGAGATTCCGCGACAGTCACTGCCGAAGTGCCGAATCGAAGGGGAAAAGCCATCCGTTTCAGGGAAATGTCCATCTTTTGTGCGTGCGCATTTTTTGCGGTTTCCCAAAGGTATCTTTTTGGTATCATGTGTGGGAGGAGTGTTCATGAGCAATTATGTTATCGCCATCGATGGTGGAGGGACGAGTTGCCGGGCGGCGCTGGCCGATCGGCATGGCCGGGTGCTGGGGCGCGGCACGCGCGGCGCCGCCAACATCTTTTCCCGCTCCGACGCCATTGCCGACAGCATCCTCGCCGCATCCACCGCGGCCCTCGAAGATGCGGGGCTCGAGCCCGCTCTCCTGTCGCAGATTCCCGCTTTCTTCGGCCTTGCCGGCCTCAATGTCGGCATGCGCCAGGAGACACTGGCCGCAGCTCTGCCGTTTCCCGACACGCGTTTCGTGCATGACGGCATCATCGCCCTCCAGGGGGCGTTGGGCGATGCCGAGGGCGTGATCGCCATTCTCGGCACGGGCTCGGCCTATGTGGCCCGCAAGGGCGGGGAGATCCGCAGCATCGGCGGTTGGGGCTTCATGGTCGGCGATCAGGCAAGCGGCGCGGTCATCGGGCGCACGCTCCTGCAGCAGGTGCTGCTCGCCCATGACGGGATCCATCCGCTGACGCCGCTCGGCCGCGCGGTGCTGGAGCGCTTCGACGGCAATCCGGAGAACGTCGTCGAATTCACCCTGTCGGCCAAGCCTGCCGATTACGGCGCCCATGCGCCGATGATCTTCGAGTTCGATGCGAGCGGCGATCCGCTGGCGCGCAGGATCCTCGACGACGCCGTGCGCGACATCACCGAAGCGCTCGATGCGGTGGTGTTCGAGGGCTGCGAGCGGCTCTGCCTGCTCGGCGGCCTCGGCGAGAATTATGGCAGGCGGCTGGCACCGCGCCATCGCGCTATCCTGCGCGCGCCGGAGGGCGACGCACTCGCCGGGGCCGTCCAGCTCGCAAGGCGTGCCTTCCTGGCGCAGTCAGAGGGAGCGGAGAACGGATGAACGCCGTCGATCTCTTCAAGCCGGACCGCGTGGCGGCCATGGGCCCGGGGCCGCTCTACATGCGCCTGCGCCGCTTGCTGGAAGAGGCCATCGCGGCCGGTGTGCTGAAAGAGGGCGAGGCGCTGCCGACGGAGCGCGACATCGCCGACCTTGCCGATCTGAGCCGCGTCACGGTGCGCCGCGCGGTGGACGATCTGGTCAAGCAGGGCCGGCTGATCCGCCGTCACGGCTCGGGAACCTTCGTCGCGCCCTCCGTGTCGCGCGTCGAGCAGTCGCTGTCCCTGCTGACTTCCTTCACCGAGGACATGGCGCGGCGCGGCCTGTCGGCCCGCTCCGAATGGCTGGAGCGCGTCGTCGTCGCCCCGTCGCCCGACGAGATGATGGTGCTGGGCCTGTCGGTCGGTGACAAAGTGTCCCGCCTGGAGCGCCTGCGCATCGCCGACGACGTGCCGATGGCGATCGAGCGCGCCTCGATCATCGGCGCCTTCCTGCCGGACCCCCAGTCGGTGACGGAATCCCTCTATGACGCGCTGGAAAAGCGCTCCGCCCGGCCGAGCCGCGCCACCCAGCGCATCTCGGCGCGCAATGTCGACGAGCGCGAGGCGGCGCTCCTCAAGGTCGCGCCCGGCGAGGCCGCCCTCTATATCGAGCGCGTCTCCTACCTGCCCAACGGCAGGGTCATCGAATTCACCCGCTCCATCTATCGCGGCGACGCCTATGATTTCGTCGCCGAACTGAAGATACCCGAGCACTGACAAACGAAGCATTGGACCCAACGGCATGACCTCTCAGGCAGTTACCGGCGCGCGTATCTTCGACGGCGAAAAGTGGCATGACGGCCACGCGCTCCTCGTCGAGGACGGCAAGGTTGCGGGTCTCGTCCCGGATGCCTCCCTGGCGCCCGGGCAGGCGGTGCGCAAGGCTGCCGGCACGGTCATCGTGCCGGGGTTCGTCGACCTGCAGGTCAATGGCGGCGGCGGCGTGCTGCTCGACGGGCAGAGCGGGGTCGGCGGGCTGGAAACGATCTGCCGGGCGCATGCCAGGTTCGGCACCACCGGGCTCCTGCCGACGCTGATCACCGATACGAAGGAGGGAACGGCCGCGACGATCGCCGCCGGCATCGAGGCGGCGCGGTCCGGCGTTCCCGGCTTCCTCGGCCTGCATCTCGAAGGCCCGCATCTGTCGCTGGCCAGAAAGGGCGCGCACGACCCGTCGCTGATCCGCCCCATGACCGATGAGGATCTCGCCGCCCTGATCGAGGCGCAACGGCATCTGCCGGTGCTGATGGTGACGCTGGCCCCCGAAAACGTGACCGTCGAGCAGGTCCAGGCCCTCACCGCCGGCGGTGTCCGGGTCAGCCTCGGCCACACCGATACGGATTGCCGCACGGCGCTCGCCTATGCGGATGCCGGCGCATCCCTCGTCACCCATCTCTTCAATGCCATGAGCCCGCTCGGCCACCGCGAGCCGGGGCTGGTCGGCGCGGCGCTCGAAAGCGGCAGCTTGTGGACCGGGATCATCGCCGACGGCATCCATGTCGATCCGGTGGCCATGCGCGCCGTGCTCAAGGCCAAGACGGGCCCGGCGCGCATCTTCGCCGTCACCGACGCGATGTCGACCATCGGCACCGATCTGACCTCCTTCACCCTCAACGGCCGCACCATCGAGCGGCGTGACGGGCGGCTGACGCTCGCCGACGGCACGCTTGCCGGCGCCGATATCGACATGATCTCGACCGTCGCCAATCTGCATCGCTCGGTCGGCCTGCCGCTCGAGGAGGCGCTGCGCATGGCAAGCCTCTATCCCGCCGAGGCGATCGGCCTGGACGGCGCCAAGGGCGGCCTTTTCGCTGGCGCAGACGCGGATTTCGTCGAGCTGACGGACGCGCTCGCGGTTGCCGCCACCTGGATTGGCGGACGGGTCGTGTTCGAAGCATCGAGCGCCTGATTTTCCTGGCGAGCCGGTACCCTTTGCAGAAAATGCGATTTTCCTCTTGAAGCTCTAGTAACTAGAGATCCTACCTTGCGGCTGATGGCAGATCGCAAGGAGAAACAAGTGTCTTCGAATCAGGAAAATGCGGCCCGCGCGCTCACCTGGACGGTGAGCGGCATGGATTGCGCGAGCTGCGCCACCAAGATCCGCGGTGCGGTCGAGCGGCTGCCGGGCGTCGGCGACGTCGAGATCTCGGTGATGGCCGAGACGCTTGCGCTGTCGCTCGACGAGCGGGAGACGGCGCCCGAGGCGGTGGAGCGCACCGTCAAGCGGCTGGGCTACGGGATCGCTCCGCGCGACGTGAAGGGGCCGGTCGCGGTCGATCAGGCGGGGGAGGGAGCCTGTTGCGGCGGCCATGCCCCTGCGGGCGGTCACGATGAAGCCGAGCGGGACAAGCGCTGGTACCAGACCGGCAAGGGCCGTCTGGTGGTCGTCACCGGCTTGCTGCTTGCCGCGGCCTGGGCGATCGAACTCCTGGCTCCGGGCCCGCTTTCCCCCTGGGCCTTCACAATTGCCTGCCTGATCGGCGTTCTGCCGGTGGCGCGGCGGGCATTCGCCGCCCTTTCCGCCGGCATGCCCTTCACCATCGAGATGCTGATGACAATCGCCGCCGCCGGAGCGCTGCTCATCGGAGCGGCCGAGGAGGCGGCGCTGGTCGTCTTCCTGTTCGCCGTCGGCGAGGTGCTGGAAGGCGTTGCCGCCGACCGCGCGCGCGCCGGCATTCGCGCCCTGGGCGATCTGGTGCCGAAGACGGCTTTGCTGGAAGAGGATGGCGCCACCCGCCAGGTGCAGGCGGCCGAGCTGCGCATCGGCCAGACCGTTCTCGTTCGTCCCGGCGACCGGATTCCCGCCGACGGGGCGATTGTCGAGGGCACCGCCGGCATCGACGAGGCGCCGGTGACGGGCGAATCCGTGCCGAAGACCAAGGGCGTCGGCGAGGAGGTGTTCGCAGGCTCGATCAGCACCGATGCGCTGCTGCGCATCCGCGTCACGCGCACCCCGCAAGACAACACCATCGCCCGCATCATCCGCCTCGTGGAGGAGGCGCAGGAGGCGCGCGCGCCCACCGAACGCTTCATCGACCGCTTCAGCCGCTACTACATGCCCGCCATCGTCGGGCTGGCGGTGCTGGTGGCCCTCGTTCCGCCGCTGTTCGCGGGGGCTGCCTGGGACACCTGGATCTACCGTGCGCTGGCGCTGCTTCTCATCGGCTGCCCCTGTGCGCTTGTCATCTCCGTGCCGGCCTCGATCGCCTCGTCGCTGTCGGCCGGGGCGCGCCGCGGCCTCCTGATGAAGGGCGGGGCGGTGATCGAGGCCGCCGCGCGCACCGATCTCGTCGCCTTCGACAAGACCGGCACGCTGACGGTCGGCAGACCCATGGTCACCGACGTGTGGAGCGCCGACGGTGGTGATGAGCAAACGCTGGCGCTCGCCGCGGGGGTCGAGGCGGGCTCGAGCCATCCGCTGGCCGAGGCGATCGTCCGGCATGCCACCGCGCGCGGCATCAGGCCCAGGGCGGGGCGCGGGGCGCGCGCCATCGCCGGCCGCGGTGTGGAAGCGCAGGTCGACGGCGAGACCGCCTTTGTCGGCTCTCCGCGCTATGCCGAGGAACAAGGGGTTATGACGCCCGCTGCGAAACGGAAGATCGAGATGCTGGAAGAGGAGGGCAAGACCGTTGCCGCCGTCTTCCGCGCCGAGGCGCTGGCCGGCGTCATCGCGCTGCGCGACGAACCGCGCGAGGATGCTCGAAAGGCCGTCGAGGAGCTCTCCGCCCTCGGCGTCCGCTCCCTGATGCTGACGGGCGACAACGAGCGCACCGCGGCGGCCGTGGCCGGCGGCCTGTCGATGGAGCACCGGGCGGGCCTGCTGCCCGACGACAAGGTGGCCGCGATCCGCGAGCTCACCGGCCGGCAGGCCGTCATGATGGTCGGCGACGGCATCAACGATGCCCCGGCGCTCGCCGCCGCGCATATCGGCGTGGCGATGGGCTCGGGCACCGATGTGGCGCTGGAGACGGCCGATGCCGCGCTGCTCGGAAACCGGGTGAGGGATGTCGCCGCCCTGTTGCGGCTGGCGCGGGCGACCATGGCGAACATCCGTCAGAACATCGTCATCGCCCTTGGCCTGAAGGCGGTGTTCCTCGTCACGACGGTGCTCGGCCTCACCGGCCTGTGGATCGCCGTCATGGCGGATACGGGCGCCACCGTGCTCGTCACCCTCAACGCGCTGCGCCTCCTCGGCTTCCGCGCGGCGCGCTGATCGGTGCGGTTCCGGGCGGCTGTTCCGCGCGCCGGCGCCTTTCGGTTGCAGGAATAAACCTATGGGTTGTATCAGCCGTTTAGGCCGCGTCTTTGATGGCGAGGCACATCCATTTGATTTTAATGACGAAAAATCAGTATGCGTAATCGTTTACATCCCTAAAATTGTATAGATATCCACATAATCTATTATAGGTTGTATATCGAAAACGAATCCGCTATCGTGCAGAAGTTGTATCGAGACAGGTCGCTTTCCAGTCACCTTGGGGGTGGGAGAGTTTCAGCGGACATCTGTACGGCGCCGCGGTGATCGGAGGCCGGGAACCCGGTGGGTCCTGCCTTTGAAGAGTAGGCGTTTTGGCAGGCGCGTCTGGCGCCCTGCGACGGGCGGCGAGGCATTCGCCGCGCGAACCTGCCTTGCGCGATGAACGCGTGGCGGCAGGGCGGGGCCGGTTGTCCCATCCCTCCGGGCAGTTGCGTGCCGTTCCGGCGGCATCGTCAGTCGGGTCTCATGTTTCACCTCTTGAAGAGCGAGGCGCACAACCTATGGGTATGCACAAACAGGATGGACTTTCGTTTGCGACATTGCGGGCCGCCGAGGCGGTCATCGACACGCGCAGCCTGACGGGCGCGGCGCAGAAGCTGGGCATCAGCCAGCCTGCCGTCAGCATGCATCTCGGCCGCCTGGAGAAGGCGATCGGCACACCGCTGATCAAGAAGCTCGGCAACCGCATCATCGTCAAGGAGGAGATCTCCGGCCTGATCCGCCAGATGCTCGATCTGGAACGGCGGCTGCGCACGGTGGGCTACGAAAAGAACGTTTCCAAGCTGAAGGTCGGCGTTTGCACCTATTGTGCACCGCTCCTGCTCAGCGGCATGGGCCGTCTCGGCAAGATCAGGGAGACGGTGAGCTGGCGCATCGCCGATTCCCGTCGTCTGGAGGAGATGTACGATCTCGGCCAGATCGACGCCGTCTTTCGTGCCCTCTACCCTTCCGAGATGGGGCCGGACCTGATCGCCGACCACACTTTGCGCTGGATCGGCTCGCGCGACATCGCCGAGCAGTGGAAGCGCGCTGCAGGGGCGGTTCCCGTGGTGCTGACCAACGCGCAGTCGCCCCTCGGCATGGCCGCCCGCGAATGGCTGCGGCAGCGCCAGGTCTCCTACGACGTCCTGGGCGAGGTCGACGACATCGCCACGGCCATCCGGCTGGTGTCGTCCGGCGTCGCCGTGTCTCCGCTGCCAAGCTTCGTCTTCGACGGGCAGGTGGGCGTGCTGGGGGATTGCGTCGAGGTTCTGCCGGGCGGGCTCGAGATGCGCTACGGCATGTTCTTCGACGACAAACGCTTCAACCTGCGCATGGCGCTCGACATCTTCGAGCTGCTCCAGGGCGAATTGCATCGCATGACGCCGCCGCCGCCGGCCTTTCCCCGCCACAGCCTCGCCCATCAGTAATTCTTGGCCCTGCAACCGCCGCCGCGCAGCCTTCTGCGCGGCGTGGTCATGCCTAGAAACTGTCGTCAAAAATTCATCCGCCCGCCTCCTTCCCGTCAGGATCGCGGGAGAGATTCCGAGCCATGAACACACCGATTCACACCGCCCGTGCGGACGCCGAAGCCGATGCGCGGATCGAGGCTCTCCTGTCGCCGCAGGAGGAGGCCTCCATCGTCGATTCCCTGTTCGCCGTGGCCGGCGGGCAGGCTGCCGTGGAAGCGCGCGATGTGCTCGACCATGTGCTGTCCGTCCGCCTGCAGGCACGCCTGGCGCGCCGCATGCGCGAGGCGATCGAGCAGCCGAAAACGTCACGGAGCGCGGCATGAGCGAGACCGCCCGCCTGCTGCACATGCCGCTATTGCAGCGCCAGAAAGTCTTCCAGCTTGCGGGCCGCATCGAGCAGCGGCGGCAGAAGGATCCGCTCCATCTGCGGGCAGGTGAAGCGCGCCGACTGGGTGGAGACGTTGAGCGCCGCGACGATGCGGCCGAATTTGTCCCGCACGGGAACCGCAATCGAGCGCAGGCCGAGCTCCAGTTCCTCGTCGACGACGGCATAGCCCTGCTGGCGCGCCAGCGCCACCTTGGCGGCGAGGGCGGCCTTGTCCGTCACCGTTTTCGCAGTCTTGGCGCCGATAGACGCATGCGCGAGAAAACGGGTGAGTTCAGCCGAATCCAGGTCTGACAGCAGCACGCGGCCCATCGAGGTGCAATGGGCGGGCAGCCGCGCGCCCACATGCAGCGCCACCGAGACGATGCGCCGTCCCGCCACGCGCGCCACATAGACGACGTCCTCGCCTTCCAGAACGGCCGCCGAGCAGGATTCGCCAAGCGCCTCGGAGACCTCGCGCATGATCGGCTCGGCATAACGCCACAGAGAGGCCGAGGCGCCGCCCAGCCATGCCCGCGTCAGCGACAAGAGCCTGGCCGACAGAACGAAGCGCCGCTCCTCCTGGCGGGCGAAGCCGCTTGCCACCAGCGTGAGCAGCAGCCGGCGCGCGCCGGCGCGCGTCAGCCCGGCGGCAGCCGCCACCTCGGTCAGCGTCATGCCGCCGGGCGCTTCCGCCAGGATCTCCACCACGCCAAGCCCCTTGGCGAGCGATCCCACCAGATCGCGGCCTGCGGCTGCGGGCGGGTTTGACTCGTTTTCGATCTCCATCTAATAAGTATCACATACAATACTTATGTTCGCAATGCGAACTTTGGAGGAGGAATCATGGCGCGCTTCGTCCCGCTTCCGCAGGCGGTCGCGGACAACCTCAAGGATGGCGACAGCGTCGCCTTCGAGGGGTTCACCCATCTCATCCCGACGGCCGCCGCCCACGAGGCCATCCGCCAGGGCTTCCGCGACCTGACGCTGATCCGCATGACGCCGGATGTGGTGTACGATCAGATGATCGGCATGGGCATGGCGAGGAAGCTTGTCTTCTCCTATGCCGGCAATCCCGGCGTTGGCCTTCTGCGGCGCCTGCGCGATGCGGTGGAGAATGATTTTCCGCGCCCGATCGAGATCGAGGAGCATTCCCACGCGGCCATGGCCAATGCCTACGAAGCGGGTGCGGCGGGGCTTCCGTCGGCCATTTTCCGCGGCTATCGCGGCGCGGAGCTGGCGCATGTCAATCCGAACATCAAATTCGTCCGCTGCCCCTTCACCGGCGAGGAACTGGCGGCGGTTCCGGCGCTGCGGCCGGACGTGACCTTCATCCACGCGCAGAAGGCCGACAGGAAAGGCAACGTGCTCATCGAGGGCATCGTCGGCATCCAGAAGGAGGCGGTGCTGGCAGCGCGGCGCGCCGTGGTCACGGTGGAGGAGGTGGTGGAGGACTTTTCCGGCCTGCATCCCAATCTCACCATCCTGCCGCACTGGACCGTGGCGGCCATCGCCGTGGTGCCGGGCGGTGCCCACCCGTCCTACACGCACGGCTACTACGCCCGCGACAACGCCGAATATCTCGAATGGGACAGGATCGCCGCCGACCGCGATCTGTTCGGCGACTGGATGGAACGGAACGTGCTGCGGGCAACGCCCGAGGATTTCGCCAGGCGCGTCGAGAAGCTGAGGGTGGCCCGATGACCAAATCCGATTTCACCCCCAACGAGATGATGACCATCGCCGCCTCGCGGGCGCTGCGAAACGAGGACGTCTGCTTCGTCGGCATCGGCGCGCCGTCGGCGGCCTGCAACATCGCCCGGCTGACGCACGCGCCCGACATCACCCTGATCTACGAATCCGGCACCATCGGCACCGCGCCCGACGTGCTGCCGCTGTCGATCGGCGACGGCGAATTGTGCGACACGGCGCTCACCACCGTGCCGGTGCCGGAGATGTTCCGCTACTGGCTGCAGGGCGGGCGCATCACCATCGGCTTCCTGGGCGCGGCGCAGATCGACAGATTCGGCAACATCAACACCACCGTGGTCGGCGACTATGCCCGCCCCAAGGTGCGGCTGCCGGGCGGCGGCGGGGCGCCGGAAATCGCCTCCTCCTCGCAGGAGGTCTACATCACGCTTGCCCAGTCGAAGCGGGCGATGGTCGAGAAGATCGATTTCTACACCTCCTTCGGCCATGGCGAGGGCGGCGACCACCGCAAGCGCCTCGGCATCGACACCAAGGGTCCGACCCTGCTCATCACCGATCTTGCCGTGTGGAAGCCGGATCCCGAGACGAAGGAGTTCACCGTCGTCTCGCTGCATCCGGGCGCGACACGCGAGATGGTGCAGGAGACCTGCGGCTGGACGGTGAAGTTCGCCGAAGCCCTCGACCAGACCCCGCCACCCACCGAGCTCGAGCTTGCGACATTGCGTGACTTGAAAGCACGCACGGACAGGGCCCATAAGGGCGCATGAACTGGAGAACCCCGCATCATGGCTGAAGCCTTCATCTGCGATTACATCCGCACGCCCATCGGCCGCTTCGGCGGCGTGTTGTCCTCGGTCCGGGCCGACGATCTGGCGGCGGCGCCTATAAAGGCGCTCGTCGAGCGCAACCCGAAGGTGGACTGGGCGGCGCTCGACGACGTCTTTTATGGCTGCGCCAACCAGGCGGGCGAGGACAACCGCAACGTCGCCCGCATGGCCGTGCTCCTGGCGGGGCTTCCGATCGACGTGCCGGGCTCGACGGTCAACCGGTTGTGCGGTTCCGGCATGGATGCCGTCACCATCGCCGCGCGTGCCATCAAGGCGGGCGAGGCGGAGATCATGATCGCGGGCGGCATCGAATCCATGAGCCGCGCGCCCTTCGTCATGCCGAAGGCCGAGACCGCCTTCTCGCGCAATGCGGAGATTTACGACACCACCATCGGCTGGCGTTTCGTCAACCGGGTGCTGAAGAAGCAGTACGGCATCGATTCGATGCCCGAGACGGGCGAGAACGTGGCGGAAGAGTTCTCCGTCGGCCGTGCCGATCAGGACGCCTTCGCCGTACGCAGCCAAAACAAGGCCGTTGCCGCCCAGGAGAGCGGGCGGCTCGCCAAGGAGATCGTGCCGGTCACCATCCCGCAGCGCAAGGGCGATCCGGTCGTGGTCGACAAGGACGAGCATCCGCGCCCCGGCACCACGGTCGAATCCCTGGCCAGGCTGCCGACGCCGTTCCGCGAGGGCGGCACAGTGACGGCCGGCAACGCTTCCGGCGTCAACGATGGCGCGGCGGCCCTGATCATCGCTTCGGAGGCGGCGGCGAAGAAATATGGGCTCACCCCCATCGCCCGCATCCTCGGCGGCGCGACGGCGGGCGTTGCGCCGCGCATCATGGGCATCGGCCCGGCGCCGGCGACGCGGAAGCTTTGCGCCCGGCTCGGCCTGAAGCCGGCGGATTTCGACGTCATCGAATTGAACGAGGCCTTTGCCGCGCAGGGCATCGCGGTGCTGCGTGAGCTCGGCATTGCCGAGGATGCAGCGCATGTGAATCCCAATGGCGGTGCCATCGCGCTCGGTCATCCGCTCGGCATGTCCGGCGCCCGCATCTGTGGCACCGCGGCACTCGAACTGTCCGAGCGCGGCGGCAGGCTGGCGCTGGCGACGATGTGCATCGGCGTCGGCCAGGGCATCGCGCTGGCGATGGAGCGGGTGTAGCGCGTTATCCCGGTACGGCCAATCGCACCCGCTGGCGCTCGCCCCTCATCCTCACCTTCTCCCCGCAAACGGGGAGAAGGGGCATAGACGTCGAGGCTCGCCATTTCGACCATCCTCCTTCTCCCCGCTTGCGGGGAGAAGGTGCCGGCAGGCGGATGAGGGGCAGCGGCCGGCGGGGCGCGGTGGTGCGCGCCTGAAAAAACAATAGAGTGGTGCGACCAACGCACCCACCAGCCAGAAAAACCGGGACCCCACCCTTCAGTTCAGCGGAATGTCGTTCTCAGCCTTGCCGGCCTGGTAGGCGTCGGACAGCGCCCGATAGGCGGTGGCGAGCCGCTCTATGCGCGCCAGGGCGGGACCGGCCTCGGCCTCGGGCAGGCCGGCGGCGAGCCGGGCGATGGCAAAGCTCTTCCAGAAGGCGTTCTGGGCATTGTAGCCGCCGGGATCGAGCGTGAAGACCTCCTTCAGGATCTTCAGGTCGTGCGGAATGGCGAAGGAATCGCGCGAATCCTCGTGGCTGAAGAGATAGTAGAAATTGTCGAAGCCGGTCCAGGTGATCGCCGACAGGCACAGCGAGCAGGGCTCGTGCGTCGACAGGAAAATGCAGTCGCGAGTGTCGGGCCGTATCGCCTTCGGCATCTCGTAGAAGCGCTTCAGCGTGTGCACCTCGCCGTGCCAGAGCGGGTTTTCCAGCTCGTTGTTGGTCTCGGCCAGCACCAGCGACAGATCGCTCTTTCTCAGGATCGCCGCGCCAAAGAGTTTGTTGCCCTTGGCCACGCCATTCTCTGTCTTCGGCAGGATCTCCATCTCGACCACGTCGAGAAGGCGGTTGACCAGTGCGGCATCGGTGCTCGTCATAGCGGGTCCGGCAAGGTGATGAGATGAGGTTCGGGGAAAAAATACTCTTCGAGGTTGCCGCCGTCGCCGCCGCGGTCGACGACCAGGAACTCCTGCTCGCCGCCGATCGGCGTCAGCACGCCGTGCCACGTGCCGCGCGCATAGTTCACGCCCTGGCCGGGGCCGGTGACGAAGGCCTGCGGCATGCCGGGCTTTCCGTCCTCATCGGGGCAGACGACGACCAGGAAGGGGTTCGGCGTGAGCGGCATGAAGGCCTGGCTGCCGAGCGGGTGGCGCTCCACCATGGCGAGCCGCAGGGGAAAGTCATAGGGCTGACCGCGGAAGAGGTTGATGAGAACGCGGGCATTGTCGCCCGCGGCCTCCACTCTCGCCAGATCATGAAAGCGGCGGCACTTGCCCCCGTTGATCAGGAAGCTTTCGGCACCTTCGGTCTCGATCACGTCGCCGAAGGGGGCGAAGGCCTGGCGTGTCAGCCTCTGTGCGGCAATGCTGGTCATCGCGGGAAGAGACCCCCTGCAAGCTTGGCGTGCCGGTTCACGTCCTTGTAGAGCAGGTATCGGAAACGCCCCGGGCCGCCGGCATAGCAGGCCTGCGGGCAGAAGGCGCGCAGCCACATGAAGTCGCCGGCCTCCACCTCGACCCAATCCCGGTTGAGCCGGTAGACCGCCTTGCCCTCCAGCACGTAGAGACCGTGTTCCATCACATGGGTCTCGGCGAAGGGAATGACCGCTCCCGGCTCGAAGGTGACGACGGTCACGTGCATGTCGTGGCGCAGGTCGCCCGGGTCGACGAAACGCGTCGTCGCCCATTTGCCCTGCGTCCCCGGCATGGGCGCGGGCTCGATCTCGGCCTCGTTGACGAAGATCGGCTCCGGCGCGTCGAGACCGGGCACGGCCTCGTAGGCCTTGCGGATCCAATGGAAGCGCGCCGGTGCCGTTCCGGCGTTGCGAGCCGTCCAGCCGCTGGCCGGCGGCAGGAAAGCATAGCCGCCCGGCGTCATGAGATGAGACCGCCCGCCGAGCTCGACCGTCAACTCGCCTTCGACGACGAACAGCACGCCCTCGGCGCCCGCGTCCGGTTCCGGCCGCTCGCTGCCGCCGCCCGGCTGCACCTCCATGATGTATTGCGAAAAGGTCTCGGCAAAGCCCGACAGCGGACGGGCGATCACCCAGCACCGGCTCTTCTCCCAGAAGGGCAGGTAGCTCGTCACGATGTCCTGCATGACGCCCCTGGGCATCAGCGCATAGGCTTCCGTGAAGACGGCGCGGTCGGTGAGGAGCTGGGTTTGCGGCGGGTGGCCGCCTTGCGGTGCGTAATAGCTGCGTGCGCTCATTTGCGGGTCCTGTGTCTCACGCGGGCAGGAGGTCTTTCAACCGCAGATAGGCGATCCGCTCCACCTGCCTGCAGGCGGTGGCGAACTCCTTTTCGCGGCTGTTCTCGAGGCGCGTGCGGAACGCTTCGAGGATGCTGTCCCTGGTATTGTCCTTGACGGCGATGATGAAGGGGAAGCCGAACTTGCCGGTGTAGGCCGTGTTCAGCTCCGTGAAGCGCGCGCGCTCTTCGTCGGTCAGCGCATCGAGCCCGGCGGAGGCCTGTTCCCTGGTCGATTCCGCGGTCAGGCGCCTCGCCGCCGCCAGCTTGCCCGCAAGGTCGGGGTGGGCTGTCAACACGCCGAGACGCTCGACCTCGCTGGCCGAGCGGAAGACGCGCGCCAGTGCGTTGGCGAGGCCGCCCGCCGTGTCGTGCGCCGGGCCGAGCTCCAGCTTCGCCGCCCGTTCGGCGATCCACGGCGAATGCTCATAGATGCCGCCAAAGCGCTCGATGAATTCGGCCTCGCCCATGCGGCTCGGGCGCAGGGCCGGTGCCTGGTAGGGGTGGTGTTCGCGCCAGTGGGTGGCGATGGCGCCGCGCGTCGCTATCCACACCCGGTCATGGCCCTTCACGTAGTCGATGAAGCGCTGCAGCGCCGCCGCCCGCCCGGGCCGTCCGATCAGCCGGCAGTGAAGGCCGATGCTCATCATCGCCGGCCGTCCGGCAGCTCCCTCGGCATAGAGCGTGTCGAAGGCGTCCTTGAGATAGGCGAAGAACTGGTCGCCGGAGTTGAACCCCTGCGGGGTGGCGAAGCGCATGTCGTTGGCGTCGAGCGTGTAGGGAACGACGAGCTGCGGCCGCGTGGCATTGCCCTGGCCGTCATGATCGATCCAGTAGGGAAGGTCGTCGTCATAGGTGTCGGAAATCCAGTCGAACCCGCCTTCCTCGATGGCGAGCTTGACGGAATTGACCGAGGTGCGCCCGAGATAGAGGCCGCGCGGGCGCTCGCCCACCACCTCCGTGTGCAGGCGGATCGCTTCCAGGAGGTCCCGGCGCTCGCTCTCCTCGGAGTGCGAACGGTAGTCGATCCACTTCAGGCCGTGCGAGGCGATCTCCCAGCCGGCGTCCTGCATCGCCGCCACCTGGTCGGGGCTGCGGGCAAGGGCGGTGGCGACGCCGAATACGGTGACCGGAACCTGGGCGGCGGTGAACATGCGGTGCAGCCGCCAGAAGCCGGCCCGCGAACCGTATTCATAGATCGATTCCATGTTCCAGTGGCGCATGCCGACCCATGGGGCGGCGCCCACCACCTCCGACAGGAACGCTTCGGAAGCCTCGTCACCATGCAGAATGCAGTTCTCGCCGCCTTCCTCGTAGTTGACGACGAACTGGACGGCCACCTGCGCGCCACCCGGCCAGCGTGGGTCGGGCGGAGTCGGGCCGTAGCCGATCATGTTTCTCAGATAGCGGGTCATGCTCTCGTCCGTTGATCTTCATTGCCAAAGATAGTCGAAGGAATAGGGTGGGCACTTTGCCGAAAAATTTGAAAGTCTTTTGTTATCGATCTGCCGCGCAGCCCCTTATGCTCGCAAAGGATTTGCCGCACAATCGAGCCGATGACGAAAGAAGGAAGGGAGGCCGCATGAGCAATGCGGGCGAGGGTCGCCTGACGACCCATGTGTTGGATACGGCCAGTGGAAGCCCGGCCGCCGGGATGGAAATCGCGCTCTACCGCATCGAAGGCGAGGGCCGTACCCACGTCAAGACGGTAAGGACCAATGGCGACGGGCGTTGCGATGCGCCGCTGCTCGAGGGTTCGGCGTTCCAGATCGGTCAGTACGAGCTGGTGTTCGAGGTGGGCAATTATCTGCGTGCGCAGCACGTGAGGCTGCCGGCACCGGCCTTTCTGGACCAGGTTCCCATTCGCTTCGGGATGGCGGAAAAGGCCCATTATCACGTGCCTCTGCTTGTCTCGCCCTACGGCTACTCCACTTACAGGGGAAGCTGATGAAAACACGCGACGAAATCCGCTTCCTGCTGAACGGCGAGGCGGTCGCCCTGCGCGATGTGAAGCCGGACGAGACCCTGCTCGACCATCTGCGGCTCCAGCGCCGCCTGACCGGCACCAAGGAAGGCTGCGCGGAAGGCGATTGCGGCGCCTGCACGGTGCTGGTGGGGCGCCTGCAGGCGGGCGGGCTCGTCTATGAAAGCGTCAATGCCTGCATCCGCTTTGTGGGCTCGCTCGACGGCTGTCACGTCGTGACGGTGGAGCATCTCAAGCGGCCGGACGGCGGGCTGCACCCGGTTCAGCAGGCCATGGTGGATTATCACGGCTCGCAATGCGGGTTCTGCACGCCCGGCTTCGTCATGTCCCTCTACGCGCTGTGGATGCGCGAGCCGCAGCCTTCCGACAGGGCCATCGAGAAGGCTCTGCAGGGCAATCTCTGCCGCTGCACCGGGTACGAGCCGATCGTGCGGGCGGCGCACGCGATCTCGAGCTACGGCGATGCGTCGGCCGACCCGCTGAAAGCCGAACGGGATGCCGTGACCAAAAGCCTTGTCGCCATGAAGGACGGCGCACGGGTCGAGATCGGTTCGGGCGGGGAGCGCCTCGTCGTGCCCGCCAGCCTCGACGATCTGGCGGCCGTGCTCGAGGCCGAACCCAAGGCGACCATCGTCGCCGGGGCGACCGATGTCGGCTTATGGGTGACGAAGCTCATGCGCGACATCGCGCCGGTCGTCTTCATCGGCGGATTGGACGAATTGCACGGGATCGAGGAGGACGGGAACGTGATCCGCATCGGTGCCGGCGTCAGCTACACCGAAGCTTTCGCATTGCTTGCCCGGCGCATCCCGCCGCTCGCAGACCTGATCGATCGCATCGGCGGCGAGCAGGTCCGCAACATGGGAACCATCGGCGGCAACATCGCCAACGGTTCGCCCATCGGCGACACGCCGCCGCCGCTGATCGCCCTCGGCGCGACGCTGACGCTGCGCAAGGGCGGTGCACGGCGCACGATCCCGCTGGAGGATTTCTTCATCGACTACGGCAAGCAGGACCGCGCCCCTGGCGAATTCGTGGAGGCGGTCAACGTGCCCGTTCCCGGTGCTGAAACCCGGTTTGAAGTCTGGAAGATCTCCAAGCGTCGCGACGAGGACATCACGGCGGTGCTCGGCGCCTTCAACATCGCCATCGCCGATGGAAAAGTCGCGTCGGCGCGCATTGCCTATGGCGGCATGGCGGCGACGCCGAAGCGGGCGAAGGCGGTGGAGGCGGCGCTTGTCGGCAAGCCCTGGACGGCCGAGAGCATCGAGGGTGCGCTGTCGGCATTCGAGGAGGACTACAAGCCGATCACCGACATGCGGGCCTCGGCGGATTATCGTATGCTCGCCGCCAGAAACCTCCTTCGGCGCTTCTTCCTGGACGGCGTCGCGGGCCATGTGCCCCTCCAGGTTTCCCGATACGAGGCGGCGTGATCATGACCAAGCACGAAGCACTGGATCTTGCCAAAGCGAAGATCACCGGCGGTGTTGCCGCGGACCAGAGACACGATTCCGCGCACAAGCATGTCACCGGAGAGGCGGCGTATATCGACGATATGCCGGAGCCGGCCGGCACGTTGCACGCCTGCCTCGGCCTGTCGCAGGCCGCCCATGGCGCGATCCTGTCCATGAACCTCGAGGCCGTCCGGGCGGCCCCCGGCGTGGTCGATGTGCTGACGGCGGAAGACCTGCCGGGAGCAAACGACATCAGCCCTTCCGGGCTGCATGACGAACCGGTCCTTGCCGCCGACAAGGTGCAGTTTTTCGGTCAGCCGATCTTCGCAGTCATTGCGCAGACGCGCGAGGCGGCGCGGCGTGCCTGCCGCCTGGCAAAGGTCGAGTATGCCGAGGAGCCGGCGCTGATCGATATCGGCGACGCGCCGGCTGGCGCGAAGCTCGTCACCAAGCCGTTGAAGCTCCAACGCGGCAGCGCCGAGGAAGCGATCGCCAACGCACCGCGGCGGATCAAGGGCCGGATGCGCGTCGGCGGGCAGGATCATTTCTACCTGGAGGGCCAGATCGCCTTTGCCATGCCGGGGGAGGATGGCGACGTCACCGTCCATTCCTCGACGCAGCATCCGAGCGAAGTGCAGCACATGGTCGCCCATGTGCTGGGGGTGGCTTCCCACGCCGTCACCGTCGAAGTGCGCAGGATGGGCGGCGGCTTTGGCGGCAAGGAAACGCAGGGCAATCAGTTCGCGGCCATCGCGGCGGTGGCGGCCAAGCGCCTCAACCGTCCGGTCAAGATCCGGCCGGATCGCGACGACGACATGACCGCCACCGGAAAGCGGCACGATTTCCTGATCGACTATGAAGTCGGCTTCGACGACGACGGCAACATCCTGGGCACCGATTTCACTTATGCGGCGCGCTGCGGCTTTTCATCGGACCTGTCCGGTCCGGTCACCGACCGCGCGCTGTTCCACTGCGACAACGCCTACTATTACCCGGCGGTTCGCGCCGTCTCGGCGCCGCTCTACACGAACACGGTCTCGAACACCGCCTTCCGCGGTTTCGGCGGCCCGCAGGGCATGGTCGGCGCGGAACGCATCATCGACGAGGTCGCCTTCGCGGTGGGCAAGGATCCGCTGGAGATCCGCAAGAAGAATATCTACGGGACCACGGCGCGCAACGTCACGCCTTACCACCAGACGGTGGAGGACAACGTGATCGCGCGCATCGTCGAGGAGCTGGAGCAGAGCGCGGACTACGGGAAGCGCAGGCGCCAGATCGAGGCCTTCAACGCCAACAGCCCGATCGTCAAACGCGGTCTGGCGCTGACGCCTGTCAAGTTCGGCATCTCCTTCACCGCCACCCATTTCAATCAGGCGGGCGCCCTCGTGCATGTCTATACGGACGGTTCCGTGCATCTCAATCACGGCGGCACGGAGATGGGGCAGGGCCTTTACGTGAAGGTGGCGCAGGTGGTGGCCGAGGAGTTCCAGATCGACATCGACCAGGTGAAGATCACGGCGACGACCACCGGCAAGGTGCCGAACACCTCGGCGACGGCGGCGTCCTCCGGCTCCGATCTCAACGGGATGGCGGCACAGAACGCGGCACAGCAGATCAAGGGCCGGCTGGTGGATTTCGCCGCCGGACACTACGAGGTTCCGAAGGACCAGGTCGTCTTCCTGCCCGGACGTGTCCGCGTCGGCAACCAGGAAATTCCCTTCGCCGATCTGATCAAGCAGGCCTACATGGCCCGCGTGCAGCTCTCCGCGGCCGGCTTCTACAAGACGCCGAAGATCCATTGGGACCGCGAGAAGGGTCGCGGCCATCCCTTTTATTATTTCGCCTATGGGGCCGCCTGCGCCGAGGTCTCGGTCGACACGCTGACCGGCGAATACATGGTCGAGCGGGTGGATATCCTGCACGAGACCGGCCGGTCTTTGAACCGGGTCATCGACCTCGGCCAGATCGAGGGCGGCTTCATCCAGGGCATGGGCTGGCTGACGACGGAGGAACTGATCTGGGACGACAAGGGGCGGCTGCGCACGCATGCCCCGTCGACCTACAAGATCCCGCTCGCCTCGGACCGGCCGAAGGTGTTCAACGTCACGCTCGCGGACTGGTCCGAGAATGCGGAGCCGACCGTACACCGCTCGAAGGCGGTGGGAGAGCCACCCTTCATGCTCGGCATGTCGGTGCTGCACGCCTTGTCCGACGCGGTGGCGAGTGTGGCCGGTCATCGGATCTGCCCGCGCCTCGATGCGCCGGCGACGCCCGAGCGCGTGCTGATGGCGGTGGAGCGGCTGCGGGCGGCGCGGTAGCGCCGCCGGTTCCAGTGGTGCGATCCCAACAGATGGTACCCATCTGTTGGGAAAAATCGCCCCACCAGATCAATAGCTTGTGGGCTGACTTGTCGAAACAGATGGGTACCATCTGTTTCGGTCAGGCCACTAGATCGGTTCATCGTTTCATGGAAACGCTGTCCCGTTCCATCTCTTTATTTTTCCGCATTTATGCGGTCGTCAGGTGATTTCACCTGACTGCAAAATGCTTTAGGGACTGCGGATGTCATGAGTGCGATTGCCACACGCCTGAAAGCCTTTCTGGAGGCTGTGCCCGCAGCGGCGCTGGTGGAGGTGCGCCGGGCTCGGGGCTCGACGCCACGCGAGGAAGGCGCCTGGATGCTCGTCGCGCCGGATAGGACGCTGGGCACGATCGGGGGCGGGCAGCTCGAATTCCTGGCGATCGACAAGGCGCGCGAGCTGATCGCCGACAACATCGCCGAGGGAACGCTCGACATTCCGCTCGGCCCCGAGATCGGTCAATGTTGCGGAGGGCGCGTGGCGCTCGAGATCGGCATCGTCGATGCAGATATGCAGCGCGACCTCGAGCGGCGGGCGGAGGCGGCCGATCTGGCGCGGCCTGAGGCTCTTCTCTTCGGCGGCGGGCATGTGGGGCACGCCCTTGCCTCCGCGCTCGCCCTGCTGCCGGTGCGGGTGAGCGTGATCGAGACGCGCAAGGAGGCTCTCGAAGGTCTTCCGGACGATGTCGAGACGCGCCTCACGGCCCTGCCCGAGGAAGCCGTGCGGGAAGCACCGCCCGGCAGCGCCTTCGTCGTCCTGACCCACGACCATGCGCTCGATTTCATGATCACCGCGGAGGCCCTCGCGCGGCAGGATGCAGCCTATGTCGGGATGATCGGCTCGAAGACCAAGCGCGCGACCTTCAGAAGCTGGTTCCTGAAGAACGGGGGTGACGAGACGCGGTTCGCGCGGCTCG
>NZ_JANKOF010000017.1 GCF_024655565.1 Nitratireductor sp. ZSWI3 | reverse complement strand
CCCCGCCGCAGGCCGCATCTGCGCCGCGGCAGCAGGCGCTGGCCCGCCCCGCCCGCTGGATCATGCTTCTTGCAGCAGCCCTGTGCATCGCCATCCTCGCCGCGCTGGTGGTCGGCCGCGATCCGACGGGGGCATGGACGGTGTCGACGGGAGCCGCATTGCAGGACCTGCTGCCGTGGCGGTGGCCGCGCGTCCTGGCTTCCGTCGCCGCCGGCGGCATGCTCGCCATGGCAGGTGTCATCCTCCAGCGCTACACGGGAAACCCGATGGCGAGCCCCGAGGTTCTCGGCGTCTCCTCCGGAGCGGGCCTGGGGCTGGTCGCCTCGCTGTTTCTGGCGGCGGCGCTGGGCGATGCGTTGCAGACGCTTTGCGCGGCAGGCGGGGCCGGCCTGACCATGGGCGTGCTTCTGTGGCTGTCGCGCACCGCGCACCGCAACCCGACCCAGTTTCTCTTGATCGGCGTCGCCCTGACGGCTTTCCTGGCGACGCTCTTCGCCGTGCTGATGGCCTCCGGCGACCCCAGGATGCTGCAATTGCTGCCGTGGATGTCCGGCTCGACGCATGGCGTCCTGCCGGCCGAGGCCGTTCTGGCGCTGATTCTGGCCGTCTGTTTTCTGCTGATCGCCCCGCTCACCGGCCGCTGGCTGGAAATCCTGCCGCTCGGCTCGGAAGCGGCGCGGGCCCTCGGTGTCGATCTGCGCCTGAGCCGCCTGTGCCTGCTGGTGCTTGCGACGCTGATGACGGCGGCGGCGACGCTGCTCGTCGGGCCGCTGACCTTTGTCGGGCTGATGGCGCCGCATCTGGCCCGGCAGGTCGGCTTCGTGCGCCCGCGCCCGCAACTCCTGGCCTCGGCGCTCCTCGCGGCGCTGATGATGCTCGCCGCCGACTGGCTGGGCCGGACCATAGACTTTCCCTGGCAGTTCCCCGCCGGGCTGATCGCAACCCTGCTTGCGAGCCCCTTCCTCCTGTGGCTCCTGTCGCGGCGTCCGGCATGACCATGGCCGCCCCCACGCTCTTCGAGGCATTGCAGGCGGCGGCGCCGGGGCAATTCGCCTATTGCCGGAACCGCATCCTCGCACACGCGCCGGACGACCCGGGAACGACCCTGATCGACGGGCCGGCACTGCTCGATCCGGTGCGGTTCGAGGCGATGCTGCGGCCTTTCGTCGAAAAAGCCCCGGGGGCGGACCGGCGCATCGTGATCTCCATGTGGAGCCTCTACTATTTCAGCGCGCTCTTCATACCGGCGACGCTCGGCGCCCTCGTCCTGAAACGGACCATGCCGCTGGGGCTCGGCGAAACGCGAATCGTCTTCGACACGAAGGCCGGCACGCCGAAAAGCTTCTTGGTTACCGGGACCGGGCCGGTCGGAACCGGCGACATCCATCGGCGCATGCGGCCGGTCATCGAGGACCATGCGGCGCCGGTGATCGACTTTCTCAACGCCTATGCCGGTGTCAGTCCGAAGCTGTTGTGGAACAACATCACCCCCTATGTCGCCTGGGCCATCGACGAGGCGGCGTCCCACGTCGATCCCGCCCTTCGGGATGAGGGCTACCGGCTGCTCGATGATGCGCGCGGCGCCGACGGGGCGGCCAATCCCTTCTTCGGCCTGATGAATCGCACCGGCCTGGACGGCGAGGGGCAACGCCGCCGCAAGGTCTGCTGCCTGCGCTACCTCCTGCCCGGCGTTGCCTATTGCGGCGCGCTGTGCCCCGTTCCCGAAAGCCGCATCCAGCGCCAGCAGTGAGCCACGGCTTCGCGGTTTTCGGCCGGGAAACCCACAGGAATGAAGCGGCCGACGGTTTGCCCGGGCCGACAATCAACATTAAGTTGCACGGCTGTTTGCGGCGTCGCGCATCGAGCTGCGTGGCCGTTCAGTGGGGGATTCCTACGGCATGACTTCAATGAAGAACAGATCGGGACTGACGCGCAGGGCTGTCGTCGTCGGCGGCGCGGCGATTGCGGGCGCCGTCGCCGGGCGCACTTTCCTGATGCCGTCGAACCATTCCGGGCCGGTCTTCCCGGCAAGCGCCGAGGTGGCCGGCAGCGGGGCCACCCTGCTGAACGATGCCAGCGAATTGTCGCCGACCCCTGTGATACGGCACATCACGGTGAGGCAGGCTCCTGAAAGCGCCGTCATCGACGGATTGCGCGCGGCGATCGCCGAGGCGCGCGCCGAAGGCCGGCCGCTGACGGCGAGCACGGCCCGCCATTCCATGGGCGGGCAGAGCCTGGCGAGGAACGGCACCGTGCTCACCCTCGACCAGGAATGGCTGGAGGCGGATACGGCGGCGCGCACCTACCGGGTCGCGGCAGGGACACGCTGGTCGACGGTGATCGCCAGGCTCGACGCGATCGGTTTCTCGCCGGCCGTCATGCAGTCCAACAACGATTTCGGCGTGGCAAGCACGTTTTCGGTCAATGCGCATGGCTGGCCTGTGCCCTTCAGCGGCTGCGGCGCAACGGTGCGCTCGCTCAGGCTTCTCACGGCCGACGGCTCGCTCGTCACCTGTTCGCGCAGCGACAATGCCGATCTCTTCAACCACGCGATGGGCGGCTACGGCCTGTTCGGTGTCATCACCGACCTGGAGCTCGACATGGTGCCCAACACGCTTCTGGCTCCGACCTTCGAGCGGCTTTCGGGGCAGGCCCTCGGCCAGCGCTTCGCCGAGGCTCTTGCCGCCGACCCGTCGATCGAGATGGCCTATGGCCGCATGGATGTCTCGCTCGACCGCTTCTTCGACGATGCGCTGCTGATCACCTACCGACCGGTCGCAGACCAGTCCGACATTCCGCCGGCCAGCGGATCGGGCTTCATGAGCTACATGGCACGCGACATCTTCCGGGCGCAACTCGGCTCGGACGGGGTGAAGCATTTCCGTTGGTGGACGGAAGCCGCGCTCAACCCGGGCATCGCCGGCAGCGCCACCCGCAACAGCCTGATGAACGAGCCGGTCATCACGCTCGACGATCGCGACCCGTCCCGCACCGATATCCTGCACGAGTATTTCGTGTCGCCGTCGCGCTTCGCCGATTTCGTCGAAGCCTGCAAGGAGGTGATCCCGGCTTCCTACCAGCAGCTTCTCAACATCACGCTGCGCTATGTCGATACGGATCGCGACAGCGTGCTCGCCTATGCGCACGAGCCGCGCATCGCCGCCGTGATGCTGTTCTCGCAGGAAAAGACCATGCGCGGCGAGGCCGACATGGCCCGCATGACCGAAGCCCTGATCGAGCGGGTGATCGCCGTCGGCGGCAGCTACTATCTGCCCTACAGGCCGCATGCGCGGATCGACCAGTTGACGCGTGCCTATCCGCGGGCGACCTCGTTCGTGGCGGCCAAGAAGGCCGCCGACCCGGAGCTCCTGTTTCGCAACGGCCTCTGGGACAACTATCTCTCGAAGATATAGGAAAATGCGATGTCCAAGCTTCGTCTGATCGCCGGCCTCTACGCGCTGGCATTGCTCGGCGCGGCGGCGCTGAACTACATTCCAGGGCTGACGGACGAGCAGGGCCGTGCCTTCGGCATCTTCGCCCTCGACATCTATGACGACAGCCTGCATCTCCTGTCCGCCCTGTGGGCGGCCATCGCGGCATGGCTTTCGGCGCGGGCCTCGCGCGCCTTCCTGTTCTACTTCGGCATCCTCTATTTCGCCGACGGCCTGCTCGGTCTCGTCACGGGGTCCGGCTATCTCGATCTCGGCATCGTCAATTACGGGATCGTCGACCTGCCATTCGGTTTCAAGATCCTCGCCAACCTGCCGCATCTGTTCCTCGGCGGGGCGGCGGTCCTTGCGAGCCGGGTCTTCGCCAGGGAGGCGCCCTGATGCGCCGCCTCCTGAAGGGTGTTGCGGTCGTCCTCGGCATCCTGCTTCTGCTGGTCGTGCTCCTCCTCAGCCCCGCGGCCTATGTGGAGGCCTTCTGCCACGGCGACCGGCAGCTGCAGGCCTATGAGCCGCTGATCACGGAGCCCGACAGGCAGAGGCCGGAAGCGAACACCTATCTGACCTACCCGGAATGGCACATCGTCTATGCGTATGACGGCCTCGCCGAGACGCTGAAGTCCGGCGACGAGCACCGTTTCGACTATTGGGCCGCGATCAGGGATTTCTGGGTCGCCGATTGTGCCCTGACGCGGATCGCCGATGCCCATGGCGGCGCCGACGGCGCGACGCGCATGACGATCGCCACCATCGGCGTCAGCTTCACCCTGGAGATGGGCCTCAAGGCGGCCTATGAGGAAACCCTCGGCCGGCTCGCCGCGCTCTGGCGCGGGACGCAGAAGACGCCGCAGGACGTCGTCGCCCGCGACATGGCGGCCGACTACGCGGCCTTCCTGCGGCAGGTGCCGTGGTACAAGTACCCCTTCCAGCGATCCGTCGATGCGCTCTGGGCAGCGCCGGTCGAAGAGCCGCTCCGCGGCTGGGAGCGGCGCCTGGCGCTCGGGGCGGAATGGAAGGCGAAGACCGCCTATGCGGGCGCCATCGCCAGCGCCGTCACCGCGACGGGTGAGGCGAAGCTGACGATCTTCACCCTCGTCTCGGGGCTGCCGGAGGAGAGGCTGGCGGCCATCGACGACGTGACGATCGCCGACCGGATGCCCGGCGGCGTGCTCATCGAGACGCCGCGCTACGACCGTTTCACGCACATCCTGTCGGATATCGCCCGGGCGGGCGGAACGATCGAGGAGATAGCCGGCAATGACGACATCATGCTGACGATGACCGCGGCGCCGGGCGACGCCGGCGAGAGCCTGCCGAAGGGAGATCTCATCACGCGTTTCCGGCGCGCCGGGTTCGCCACGGAACGCGTGCTCATCTCCGTCAAGGTCAGGGACCTGGCCGATATCCTGCGCGCCATGCCGATCGCCGATCCGGGCATCGAGCACGTTTTCGACTACTGATTGGCACCGGGCGATGCGCAGACTGTCCGGCATTGCGAGAACGATCGGGGTCCTGGCGGCGCTGCTGGCCTTCGTCTATGCGATGTCCGCCGCCGTCTTCGCCGTCACGGGCGAGGCGCCGGCCGCTTTCGTCGTGCACCCGCCGGGCGGAACCCCGGCGAACCTGCCGGACGATGTCGGGATCCTGCGCTGGGAGAAGCACTATGCGGTCGTGACGAGCGATCGGCCCGACTATGTGCGCCGGCTTTATGCCTCCGGCGCGCTCATGGTCCTGCCGTTTCGCAAGAACGGCTGCCTGGCCCTTTCGAGCGAGGAAGGCCCGGCCTGAAGGCCGGGCAAAACCCGCCTCCCTTGTCAAGCATCACGCCGACGCGGCGTGTCGTTGATGCCTTCGGCGTCCGGCGCGAGGCCGTAGCTCATCCTCTTCATCTGCTCGATCACGCGGGCCATCTCCTCGTCGGACAGGATCGGCGGTTCGCCGAGAGCGAGGGCATGGACATACATGCGCGACAGGGTCTCCACCTCGATCGCCAGCCAAAGAGCGAATTCCAGCGTCTTGCCGAGCGATATCTGGCCGTGCTGACCGAGCAGACAGGCAAGACGGTCCTCGAGCGCCACCAGCGCGTTGTCGGACAAGGCCTGGGTGCCGAAGGTTGCGTATTTCGCGCAGCGGATCGTCGTGCCGCCGGCCACGCCGGTCATGTAGTGGAAGCTCGGTATGGTCTTGTAATGGCAGGCAAGCGTCGTCGCATAGATCGAGTGGCAGTGCAGGACCACGTTGACGTCTTCGCGGGCCCTGAGGATGTCGCGATGGAAGCGCCATTCCGAGGACGGGAGACGGCCCGAATAGGTGCCGTCGAAATCCATCTCGACGATGTCGGCGGGCGTCATGATCTCGTACGGCAGCCCTGAGGGCGTGATCAGGAAGCCGTCCTTCGTGCGCACCGACAGGTTGCCGGCGGTGCCCTGGTTGATGCCGCTCGCATTCATGCGGCGGCAGATCGATACCATCTCCTCGCGCAGGGTCGTTTCTTTCATCGTCTTGCCTTTCGGTTTTCGTTCCCGGCGGGAACGGTATGCCGCCCCCTGAAGCGGCTTCTGGTTGCAGGAAACCGGCGTTCCATGCGCCGGTGCGGTCAGTCCATGCGGAACACGTTCTGCAGCGGCACGACGAGCGGCGCGTTGTCCGCGTCGTGCTGCATGATGTCGGCCATGTAATCCCACCAGCGGCGGTTGACCTCGGTTTGCGGCAACGCATCCATCGTGTGGTCGTCGCTGCGCAGCAGCGTGGCGAACAGATGGTTGGTCTCCGGGTCGAGCCAGATCGTGTAATCGCAGATGCCGGCCTCGCGCAGCGCGGCTGTCATCTCCGGCCATATCGCCTCATGCCGCTTCCGGTATTCCTCCGCCTGGCCGGGATCGAGGATCATCCGGAAGGCGATGCGTTCGGGCATGGGATCTCTCCTTTCGGTTCCGTATCAGACGATGCCGCCGCCACCGCCCGCGACGGCCGGTCGTTCCGCAGCCACCTTCCGGCGATAGCCGCTCTCGCGGTAGACGGCGATCGGATCGATGGCGCCGCCGGCTCTGAGGCGGGCCATGGCGAGGATCGGGCCGACATCGGTGCGGAAGGCCTCCTTCAGCGTCTGCGTCGCCATCAGGGCGTCGTTGTCTTCCTGATAGGCCTGCAGCGCCGCGCGGTCGACCAGCAGGGCGGCCGCATAGGCCCGCTGGACCTCGGCGGCCGAGAGCATCAGGCTCTCGATCGGGTCGGTGACGTTGTGGCTCTGGTCGAGCATGTGGGCGGGATCGAAATCGGCTGCGCCGGACAGTTCGGCATCGACCAGCTCGTTGAAGACCAGGAACAGCCGGTAGGGATCGATGGAGCCCGCGTCGAGGTCGTCGTCGCCATATTTGCTGTCGTTGAAATGGAAGCCGCCCATCTTGCCGAACTGGATCAGCCGCGAGACGATCATCTCGATGTTGACGTTGGGGGCGTGATGGCCGAGGTCGACCAGGCAGTAGGCCTTGTCGCCGAGCTCCCTGGCGATGATGTAGTTGGTGCCCCAGTCCTGGACGACGGTGGAGTAGAAGGCCGGCTCGTACATCTTGTGCTCGGTGAACAGGCGCCAATCGTCCGGCAGGGCGGCATAGATCGCCTTCATGGACTCCAGATAGCGCTCGAAGGCGCGGGCGAAGTTCACCTGGCCGGGAAAATTCGAGCCGTCGCCGATCCACACCGTCAGTGCCTTCGCCCCGATCCTGCTGCCGATCTCGATGCATTCGAGATTGTGCTCGACCGCCTGGCGACGCACCGCTGCGTCGCAATGCGACAGCGAACCGAACTTGTAGGACAATCCCTGGCCTTCGGCGTCGGAGAAGGTGTTGGAGTTCATTGCGTCGAAGCCGAGCCCGAAACGGGCGGCCGTCTCCCGCAGACGCTGCGGATCGGCCCTGTCCCACGGGATGTGCAGGGAGACGGTGGGTGTGGCGCGGGTGAGGTCGTTGATGACGGCGCAGTCCTCGATCTTGTCGAAGATGTCGCGCGGTTCGCCCGCACCGGGAAAGCGGGCGAAACGCGTTCCGCCGGTGCCCACCCCCCAGGACGGGATGGCGACACCGAACGCCTCGACCTTCGCCAGGATCGCGTCGATGGCGATCCCGCGGCGGTCGAGCCGCTCTCCGAGCGCAGCATAGTCGGCCTTTAGAGCGCCCTCGCGCGGCGCATTGCCTTTCTCGATGGCGTCCCGGGCAATCATGCTTTCCATCTCATCCTCCTTCGCACGGCCTCACCATGCAAATGTCCGCAACAGAAAATCGGGGGTCGCGCCATGGTCCCTGAACAAAGCGGCCTTCTCCTCCGCCGTGCGCGCTGCGAGCACGCCGGTGGTGACCAGCGCGGTCGCCAGGCCGGCGCGGCGTCCCCCGGCAATGTCGTGCTCGACGCTGTCGCCGACGCAGACGATGCGGCCGGTGTCCGGAGCGCCGAGCAGATCGAGCGCGGCGCGGTAGATCTCGGGGAACGGCTTGCCGATCCAGGTCACCGGCCCGCCGAGCTCGGCATAGAGCTCGGCGATGCGCCCGGCCCCGAAGCGTGGGCCGTCGGCCGTCAGCATGATCTTGTCGGGGTTCGTGCACAGGCATGTGATGCCGCGCTGCGCCGCCGGCTCGAGCAGGCGGCGGTAGTGGTCGAGGCCGAACCGGTCTGCCTCGCTGGCGGCGAGGAGGACGATGTCGGCATCGGCGCCGCCTTCGGCCGGCGTCAGCGGCAGGCCGTCGATCGCCGAGCGGTCGCCGTCTCGGGCGATGAGCAGGCAGCGCAACGGGGTTCCGGTCGACAGCGACCGGCTGAGGCGGCTCCAGGCGACCTCGCCGGACGACAGGAAGTGATCCCAACTGCCGGGTGCAAAGCCGAGCCCGCGAAGCCGCGCCTCGTTGGGCGCCGAGCGTTTGCCGGAGTTCGACAGAAGCAGCGTCGTCTTGCCCGCCGCCTTCAGCCGCATCAGCGTCTCGACGGCGCCCGGATAGGGGTTGCTGCCGTCGTGAAGCACGCCGAACTGGTCGAGCACGAAGGTGTCGAACCGCTCGGCGAGGTCGCGGACGCCGGAAAGGGTGCGCATCGTGCCGCCTCCCGTCATCGAAGGGCTCCCATGCTCCGCAGACCCGCCAGGGCAAGGCCCGCAGTGCCGGCTGCCGCCTCGTCCGAATGCGCCGGCAGGAACGGCACGCCGAGCGCCCGTTGGCGGATCCGGGTCCACGCCGGATTGCCGGCGCCGCCGCCGACGGTGCGGATCGAACGCAGCGGCGGCGCGCCGAGCTCGGCAAGGCGATCGTAGCCGAGCTTCTCGATCGCCGCGATGCCCTCGAACATGGCCTTGAGGAACTCGGCATCGTCGGCCGGCCTCGGCTCGAGGCGTGGCGGGTGGGTCCGGTCCATCACGGGAAAGCGCTCGCCCGGCTCCAGGAGCGGATAGAAGTCGAGCCCGGTCGCGGTGGCCGGATCGATCCTTTCCGAGAGCCGCTCGATCTCCGCGCCGGCAAAGAAATGCGCCAGCACCCTGCCGCCGCTGTTGGAGGCGCCGCCGGCGAGCCACATGCCATTGATGCGGTGGCTGTAGATGCCGTAGCCGGGTGCGAAGATCGGCCGGTCGCCGAGCAGCTTGACGGTCAGCGTCGAGCCGAGGGCCGAGACGCCGTCGCCGGGCGTGTGGGCGCCCGTCGCCAGGAAGGATGCGCAGCCGTCGGTGGTGCCGGCGACGACGATGGCTTCGGGATCAAGGCCGAATGCCCGCGCCATGGGGCCGGCAAACCTTCCGAGCGGGGTGCCGGGCTCCACCACCTCGGGCAGCAGACCGGTCTTCAACCCGGTCTCGGCCATCCAGGCAGGCCAGCGTCGCGCCAGCGGGTCGTAGCCGGTCTTCAGCGCATTGTTCTCGTCGGTCGTGCCGTAGTCGCCGGTGAGGCGGCCGGCGATCCAGTCCGCCTGGTGCAGGATCCGCTCGACGCCCGGCACCGCCTGCAAAGCCAGTGCTTTCACGAGGCCCGAGGTCGCACCGTGCGCGGCGCTCTGCTGGGGAATGAGCGGTGCGATGCGGGTGAGCAGCGATGCATCGGCGCTCCTGTCGTCATACATCAGCGCTGGGGCGATCGGCGTTCCCCGTTGATCGACGGCGAGCAGCGTGCCGGATGTGGCGTCGACCGAGACGGCCCTGACGCAGGTTTTGTCGACGGCGTCGAGCACGCCGCCGAGTGCGGTTTCGACCGCCTGCCACCAATCGCCTGGTGCCCGCGGGTCGGCGCCGAGATCGGCGAACCGCGCGGCAGCCCGCGCGACGATCCGGCGCTCCGGCGTCATGGCCACGGCGCGTGCGCCGGAGGTGCCGAGATCGATGCCGATGGCGAGGGTCTCACGCATGGGGTCAGGTGATCTTCGCCGTGTCGGCTGCGGCCTTGCGGGCCAGCTCCTGGCGATATTTCTCCGCGTCCCAGTCGGTCAGTTGATGGTGCTCCTGCGGTGTCAGCACGCGTATCGGGGCATCGGCCGGAACGCGCGCGGCGACGTCGGCGAGACACCGTGCCATCGCATCCGCATTGGGCGGTGCATCGCCGCGCATGAGAACGCCGAGGCTGGGAAACAGGATCGAGGCCGGTGCGGTCCCGACGCGCTCGACGACCTTAGCGACATCCTCTCCGTCACGCGCGATGACGGAGCCTGCGCCGAGAAAGATGACGTGATCGGGATAGAGGCTTCCGCGCGCCGCCAGGGCCGTGCTCACGGGATCGAGGGCGACGCCGTGGGCGGTCTCGGTGTCCGGCAGGCGGAATGCCGATCCGGCGGCCAGTGCTGCGAGCCGGTCGGCATCTGCGCCCGGAGTAGCGCGGGGCGCGGCCCTCAGCCGCGTCTTGACGTCGTCGAGCAGGGCCTGTGCCGCGGCGACCGTCTCGGCGGCCACGACGAGCCCGTGGTTGGCCAGCACCAGGACGTCCGGGCGCTGTTGGCGATGGTCGCAGATGGCCAGCGCCAGCGGCAGGCCGGGCCGTGCGTAGGGAACATAGGCCCAGTTGAGGCCCGCCAGGCGGGGCGTGATCTGGTCGACGCAGTCTGTGCGCACGGCGAAGGCGATGGTGTCGACGCAGTGCACATGCAGCACGACGCGCTGCGGCAACAGGGCATGCACGGTGGTCTCGATCGAAGGGCGAAGGCCGCACGTGTTCAGTGCCGCGACGGTGAAGCGATGCGCCTCTTCGGCGATCGGATCGACGGCTTCCACCGCCGCGATCAGCGGTGCCATCTCCACCGGCACCATGATGTCCCGCCGCATGGCGTCGGCGAGCCACGTGCCGGACGCCTTGATCCACAGCGTATCGCCGACCTTGAGCGAGGTGTTGCCGCCGGCACCTTGCGTCAGGAGGGGATCGCTGCCGATCTTGGCCGACACGGCTTTGAGCTGGGCGAGTTCAGCCTGCCGGTCGATTGTTTCCGACATGAAGGCGATCCTTTCGTTCGACCCCGATGCGTCCGGTGTCCAGGCATGCGGTGATGAGGGAGACGCACCGCGCGTCTCCCCGAAAGACTTCAGAAGTCGAAGTCGTTGATGTTGTCCTTGGTGAAGATCGTCGGCGCGCCGAGCAGGATCTCCGAGCCGTTGATGACGGAAAGGTCGCCCAGCTTGCCGGCGCTGACCGAGGTGGCACCGGGCGTCAGCGTGCCGTCGGCGGCAGCGCGCAGCACATAGGCGGCGGCATAGCCGAGGTCGACCGGGTTCCACAGCACCACCGACTTCACGCAGTCGGAGGCGACGTATGGCTTCATGGCGTTCGGCGTGGCGAGGCCGACGACGGCGATGCTGCCGCATTTGCCGGCCTGCGTCACGGCGTCGGCGGCGGCCGGCGTCGCCACGCTGGTCATGCCGAAGATGCCCTTGAGCTCGTCGCCATATTTGTTGATCAGCGTGTTGGACTGGTTGAACGACAGGATGTTGTCTTCCTGCGCCTCGACCGTCTCCAGCCATTTCATGTCCGGATGGCATTTGGCCTGGTAGGCCTGCATCTCGGCGATCCAGCGTGCCTGGTTGGGCGTCGTGAAGGTCGAGGTGACGATGGCGAAGGCGCCGTCCTCGCCGATCTCGGCCGCCATCGAATCGACCATCGCCTTGGCGATGCCGTTGAACTCCGCCTGGTTGACGAACCACTGGCGGGCGTCCGGCGTGGAATTGGCGTCATAGCCGACGACGTTGATGCCGGCGGCGAGCGCCTTCTTCAGCACCGGCGCGATGGCGACCGGATCGTTGGCGGCAAAGAGGATGCCGTCGACGCCGCTGGTGATGTAGTTGTCGATCAGCGTGATCTGGTCGTCGATATTGGCCTTGCTCGGACCGTCCGTCTTGGCATCCATCGTGCCCATTTCGGCGGCCGCATCGGCAATGCCCTTCGAGGTGGCGTTGAAATAGCCGATGCCGACGAGCTTCGGCACGTCGACCACCTTGATCGTCTTGCCCTTCCGGTCGGGTGCGTTGGTCGGCTGCCCGCCGTCGTAGTCCGCAGCGGCAGGTGTCGCCGGCGTCGCGTCGCAGGCCAGCGGATTGGTCGGCAGGTCGTCGGCTCCCGTCCATGCCGACTGGGCGTGGCTGAGGCTTGTCGAGAAGGACAACGCCAGGAGCGCAGAGAATACCACGTTACGCATTTCATCCTCCAAATGATCGTCCGGACACTTTTGAGCGGCAGTGAAGGACGCTTCTTCTCCCTAGGTTCGAGTGCCGCTCCTCTCGAAGAGATTGCTGGCGAGGATCGCCAGGATGAGCACGGCGCCGATGAGCATGATCGTGCCGTCGCCCTTGACGCCGGCGAGCGACAGCCCGTTCTTCAGTGCCTGGATGAGGCAGAGGCCGATCATCGTGCCGACGATGGTTCCGCGGCCGCCGAAGATCGACGTGCCGCCCAGCACCACGGCGGTGATCGCGTCGAGTTCGATGCCGCTGCCCATGTCCGACCGGGTGGTCGACACGCGCGAGACGAAGATCACCGCCGCCACCGAGGCGGCGAAGCCGGAGGCCGTGTAGAGGGCGAGCTTGGTCTTCTCGACCGCAAGGCCGGAGAAGCGGCTGGCGACTTCGTTCGAGCCCACGGCATAGACCGTGCGCCCCCAGGTGGTGTAGGCGAGGATGATGGAGGCGACGACGGCCGCGAGGATCAGGATCCAGAGCTGCGTCGGCACGCCCAGCACGTCGCGCTGGCCGAGAAGGTAGAACCATTCGGGATAGCCGCGCACCGAACGCGCCTGGCTGATGCCCTCGGCAAGGCCGCGATAGAGCGCCAGCGTCGCCAGCGTGGCGATCAGCGGCGGCACGCGAAAGCGCGTGATGATGACGCCGTTGGCGAAGCCGGCCAGCGTCCCGACGGCGATCGCACCGGCAGCCGCAAATGGCAGCGGCAGGCCGGCATTCTGCCAGAACACGCCGGTCAGGATCGCCGACAAACCGAGGATCGACCCGACGGAGAGATCGATGCCGCCGGTGGCGATCACGAAGGTCATGGCGATGGCGATCAGCCCGACCTCGGTCATGAGCCGGCCCTGGTTGAGCAGGTTTCCGACGGTGAAGAAGCGGTCCGACTGCTGGGACAGCACGAACAGGACGATCACCAGCAGCAGGGCCAGGAAGGTCTCGTGACGGATCAGGGATCTCAAAGCCATCGGTCCGCCCTCAGCCTCTGCCGCGCCGGCGCAGCATGTCGGCGAGCACCGTCGCCAGGATCAGAAGGCCGATCACGGCGCGCAGCCAGTAGGCCGAAACATTGACGAAGATCAGCGCCGAGCCGATGGTCGCAAACAGGATCGTCGCCAGCGTCGAGCCGATCACGGTTCCCGTACCGCCGAGGATCGACACGCCGCCGATGACCGCGGCGGTGATCACCGTCAGTTCGAGGTTGGGCGGCACGGTCGACTGGATCACCTGCAATTGCGTGGCGAAGAGGATGGTCGCGAGGCCGGCGAAGGCGCCATGGATGGCGAACACGGCGACGGTGCGCCGGGCGATCGGGATGCCCGTTGCAAGGGCCGCCTCGGCGTTCCCGCCGATTGCATAGAGGGAGCGGCCGAAGGCGGTGTAGCGCATCCAGAGCGCGGCCAGAACGGTCAGCGCCACCATGACGAGCAGGGGAACGGGAAAGCCGAGGAGCCGCTTCTGGGCGATCAGGAAGTCCGGCGGCAGGTCGGTGATCCAGGTGCCGCCGGTGACGCTGATCAGCCCGCCGCGCAGGATGGACAGCGCCCCCAGCGTGACGACGATGGAGGGGATGCGCGCATAGGCGACGAGGATGCCGATGACCGCGTTGATCGCCATGCCGACCACGACGGGGGCGAGCCAGGCGAACCAGATCGGATAGCCGGCCACCGCCAGCGTGCCCGAAATCGTCGCCAGGACGCCGATCAGCGCCCCCACCGACACGTCGATATGCCCCGTCACGATGATCATCGCCATGCCGATCGCGGCGACCGCGATATAGGCATTGCCCGAAAAGATCGTGGTCAGGTTGTTGGCGCTGATGAAGCGCGGATTGATGAGGGTCACGACCACGAAAAGGACGAGGATTGCCGAGAGGACGATGATTTCCTGTCCGTATTCGGAAAACAGGCGCCGGATGAAACCCTGGCGCTGGAGCCCTGTCCGGGAGCGGACCGGGGGCAGGTCGACCATCGCCGTCATCGAACCGCCTCCTCGATGCCGTTGCGGTGCGCCGTCATCGCCGCGCCGACCCGCTCGGGCGTCGCCTCGGTGCGGTCGATCTCGCCGGTGATGCCGCCGCCGCTCATCACCAGGATCCGGTCGCTCATGCCGAGCACCTCCGGCAGCTCGCTGGAAATCATCAATATTGCCACGCCCTGCTTCACCAGCTCCCCCATGATGGTGTGGATCTCGGCCTTGGCGCCGACATCGACGCCGCGCGTCGGCTCGTCGAGGATCAGCACTTTCGGGACGGTCTCCAGCCATTTGGCGATCACGACCTTCTGCTGATTGCCGCCCGACAGCTCGCCGACCGGCTGTGCGATGTCGCGGCAGCGGATGCTCAGCCGCTTCACCGCCTCGAGCGCCCGCCGGGCCTCGGCACCGGCCTTGATGAAGATGCCGGACGACAGGCGCTCCATCGTCGCCATCGAGACGTTCTTGCGGATGGCCATGGCCTTCACCAGCCCCTGCAAGCCTCGATCCTCCGGCACATAGGCGATGCCGAGGTCGCGCGCCTGCCGCGGCGACGTGATGCGCACGGGTCTTCCCTCCATCAGGATCTCGCCGGAGGTCGCCGGCGTCATCCCGAACAGCGTCAGCGCCAGCTCGGTGCGGCCGCTGCCGACGAGGCCGGCGATGCCGAGGATCTCGCCGCGCCGGAGCGTGAAGGAAATGTCGCGCACCTGACGGCCGTGATTGAGGCTCTTCACCTCCAGGACCGGTTCGCCGATCTTCGCCTCGGCCTTCGGAAACAGGCTGTCGATCGGCCGGCCGACCATCATGGAGACGAGCTGCTGCTCGTCGACCTCCTCGATGTTTCGGGTGGCGACATGGGCGCCGTCGCGCAGCACGGTGACCCGATCGGCGAGCGCGAAGATCTCCGGCAGGCGATGGCTGACATAGACAATGCCGACGCCGCGTGCGCGCAACTGCCTGACCACCTCCATCAGCCTTTGCACGTCGGACTCGACCAGCGAGGCGGTCGGCTCGTCCATGATCAGGATGCGGGCGTCCTTGCTCAGCGCCTTGGCGATCTCGACGCGCTGGCGCTGGGCGACCGAGAGCGTCAGCACCTTGGCGTCGCCGTCGAGCTCGGGGCTGTCGAGCTGGTCGAGCAGGTCGCGGGTGCGGCGGCGCACCTCGGCCCAGTCGATGATGCCGGCGGCCGTGCGCGGATAGTTGCCGAGGAACACGTTCTCGGCGACCGACAGTTCCGGAAACAGGAGCAGTTCCTGATAGACCGTGGCGATGCCCTTGGCGGCCGCATCGCGCGTCGACGAGAACTTCACCTCTTCGCCGCCGACGGTGAAGGTGCCCGCATCGGGCGTGTAGAGCCCCGACATCATCTTGATGAGCGTCGACTTGCCGGCCCCGTTCTCGCCGAGCAGGGCATGCACCTCGCCGGGCCGCACGTCGAAATCCACGTCCTTGAGCACCTTGATGCCGATGAAGGATTTCGACATGCCCTTCAGGCTGACATAGGGGGTCGTATCGCTCATGCTCCCACCCCCTTGGCGACCGTGCCCGTCCCTGCCCGCGCCGTCGCGCGGGCTTCCTGCGCCATCGCCCGCCAGTGCAGGCGATAGGTTTCGAGCCCTGAAACACGGCTTGCCGCGACGGGAACGGTCTCGTCCTTGAACGGTGCCAGGCCGAGACTGTCGAAGGCGAGCGCCGCGGCGCCCGTCGCCGAACCTTCGCTCATCATCGAGCGGACCACCGTCTGCGCCGGGCGCAGCTGCGCCAGCATGCGGATGAAGAGATCGATCCGCGCCAGCCCGCCGTCGACGACCAGGAGATTGTCGGAATGGATGAGGTCGAGCGACAGGTCGGTCATCATGACCACGTAGAGGGCGGCGACGGCGGCGCGCTCCTCGCCGGAAACGTCGCCGCCGACGATGTGGCCCGTCGTCTCGGGAAAGGGGCCGCCCGCCGCCCAGGAGGGCATGGCGAAGATGCCGCGCGCGATGACCCGCTCGACGGCGGCCTGCGGGATCGGTTCGCTCCAGCCCTCGCTGATCACGTCGTATTCGCGTCCGCCCATGAAGCGGAGCGAGGGGGCAGGCTCGCCCTCGACGGTGACGTTGGCGATCATGTCGCGGGCGCCGTCCAGCTCGTTCAACGGGCAGTCGAGATTGATGATGATGACCCAGGTGCCGGTGGAGACCAGGGTGAAGCCGGTCAGCCCGGTCATGCGGTAATAGGCGAGCGCCGCGTTGGAATCGTGAACGCCGTTGTGCACGGCGATGCTGCGCGTCGTGCCGTCGGCAAGCGTGACATCGGTGCGGCCGACGATGGCGCCGGCCGGCGCGAGCGGGGGAAACCTCCTTCGCCAGCCGAGCCTGTCGACCAGTGAGCTGAAATCCCGCCTGAGCGGTGCCCAGAGCTGGCTGTGGGCGCCGAGATAAGACCATTCCGACAACCGGCGCCCGGTGAAGCGCCACACCCAGTACTGCGGATAGCAGAGGATCGCCTCGGTGGCGGCGAACGTTTCCGGCTCTTCCGTCTCGAGCCAGTGAATGTGCCGGGCGATGGCGAAGCCGAGCGGCAGCCAGGGCGTGTAGGTTTCCGAAAAATCGGGCAATTGGGGATCGATGACGGCAGCGACCGCCTCAGGTATCTCCTGTTCGTAATCGAGGATCGGATGAAGCAGGCCCGCGCCGCCGACGAGGGCGAAGGTGCAGCCATGCGCCGAGATCATCAGCCCTGTCACGCCATATGCGGCGGTGACGTCGGCAAGCGCCTCCTCGATCCAGGCGGCAAGGCGCTTCTCGTCGAGGACGCTCCTGCCGTGGAACGTCTTCCATTCGGGCTTCGTCCGGCGTTCGTCGAGCAGCGCGCCGTCCGGCGCGAAGACGAACAGTTTCGAGTTCGTCTTGCCGAGGTCGAGGACCGCCAGGGCACCGCTCACGTGGCGCCCCCGTCGGTTGCGATGCGCAGCGTGATGCCGGCATTCTCGACCATCTTTGCGGCCTGGTCGGACAGGCGGTCATCGGTGATCAGCGTGCCGACCCGTGACAGGGGCAGGGCGACGTTGCGTGCGTGAATGGAGAATTTGCGGCTGTCGGCCAGCACGACGATCTGGTCGACATTGCCGCTCAGTTCCTGGATCGAGCGCACCATCAGCGGATGCGATTCCAGCAGGCCCTCGGCGCTGATGCCCTGTGCGCCGAGGAAGAATTTCGAGGCATAGAAGGTGGTCGGCTGCGATGGCGAATAGATGACGCGCGGCTCGCGGTGCAACTCGCCGCCGGCGACCGTCAGCGCGCATTTACCGTGATCGCCGAGATAGGCGGCGAGCGGCATGGAGTTGGTGAAGAGGCGGATGTTGCGGTCGGCCAGCTTGGCGCCGAGATGGAAGCAGGTGGAGCCGCCATTGACGATGACGCTGTCGCCGTCGGCGACCATCGTCGCCGCCAGATCGGCGATCTGGCGCTTGGCGTCGACGGCCAGGTCGCGGTTTTCGTCATAGGGCCGCGCAAAGGCGGTGTGCAGCGCCGCCCCGTCCAGCGCGGAGACGCCGCCATAGACCTTTCGCGCCCCGCCGGCCTCGTCGATCTTGTCAATGTCGCGCCGCACCGTCGCCGCCGACACGCCAAGGCGCTGCTGCAGCTCGCGGACCGAGGCGAATGGCCGGTCACGCAGAAGCTCGATGATCTGCTGCTGGCGGTCCAGATCGTTCACGAAACATCCTCCCATGCCTTCGCGAAGGGCAGTGCCGTGATTTAACTTACGCAAACAAATTTCTGGTGCAAGCGAATTTTGACGAAAGATAATCATGTCGCGCTGCAAATAAATCATATTGCGCTGCGGTAGTGATTGAGTTCAATCTTTTTGCGATTGACAAAGCCGGTGGCTTCGCCTGAATTGGAGCCAGACGAGGGCGGTGCCGGTCGCGCCGCATCGGGAGGATTCGGCAATGCTCGACACACATTCCGCACGGCTCGCCAATCTGTGGGACGACGCGAAAGCGTCGGCGATGAGCGAGCCCGAAAGGCTGGTCTACCGCTCCAACATCCTCGGCTCGGACAAGCGCGTCACCAATTACGGCGGCGGCAACACCTCGTCGAAGATCCGGCAGAAGGATCCGCTGACGGGCGAGGAGGTCGAGGTCCTGTGGGTGAAGGGGTCGGGCGGCGACAGCGCCTCGATCAGGCTCGACGGTTTCGCGACGCTCTACATGGACAGGCTGCACGCGCTCAAGGGCCTTTACCGCGGGCTCGAACACGAGGACGAGATGGTGGGCTACCTGCCCCACTGCACCTTCAACCTCAATCCGCGCGCGGCATCGATCGACACGCCTCTGCACGCCTTCGTGCCGCGGCCCCATGTCGATCACATGCACCCCGACGCGATCATCGCCATCGCCGCGGCGAAGAACTCGCAGGATCTGACGAAGGCGATCTTCGGCGGCGAGATCGGCTGGCTGCCATGGAAGAGGCCGGGCTTCGAGCTCGGCCTGTGGCTGGAGACATTCTGCCGCGACAATCCGGACGCCAAGGGCGTGATCCTGGAAAGCCACGGACTCTTCACCTGGGGCGACACGCCGAAGGCTTGCTACACGACGACCATCGACACGATCAACAGGGCGATCGATTGGTTCGAGCGGCAGACCAGGGACAAGCCCGCCTTCGGTGGCCGTGCCGTGACGGCACTGCCGGCCGGCGAGCGGCGCGCCATCGCGGCACGGCTGATGCCGAGGATCCGCGGCCTGATCTCGAAGGAGGGCCGGTACAAGCTCGGTCATTTCGACGATTCGGCGGCCGTCCTCGAATTCGTCAACGCGCGGGAGCTCCGCCGGCTGGCCGCGCTCGGGACCTCGTGCCCGGACCATTTTCTGCGCACCAAGATCAGGCCCCTGGTGATCGGGTTCGACCCCGGCAAGCCGGATGTCGAGGCCGTCGCCGCCGCCCTGCCGGAAGCGCTCGATGCCTACCGTGCCGAGTACCAGGCCTATTACGATCGCTGCCGGCATGCCGATTCGCCGCCGATCCGCGATCCCAATCCGGTCGTCTACCTGGTGCCCGGCGTCGGCATGTTCACTTTCGCCGGCGACAAGGCGACCGCGCGCATCTCGGCCGAGTTCTACGTCAACGCCATCAACGTGATGCGCGGCGCCTCCGCCGTCTCGGCCTATGTCGGGCTGCCCGAGCAGGAGGCCTTCGACATCGAATACTGGCAGCTCGAGGAGGCCAAGCTGCAGCGCCTGCCGAAGCCGGAATCCCTGGCCGGCCGGGTGGCCTTCGTCACCGGCGGCGCCGGCGGCATCGGCAAGGCGACGGCGGTCCGCCTCCTGCGCGAAGGCGCCTGCGTGGTGCTCGCCGACATCGACGAGACGGCGCTTGCCGCCGCCCATGAAGAGATCAGCAGCGCCTTCGGCCGCGATTTCGTCCGCTCCGTCAGGCTGGACGTCACGGACGAGGGCGCCGTCGCGGCGGCTTATGCCGAAAGCGCTGTCGCGTATGGCGGCGTCGATATCCTCGTCTCGAATGCCGGCATCTCGTCCTCGGCCTCGATCGAGGACACCGACCTTGCCATGTGGAACCGCAACATGGACATCCTGGCGAAGGGCTATTTCCTCGTCTCGCGCCAGGCTTTCCGCTGTTTCAAGCAGCAGGAGCTCGGCGGCAACATCGTCTTCATCGCCTCCAAGAACGGCCTTGCGGCATCGCCCAACGCGGCCGCCTATTGCACGGCCAAGGCGGCCGAGATCCATCTGGCCCGCTGTCTGGCGCTGGAGGGCGCGGAGCACCAGATCCGCGTCAACACGGTCAACCCCGACGCGGTGTTGCGCGGTTCCAAGATCTGGAGCGGCGAATGGCGCCAGCAGCGCGCCGCGGCCTATGCGATGCAGCCCGACGAACTGGAGGAGCACTACCGCAAACGCTCCATGCTGAAGCGCTCGGTGTTCCCCGAGGACATCGCCGAGGCGGTCTACTTCCTGGCCTCGGACATGTCGGCCAAATCGACCGGCAACATCATCAATGTCGACGCCGGCAACGCGCAGAGCTTCACGCGCTGAAGCGATGCTACGCCGGCAAACAAGGTGCGGGCCGGCTATGCCCGGGTATGCAGCATGTTGACATAAAGATATCTTTATGTGACGAACAGTCTGAGATCGCGACGATCCCGAACGATCGTCGTCGTCGCTTCCGGTAAGTTTGAGCGGGGTGCGGGCGCAAAGCCGCCCATTCATCTCATTCCGCTCGGGGAAAGGCTGTAACGTGTCGCAAGCGCATTCGTCCATCGATACCCTGTTCGGCCCAGTCGCCGCAAAGTCCGACGGCTCGGATGTCTTCGAGGCGCTGAGGGCGGCGGCGAGCGAGCGCATCCTGGTGCTGGACGGCGCCATGGGAACGCAGATCCAGGGACTGGGGCTCGATGAGGACCACTTCCGGGGCGACCGTTTCGTCGGCTGTGCCTGCCACCAGAAGGGCAACAACGACCTCCTGATCCTGACCCAGCCGAAGGCGATCGAGGACATTCACTACCGGTACGCCAAGGCCGGCGCCGACATCATCGAGACCAACACCTTCTCCTCCACCGCGATCGCCCAGGCCGATTACGAGATGCAGGAGCTGGTCTATGAGCTGAACCGCGATGGAGCCCGGCTTGCCAAGCGGGCCGCGCTGCGCGCCGCGCAGGAGGATGGCCGTCGCCGCTTCGTCGCCGGCGCGCTGGGGCCGACCAACCGCACGGCCTCCATCTCGCCGGACGTCAACAATCCGGGTTTCCGTGCCGTCACCTTCGACGATCTGCGGATCGCCTATGGCGAGCAGTTGCGCGGCCTTGTCGACGGCGGCGCCGACATCGTCCTGATCGAGACGATCTTCGACACGCTGAACGCAAAGGCGGCCATCTTCGCCGCCGAGGAGATCTTCGCCGAGAAGGGCATCCGGCTGCCGGTGATGATCTCCGGCACCATCACCGACCTGTCCGGCCGCACGCTCTCCGGCCAGACGCCGACGGCATTCTGGCATTCGGTGCGGCACGCCAGGCCGTTCACCATCGGGCTCAACTGCGCGCTCGGCGCGGCCGCCATGCGCCCGCATCTGGCGGAGCTCGCCGACGTCGCCGATGCCTTCGTCTGCGCCTATCCGAATGCCGGCCTGCCGAACGCCTTCGGCGAATATGACGAGAGCCCCGAATTCATGGCCGCGCAGGTGGAGGGGTTCGCTCGCGAGGGGCTGGTCAACGTCGTCGGCGGCTGCTGCGGCTCGACCCCCGAGCACATCGCCGCGATCGCCGAGGCGGTTGCGAGGCACAAGCCACGGGCTCTGCCCGAGCATCCCGTGCAGATGCGCCTGTCCGGCCTGGAGCCCTTCACGCTGACCGACGACATTCCCTTCGTGAATGTCGGCGAACGCACCAACGTCACCGGCTCGGCCCGCTTCCGCAAGCTGATCACGGCAGGCGATTTCGCCGCCGCGCTCGACGTTGCACGCGACCAGGTGGCGAACGGCGCCCAGGTGATCGACATCAACATGGACGAGGGTCTGATCGATTCGCAGAAGGCGATGGTCGATTATCTCAACCTCGTCGCCGCCGAGCCAGACATCGCCCGCGTGCCGGTGATGATCGATTCCTCCAAATGGGAGGTGATCGAGGCCGGCCTGAAATGCGTCCAGGGCAAGCCCATCGTCAACTCGATCTCGCTGAAGGAAGGCGAGGAGGCTTTTCTTCGCCAGGCGCGTCTGTGCCGTGCCTATGGCGCGGCGGTCGTCGTGATGGCCTTCGACGAGACCGGCCAGGCCGACACGAAGAAGCGCAAGGTCGACATCTGCACCCGCGCCTACAGGCTCCTGACGGAGGAGGCGGGCCTGGCGCCGGAAGACATCATCTTCGACCCGAACATCTTCGCCGTCGCCACCGGCATCGAGGAGCACGACAATTACGGCGCCGACTTCATCGAGGCGACCGGCGAGATCACCGCCGGCCTGCCGCATGTCCATGTGTCGGGCGGCGTGTCGAACCTGTCCTTCTCGTTTCGCGGCAACGAGCCGGTGCGCGAGGCGATGCATGCGGTGTTCCTGTACCACGCCATCCAGGCGGGCATGGACATGGGCATCGTCAATGCCGGCCAGCTGGCCGTCTACGAATCGATCGATCCCGAGCTGCGCGAGGCGTGCGAGGACGTGGTGCTCAACCGCGCGCCGAAGGCCGGCGGCACGGCCACCGAGCGGCTTCTGGAGATCGCCGAGCGGTTCAAGGGCACCGGCGGCAGGGAAGCCCGGGAAAAGGACCTTGCCTGGCGCGAATGGCCGGTCGGCAAGCGGCTGGAACATGCGCTGGTGAACGGCATTACCGAATACATCGAGGCCGACACGGAAGAAGCGCGCCAGGCGGCCAAGCGGCCTCTGCATGTCATCGAGGGACCGCTGATGGCGGGCATGAACGTGGTCGGCGACCTGTTCGGCGCCGGCAAGATGTTCCTGCCGCAGGTGGTGAAATCGGCGCGCGTCATGAAGCAGGCCGTCGCCGTGCTCCTGCCTTACATGGAGGCCGAGAAGGCGGCCAATGGCGGCGGCGAGCGCGAGAGCGCCGGCAAGATCCTGATGGCGACGGTGAAGGGTGATGTCCACGACATCGGCAAGAACATCGTCGGCGTGGTGCTGGCGTGCAACAATTACGAGATCCTCGATCTCGGCGTGATGGTGCCGGCGGCGAAGATCCTCGAGACGGCGAAGGCGGAGAAGGTCGACATCATCGGCCTGTCCGGCCTCATCACGCCGTCGCTCGACGAGATGGCGCATGTCGCCGCAGAGATGGAGCGCGAGGGCTTCGACATTCCGCTTCTGATCGGCGGAGCGACGACCAGCCGCGTCCACACGGTGGTGAAGATCCACCCCCGCTACACGAAGGGCCAGGCCGTTTACGTGACCGACGCCAGCCGCGCCGTCGGCGTCGTCTCGAACCTTTTGTCGGCGGAGGCGAAGCCCGGCTATGTGGAGGCGTTGCGCGCCGAGTACGTCAAGGTGTCGGAGGCGCACGCCCGCTCGGAGGCCGAGAAGCAGCGCCTGCCCCTGCCGGCCGCCCGCGCCAACCGGTATCGTGGCGACTGGGCAAGCTACACGCCGCCGAAGCCTGCCTTTCTCGGCGCCAGAACGTTCGAGAGCTGGGACCTTGCCGAGCTCGCGCGCTACATCGACTGGACGCCGTTCTTCCAGACCTGGGAGCTCAGGGGCCGGTTCCCGAAGATCCTGGACGACGAGAAGCAGGGCCATGCCGCACGCCAGCTCTATGCCGACGCGCAGGCGATGCTGAAGCAGATCGTCGAGGAAAAATGGTTCGCGCCGCGGGCGGTGATCGGCTTCTGGCCGGCCAATGCGGTCGGCGATGACATCGAGCTCTACACGGACGAGGCCCGCGCGGAACGGCTCGACACCTTCTTCACCCTGCGCCAGCAGCTGACGAAGCGTGACGGCAAGCCGAACCTGGCGCTCGCCGACTTCGTGGCGCCCAAGGACTGCGGCAAGGCGGACTATCTCGGCGGCTTCGTCGTCACGGCGGGCATCGAGGAAGTCGCCATCGCCGAGCGCTTCGAGCGCGCCAATGACGACTACTCCTCGATCATGGTCAAGGCGCTCGCCGACCGCTTCGCCGAAGCCTTCGCCGAGCGGATGCACGAGCGGGTCCGCAAGGAGTTCTGGGGCTATGTCCCGGAGGAAGCCTTCACGCCCGAGGACCTGATCGGCGAACCCTATCGCGGCATCCGCCCGGCGCCCGGCTATCCCGCCCAGCCCGACCATACGGAAAAGGCGACGCTGTTCCGCCTGCTCGATGCGGAAAGGAACGCCGGCGTGAAGCTCACCGAGAGCTACGCCATGTGGCCCGGCTCTTCCGTGTCCGGGCTCTATTTCTCCAACCCGGAAGCCTATTATTTCGGCGTGGCGAAGGTCGAGCGGGACCAGGTCGAGGATTATGCGCGGCGCAAGGGCATGAGCCTCGCCGAGGTCGAGCGCTGGCTCGCCCCCGTCCTCAATTACGTTCCGTCACGCGCCGCCGAAGCCGCCGCGTGACGTCCATTCCGGGCGGCGGCACTCGCCGCTGCCCGGCTATGATGCGTCCGCAGGCTGTTCCCGACGCCGGAGAATCCACAGCCGGTATGGCCTTTCGCCGAACCCAGCGGTTCGTAGCGAATGTTGGCGCGACATGCTCGGCCACGGCCGTAATCGGACGCTTGATGACCGGTTTTCAACCGCGTCCGCGGTAAGCCGGGACGCCCTGGTCGGGCAGCCAGACATCGCGGGGCGGCTCGCCGGTCTGGTAGAACACGTCGATGGGGATGCCGCCACGCGGATACCAGTAGCCGCCGATGCGCAACCACTCCGGCTCCAGCAGGTCCGCGAGGCGCCGGCCGATCGCCACGGTGCAATCCTCATGGAAGGCGCCATGGTTGCGGAACGAGCCGAGATAGAGCTTGAGCGACTTGCTTTCCACCAGCCAGCCCGACGGCACGTAGTCGATCACCAGATGGGCGAAATCAGGCTGCCCGGTGAGCGGGCAGAGCGAGGTGAATTCGGGCGCGGTGAAGCGCACGGCATAGCGCGCATCCTTCTGCGGGTTCGGCACGCGTTCGATCCGTGCTTCCTCGGGGGAGCGCGGCAAGTCGCTCTTGCCGCCGAGAAGCGTGAGATCGCTGTAGATCGTCTTTTCCGGCATCGGAATCTCCTCGTGTCAGACGCCGCGCTTGTTGCCCCAGAGGAGCACGTGAAGCTGCGGCAGGATGTGCGGGGTGAACCAGCGATCGGCGGCCGCGCGATCCACCAGCCAGCGCATGCGCTCCAGGATGCCGTCCGTGTCGATGGGGGCGTCCTTGGCGCTGGGTGGCGGCGGGGTGTGGTTGCCGGGCTGCAGATAGAGCGGCAGGGCCGGATAGCGCGCTGCGACCGCTCTCGCCCAGGCATAGTCCGCCTCGTCGAAGACGACGAGCTTCATCACCCGCGCGGCGCCGCCGGCCGCCTCCAGGCAATTTTCGAAACAGGCCCAGTCGACCGTTTCGCCGGAGGATGGCGGCTTCGGGCTCAGCACGAGCATGTCGAGCTCGCTGAACCAGTCGCGCGCGATCGATCCCTGCGTCTCCATCGCGAAGCGATAGCCCTCGGCCTTGCCTCTGCCGATCAGGTTCGCAAAGGGCTGGATCGCCGGGTTGCCGCCGGAAAGCGAGACGACGAGCGGCACGCCGCCCGAGAGCTCGCGCACCCGCGCCCAGACATCGGCGCTCTGCATGGGAAGCCATTCATGACGATAGGCATTGTCGACGGCGTGCAGGCTGTCGCACCAGTGGCAGCGATAATCGCATCCGCCGCTGCGCACGAACACCGTCGGCATGCCGATCAGCGCCCCTTCGCCCTGGATGGTTGGGCCGAAGATCTCGGCGATGCGCAGCGTGCTCATGGCCGGTACTCGGCCCAGGTCTTGGGCGTCTCGCTGACGCGCACCGCCGACACCTCGCTCCAGCGCGCCTTGCACCAGTCATAGACGGCCTTGGCGAGGAACTCGGCGGTCACGCCGTCATGGCCGAACACTTCGTTCAGATGCCGGTGGTCGAACGTGTCGTCGATGTACCGCTTCAGGGGAGCGAGCTCGCGGTAGTCGCGCACGAAACCATGATTGTCGAGCCGCTCGCAGGAAAGCTCCACCACGACGATATAATTGTGCCCGTGCAGCCGCGCGCAGGGGTGGTCGTCCGGCAGGCCCGCCAGGCGATGCGAGGCGGAGAAGTGGAATTCCTTGCTGATTCTATACACGGTGCGCCTCCCGGCCGGTCGCCGCCAGCCAGAAGTCCGGGTCCTCGTAGGCGGTCGGATCCTCGACGCCGGCCTCATGAAAGGCTTCGCGCCGCTCGACGCAGGTTCCGCAGCGCCCGCAATGCAATTCGCCGCCCTTGTAGCAAGACCAGGTCTCGGCGAATGGCGTGCCGGCCTTTTGCCCTTCGCGCACGATGTCGGCCTTCGTGCCGTGAAGGAATGGCGTGTGGAGGCGGATGCGGCCGATGCCGTCGAGCGCCGCATCCTGCATGGCCTGGAAAGCCTCGGCGAAGGCGGGCCGGCAATCGGGATAGATGAAGTGATCGCCACCGTGGACGGCCGCGGCAACCGCATCGGCCCCGCGCGCGGCGGCGATGCCGAAGGCGATGGTCAGCATGATGGCGTTGCGGTTCGGCACGACGGTGACGCGCATAGTCTCCTCGGCATAGTGCCCGTCGGGCACGTCGATGGCATCGGTCAGCGCCGAGCCGCCGAGGTGTTTGCCGATGCCCGAAATGTCGATGAGATCGTGCGCCACGCCGAGGCGGGTGGCGGCGCGCGCCGCGAAATGCAGTTCCTTGCGATGCCTTTGGCCGTAATCGAAGGAGACGAGGCCGACGAGCATCTCCTCCCGCGCCATCATATGGGCGAGGGAAACGGAATCGAGTCCGCCGGAGCAGACGACGAGTGTCTTCATGTCAGGGTCCTTGTTTTGTAACCGGGTAGGCTGCGACCGGTGCCGGACCACGTCCGGCGGCCGAGGACCTAGCAAATCCTCGGGGTGATGAAAAGCGGTGATTCAGCGCAGGGCTTGGGGGTAGCCCGATGTCTAACCTCTGATCTGCGCCGCCCGCGGCATTCCCGAAAGGATCTCCGGCCCGTCGGCGCGCAGGATGACGATTTCCTCCAGCCTGAGGCCGAACGTGCCCGGCAGATAGATGCCCGGCTCGATGGAGAACACCATGCCCTCGTCGAGCACCGTTTCCGAGGTTGCGGTGAGGTAAGGCGGCTCGTGGATGTCGATGCCGAGACCGTGGCCGGTTCGATGCGTGAAGAACTCCCCGTAGCCGGCTTCGGTGATGACGTCGCGCGCCGCCTTATCGACCGCGCTGGCGGGAATGCCGGGCCTGGCGGCGGCGAGCGCTGCCGTGACCGCCCTTTCGACGATGCCATGCACTTTCTCGAACTCCGCCGAAGGCGTGCCGAAGAAGCCGACCCGGGTCATGTCCGAAGGATAGCCGTCGAGCCGGCCGCCGGTGTCGATCAGCACCGCGTCCCCCTCCTTCAGCTTCGTTTCGCCGGTGTGATGATGCGGGAAGGCGCCGTTGCCGCCGAAGCAGACGCTGGTGAAGACCGGCGCCGCACCGGCCGCCTTGTAGACGTCGCGGAGCGCCGCCGCCACGTCGAGCTCGCTGATGCCGGGCTTCAGCGCGTCGAAACCTGCCATGGCGGCCTTGTCGTTGAGCAGCGCGCTCGCCTTCAGCCGCTCGTATTCGCCGGCATCCTTGCGGGCCCTGAGATGGCCGACCGTGTCGCCGGTGAAGCGGCGCTGCGCGCCCGGCAGTGCGTCGAGCAGGAGCAGGGCGAAGTCGGCCCGCATCGTCTCGTCGATGACGACGCTGGGTTTTTCCGGCAGGTTCGATGCCTTGAGGAGGTCTGCGAGAGCCGCATCGGGTCCGTCGTCGTCGCGCCAGGCAAAGAACGGCAGGGCGGTCTTCTGCCGCGAGCTGTCGATGTTGAGCGCCGGCATCAGGAAGCCGGCGTGATCGCGCGAGACGAGCAGCATCACGGGGCGCTCGTCGCCATGCGGGTCGAGGCCGGCCATGTACATCATGTGGCTGGAAGGGCCGATCGCCACGAGATGGGTGCCGGTGTCGTGCATGCGCCGGCGCAGGGCTTCAAGACGCTGATCGGATAGGCTGGACATGGAGAACTCCGGAAGGGATGCTGGGACAGGGCCGCCCTCGTGCGGGACGGCCCGTCGCGGCCGGTCAGTTTTTGGTGACGAGGCGATAGTAGACGAAATCGGAGGTGGCGCCGTTGACGTAGCCGGTCACCTTCTTGTCCATCGCCACCTGATAGGCGGCCTGGAACATGATGACGATCGGCGACTTCGCCTGAACCCTTTTCTGCAGCTCGACATACATCTCGTTGCGCTTTTCCGGGTCCGACTCGGCAAGTGCCGCGGAGGTCATGTCGTTCATGTCCGCCGGCACGGCCCAGCCGTTCCGCCAGGTGGTGGTGGCCTGGTAGTTGTCGTCGGAATTGTCGCGATTGTAGGCGAAGGCCTTGGCGTTGGAATGCGGGTCCATGAAATCCGGACCCCAGTAGAGCAGCATCGCCTCGTGGCTGCGCTCGCGGTATTTGGTGATGACCTGCGAGCCGGTTCCCGGAATGATGTCGAAGGTGATGCCGGCTTCCGCGAAGCTTGCCTGCAGCGATTGCGCCATATCGGTGAAAGGCGTCGAGTTGATCACGTCGAGCGTCACCTTGATCGGCGTCTGGATGCCGGCCTCGGCAAGGATCTTTCTGGCCTTTTCCGGATCGTAGCTGTAGGGCGTCTCGTCATAGGAGCCGGGAAAGCCCTTCGGCCAGAAGGCCTGATGGATCTCCATCTGCCCTTTCAGGAAGCTGTCGGTCATGCCCTGGTAATTGACCAGATAGCGTGCCGCCTCCCACAGGGCCTCCGGCTGCAGTGTCTCCACCTTCTGGTTGAACGACAGGAAGTGGACGGCCGCCTGCGGATAGGTCTCCACCTTGAGGTTGTCGGCCTTGATGCCGGCGATCTGGTCCGGCGTGAGGTTGCGCGCCATGTCGACGTCGCCCGATTGCAGGAGGAGCTGCTGGGTGGCCGCTTCCGCCACGTGCTGGATCAGCACGCCCTTGATGTTCGGCGCGCCTTTGAAGTAATCGGGATTGGTGATCAGCCGCACCATCTGGCCGGGCCGGTAGGCGGTGAGCTCGAACGGGCCGGAACCGGCCGAATTGGCGTTGAGCCACTTGTTGCCCATATCGCCGCCTTCCTCGTGTTCCATCACCGTCTTCTCGTCGACGATGGAGGCAGGGCGTGCGGCCAGCACGTTGAGCACGAAGGCCGGCGAGAACGCGCCCTCGTATCTGACGATCACCTTGTTGCCGTCGGCGGTGACCATCTCGCCGATGTTCTCCGGCGTCCAGCCGAGCTGGGCGAGGATGAAGGCCGGCGTCAGGTTGAGCTTGATGACGCGCGCGAAGGAGAACACCACGTCCTCGGCGCGCACCGGATTGCCCGAGTGGAAGACGGCGCCCTCGCGCATGGTGAAGGTGATGGTCCTGGCCTCGGCGTCCGCCTGCCATTCGGCGGCAAGGCCGGGGGCGAGCACGGTGGTGTCCTCGGCATCGTACTGCACCAGGCGGTCATAGACGTTGGAGACCAGCTCGCCCGACGAGAACTCATAGGCCTGCGCCGGATCGATGGCGACGATGTCGTCGATGTTCTGCGCCACGACCAGCAGGTCATCCGGCGTCACGGCAACGGCCTGCTGTGACAGGGGCAGGGCGAATGCGGCTGCGAGAAGGGCCGTTCTGAAGAGCCTCATGTCTACTCCTCCTTTTTTCTGGATCTGGGTTTGCTCTTGGCCTTGGAATGCACCGGCTTCGTGTCCGGGATGGTCTTGTCGGGCGACACCAGCTCGAAGCGGGCGGACTGCTGGCCGCCGGCCTTGAACAGCGTCAGCGTGCCGGTCCACAGGATGCGTGCCGGCGTCTCGTTGGGGTTCGACCAGGCATGCGGAACGTTGCCGCGGTAATGCAGGCTGTCGCCGGCCTCCATCACCATCGCCTCGCCGTCGAGATACTGGGTGATCGAGCCGTCGAGAATGTAGATCAGTTCCTCGCCTTCATGGCTCACCGTTTCCGAGGCATAGCCCGGCGGCACGGTGAGGATGAAGGAGGAGAGCTGATTGCCCGGAAATTCCGCACCGAGCCGCTCGTAGATCACCGACGAGCCGGCGATGGAGAAACGCGGCCGCGTCTCCTCGCGGGTGAGCGCATCCTCCGCCCGCGGCTGGGCGACGAAATAATCGAGGCCGACGCCCAGCGCGCGGGCGATGCCGGCGAGGGTGCCAAGGGTCGGCGTCGCATTGTCGCGCTCGACCTGGCTTAGATAGCCGACCGACAGGCTCGCCGCATCGCCGAGCTGCTGCAGGGTGAGGCCGAGCTGCCGCCGGCGGGCCCTGATCAGCATGCCGATCCTGGTTTCGGCATCGGAGGCGGCGCGCGCCGTCTGGTTACTCAAAGATTTTTCCCCCACAAAAATTTTTTTGATGTAAGCAGATTTCTTTGTATGCTCCAAGAACTTTTTCGGCGGCCCATGCGCCGGGTTTGAAGCGAGCAGCAGGAGCGGTGACGCCGGACGGGCGAATGGGCCGCTTCCTTGGCGACGGGGGATTCGTTGGCGGCAGGCTTAGTGATTTTCGCAAACCACGATGGGGGGCGGCATGGCGTTTGAACCCTCGACGGGCGTTGCCGCAGTGCGTGCCGGCATGCTGGCCGGGCGGGCCTGGGGCGGGGCCATGAGCCTCCTGCGTTTCGCCATCGTCGTTGCCGGAACCTTCCTGGGGCTGCTCGCCATCACCTTCTTCATCGGCCGCGTCGTGCCGATCGACCCCGTGCTGTCGGTGGTCGGCGACCGCGCGACGAAGGAGGTCTACGAGGCGGCGCGGCAGGCGATGGGTCTCGACCGGCCGCTCATCGTGCAGTTCTTCTCCTATGTCGGCGACGTGCTGAGGGGCGATCTCGGCCGCTCCGTCTCCACCGGCCGGCTGGTGATCGACGACCTGGCGCGCGTCTTTCCGGCGACGCTGGAGATGGCGACGACAGGCATCGTGATCGGCGTGGCCCTGGGCGTGCCGATGGGCGTCGTGGCGGCGACCCGCCAGGGCAGCCTCGTCGACCAGGCGATCCGCGTCCTCGGCCTGCTCGGCTATTCGGTGCCGGCCTTCTGGCTCGGTCTCGTCGGCCTTGCCGTCTTCTATGCCGGGCTCGGCTGGGTGGCCGGGCCGGGCCGGGTCGACATCTTCTACGACGGCCTTCTCGATCCTGTGACCGGTCTTTACCTGGTCGACAGCCTGATCGCCGGCGAGTGGGACATCTTCCGCAACGCCGTCAGCCATCTCGTGCTGCCGGCCTCCATCCTCGGCTTCTTCTCGCTCGCCTACATCGCCCGCATGACGCGCTCCTTCATGCTCGATCAGCTCGGCCAGGAATATGTGACGACCGCCAGGGTGAAGGGCGTGCCGGAGCGGCGCGTCGTCTGGCGCCACGCCTTCTATCCGATCCGCATCCAGCTCATCACCGTGATCGGCCTCTCCTATGCCAGCCTGCTGGAGGGCTCGGTGATGATCGAGACGGTCTTCTCCTGGCCCGGCATCGGCAATTATCTGACCACGGCGCTGCTCAACGCCGACATGAACGCCGTGCTCGGCGCGACGCTGGTGATCGGCGCCGTCTTCATCCTGATCAACAAGATCTCCGACGTGCTGTACCGTATCCTCGACCCGAGGGCCCGCCGATGATCGCCTGGCTTCTCGACGATTCGCCCACCTCGCGCCTGCAGGCCGGTCTCGGCCGGGCCTGGCGCGTGTGGACCGCTCTGCTGCGCAATCCGCTCGCCGTGGTCGGCGGGCTGATCATCCTCGTGCTTGTCGCCATGGCCGTCTTTGCGCCGTTGATCGCCCCCCAGTCGCCGGTCGGCCAGGATCTCGCCAACCGCCTGATGCCGCCCTCGGCCGCCCATTGGATGGGCACGGACGAGCTCGGCCGCGACATCTATTCGCGCGTCGTCTACGGCGCCCGCATCACGCTGCTGATCGTTGCCATGGTGGCCGTCATCGCCGCCCCCGTCGGCCTGGTGGTCGGCGCGGTGTCGGGCTATTTCGGCGGCTGGGCCGACCGCATCCTGATGGGGATCACCGACATCTTCCTGTCGATGCCGAAGCTGATCCTGGCGCTCGCCTTCGTCGCGGCGCTGGGGCCGGGCATCGAGAACGCCATCATCGCCATCGCCATCACCGCCTGGCCGGTCTATGCGCGCATCGCCCGCGCCGAGACCATCACGTTCCGCGATGCCGAGTTCATCGCCGCCGTGCGCCTGCAGGGCGCCTCGTCGGTGCGCGTCATCCTGCGCCACGTGCTGCCGCTGTGTGCCTCCTCCACCATCGTCCGCGTGACGCTCGACATGGCCGGCATCATCCTGACGGCGGCCGGCCTCGGCTTCCTCGGCCTCGGCGCACAGCCGCCGCTGCCCGAATGGGGCGCCATGATCTCGCGCGGCCGCAACTTCATCCTCGACCAGTGGTGGGTCGCCACCATGCCGGGCTTCGCCATCATCCTGGTCAGTCTCGGCTTCTGCTTCCTCGGCGATGGCCTGCGCGACGTGCTCGACCCCAAGCAGGGAGAAAAGCAATGAGCGTGCCGCTGCTCGAGGTCGAAGGGCTGACCGTCACCTTCCCGACCGCCAGGGGGCCGGTCGACGTCGTCAGGGGCATTTCCTTCTCGCTCGGCCGCGAGCGGCTCGGCATCGTCGGCGAGAGCGGCTCCGGCAAGTCCATGACCGGCCGCTCGATCCTGCGCCTCATCCGCCCGCCGGGGCATGTCTCGGCCGGCCGCCTGGTCTTCGACGGCATCGATCTCCTGGCGCTGAGCGAGAGGCGCATGCGTGCCCTGCGCGGCGCCCGCATCTCCATGGTCATGCAGGACCCGAAATTCTCGCTCAATCCGGTGATGACGGTCGGCGAGCAGATCGCCGAGGCGCTGCTGACCCATGCGAAGCTGCCACGCCGGGCGCTCAAGGCGCGCGTCCTCTCCATGCTCGAGGCTGTGCGCATCAACGATCCGGAGCGCGTCGCCGGCCTCTACCCGCACGAGGTCTCGGGCGGCATGGGCCAGCGCGTCATGATCGCCATGATGCTGATCCCGGAACCCGACCTCCTGATCGCCGACGAGCCCACCTCGGCGCTCGACGTCTCCGTGCAGGCTCAGGTGCTCGACATCATCGACGACCTCGTCACCGGCAAGGGCATGGGGCTGATCCTGATCAGCCACGACTTGAACCTGGTGGCGCGCTATTGCGACCGCATCCTGGTCATGAACGGCGGCGAGATCGTCGAGGAGTGCAGGGCGAGCGAATTGCATCTCGCCCGCCACCCCTATACGCGCGGCCTGCTGGCGGCGATGCCGCGCATGGACGAGGACCGCGACGTGCTGCCGGTGCTCGACCGCGGCGCCTGGACCACGGGGGCCGGCACATGAGCGCTACGGCGATTCACCTCGAGAATCTCTCCATCAGCTACGGCAAGACGCCGGTGGTGCACGACGTCGCATTCTCCGTCGCCGAAGGCGAGAGCTTTGCGCTGGTCGGCGAGTCCGGCTCCGGCAAATCGACCATCCTGCGTGCCATTTCCGGCCTGGCGCCGGAATGGACGGGAGCGATCGCCATTCTCGGCAAGCCGCGCGGTCACGCTCCGGACCGGGATTTCGCGAAGGTCTGCCAGATGGTGTTCCAGGATCCTTACGGCTCGCTGCATCCGCGCAAGACGGTGGACGATTGCCTGGCCGAGCCGCTGGCGATCCACGGCATCGGCGGGCGCGACGCCCGCGTCAGGGACATGCTCGCCGCCGTCGGGCTCGACCAGCGCTTCCGCTTCCGTTTTCCGCACCAGCTTTCCGGCGGCCAGCGCCAGCGGGTCGCCATCGCCCGGGCGCTGATGCTTTCGCCGCGCGTGCTTCTGCTCGACGAGCCGACCTCGGCGCTCGACGTTTCGGTGCAGGCGGAAATCCTCAACCTCCTGAAGAAGCTGCGTCGCGAACAGGGGCTCACCTATCTGATGGTCACCCACAACCTGCCGGTGGTTTCCTTTCTTTGCGACCGGTTGGCGGTGATGCGCCACGGCCGCGTGGTCGAGATCGCCGATGTTTCGGCGCTGAAGACGGGGCGGCTGGCCGACCCCTATTCGCGCGAGCTCTACGCCGCCAGCGGCGGCGCCCTGCAACCCGCATAAGCAGAGACCTGAACATGACCGACTTCACCGGCCCGCTGGCCGAATTCGACCGCGCGCTGTCGCTGGCCACGACCCCCGATGCGCCTTTCGACGCGTTGCTTGCGCTCACCCGCGCCGTTGTGGGCGCGAAGCTGTTCACCTTCATGACGGCGGACATGGAAACCGGGACGGCGCGCCGCGCCTACACCTCGCATCCGGCCGACTATCCGGTCTCCGGCACCAAGCCGATCCGTTACGACCGCTGGTTCGAGACCGTGCACGGGAATCGCGAATGCTTCGTCGCCAACACCCTCGCCGACATCGCGACCGTCTTTCCCGACCACGAGCTGATCGGCCGGCTGGGCTGCGGCTCGGTGATCAACCTGCCGGTGGTCCTGGGCGACACGCTGGTCGGTACGGTGAACATGCTCGATGTGGAGCATCACTACACGCCCGAGCGCGTGGCGCTGGCGAAGGACTGGCTCTCCGTGCCAGCGAAGGCGGCCTATCTGGCGAGCCGCGGGCTTGCGGCGGGAATGAACTAGCGTAGGCGCTCCTTCACCCTCGCCGCGACCAGCCGAGGCGTTGTTCGATGCGGTGGGCGCTCTGCTGCACCAGCGCCTTCAGGTCCGGGTCCTTCTGGTCGACCTTGTGGTCGGGCACGACGATCGACACCGTCGCGCGGCAGGTGCCTTCCGCGTCGAGGATGGGGGCGGCGATGCAGGCGACCGAGAAGTCGGATTCCCCCGCCTGGATGCACAACCGCTCCTCATAGGCCTTGCGTGCGGCCTCGGAGAGCGTTGCCACGTCGGTCTCGGCATTGCCGGTGGGTGAGGGGCGGACGGCATGCGCCAGGATCGCCCGGCGCTCCTCCTCCGGCAGGTGGCCGACGAGCAGACGGCCCGACGCCGACCAGTTGAGCGGCGTGCGCGATCCGACGCGCGAGGATACGTGGAAATGGTCCGGCCCGTCGACCATGGCGAGCACGACCATATGGTCGCCGTCCCGGCCGCAGATCTGCACGGTCTCGCGCGAGCCCAGCGCGAGATCGGTCATTTCCTGCGTTGCGGCGGAGAGCAGGTCGAGCCGGCGCGCATAGGTGAGGCCATAGTGATAGAGACGCGGGCCGAACCACAGCGCACCGTTTTCCTGCCGGTCGAGCAGGCCCTTCGCCACCATGTCCTCGACGATGCCATACACCGTCGACAGCGGTGCGCCGACGGCGCGGGCGATCTCGTAGGCGGTGGCCGGCTGGTCGGACTCCTGCAGGAAATCGAGGACCTGCAGGATACGCTCGAGCGCGCTGGTGCGCGTGCGCTTCTGCGTCGTCTCTTCCGTTATCGCTTGCGTGTTCACGGGGTCCATCCATCCGGTCAGGCAGTTTTGCGCTAGAGCATTTTGCAGTCAGGTGGAATCACCTGACGACCGCATAAATGCGGAAAAACAAAGAGATAGAACGAGGCAACATTTCCATGAAACGATGAACCGATCTATAGCATCTGGGCTCAATCCGGCCAATTGAGAAGCCCGGCCTCCTGGCGCATCGCCCGCTCGGCGAAGGAGGAGACGACGGGTTCGGCCGCCGCTGCCGCTTGGTCGAGCTCCTCGGTGAGCCGCCGGGCAACGATCGCCTCCTCGTCGGGATGCAGGTTACAGGGATCGAGGAAGAAATAGTTGTGCTCGGCCTCGTGGTCGCGGACGACGACCGGCGGCTCGCCCGCCGCCATGCGGTCGGCAAGGTCCCAGGCGGTGATGCGGGCGGCTTGCGGATCGATGTCGACGCGCAACCGGTCGAGCGGGTTGTCGGTCGGGTCCGGCATGATGCGCGCCGTGACGCCGGGCCGGCCGGCGAGCGTCTTCACCCACAGGTCGAGTGCCTTCCTCTCGCGCTCGCGGATGCCGGCATGATCGCGCGTTTCCCAGGCTTCGAGCGCGGCGATGACGCCGGCGACGCCTTCCTTGCCGATCTTCATGCCGCGGCCGATGCCGCGATTCTGCAGATGGGCGGCCCGCACCAGTCCCTTGGCGCCGGCGATGATGCCCGAGGTCGGGCCGCCGAGGAACTTGTGGCCGGAATAGAGCGCGATGTCGGCGCCGGCAGCGATGAAGCCGGTAAGGTCGTATTCTGAGGCCGCGTCGACGATCACCGGCACGCCCTTGGAATGGGCGCGCGCGATGAAGTTGGCGAGCGGGATCTGCCCGTATTCGACCACGTGATGCGAGACCACATAGACGGCAGCGGCGGTCTTCTCGGTGATCGCCCCTTCGAGCTGGTAGGCATGGGCGCTGGTCGCCTGGCCGACCGGCACCACCCTGGCGCCGGCAAGGCGGATCGCCTGCTCGACCGGCGCGCCGTAGCTGACCATGTGGCCGGCCTGGATGACCACCTCGTCCTTGAGGCCCGTCGCGTCGGGCAGGCGCTCGATGGCCGCCAGATCGCTGCCGGTCATGGCGGCGGCGACGGCGAGTGTGATGCCGGCCGAGCAGGAGGCGGTGACGCAGCCCGCCTCCGCCCCCGTCAGCCGGGCGATGGTCCGGCTCGCCGTGCGCTGCAGGTCCGACATCTCGGTCCACTGGCTGAGGATGGCGGCGACGGTCTCGACCGCCTGCGGCACGACGATTGAGGCGCCGAGCGAGGTCATCGTGCCGGAAACGTTGATGACCGGGCGCAGGCCGAGCCGGGCGCGGATGTCGTCGTTGCGGATCATGGTTTCAATCCTTTCTGATGATGGCCGTCACAGAGCGCTTGCCCCTCATCCGCCTGCCGGCACCTTCTCCCCGCGGGCGGGGAGAAGGAGGATGGCCGCGACGTCTGTGCCTCCCTCTCTCCGCACGCGGGGAGAGGGTAAGGGTGAGGGGCGATCGTCACGCATTTCAACCCTCTATCGCGATCACGGCTTCGATCTCGACGGTGATCTGCCCCGGCAGCGAACCGAAGCCCACGGCCGAGCGGGCATGCACGCCGCGTTCGCCGAACACGTCGATGAACAGGTCCGAGCAGCCGTTCATGACGGTGGGATGCTCGGTGAACTCCGGCGTGGCGTTGACCATGCCGAGCAGCTTGACGACGCGCTTGACGCGGCAAAGGTCGCCCAGCGCCTCCTGCATGACGGCGATCAGGTTGATGCCGGTCAGGCGCGCATGGCGGTAGGCGTCCTCGACAGAGACGTCGCCGCCCACCTTGCCCGTGTGCTGGCTGCCGTCCGCCTCCGTCGGCCCCTGGCCGGACAGGAAGAGAAGGTTGCCCTCCGCCACATGGGTGACGAAATTGGCGACCGGCGTCGGCGGCGGCGGCAGAACGATGCCGAGTGCCTCGAGGCGATCGTAAGGGGTCGTTTCCGGGCGTTTGGCCAGCTCGGAAAAATTCATGCAAGAACTCCAATAATTGTCTGTCTCGTTGTCGTGTCAGGCGGCGGCAAGCTCGCGATGGCGGATGCAGGCGACGGCATGCCCTTCTCCCAGGGTTTCGGTCGGCGGCACCGCGCCGCCGCAGGCTTCGATGGCGTGCGGGCAGCGTGTGCGGAACACGCAGCCGGAGGGCGGGTCGAGTGGGCTCGGGATGTCGCCGGTAAGCGGCACACGCCGACGCTTCACGGTCGGGTCGGGCACCGGCGCGGTGGCGAGCAGCGCCCTGGTGTAGGGATGGCGCGGATCGGCATAGACCTGGCGCGCCGGCCCCCGCTCCATGACGCGGCCGAGATACATCACCACCACCTCGTCGCAGAGATACTCGACGACCGAGAGATCGTGCGAGATGAAGAGCAGGGTCAGGCCGAGCCGCTTCTGCAGGTCGCTCAGGAGGTTGAGGACCTGCGCCTGCACCGACACGTCGAGGGCGGAGACGGGTTCGTCGGCGACGACGAAATCCGGCTCGACGGCGAGCGCCCGGGCGATGCCGATGCGCTGGCGCTGGCCGCCGGAGAATTCGTGCGGGAAGCGCCGCGCATGGTCGGGGGAAAGGCCGACGAGGGTGAGGAGCTCGGCGATGCGCTCGCGCCGCTTCTCACCGCGCGGGAACCCCCGTGCATCGAGCGCTTCGCTGATGATGGCGTCGATGCGCATACGCGGATTGAGGCTGGAGAACGGATCCTGGAAGATGATCTGCAGCCGCTGGCGCCAGGCGCGCATCTGCCGCTCGGGGAGGGAGAAGAGGTCGGTGCCCTCGAACACGGCCCTGCCGGCGGTCGGCTCGATCAGGCGCAGGATGGCGCGGCCGGCGGTGGTCTTGCCGGAGCCGGATTCGCCGACCAACCCGACGGTCGTGCCGCGGCGGATGGCGAAGCTGACGTCCTCGACGGCATAGACGGTGCGCCCGCCGCGCCCCGTGAAGCGCTTGGTAAGCCCCTCGATGCTGAGCAGCGGAGCGGTGGTGTCGCGTTTCTCCGCGAAGGCGGGTTGCAGGGTCATAGCTCGTTGCTCCTCAGGCAGCGCGACAGGCGGCCGGCGCCGGCCTCCATCAGCGCCGGTGGAACGGCGCGGCAGGCCTCGACGGCATAGTCGCAGCGCGGCGCGAAGGCGCAGCCGGGCGGCAGGTCGGTGATCGGCGGTACGGAACCGGTGATGGAGTAGAGCGCCCTGCGCTCGCCGGCCTCGCTGATGTCGCGCCGGGCATGCGGCGTGCAGGCGAGCAGGCCCTTGGTGTAGGGGTGCTTCTGGCGGGCGAAGAGATCGTTCACCGGCGCCTGCTCGACCACGCGGCCGGCATACATCACCACCACCTCATGGGCGATCTCGGCGACGACGCCGAGATTGTGGGTGATGAACAGAATCGACATGCCGAACTGCTTCTGCAGCCGCGAAAGGAGATCGAGGATCTGCGCCTGGATGGTGACGTCGAGCGCCGTGGTCGGCTCGTCGGCAATGAGCAGCGACGGGTTGCAGGCCAGCGCCATGGCGATCATGACGCGCTGGCGCATGCCGCCCGACATCTGGTGCGGGTAGTCGTCGAGACGGCTCTCGGCATCGGGAATCTCGACATGCTTGAGCATTTCGAGCGCCCGGCTGCGTGTCTCCTGGCGCGATACGGGCTCGTGCAGGGCGATCATCTCGCCGATCTGGTCACCCACCGTGTAGAGCGGGTTGAGGCTGGTCATCGGCTCCTGGAAGATCATGGCTATCTCGCGCCCGCGCATGGCGCGCAGCCCCTTCGGCGTCAGCCGCGCCAGATCGTGCACGCGCTCCTGCCGGTCGCGGAACAGGATCTCGCCGCCGGCGATGCCGCCCGGCTTCGAGACCAGCCCCATGATCGACAGGGAGGTGACGGATTTGCCCGACCCGCTCTCGCCGACGACGGCCAGCGTCTCGCCGCGCTTCAGGTCGAAGGTCACCCCGTCCACCGCCTTGGCGGTGAAGCGCTTGGTGACGAACCAGGTGTGCAGGTCGCGCACCGAGAGGATGACGTCGGCGGGCATCTGGGTCATAGCGCCCATCCGCAATGCGGGCAGGACTGGATGGCGGCCTCCGGCGCCGGCTGGTAGCGGCTGGCGGCGATCGCCTCGGCGCCGAGGATCGCATGACGCGGCGAGAACAACTCGCTCAGCCGGCTGGAGACGCCTTTGGAATCCTTCACCTCGATCGTCGAGCGTTCCATCTCGAAGATGGTGAACTCGGCGGGCTCGCCGGGCGACAGGAGATTTTCATACGGCAGGCGGATCGCCTGGCGCGGCCGGATGGTGGAGGCGGCGACGACGTCGTCAAGGCTCATGCCGAGTGAGAGCAGCTTCGACATGGTGGTGGCCATGTCCCACACCGAGCCGTCCATGGAGCGGTTGTGCAGATCGGTGGAGATGGTGGTGGGCGGCAGGCCGCGCGCCAGCGCCGCCTTGGCCACGTCGAAGGAGAAGGAGGCGCCGCCATGGCCGACGTCCAGCACGACGCCGCGCTGTGCCGCCTCTTCGACCAGCGTGTAGAGATCCTCGTCTTCGAGGATTGAGCCGCCGAATTTGCCGTTGAAGCAATGGGTGACGATGTCGCCCTCGCCGAGCAGCGCCAGGATGTCGTCATAGAGCGGCGGCGGTTCTCCCACATGCACCATCAGCGGCAGATCGAGGACGCGGCCGAGCTTCTTGGCAAGGCGCACCGGGGTGAGGTCCCAACTGCCGGTGATGACGGCGCTGGCACGCACCTTGAGGCCGACGATCACGTCGCGGTTGGCCTCGACGCAGTGGGCGATGCGGTCGATGTCGATCGAGCGCATGTCGATCAGCTCCGACACACGGTTGCAGGCGACGAGGCCGATCGAGCCGATGTTCAGGAATGCGTAGACGTTCTCGCGCGCCGGCTCGATCATCAGCTCGCGCAGGCCGTGGAAATTGGCCTCGCCCGCCGAACCGGCATCGACGATCGTGGTGACGCCGCGCTCGGCGCCGGCTTGCGCAGGCCTGATGGAGATGTCGGTGCCGCCGTACCAGACATGGGCATGCAGATCCATCCAGCCCGGCGAGATGAAGGCGCCGGCGGCATCGACGAGGCGGACGTCCGAACCGGCATCGATCGACCCGGCGATCTCGGCGATGCGGCCGTCGGCGCCGACCATGATGTCGAGCGTCTCGCCCTCCGCAACGCCGAAGCCGATCGGCCTGGCGTTGCGGATGAGGAGTGGGGAGGATGCGGGCGGGAACCGGTTGCCGATCATCAGATATCCTTTGCAAGCCGCGGGTCGAGCAGGTCGCGCAGCCCGTCGCCGAGAAGCTGCAGCGCCAGCACGGTGAAGACAATGGCGAGCCCCGGGAAGAGCATGATCCAGCCGGCGCTGCTCATATATTGCCGCCCGACCGAGATCATGGTTCCCCAGGTCGGAATGTCGGGCGATATGCCGACGCCGAGGAAGGAGAGCCCCGCCTCGGCAAGGATCGCCTGGGCGAAGATGAAGGTCGCCTGCACGAGCAGCGGCGAGGTGACGTTGCGCAGCACGTGCCGGACGAGGATAACCGGTGTCGGCACGGCGAGCGCGCGGGCGGCCTCCACATAGGGCAACTCGCGGATGACGAGGGTGGAGGCGCGCACGACGCGCGCCAGGCGCGGCGCATAGACGATGCCGAGCGCCAGCACCACATTGGCCGCCGAAGGCCCGAGCGCCGCCACCAGGGCGATGGCGAGAAGGATGTCGGGAAAGGCCATCATGGCGTCGATCAGGCGCGAGACCGGCGCGTCGGCCTTGCGGAAGAAGCCGGCGACGAGGCCGAGGACGATGCCGATGACGGAGGCGACGGCGACGACCAGGAAGCCGACGGTCAGCGAGGTGCGGCCCGAATAAAGGACGCGCGCGAAGATGTCTCGGCCGAGATCGTCCGTGCCCATCAGGTAGAGGGCGCCGGGCGGCGTGAGCCGGTTGGCGATGGAGAGCTGGCCCGGCGCATGGCTGCTGAGCCAGGGGGCGAAAAGCGCCGCCAGGGCGATCACCACCAGCACCAGAAGACCGCCGAGCGCTGTCGGCCGCGACACGAGACGCATCAGCAGATTGGGCTCGCGGCCCGCGATGGAAGCAGCCCCGGCCATCAGTAACGCACCCTTGGGTCGACGAGGAGATAGAGCATGTCGATGAGGAAGTTCACCAGCACGTAGAGCCCGGCGACGATCAGCAGCGCCCCCTGGATGACGGGATAGTCGCGCCGCAGAACCGCCGAAACGATGAGGTTGCCGACGCCTGGCAGGCCGAACACGGTCTCGGTGACGATGGCGCCCGAGATGAGCAGCGCGGCAGTCAGGCCGATGACGGTGAGGATCGGGATCAGCGCATTCTTCAGCGCATGTTTCAGCACGACGCGCCATTCGGTCATGCCCTTCGAGCGGGCGGTGCGCACATAGTCGTCGTTGAGCACGTCGAGCATCGAGGCGCGGGTGAAGCGCATGATGAGCGCGGAGCTGACGACGCCGAGCGTCACGGCCGGCAGCACCAGGTGATGCAGCCGTTCGAAAAGCGTCGTGCCCGGCCCGCCATAGCCGGATGTGGGGAACCAGCCGAGGCCGACGGCGAAGGATTGGATCAGGAGCAGCCCCAGCCAGAAGCTCGGCACGCTGGCCGCCAGCATGGCGAGTGTCGTCATCGTCTGGTCGAACAGGGAGCCGCGCCAATAGGCCGAGGCGATGCCGACGGGCAGCGCGATGACGACGGCGATCAGCAGCGAGAAGATGGTGAGGAAGAAGGTCGGTTCGGCGCGCTGCCAGAGCGCGGTGCCCACCGACTGTCCGAGGAAGATCGACTGGCCGAGGTCGCCCCTGGCGATGCCGGCCACATAGACGCCGAACTGCTCGATCAGCGATCCGTCGAGGCCGAGCCGCTGGCGCAGGTCCTCGACGTCCTGCGCGGTGGCTTCCGGCCCGAGCATGACGGCGGCCGGATCACCGGGCGTGACGCGCACGATGACGAAGACGATGGTGACCACGAGGATCATCACCGTGAGCATGCCGACCAGACGGTTGAAGGCTGCGCGTAGCATGGTGTTGCGGTCTGTTCTCTTCGTTGGCGGCTTCGTGTGCCGCGCAGTGTATCCGTTACCGTCGTTTTCGCCCCTCACCCTTACCCTCTCCCCGTGAACGGGGAGAGGGGGCATCCACGTTGAGGCCATCCTCCTTCTCCCCGCTTGCGGGGAGAAGGTGCCGGCAGGCGGATGAGGGGCAGGCGCCCCGGCATCACTTCTCCAGCCAGGCATTCCAGAAATAGGGCCACGGCGCCGCCTGCATGCCTTTCAGCTTTGGCGACTGGGCGCCGACGGCGTTGAAGTTGCCGACCTTGTAGGCGGGCACCTCGTCGTAGATGGCCTTCTGCACGTCGGCCCAGAGCTCGGCGCGCTTTTTCGGATCGGCTTCCGAGTTGAAGGCGGCCAGCACCTTGTGCTTGTTGTCGGAGACCCACCAGCCGGGCGAGGAGTCCGACATGATGCCGGTCAGCGACGGCTCGGGCAGGAAGGGCGAGTGGGTGATGTAGATATCCCACAGCGCCGGGTCGGTGCGGCGCTGGGTGAGCGTCGCCCATTCGACCACGTCGAGCTGGACCTGGAAGCCGGCCGCCTTCAGATACTCGGCCGCCACCTGGGCCATGGTGTAGTGAAACTCGTACTGGCGCGAGGTGAGGATGCGCAGCGGCGAGCCGTCATAGCTGGAGTCGGAAAGCAGCGCCTTGGCGGCTTCCGTGTCGCCGGCCGGCTTGTAGGGCTCGGTGCCGGCTTCGGTGTGCCAGACATAGCTTTCCGGATACATGGCGCCGTCGGCCTTGAAGAAGTCCTCCGTGCCGAAGGCCGCAAGCAGCATGTCCTGCGGGGCCAGCGCTGCCTGGATCGCCTTGCGCACCTTGATGTCGGCGTTGACGCCTTCCTTGGTGTTCATCACGAAGACCGGCCAGCCGAAGGGGGCGAGCATCACCGGATCGGTCTTGCCGTCGGCGATGCGCTGGTAGGATTCGACGGGAATGGAATCGATGTAGTCGAACTGGCCGGCAACGGCGCCCTCGACGCGCGTGTTGGCATCAGGCACCGGCGTGAAGACGATCTCGTCGGCATATTGCAGGCGTGCGCCGCCATAGCCGTTCGGCTCGCCCTCGCGGCTCTTGTAGCCGTCGAAGCGGACGAGATCGATATACTGGTCGGGCTTGCGCTCCTTCATCTTGTAGGGGCCGGTGCCGACGGGCTCCTTGATCTCGGCTTCGCCGGCGATCTCCGACGGCAGCACGATGGCGGCCGAGTTGTTGAGCGACAGCAGCGAGACGAGCGGCGCGTAAGGCTCCTTGAGCGTGATGCGCACGGTGTAATCGTCGACGGCCTCGACGCGGCTGATGAGCTCGGCCGTCTGCTTGCCGCGCGTGGCGATCTTCATCCAGCGCTCGAGAGAGGCGACCACGTCGACCGCGGTCATGTCCGAACCGTCGTGGAAGGTGACGCCCTGGCGCAGCGGGATCGTGTAGCTCAGCCCGTCGTCCGAGACCTGCGGCAGCTCGGCCGCGAGCAGCGGCGTCGCTGCCCAGTTGGCATCGAAGGTGTAGAGCGTCTCGAACATGTGCTGGGTGATGATGCCGACCAGGTCGGCGGTGGAGGTCATCGGGTCGAGCGTCGGCGGCTCGCCGATGGTCGCGACCTTGATGACGCCGCCCTTTTCCTGGGCGGCGGCCGGTGCCGTCACGCTCAGCGCAGCCGCGCCGAGCATGAGGGCGATCGTGAAACGGTGCATGGTCTCTCCTCTCTCCATTGTTCCCTTATAAGAGAATATAATTTGTTATAAGAGAATGGTACGCCAAGACGCGAATATGTCAACCGGGCGAACGGCAGCAAAAAAGATGCCGCCGCCGCTCCGGCCCCGGATGGCGAAGATCAAGGATGAGGGCGCGCAGCCCGCTCCTTTAAGCCTGTCTCAGCCCCTCGCCGAGACGGGCATCAGGTCCTGGGTCGCCAGGAAACGGGCGAAATCCTTGCGCTCGGGCGCGCACCAGGCACCTTCCGCCATGGCGGAAAGGCGCGGGTAGACGAGATGGGTGAAGAGGCCGGGCAAGGAAAGGTTCTCCGACCAGAGACAGGACTGGACGCCGGCGAGTTGCGGCTTCAGCGCGTCGGGCCAGTCGCTGCCGGGGTCGTAGTCGTAGGTGTCGCGCAGCGACACCGTGCCGGCCCAGCTCGCGCCCGGCTCCCACCATTCGGCCGAGCGGGCCATGTCGAAATAGTAGTGCTCGGCCGGCGCCAGAACGACCCGATAGCCCTGTTCGGCGAGCGCCCGGCCGCTCTTCGATTCTCTCCAGGCGACGAGCAATGCCCCTTCGGCATCGAGGCCGCCGCCCAGCGCCGCTTCTTCCCATACGGCGATGTCGCGTCCGCGCGCACGCAGCATTTCCTGGACGCGTTTCAGGAAATGGGATTGCAGCGTGAAGGTCTCCGCCTTGCCGAACAGCCTTTCGCCGAGCGCCACGGCGAGCGGCGAGCCGAGCCAGGCGCCCTCCGCCACCTCGTCCGCGCCGGCATGGAGGTGGCGCGCCGGGAATAGCTCGACGAGGCGGTCGAACACGGCGGCGAGAAAATCCCAGGTCGCCTCGACCGCCGGATTGAGCGCGTTGTTGGGGAAATACTGCACCGAGCGATAGACACCGGTCTCGCCCGGATCGCGCAATTCCGGCAACACCTCCAGCACGCAGTGGCAATGGCCGGGAATGTCGATTTCGGGAATGATCTCGATGCCGAGCGACAGGCCGTGCGCGACAAGCGCGCGAATGTCGTCGCCCGTGTAGAAGCCGCCGGTGCGCTCGGCGGGCGTGCCGAGCAGCGGCGGCAGGATTTCGCCGACGCCGCGGAAGGCCGCCTTTTCCGTCAGCGCCGGAAAGCGGGGGATCTCCAGCCGCCAGGCCTCGTCGTCGTTCAGATGCATGTGGAAGCGGTTGAGCTTGTTCCAGGCGAGGCAGTCGAGGAAGTCGACCACGTCCTGCATGGCGTAGAACTGGCGGGCGACATCGAGATGCGCGCCGCGCCAGCCGAAGCGCGGCTCGTCGTCGATGGTGCCGGCCTCGGGCAGCGCGAAGTCGCGGGGCCGCTGCCGCGCGCCGCGCAGCATCTGCCCCAGCGTGATGAAGCCGTGGCGATAGCCGTCCTCGCCGCCGGCGCTGAGGGTGATACCATCGCGCGCGAAGGCAATGCGGTAGGCGCCGTCGCGCAGCGCGGCCTCGTCCTGTGCGGCGACGATGTGGCCTTCGCCGTGGCAATAAAGGGGCTCGTCCCTGGTGAACAACCGGCCGGCCAGCGCCCGCACGGCGGAAAACGCCTTCTGGGCGGCAAGCGGCGCCTCCGTGGCGATCACCAGCGGCAGGGCCGGGTCGCGGCGCCCCGCAACGCTCACCGCGCGCGGAGCGGGAATGACGGAGAGCGGGGCGGCGCCGGCCGGCAGGTCCTGCGGGGCGATCTCCTCCCAATGCGGCGCGCCCGGCACACCGTTCAGCGTCATGGGCTCGACGGCGACGGGATGTGTCGAGCCATCGGCGAGGATGAGGAAGGCGCTTTTCGGGCCGTAGGTATAGTGGCGCAAAACATGGCTCAGCCGGTCGGCGCGGATGATCCAGCTCTGGCCGGGCGCGATGCGCGTCCCTTCGGGCTGGGCGAAGACATGGTGGTTGGACAACTGCCCGGCAAGCGTCGCGCCCTCGATGCGGCATTCGGGATGAATGCGGAACAGAGAGGTGGTGGCAAGCTTGGCGCCGGCGAGCGTCGCGCCGCCGGCGATTTCAAGCTTCAACTCGATCACGCGGTCCTGCGCATTCCAGTCGGACAGCAGTCGGTAAGGGGCGGTGTTCGGCATGTGTGTCTTGATCCCGGCAGAAGAACGGTGTCGTGAAAAAGGCTATCAGGGTGCCGCGTCGTGCGGCTGGTCCTGGCGCTGCTTCGGTGCGGTGGCGAGGCGCAGATGGTCGCGCAGGCGGGCGAGATCGGCGGTAAGCCGCGCCGCCGCCTGGTCCGTTTCGGCGTCTTCCGCCGCCGCGCCGCGTGCCAGCGCGAACTCCGCCGAGCGGATGACGTCGCGCCAGCGCGGGTTGAGCGGCAGCGTCTCGATGAGGAGATATTTGTCGAGAGTGCGGGTCTGCAGCGAGGTCTTGTCGAGGCTGACGCGCCAGATGCCGCTTTCCTCGGCGAACTCGATGCGGTCCTTGCCGCTAACGCGCCGCCACAGCGCCAGGCTGCCGGTCATCACCTGCACGATGAGGGCCCGGTAGGTTTCGTCCGAAGGGGCCGTGCGGATAGGTTCGACGCACGCTTCGGCGGCCATGACCGGCAGGGCGCTGTCGATCGCGCCGCGCACCGAGACGAGCAGGCTCTCGGCTTCCTGCGCGGCATCGCTCAGCACCAGCGCCATGCCCGAACCCGCCTCCGGCTCCAGCTCGAAAGCGTTGATGCTGAAATCGCGTCCGGCAAGATGCAGCGTGGCGCTGCTCTCGCCATCGGTCCGGCACTGGCCGTCGAGCAGGGCGACGATGTCGGCCGGCAGCAGGGCGGCGAGCGGTGTCGCCCGGTCAAGCGGCCGGCCGAAGATCGCTTCGGCGGCGCGGTTGGCATAGGTCACTACCGTCTTGTCATTGACGCAGACGAGGCCGGCTTCCAGCGCGTCGAGCAGGCGCGCCATGCGCCGCTGCGACAGGCGCAGCGCGTCCTCCACCTGGATGCGGCGGTCGACCTCGTCACGCAGCGCCTGGTTCTCCTCGGCGCGGCTGCGGGCGCGGCTCGCCTCGATCAGCGTCGAGATGCGGGTGAGCAGCTCGTCCTTGACGAAGGGCTTGACCACGTAGTCGTTGGCGCCCGCCTCGAAGCCGGCGATCATGTCGCGCGTGCGGCTGCGCGCCGTCACCATGATGATCGGCAGGTCGATCAGCGAGTGCTGGCGGCGCAGCGTCCGCGCCACCTCCAGCCCCGACAGGTCGTTCATCATCACGTCGAGGATGATGAGGTCCGGCTTGTGCTCGCGCACGGCCTCGATGCCGGCGCGGCCGTTGTCGGCGCAGATCACGCGATAGCCCTGCGGCAGAAGCACGTTGCGCAGCACCTGCAGGTTGATCGGCTCGTCGTCGACCACGACGACGGTCGGCGCGTCCGTGCCGCCGGCCGAGGCCACGGGCGGCTCGAACGCGTCCAGCGCGTTGATCGTCTGATGCAGGCCGCCGGGGAAGCGGCCCTGCGCCTGCGCCGCCGCATCGGCGCCGGCGGCCGGCAGATGCAGGACGAAGCGCGAGCCGCGGCCGAGCTCGCTGGTCGCCGTCAGCGTGCCGCCGAGCAGGGCGGCGAGATTGCGGGCGATGGCGAGGCCGAGACCGGTGCCGCTCTTCTTCTGCGTGATGTCCGCATTGTCGGCCTGTTCGAGCGGCTGGAAGATGCGCTCGAGATTGTCCGGCGAGATGCCTCGTCCCGTGTCCTCGACGGCGACCGCCACCGTGGCGCCGTCGCCTTCCCCCTCCTGCCAGGCGGTGACGTGGATATGGCCGTCGTCGACATATTTGATGGCGTTGCCGATGAGGTTGTAGAGGATCTGCTCGAAGCGCACCGGATCGGCCACCACCGGAGGCGTGCCGTCCGGGATGTCGACGCGCAGGCTGACCGGCTCTCCGGACAGCAGCGGTTCCGACAGGAGCAGCACCTGGCGCACGCCGGTCGCCACGTCGACGGCCTGGATGTCGAGCCGCATGCGGCCCTGGCGGATGCGGTAGAGGTCGAGCAGGTCGTCGACCAGCCGCGACAGGCGGCGCGCCGAGAAGGTGATGAGCTGGAGCTGGTTGCGCTGTGCCGGCGCGATGTCGCCGGCAGCGCCCGCCGACAGGGTCTCGGCGATGCCGATGATGCCGTTGAGCGGCGTTCGAAGCTCATGCGAGGTGTTGGCCAGGAACTGGTCCTTCATCCGGTCGGCCTGCTCCAGCTCGACGTTCTTCTCGGCGATCTCGCCGATATGCGCTTCCAGCTCGCGGTTCTTCTGGCTGATCAGCTTGACCTGCTCGCGCAGCGCATCGCGCATGCGGGCGACGGATTGGGAGAGGCGGGCGAACTCGGTCGGCTGGTCGAACTCGGGCAGCTTCATGTCGAGTGCCCCGGCGGCGACCGCCTCGGCGGCGTCGGTGACCGATTTCAGCGGCCGCGTCTGCGAGCGGGCGAGACAATAGGACAGGAGCAGGATCAGCGGCAGCGCCAGGGCAACAAGGGCAAGCAGGATGTTGCGCAGCCGTGTGCTGGCGGCGAAGGCCGACGCTGCATCCGCATCCACCGAGAACAGCCAGACGGCGTCCGGCAGGGAGAGATGCGTCCAGGCCGACAGGGCCGGCGCGCCGAGCAGGCCGGCCTCGAGCATGGTTACGCCGCTTTGCGCTTCCATCGCCTGCGGCAGCGCCACGGCGGTTCCCTCCGGCAGCGTGCGGCGCGCCGAGGAAGCGATCACCGCGCCGCGCGAGGAGACCAGGCTGAGCGTGCCGTTGCCGCCCTCGTGGCCGCCGACCACGGCAGCGAGTTTCTCCGCCGGCAGGCGCAGGATCGCGGCGCCGCTGGTGCGCTGGTAGAGGTTGACCCGGGCGACGAAATAGGCGGCGAAACGGCCCGTCTGGCTGTCGCGCGAGAAGTCGTAGAAGACAATGCTCTCCTCGGGTGCGGCGCGCAGCGCTGCCAGCGCCCGCGACAAGGTGGCGTCCTCCTGCGGCAGGAGCCGGCCGAGATAGTCGTCCTTCAACACCGAATAGACGATCCGTCCGCGCGCGTTGACGAGATAGACATTGTCGAATTCGGAGCTTTCCACGAAGGTGAGATACTCCTCGTGGAACTGGTTGTGCGCATTGGCATAGGCGAGCGCCTCGCGCAGCAGGCGGTCGTAATTGACCGGGTCGGGATGCTCGATCGCCCCGTCGTCAACGCCGAACAGGGCGCGCAGGTGATCGGCCGCCTCGGCCTCGCTGGGCGCGATCTGGCCCATCGCATAGCTGAAACCGTAGAAATCGCCGATGGAATAGCGGGCGATGTTGGTCTGGGCGAGGCTCTCGGCCTGGCGGCGGGCGAAGGAGACATACTGCGTCAGCTCGCTCTTCTTGGCGTCGCGCGCGAAGGCGATCTTCTCGAAGGTCTCGCGGGCGATGTTGGCGTTGACCAGCGAGAAGAAGGCGGCGGCGCTGATCGCCAGCGGTAGGATCGAGACCACCAGCAAGACCAATAGAAGCCGCGCCTGGAACCCTGCCGGCAAGAAACCGCGCCACTGCATGAAACCCTCCCGGACCGGCAAAACTGCCCGTCTGACAGGGGTTACGCTATCGGAGCGGAGCGCTTTCGCCAAGACCGGGGGTCGCCCGGAGCGGCGAATGCACCGAAACTGACGAAATTTACGAAATGGCAGGTGGCATTGGATTGGTCTGTTCCGCCACAGTGTCCGAGCTGCCGATTTCGCAATGGACTGGCGCGGTGGCCGATGATGTGGAGGGCGGATGATCGCCCGGTCTCTTGAGGGAGGAACCGATGAGATATTCTTTGACGGCCGGGCTGGTGCTGGCGGCCGGCGTCCTGCAGGCGCAGTCGGCGGCGGCCGAATCCGTTCTCACCGCGCTGCCGGTGCAGCGCACCGCCTGGATCGAGAACTACAATCCCTACAACCAGTCGACGCGGCTGCCCTCGGTCAACGACTTCATCTACGAGCCGCTGATCATCTTCAACACGCTCAAGGGCGGTGAGGCGAATTACCGTCTGGCGACCGCCTACGATTATGCCGACGACCTGAAGAGCCTCACCGTCACGCTGCGCGACGGGGTCACGTGGTCGGACGGCAAGCCGTTCACCGCCAGGGACGTCGCCTTCAGCCTCGACCTCGTCAAGAAGAACAAGGCGCTGGATATCTACGGCCTCGACAAGATCGTAGACACGGTCGAGGTGGTCGACGACAGGACCATCCGCTTCCACCTGCTCGATGCCAATTCCGGCGCCATCTACCAGATCGTCCGTCTCGCCGTCGTGCCCGAGCACGTGTGGGCGGATGTCGAAGATCCGGTGACCTTCACCAACCCCGACCCGGTCGGCACCGGCCCGCTGACGACGATCCGCCGTTTCACGGCGCAGGAATACATCCAGTGCCGCAACGAAAAATACTGGGACGCGGAGAACCTGAAGGTGGACTGCATGCGCTTCCCGCAGATCGCCACCAACGACCAGGCGCTGGCGGCCGCCGCGCGCGGCGAGCTGGACTGGATGGGCTCCTTCCTGCCCGACATCGAGAAGACCTTCGTCGGCCAGGACCCCGAGCACCACAAATACTGGTTCCCGGCCGGCTCCCTCGTCGCCTTCAACTTCAACATGGAGACGAAGAACGAGGGCAATCGCGAGGCCTTCACCGACGTCGATTTCCGCCGCGCCGTCTCGATGTCCTTCGATCGTGAGGCGATGGTCGACATCGCCGGCTACGGCTATCCGACCATCAATCAGTATCCCTCAGGTCTCGGCCAGGCCTTCCATTCGTGGAACAATCCCGAGGTCGACGCGGAATATGGCAGGTTCACGCGCTACGACGTGGACGGCGCCAAGGCGCTGCTCGAGGAGGCCGGCTACAAGGATACGGATGGCGACGGCCACATCGAGACGCCGAGCGGCAAGAAGATCTCCTTCAACATCATCGTGCCGAACGGCTGGACCGACTGGATCAACACGGTGCAGCTCGGCGTGGAGGGCCTGACGGCGATCGGCGTCGAGGCGCAGGTGGCGACGCCGGAACAGGCGGTGTGGTCGGAAAGCCTGATCAACGGCGATTTCGACATGGCGATGAACGCCTATTTCACCGGCGTCACGCCGCAATACCACATGGATCTCGGCCTCCACTCGCGCCACCAGGGCAAGACGCGCTTCGGCGCCACCCGCTACTACAACGAAAAGCTGGACGCGCTCCTCGACGGTTTCTTCAAGACCGCCGATGCCGAAGAGCAGCGGCAGATCATGAACGACATCCAGATGGAGATCGGCCGCGACATGCCCTATGTCGCGGTGTTCAACAACCCGCTCTGGTACCAGTACAACACCAAGCGGTTCACGGGTTTCTTCAGCGCCGAGAATCCGGTCGCCAAGCCGGTCGTGCACGACGAGACGCCGGAACGGCTGCTGCATCTGTTGTCGCTCAGGCCGGTGGAGGATTGATTGATGTTTTGCCGCGGCGCCCCATCACACCCCCTGGCCCGGCAGGCCAGAGGGGGTGTAGGAGCGCCTGTGTGCGATACAGGGGAAGATCATGCGCTTCGTTCTGCGCCGTCTGGCGTTCTATCTCGTCGCCTTCCTGGTGGCGGCGACGTTCAATTTCCTGATCCCGCGGCTGATGCCCGGCAACCCCGCCGACATCATGCTGGCGCAGGCGCAGGGCACCATACCGCCCGAGGCGCGCGAGGCGCTGATGGAAACCTTCGGCTTCATCGATGAGCCGCTTCACCTGCAGTATCTGAAATATCTCGGATCCATCTTCACCTGGGATTTCGGCCTGTCGGTCAAATACTATCCGACGCCGGTGATCGACCTTTTGACGCGGGCACTGCCGTGGACGCTGTTCCTGACGGGCACGGCGACCGTGCTCGCCTATGCGCTCGGCACGCTGTTCGGCATACGCGCCGCCTGGCGCCGCGGCGGGCGTTTCGACAGCCTCGTCTCGCCGCTGGCGCTGGCGCTGCAATCCGTGCCCGCCGTGGTGGTGGCGCTGACGGCGCTGTTCGTCTTCGCCGTGTCGCTCAACTGGCTGCCGACGGGCTATGCCTACGACCCGGCGCTGGAGCCGTCGCTCGGTGGACCGTTCGTGAAGTCGATGCTAGTCCATGCGGTGATGCCGGTCCTGTCGCTGGGCCTGGTGCTGGTGGGCGGCTATCTCGTCACCATGCGCAACAACATGATCGGCCAGCTCGGCGAGGATTACGTGCATCTCGCCGAAGCCAAGGGCCTGTCGGACGCGCGGGTGCGCTACAACTATGCCGCCCGCAACGCGCTGCTGCCGTCGGTCACCGCCTTCGCCATCAGCCTCGGCTCCGTGTTCGGCGGCTCGCTGATCACCGAGGTGGTGTTCAACTATCCGGGGCTCGGCAACCTGCTCTACACCGGCGTCATCGCCCGCGATTTCCCGCTCATCCAGGGCCAGCTCCTGATCATGACGCTGGCGATGCTGACGGCGAATTTCGCGGTCGACATCGCCTATGTGGCGCTCGACCCGCGCCTGAGGAGGGCCTGATGCTCGGCCTCCTGAAGATCTTCCTGCGCAACCGCAAGGCTGCTTTCGGCCTCGCCATCGTGGTGTTCTACGTGGTCGTCGCGCTTGCCGCCCCCGTCCTCACCGGCCACGACCCCAACAAGCGGGTGAGCCGGCCGCACCAGCCGCCGAGCGTCGAACATGTGATGGGCACCACGCGCATGGGCCGCGACGTCTATACCCAACTCGTCTGGGGCACGCGCACCTCGCTGATGGTCGGCGTGCTCGCCGGCCTCATCGTCACGCTGATCGGCACCGTGGTGGGGCTGACGGCCGCCTATTACGGCGGCACGACGGACGAGACGCTGAACTTCGCCACCAACGTGGTCCTGGTCCTGCCGCAGCTGCCGTTGCTTCTCGTGCTCGCCGCTTTCCTCGGCCAGGTGGGGCCGCTGGCGATCGCCGTGATCATCGGGCTCACCTCTTGGGCCTGGGGCGCCCGCGTCACCCGCGCGCAGGCGCTGACGCTGAAGAACCGCGAGTTCATCCAGGCCTCGCAGCTCATCGGCGAGCCGGTGTGGCGCATGATCCTGGTCGAGATGCTGCCCAATCTCTTGTCGATCATCGGCTTCAATTTCATCGGCAGCGTCATCTTCACCATCATCACCCAGGCCACCCTGGAGTTTCTGGGGCTGGGCGACCCGCTGTCTGTCTCCTGGGGCACGATGCTCTACAACGCCAAGAACGCCTCGGCCATCACCGTCGGCGCCTGGTGGGAGATGGCCGCGCCCTGCGCCGCCATCGTCGTCATCGGCGTCGGCCTGTCGCTGTTGAATTTCGGCGTCGATGAGATCTCCAATCCGCGCCTGCGCACGCTCGGCGCCATCGGCAAGGCGATGAAGCTGCAGAAGAAGCTCGACCGCGAGCGCCTGGTGGAGAAGGAGGCATGAGCGCGCCGGAGCCCCTCCTGTCGGTGCAGAATCTCTGCGTCGACTATCTGACGCCGACCGGCACCTTCCGTGCCGTGCGCAACGTCTCCTTCGACATCGGCCACAACGAGATCCTGGGGCTAGCCGGCGAGAGCGGCTGCGGCAAGAGCACCATCGCCTTCTCGATCATGCGGATGCACCGCCCGCCGGCCTTCATCAGCGAAGGCAGGATCCTGTTCGAGGGGGACGATGTGCTCGCCTTCCCGCGCCGCAGGCTGGAGGCCTGGCGCTGGAGCGGCGCCTCGATGGTGTTCCAGAGCGCCATGAACTCGCTGAATCCGGTCCTGACCGTGTTCGAGCAGTTCCGCGACATGCTGGCGCGCCACGAGAGGATGGACCGAGCGGCGGCGCGCCGGAAGGCCGCCGAGATGATGGCCATGGTCGGCCTTCCGGCCGACCGGCTCGACGCGTTTCCGCACCAGCTTTCCGGCGGCATGCGGCAACGGGTCGTGCTGGCCATGGCGCTGACGCTGAAGCCACGTCTCGTCATCATGGACGAGCCGACGACGGCGCTCGACGTGGTGGTGCAGCGCGAGATCCTGCAGGAGGTCGTGGCGCTGCGGCGGAGGCTGGGCTTCTCGGTGCTCTTCATCACCCACGACCTGGCGCTGATGGCGCAGTTCGCCGACCGCATCGCCGTCATGCTCGAGGGGCGCATCGTCGAAGCGGGCGGAGCCGAAAGCCTCGTCGCTTCACCGCGCCACGACTATACGCGCAGGCTCTGGGCCGCCATGCCGCGCATCGAGGGAACCGTCGCATGAACGCTCCGCTTCTTTCCCTGGAAGGCGTCTCCAAGACCTTTCACGTGCGCCCGGTGCTGGGCCCCGCGCGCCGCGTCGAGGCATTGCGCAACGTCAGCTTTTCGATCGAGCCCGGCAGGGCGCTAGCGCTGGTCGGCGAAAGCGGCTCGGGCAAGAGCACCTGCGGCCGCGCCGTCATCCGCCATTTCGAGCCGAGCGCAGGCACAATCCGCTTCCGCGGCGCCGATATCTTCGCCGGCCGCACGCGCCGGGGCGACCGCGCCTATCTCGCCGCCGTGCAGATGGTGTTCCAGGATCCCTTCGCCTCCCTCAACCCGACGCACACGATCCGCCATCACCTGGAGCGGCCGCTGAGGCTGCACGGCGGCGCCGGGGATCTGGAGGCGCGGCTGCGGCGGATCCTTACGGACGTGGAGCTCGACCCGGCGACGACGCTGGAAAAATTTCCGCACCAGCTTTCCGGCGGCCAGCGGCAGCGCGTGAGCTTCGCCCGCGCGCTTGCCGTCGGCGCCGAGCTGATCGTTGCCGACGAGCCGACCTCCATGCTTGACGTGTCGATCCGCAAATCCGTGCTCGACCTGATGCGGCGATTGAAGGAGGAACGCAGCATCGCCTTCCTCTACATCACCCACGACATCGCCACGGCGCGCTATATCGCCGAGGAGACGGCGGTGATGTATGCCGGCCAGGTGGTGGAGCGCGGGCCCTCCGGCGCCGTCATCGGCAATCCGCATCATCCCTATTCGAGGCTGCTGATCTCCGCCGTGCCGGACCCCGCCCGCCGCTTCGACGCGGCGGGAGGCGATGCGCTTGCCTTCACGCGGCAGGCCGAGGCGGTGCGGCGGCTGGCCGCGCAGCCCGTAGCCGGCTACCGCGAGGTGGCGCCTGGCCATTTCATTGCCTATTCGGAGACCGACCATGCCTGATCTTCTCGTGCCGCTCTACAAGCTGCCGGCGCAGGCGCCGCGTGGCGACGCCGTCGTCATCCGCCGTGCCATCGCGCCGGAAATGCATGTCGTGTGCGATTTCGCCGAACGGCATTTCAGCCGCAACTGGGCGAGCGAATGCGCCGTCGCCTTTGCCGCCCGGCCGCCCGGCGTGCTGATGGCGGTGGAGGAGGGCAAGCTGCTCGGTTTCGCCTGCTACGACGCCACCGCGAAGGGCTTTTTCGGCCCCACGGGCGTTGCCGAGGCGGCGCGCGGGCGCGGCATCGGCGCGGGGCTCTTGACGACGACGCTGCATGCCATGTGGCAGGCGGGCTATGCCTATGCGGTGATCGGCGCCGCCGGTCCCGTCGGCTTTTACGAGCGGCACTGCGGGGCGATCGAGATTCCCGGCTCCGAACCCGGCATCTATGGCGGCATGCTGCGCTGAGCGGCCGCTCCCCGGGGGCTATTCCTGGCGGGAAAATCATTTATAGGTGGCGCCGGAACGCATCCTGGAGACCGGTGGTGAAGATGTCGAAGCGCGTGGCCTGGCATGAATTGTCGAAACTGTCCGATGCGCAGCGCAAGGTGCTGCTCACGCGCACGGAGGACGATCTCACCCATTTCCTCGAGAACGTCGCGCCGATCATCGAGGCGGTGCGCCTGGAAGGCGACGTGGCGTTGGCGCGTTTTGCCCGACGGTTCGACAAGGCACCGGTGGAACCCGACGAGATCGCCGCGACCGAAGCGGATTTCGATGCCGCCTTCAAGAGCCTCGACAAGAAGATGATCGAGACGCTGGAGTTCTGCGCCGACAACATTCGCCGGTTCCACGAGGCGCAGCGCCCGCAGGAGATGTGGATGAAGGAGATCCGCCCCGGCGTGCTGGTCGGCGAGCGGGCGACGCCCATCGACAGCGTGGCGCTCTATTCGCCGCGCGGCAAGGGCACCTTCCCGTCCATGACGCTGATGACGGCGATCCCGGCGGTCGTCGCCGGTGTGCCGATGCCGATCGTGCTCACCCCACCGGGTCCCGACGGCAAGGTGGATGCGGCGACGCTGGTCGCCGCCCGCATCGCCGGCGTGAAGCATGTCTACAAGGCGGGTGGCGGCCAGGCCGTGGCTGCCGCCGCCTACGGCACCGCGACGGTGCCGCGCTGCGCCAAGTTCGAGGGGCCGGGCAGCCCGTGGATCGCCGCCGCCAAGCGGCTCCTGCAGGGCCAGATCGCCTCGCGCCTGCCGGCCGGCCCGACCGAGAGCATCGTGCTCGCCGACGAGAGCGCCGATCCGGAGATCGCCGCCCTCGACCTTCTGGTCGAGGCCGAGCACGGCAGCGACAGCTCCAACTTCCTTGTCACCTGGTCCCGTGAGGTGGCCGAGAAGGTGCGCGACGCGCTGCCGAAATTCTGGGCCGAGATGGGTGCCGAGCGGGTGCGTTATTCGTCGGACGTGCTGGGCGGCACCAGCGGCGGCATCGTGCTCGCCGAAACGCCGGACCAGGCCTTCGACTTCGTCAATGATTACGCGCCCGAGCACCTGCAGATCCTGTCGAAGACGCCGTTCGAATATCTGTCGAAGGTGCGCAACGCTTCCGAGATCCTGCTCGGCGAGCACGCGCCGGGCTCGATGGCGAATTACGCGCTCGGCCCCAACGCCGTGCTGCCTACCTCGGGCATGGCGCGCGCCCACTCGCCGCTTGGCGTACACGATTTCATGAAGACCTCTTCCGTCGCCCATGTGACGGCGCAGGGCTATGCGGAGTTCGCTCCGCATACGCTGCGCTTCGCCCGCTACGAGGGGTTCGATGCGCACGGCAACGCGGTGACGCCGCTCCGGAACAATCACGTGGAGAAGCAGGGGTAGAGGCTAGGGTCAGGACCTATGAATATGGCCGCAATGGTCGGCCTGATTTGTGCGGATACGCGGAGCAGGACCGCAGGAAGACTTCACGTCTTTCAAGGTCTTGCGACAAAGTAGCCCGTGCAAATCAGGCCGACCATTGCGGCCATATTCATAGGTCCTGACCCTAGATCGCGATGATCTTGGATTGAATCAATCCAAAATCATAAAACGCGATCGATTCCAAAGAATTGAGCGGGATGCGGGCGGAAAACCGCTTCACACTTTTCCTCATCCCGCTCTAAGCCCCAGCGCTACCCTTTATCGGCGCATCCGCCGCAATCGCCGCGGATCTCGATGGTCGTCTTGGCCGCCTTGAAGCGATGGGTCCTGGCCCAGCCTTCCAGTCGCTCCTTGACCGTGTCGTCGGAGAATTCCTCCACCTTGCCGCAGTTCTCGCAGATGGCGAAGGCGATGAGTTCCTGCTCGTGGCAGTGCGGGTGCGCGCAGGCGACGAAGGCGTTGAGGCTTTCGAGCCGGTGCACCAGACCCATCTCGGTGAGCTTGTCGAGCGCCCGGTAGACCTGTAGCGGCGCGCGCAGGCCGTCGCTGCGCAACCGGTCTAGGATCGTGTAAGCGCTGAGCGGCGCCTCGGCGCTCGACAGCGCCTTCATGACAAGATTCTGGTTGCGGGTCAGGTCGGGGGTCATGGCCGGTCCTCCGTCACGCGGTCGGGGGTTTTCGCCAGCGGCGAGGGGGCGAGGCTGAGCACGAAGAAGAGGAGCGCCGCCACGACGATGGACGGGCCGGACGGCGTGTCGAATTCGAGCGAGCCGGCAAGGCCGGCAACCACGGAGGCCGCGCCGATGAGAGCTGCAAGCACGGCCATCGTCTCCGGTCCATCGGCAAAGCGCCGCGCCGTGGCCGCCGGGATGATGAGCAGGGCGGTGATCAGGAGAATACCGACCAGCTTCATGGCGATGGCGATGACGGCGGCCATCAGCAGCATGAAGACGAAGCGCGATCGCTCGGGGTTGAGCCCCTCCGCCTGGGCGATGTCGGTGTTGACCGTGGCCGCCAGCAACGGTCGCCACAGGGCAACGAGCAGGACCAGAACCGCCGCGCCGCCGCCATAGATGAGCGCGATGTCGAGCTTCGACACGGCGAGGATGTCGCCGAACAGGAAGCCCATCAGATCGACCCGCACCCATGTCATGAAAGCCACCATGACGAGGCCGAGCGCCAATGTCGAGTGCGACAGGATGCCGAGCAGCGCATCGGTGGACAATGCGCCGCGCTTTTCCAGAAAAAGCAATGCCAGCGAAGCGAGGGCGGCGACCAGGAAGACGCCGATCATCAGGTTGATCTGCATGACCAGCGACAGGGCCACGCCGAGCAGCGCCGAATGGGCCATGGTGTCGCCGAAATAGGCCATGCGCCGCCAGACGACGAAGCAGCCGAGCGGGCCGGTGACCAGCGCCAGGCCAATGCCGGCGATGAGGGCGCGGGTGAAGAAATCATCGAGCATGGGGCTCTCCGTCGCTCTGCGCCCGGCTCGAGCGGTCATGGCCGTGGTCGTGGGCGTCGTCACCGTGATGGTGATGCCCGTCCTCGGCGTGGCAATGGTCGGTGATCGAGCCGTCGGCATGGCGCACGCGACCGTCGGCCAGATGCGTGTGGTCGTGGTGGTGGCGGTAGAGCGCCAGCGCCTCGGCGGCGCGCGCGCCGAACAGTTTCCTGTATTCGGGGCTGACCATGACGCTCTGCGGCGCTCCGCGGCAGCACACATGCCCGTTGAGGCAGATCACCGTGTCGGTGTCGGCCATCACGATATGCAGGTCGTGCGAGATCATCAGGATGCCGCAGCCAGTCCGGTTGCGGATGTCGCGGATCAACTCGTAGAGCGCCACCTCACCGGTGAAATCGACGCCCTGCACGGGTTCGTCGAGCACCAGCAGGTCGGGCTTGCGCAGAAGCGCGCGGGCGAGCAGGGCGCGCTGGAATTCGCCGCCGGAAAGCGCCGCCACCTGCCGTCCGGCAAGATGCGCCACGCCGGCAGCCTCGAGCGCGGCGCCGATCTCCGCGCGGCTTGCCGGCGCGGTGAGCGTCATCAGGCGCTCGACGCTGAGCGGCAGCGTCCAGTCGATCGCCACCTTCTGCGGCACATAGCCGACCTTGAGACGCTTCGAGCGGTGCACATGCCCTTCGGACGGCTTTATCACGCCGATGGCGGTCTTCGCAGTGGTGCTCTTGCCCGAGCCGTTCGGCCCGATCAGCGTGACGATCTCGCCGCGCCTGACGGCAAGGTCGACACCGCGCACCAGCCAGCGCCCGGCGCGGAAGACGCCGGCATTGTGCATCTCGACCAACGGTTCGGACGTGGTTTCGAGAGAGGGGGAGTGCTTTTTCAACATGCGAGTTTTTCCGGCTTGTCAGCGCATATGGCACACGTTATAGCATAACGCAAGGAGATGTAATGTCATAACATAATGGCACGTCGATTCATCGATCTGTCGGCATGTCCCGGCTGCGCATCTTGCGTCCGTTCGACCTTCCACAGGAGCCCCTCATGAAATCCACTCGCGCCCTTTTCGCCGCCGCCTCCCTGCTTGCCCTGTCGGCCGGCGGAGCGCTGGCCGCGGAACCGCAGGTCGTCACATCCATCAAGCCCGTCCATTCCCTGGTCGCGGCGGTGATGGAGGGTGTCGGCGAGCCGGGACTCATCCTGCAGGGCGCCGGCTCGCCGCACACCTACTCGCTGCGCCCCTCCCAGGCGCGCATGCTCGCCGATGCCGATCTGGTGTTCTGGGTCGGCCCGAACCTGGAAGCCTTTCTCGCCAAGCCGTTGGACACGCTGGCTGAGGGGGCGAAGCTGGTGACGCTTTCGGAAGCCGCGGGGCTGACCTTGCTCCAGCCCCGCGAAGGTGGCGCTTTCGAGGCGCATGCGCATGAGGGTGAGGAAGACGATCACCACGACGATCACGATGACGAGGCGGGCAGCCACGAGGCCGAGGCGGGTCACGACCACGATGACCACGGCCCCGACGCGCATCTTTGGCTCGATCCGGAAAACGCCAAGGTGATGGCGCGGGCGATCGCTGAAGCCCTGTCGGAAGCCGATCCGGACAACGCCGCCACCTATGCCGCCAACACGGCCAAGCTGGAAGGCAGGATCGACGCGCTGGAAGCCGAGGTGTCGGCGGAGCTGGCGCCGGTCAAGGACAAACCGTTCGTCGTCTTTCACGACGCCTACCAGTATTTCGAGAAGCGCTTCGGCCTGGCGGCGGCGGGCTCCATCACCGTCAGCCCCGAGGTGATCCCCGGCGCGCAGCGTGTCGACGAGATTCACACGAAGGTGAAGGCGCTCGATGCGGCCTGCGTCTTCGCCGAGCCGCAGTTCGAGCCTCGCCTGGTCGAGGTGGTGACCGAGGGAACCAGCGCCAAGGCGGGTGTCCTCGACCCGCTGGGCGCGACGCTGACGGATGGCCCGGACCTTTATTTCGAGCTGATCCGCGGCATGGCGACCTCGCTTAAGACCTGTCTTTCGGCGCAAAGCTGAGGCAGCGCGGGGCCGGGCTCGGCAGGGTTTTGCGGAAACGCTGCCCTGCCGGGAGGCATTTGTCCGCTGCCCCGTGCCGGCAAGAGCCAGCCGGTTGGTCTGGCTTCCATTTCATTTGATTAGTAACGTTATTACATAAAGGAGAGACGACGATGCGACCACATGCCTTGCTCTGCGGAGCCGGACTGGCGCTGGCAGCGACGGGAGCCGGCGAGGCCGGTGAACGGGAGGCCTGGCGGCTGTTCGTGGCCGACCACACGGCGCCCGTGCTTCACGTGCTCGACGCGGAAAAGGGCGAGACGCTCGAAACCTTTCCGCTTGCCGCACCGGCCCGCAACTATGCAACCGAGAACGGCCGGACCGTCTTCGCCGTGCAGCGCGACGCCAACACGGTGACGGGCTTTTCGACCGGCATCCACTTCGACGATCACGGCGACCACGCCGACATCGAGGTTACGGCGCCGAAGGCGCTGGCCGGGTCGGTCGACGGCGAACGCCCCGTGCATTTCGTCGCGCATCACGGCGACGTGGCGCTGTTCTTCGACGGGGAAGGCGTGGCCCGCCTCGTGTCGGAAAAGGTGCTTGAGGATGGCATGCCCGCGCCGCGCGAACTGAAGACGAGCGCCCCGCATCATGGCGTCGCCATTCCCTACGGTGCGCACGCCATCCTGACCGTGCCGAACCGGACGGATCCGAGCGAGTTGCCGGAAGGCGTCGTCGTGGTGGATGCGGCGGGCCAGATGGTGGGCGAGCCGGTGTCCTGCCCCGGCCTGCACGGCGAGGCGACGTCGGGCAACATCACGGCGATCGCCTGCAAGACAGGTCTGCTGCTGGTGACGGGCGGTCGCGGCGCGGCGCCCACGATCAGGCATCTCGCCTATACCGCGGACCTGCCCTCGGATGCGAAGGTCTCGACGCTTGTCGGCGGCAAGGCGCTGCAATATTTCCTCGGCAATTTCGGCCCCTCCTCCGTGGTGCTGATCGATCCGGAGGACGAGCAGGCCTTCCGCCTGATCGATCTGCCGACGCGCCGTGTCGACTTCGCCGTCGACCCGGTGCGGCCGAAATTCGCCTATGTCTTCACCGAGGACGGCAAGCTGAACCGCGTCAACGTTCTGGCCGGCAAGATCGACCGCTCGGTGGCGCTGACGGAGCCCTATTCGATGGACGGTCACTGGTCGGATCCGCGTCCGCGCATCGCCGTGGCCGGTGACGAGATCATGGTGACGGATCCGCTGAAGGGTAGCATCCACGCGGTGAGCGCCGACACGTTCGAAAAGGCGCGCACCATCGCGATCGAGGGCATGCCCTACAACATTGTCGCGGTGGGCGGCGCCGGCGAGGCGCACGAAAACCACTGAGACGGCCGGAAAGCCCCGCACACGCGGGGCTTTCCATTCGTTCGGCAGCGGCTGGTCAGTGGCGCGACAGCCAGTCGTCGATCTCGCGCTCGGCCTCTTCCTGAGCCTTGCCGTAGCGTTCCTGCAGCTTGCCGGCGAGTTCCTTCCGGTTGCCGTGCACGACATCGAGATCATCGTTGGTGAGCTTGCCCCAGTTCTTCTGGACCTTGCCCTTGAACTGCTCCCAATTGCCTTCGACCTGATTCCAGTTCATGACGCCTCCTTGCGCATCTCAGCGGAGCGCATTCCTGTTCGTTTCCATTTGCCTGGGACGCCCTATCAATGCGCCAGGTCATCAGTGGTTCCCGCCGTTTGCCCGATTTGAAGAGACGCCCTCCGGGGCCTAGATTATGCGGGAAAGGATTTGCCGATGAAGACCACGCCTGCGCCGTTCGTGCCGCCCGCACCGAGCCCGCGCACGAAGCCGCCATCCACGCTGCAGATGATGCGCATCGTCTACCGCAATCCGCTGGAGCTGTGGGGCGAGCCTTCCTACAACGAGCCGTGGATCTACATCGAAGGCGGTATCGGTGGGCCGCTTGTCATCGCCAATGATCCCGGCCTGATCCGCCATGTGCTCGTCGACAACGCCAGGAACTACAAGATGGCGCGCGTGCGCCAGAAGATCTTGCGCCCGATCCTGCGCGACGGCCTGCTGACCGCCGAAGGTGAGGTGTGGCGGCGCTCCCGCAAGGCGATGGCGCCGGTCTTCACGCCGCGCCACATCGCCGGCTTCGCACGGCCGATGCTGGAGCGCACCGAGGCCTTCGCCGAGCGCTACGAGGCCGCGGCCGGCCCGGTCGACGTCTCGCGGGACATGACGCTGCTCACCTTCGACATCCTCGCCGAAACGCTGTTTTCCGGTGAGATCGCCGGCGATCCAAGCGCGTTCGCCCATCAGGTCGACCGTCTGTTCGAGACCATGGGCCGCGTCGATCCGCTCGATCTGCTCGGGGCGCCCGACTGGCTGCCCCGCATCACCCGGCTGCTCGGCCGCAACTCACTCGCCTTCTTCCGCAACATCGTCGCCGAAACCATGGAGATGCGGAAGGCCAGGATCGCGCAGGGCACCGACGTGCCGGAGGATTTCCTCACCCTGCTCCTGCGCGCCGAGGGGCCGGACGGCCTTTCCAGGCAGGAGATCGAGGACAATCTGATCACCTTCATCGGCGCCGGCCACGAGACCACGGCCCGGGCGCTCGGCTGGACCATCTATTGCCTGGCCGAAGCGTCCTGGGAGCGCGACAGGGTCGAGGCGGAGATCGATGCGGTGCTGGCGCGCGAGCCCGATCCCGTGAAATGGCTCGATGCCATGCCGTTGACGCGCGCCGCCTTCGAGGAGGCGATGCGGCTCTATCCGCCGGCGCCCTCGATCAATCGCGAGGCCCTGGCGGAGGATCGGTACCGCGACTTCACCATCGTCAAGGGTGCGCAGGTTCTGGTAATGCCGTGGACGGTGCATCGCCACCGGGCGCTGTGGGACAATCCGGAAGCCTTCCTGCCGTCGCGCTTCCACCCGGAAAACCGCGAGAAGCTCGATCGCTACCAGTATCTGCCCTTCGGCGCCGGGCCGCGTGTGTGCATCGGCGCCAGCTTCGCCATGCAGGAAGCGGTGATCGCGCTCGCCGTGCTCCTGTCGCGCTTCCGCTTCGACACGCTGCCCGAGACGAAGCCCTGGCCGGTGCAGAAGCTCACCACCCAGCCGCAGGGCGGCTTGCCGATGCGGGTGAGCCGGCGTTCGTCGGCATGAGACGTCTTCCCGGGTGAGGCGGAGCTTGCCGGCCTATCCTCTTCCCGAAAACGCATTCTCCACATGCACGGGCCAGCGGCGTGGCAGCACGGCGACGAGGTCGAAGCGCAGCGACAGCCGGGCGTGATCGGGCTGGCGGGCCAGCCACAGATCGGCGGCGCGCTCGATGCGGCGCTGCGCCTCGTAGCCCACCGCCTCCATCGCCTGCTCAAGGCTCGGACGGGCCTTGACCTCGACGATGGCGACGAGGTCGCCGCGCCGGGCGATCAGATCGATCTCGCCAAGCTTCGTGCGGTGCCGACGGGCGAGGATGCGGTAGCCCTTGGCCATCAGCGCGACTGCGGCCAGCCATTCGCCGCGATGGCCGCGCCGATAGGCTTTTTGCCGCGCCTCAGCCGGCATCGCTGGCGGCCTTCAGCTCGATCAGGCGTTGGTAGAGATCGGCCTTGCGGGCGCCCGTCATACGGGCCGCCTCGCCGGCCGCCTTGGCGGCGGGCATCTCGGCGGCGAGCGACAGGAGCAGGCGGTCGGTGTCCACCATGCTCGCCTCTGCCGCCTCGCCCGGCGGGCCGATGCAGACGACAATCTCGCCCTTCGGCGCGCCGGCTTCGGCGTAATGCGCGGCGAGCTTTGCCAGCGTGTCGCGCCGCATCTCCTCGAAGGTCTTGGTGATTTCGCGTGCCACGCAGGCCGGTCGATCGCCGCCCAGCGCCTCTGCCATCGCGGCAAGGCTTCCGGCCAGCCGGCGCGGCGATTCGAAAAAGATCAGCGTCGCCGGCGTCTGGCGGAACGTCTCGAGCCGGCGCTGGCGCTGGCCGTCCTTGACCGGAAGGAAGCCGGCAAACAAAAAAGCGTCGGTCGGCAGCCCGGAGGCCGACAGCGCGGCGAGCACGGCGGAGGGACCGGGCACGGGAACCACGCGGATACCTTTCTCGACGGCCTGTTCGACCAGCCGGTAGCCGGGGTCGGAGACGAGCGGCGTGCCGGCGTCCGAGATCAGGGCGACGCTTTGCCCTGCCTCGAGGGCGTTAAGCAGGCGTGGGCCCGCCTCGCGCGCATTGTGCTCGTGATAGGCCGTCATGGCGCGTTTGATGCCGTAGCGGGAAATCAGGATGCGCGAGGTGCGCGTGTCCTCGCAGGCGAGGATGTCGGCGGCGGCCAGCACCTCCAGCGCGCGCAGCGTGATGTCGGCAAGGTTGCCGATCGGTGTCGCCACCAGATAGAGAGCGGGCTCCAGCGGACCCGCACCGATGCGCGCGCCGCCCACCACGAAACTCTTCTCCGCGCGCTGCTTTTCCATAGGCTTCACCGTTCCCGTTCGCACATCTCTTTGACATGCCGGCAGCATGGTTGCAAAGTCGCGCGCGAAATTGAGGAAGACGCAGTTTATGAAACTTTGGACTTCGGCCGGCCGCAAGGCCGG
>NZ_JANKOF010000016.1 GCF_024655565.1 Nitratireductor sp. ZSWI3 | reverse complement strand
CGTTGACGTGCTGACCTTCTCCCCGCTCGCGGGGAGAAGGTGCCGGCAGGCGGATGAGGGGCGGGCGCCCGCCGTGATCTCACTCATCGAAATGCCCCGCCCTCAAGCCCTCACGGACGCGGTGGGCGATTTCCAAAAATTCCGGCGTGTCGCGGACGCCGAGCGGACGCTCCCTCGGCAGCGGAGACTCGATCACATCCGTCACCCGGCCCGGGCGCGGCGACATGACGACGATGCGCGTCGACAGATAAACCGCTTCGGGAATGGAATGGGTGACGAAGCAGATCGTCTTTCCGGTGCGCCCCCACAGGTCCAGTAGCTGCTCGTTCAGGTGATCGCGGACGATCTCGTCGAGTGCGCCGAAGGGCTCGTCCATCAGCAGCAGATCGGCGTCGAAGGCGAGCGCGCGGGCGATGGAGGCCCGCTGCTGCATGCCGCCGGAAAGCTGCCAGGGGAATTTCTTCTCGAAGCCGGCGAGATTGACGAGGTCGAGCGTGCGCAGGACACGCTCCTTTTGCTCGGCTCTCGGGTAGCCCATGATCTCGAGCGGCAGCGCCACGTTCTGCTCTATGGTGCGCCAGGGAAAGAGGCCGGCGGCCTGGAAGACGTAGCCATAGGCGCGGCTGTTGCGAGCCTCGGCGGGCGTCATGCCGTTGACATGGATTTCGCCTTCGGTGGGCTGCTCCAGATCGGCGATCACCCTCAGAAAGGTGGTCTTGCCGCAGCCGGAAGGGCCGATGAAGGACACGAACTCGCCCTTGCGGATGTCGAGATCGACATCGGAAAGCGCCCGGACCGGGCCGTCATTGGTCTTAAAGGTGAGACCGAGGCCGCGCGCCTCGACGACGGTCTGACGCGGGTCGCTCAAGGGCATTTCCTGGCGGATGGCTGGGTTGGCGTTCACTGGATCGTCGCTCCGCTCATACGCCGCTTGCCGGGATGCCAGACCGCTCCACCTTGCGCGGTGCGGTGACCTCCTTCCACTGCGAGAGCGCCTTGTTGACCGCCATATGCGGCTTGCGGCCGACGAACTGGCCGTGGCCGGGTTTCGGCTTCACCGCCCCGTCCTCGACGACGATCTCGCCGCGCGACAGGACGGTCTTCGGCAGGCCCTTCACCTTGATGCCCTCGAACACGTTGTAGTCGATGGCCGATTGCTGGCTTTCGGCGGAGATGGTCTTGGTCGCCTCCGGATCCCACACGACGATGTCGGCATCCGCACCTTCGACGATCGCGCCTTTCTGCGGATACATGTTGAGGATTTTTGCAATGTTGGTGGAGGTGACCGCGACGAACTCGTTCATGGTCAGCCGGCCGGTGTTGACGCCGAAGGTCCACAGGACCGGCATGCGGTCTTCGAGGCCGCCGGTGCCGTTGGGGATCTTGGTGAAGTCGCCGACGCCGGTGCGCTTCTGCTTTGTGGTGAAGGCGCAGTGGTCGGTCGCCACCACCTGCAGCGAGCCCGCCTGCAGGCCGGCCCACAGCGACGCCTGATGCAGCTTGTTGCGGAAGGGCGGGCTCATGACGCGGCGGGCGGCGTGGTCCCAATCGGGATTGGCATACTCGCTCTCGTCCAGCACGAGGTGCTGGATCAGCGGCTCGCCGAAGACGCGCATGCCCTTCTGGCGCGCGCGGCGGATCGCTTCATGCGCCTGCTCGCAGGAGGTGTGCACCACATAGAGCGGCGTGCCGGCCATGTCGGCGATCATGATGGCGCGGTTGGTCGCCTCGCCCTCGACCTCGGGCGGGCGCGAATAGGCGTGCGCCTCGGGGCCGTCGTTTCCTTCTTCGAGGAGCTTCGCCTGCAGCTGGGCCACCACGTCGCCGTTCTCGGCATGGACGAGGGGCAGCGCGCCGAGCTCCGCGCAGCGCTGGAAGGACGAGTACATCTCGTCGTCGTCCACCATCAGAGCGCCCTTGTAGGCCATGAAATGCTTGAAGGAGGTGATGCCCTTCTCGACCACTAGCGGCATCTCGTCGAAGACCTGCTTACCCCACCAGGTGATGGCCATGTGGAAGGAGTAGTCGCAGGTGGCGCGGGTCGACTTGTTGTCCCACATCTGGATGGCCTCGAGCAGCGACTGGCCTGGCGAGGGGAGGCAGAAATCGACGACCATCGTGGTGCCGCCGGAAATGGCGGCGCGCGTGCCGCTCTCGAAATCGTCGGAGGAGTAGGTGCCCATGAAGGGCATCTCCAGGTGGGTGTGCGGGTCGATGCCGCCCGGCATCACATAGCAGCCGGTGGCGTCGATCTCGTGATCTGCGTGCAGATCGTGGCCGATGCCGACGATCTTGTCGTGCTTGATGAGCACGTCCGCCTGCCAGGTGCGGTCGGCGGTGACGATGGTTCCGTTCTTGATGACCTTGGACATGGGTTCCCCTGTTCTTGTGGCGTCCTTGGCGGTTTGCGGGAACGTCAGATCATTCGACGATCTCCGCCGTTTCCACCACCGCGTGAAACAGGACATCGGCGCCGGCCTGCGCCCATTCCTTCGAGATTTCCTCCGCCTCGTTGTGCGACAGCCCGTCGACGCAGGGACACATCACCATGGCGGTGGGTGCGACGCGGTTGATCCAGCAGGCGTCGTGGCCGGCGCCCGAGACGATGTTGCGGTGCGTGTAGCCGAGACGCTCGGCGGCATCGCGCACCGCCTTCACGCAGCCTTCGTCGAAGGCAACCGGGGCGAAGTGCCCGACCGGCTCCACTTCGAAGGCGATGTCCAGCGCCTCGCAGATCGTGGCGATGCCGGCTTCGATGCGCGAGCGCATCTCATCGAGCGTCTTCTCGTTCGGCGAGCGGATGTCGATGGTGAACACCGCCTTGCCGGGAATGACGTTGCGCGAATTGGGATAGACCTCGACATGGCCGATCGCCCCGACGGCATCCGGCTGATAATCCATCGCCACCTCGTGCACGAGCTCCGTCACGCGCGCCATGCCGAGCCCGGCGTTGCGGCGCTTGGGCATGGGGGTGGAGCCGGTGTGGCTCTCCTTGCCGGTCAGCGTCACCTGCAGCCACCACAGGCCCTGGCCGTGGGTGACGACGCCGATATCGATGTCCTCGTCCTCGAGAATCGGGCCTTGCTCGATGTGCAGTTCGAAGAAGGCCTTCATCTTGCGGTTGCCGACCGGCTCGTCGCCCTTCCAGCCGATGCGCTGCAACTCGTCGCCGAAGCGCTTTCCTTCCGCGTCCTTGCGGTCATAGGCCCATTCGAGCTCGTGCATGCCCGCGAACACGCCCGAGGCGAGCATGGCGGGCGCATAACGCGTGCCTTCCTCGTTGGTCCAGTTGGTGACGACGATCGGATGGCGGGTCTTGATGCCGAGATCGTTCAGCGTACGGATGACCTCGAGCCCGCCGAGCACGCCGAGCACGCCGTCATACTTGCCGCCGGTCGGCTGGGTGTCGAGATGCGACCCCACATAGACGGGCAGGGCGTCAGGGTCCGTTCCCGGCCGCATCGCGAACATGGTGCCCATCTGGTCGACACCCATGTCGAGGCCCGCTTCCCGGCACCATTTCTGGAACAGGGTGCGGCCCTCGCCATCGGCATCGGTCAGGGTCTGACGGTTGTTGCCGCCGGCGACACCGGGCCCGATCTTCGCCATCTCCATCAACGAATCCCAGAGACGGTCGGCGTTGATCCTCAAGTTCTCGCCCGGTGCGGCCATGTTCGGATTTCCCCTTCAGCTATTTCAGTTCGACTTCCACGAAGGCCATCGGCCGGTCGCCGGCATTGATCACGTTGTGCTCGACGCCCTCGCTGCGCCGATAGCAGACGCCGGCCTCCAGATCGTTGCGCACCGTCTCGTCGCCGGGCAGCTCCAGAAGGAAGGAGCACGGGGTCAGCGTGGTGATGACATAGTCCATGCCATGACGGTGCCATCCGGTTTCCGCGCCCGGTGCGAAGTCCCAACGGGTGACGCGCACGCGCTCGTCGTCGACCAGAACCGCGTGGCTGGCTTTCTCTCGCTGGCCAGCCATCTCAGTCCACCATCCGCAGCACGTCACGAAGGTTGTCGACCAGCTCGTCGATCTGCCCCCTGGAGATGATCAGGGGAGGCGACAGGGCGATGATGTCGCCGGTGGTGCGGATCAGGAAGCCTCGCTCGAAGGCCTTGAGGAAGGCGGAGAAGGCACGCTTGGTGGGCTCTCCGGGAATGCTTTCCAGCTCGATGGCGCCGACCAGGCCGATGTTGCGGATGTCGATCACATGCGGCTCGTCCCTGAGCGAGTGAAGCGCGTCCGCCCAATGGTCGGCAAGCTCCGAGGCGCGGGTGAGAAGCCCTTCTTCCTGGTAGGTGTCGAGCGTGGCGATGCCGGCCGCGCAGGCGATCGGATTGCCCGAATAGGTGTAGCCGTGGAAGAACTCGATGAGGTGCTCGGGGCCGTTCATGAAAGCATCGTGGATCTCTTTCCTGACGAACACGGCACCCATCGGGATGACGCCGTTGGTGACGCCCTTGGCGGTGGTCATGATGTCGGGAACGACGCCGAAACAATCTGCCGCAAAGGGCGCGCCGAGCCGGCCGAAGCCGGTGATGACCTCGTCGAAGATCAGGAGGATGCCGTGCTTGTCGCAAATCTCGCGCAGGCGTTTCAGATAGCCCTTCGGCGGGATCAGCACGCCGGTCGACCCGGCCACCGGCTCGACGATGACGGCGGCGATCGTCGAGGCGTCGTGCAGCGTCACGATGCGCTCCAGCTCGTCGGCGAGGTCGCCGCCATGCTCGGGCTCGCCACGCGTGAAGGCGTTCTTGCCCGGCAGATGCGTGTGGGGCAGATGGTCGACGCCGGTCAGGAGCGTGCCGAACATCTTGCGGTTGGCGACGATGCCGCCGACGGAGATGCCGCCGAAATTGACGCCGTGATAGCCGCGTTCGCGGCCGATCAGGCGGAAGCGCGAGCCGTCGCCCTTCGCCCGGTGATAGGCGAGCGCGATCTTCAGCGCGGTCTCCACCGATTCGGAGCCCGAATTGGTGAAGAACACATGGTCCATGCCTTCCGGCGCGATGGCGGCGAGACGGTTGGCGAATTCGAAGACGATGGGGTGGCCCATCTGGAAGGCCGGCGCATAATCGAGCTCGGCCGCCTGGCTCTGGATCGCCTCGGTGATCTTCGGCCGGCAGTGGCCGGCATTCACGCACCACAGGCCGGCGGTGCCGTCCATGATCTTGCGGCCGTCCTCGGCCGTGTAATGCATGTCCTTGGCGGCCACCAGCATGCGTGGTGCCTGCTTGAACTGCCGGTTCGCGGTGAACGGCATCCAGAACGCGGATAGATCGTTCGGCTTCCTGTTAAGCCTGTCGAGCATGACCAAGCTTCCCCTGAATTGTTGTTGCGCTCGGCTTGTCCCGGCCAATGCTTGGTGCTTTGCGCAAAGATATGCTACGCAAATTTTGACCGTTTGGACAAACGTTAACACCGCCATATGGGCGGTCAAGGGGATAGTAGGGGAAATGTCTTTCGCGGCGCGCATTCCACAGTGGACTAATCGGCTGGGCCAAGGTGAAGGCGCAGAGCGGTTGAAGCGAGAGGCGCGGCCGGACACGACGCGCAGGCCCGTGGGAATCGCGGAGCGCCAACCCAATGGATAAGCCGGCCCCCGCCAAGCGCACCCGCATCCAGCGCGAAAAGCGCGAGCTGATCCGCGAGGCGGCGCTCGAGGTTTTTTCCCAGCATGGTTTCCGCGGCTCGACGATTGACCAGATCGCCGAGGCGGCGGGCATGTCGAAGCCCAATCTCCTCTATTATTTCAAGAACAAGGAGGAGATCTTTGCGACCTTGATTCGGCGGCTGCTCGAGACCTGGCTGGCGCCGTTGAAGGAGATGGACGAGGCCGGCGACCCGCGCACGGAAATCCGTTCCTACATCCGCCGCAAGATCGAGATGGCGCGCGACTATCCGCGCGAGAGCCGGCTCTTCGCCAACGAGATCCTGCAGGGCGCGCCGCGCATCCTGCCGATGCTGGAGGGAGAACTGAAGGCGCTGGTGGACGAGAAGGCGACGGTGATCGCTCACTGGATGCACGCCGGCAAGCTGAAGAAGGCCGACCCCTATCACTTCATCTTCGCCATCTGGGCGACCACGCAGCATTATGCCGATTTCGACGTGCAGGTGCGCGCCGTTCTGGGCCCCGTGCGCGGCGGCGAAGGCCGCTTCGAGGACGCGGCGCGCTTTCTGGAGGGGCTGTTTCTGGAGTGAGGGCGCCGGACGTCCCCTGTCGACTGCCGGATCCTCGGCGGGGGCACCCTGCGCAGGGCTGTCTTCCGGCGTGGTTTTTTGATCGATAAAGGGGTTCTGAAGCCATGAAACCTAAAGACCTTGAATCGCTGTCCACCGAACGGCTTGTCTCGCTCTTTACGGAAATCTGCACCGCTCAGTATGAAGCAGAACTCGATCTCGACACGCGGCGCCTCAATCGGCTTTTTGACCAGATGATGCAGGTGGTGCGGGAATTGAAGCGGCGTCCGGGAGACCAGCGGAGCGCCCTTTCAGTCCTCTATACGCATAAGAACATTCAGGTGCGCCTGAAGGCGGCCATCCACACGCTGGCCGTTCACGGTGCGCAGGCGCGCAGAGTGCTGGAGGAGGTTGCCGCCCAGACGGGCTATCCGCAATCGGGCGACGCGCGGTGGATGCTCAGGGCCGTGGACGAGGGGTCCTATGAGCCGGAGTGAAACGTCCGCGAATTCGCTTGGACCAAGGGTTTCAGCCCATGAAGCCGCGTGATGTTCGCAAGTTACAAACCGAGCGCCTCGTCGAGCGCTTCATTGAGATCGGGATGGAACAGGATCACGCCTTGCTGGGCAACCAGGTTTCCAGATTCAACAGATTGTTCGGCGAGAAACAAAGGATTTTGCGCGCTCTACAGGAAAAGCCCGGAGACCAAAGGCGGGTGCTGTTCGCTCTCTACGACCACCCCAACATGCAGGTGAGGTTGAATGCGGCGAGGGCGACACGCGATCTGGATGATCAGCACGCCAGGGCTCTGATGGAGAAAATCGCTGCGTCCGGGCACAATCCGCAGGCCGGGGACGCCGGCATGGGATTGTGGATCATGGATGGTGGCCTCACTTCGGACGACTGATTGCCTGCAGGAGCGCATCCCGTTCGGCCTACGCTCTTTTTCATGATGACCGTTCCAATTCTATCCGGCGTCGCCATATATGGGGCATCGTTTCAGGCAACCCGAAGAGGCTGGACGTGCGCCCGAGAGTCTTTTACCTCCCTTTCGCCCTTGTCGCATTCATGACAGCCTCCCAACCCGCATCCGCCGACAAGGTGGGCGAAGTCGGCGTCGACTGGCTGGGCAACGACATCATCGTCGAGGCGATCCACGACCCGCAGGTCGCGGGCGTGACCTGTCATGTCACCTATTTCGATCGCGGCGTGATCGACCGGTTGCAGAAGGGCAACTGGTTCGAGGATCCCTCCAATTCGGCGATCTCATGCCAGCAGACCGGCCCGATCGTCATCGGCGATATCGATCTCGGCCGGGGCGGCGAGGAGGTGTTCAAGCAGCGCCAGTCGCTGATCTGGAAATCGGTGGTGGTCAAGCGCATCTATGACAAGGCGAACGACACGCTGATCTATCTTTCCCATGCCCGCCAGGTGCAGGACGGCTCGGCCAAGATGGCGGTCTCGACCGTGCCGCTCCATGGGCGGGACGTGATCTGGAAGGGCAGGGAGTAGAACCTGTGGCTCACTTTCTCGGCGGTAGGTGACTGTCCGGTTTGGAAATCCCCTCATCTATCGCCCATAAGGCCATTCCGGCATCACCGGCCTGGGGGAATTGTTTCGAAGCAGCGATCGCCTCGAGTTGCGCGCGTGCTCTCGTCATGTCGATCGCAAATGTCGAATTGGCGGCATTCAGGCGAACCTGCATGTTGGGGTGAGCGTAGAGTGCCATGAGGTGATGGCGTTGATCTCCGGGACGGTCGCGCAACTCGGTCTCGATAGCGATCTTTTCTCGGTACAGTTTGTTGAACTTTGCTGTCTCGTTGTCGAGCAGCGCTTCGTCTTGCGCGACACCGATTTCTGCGAAGCGTTCGATGAGTTCTTTGACGGTCATGGATGTCATCGTCGGTGATCTGCTCATGGCTCGAGCACTCCGTATTTTTCCAGCGCATATAAACCGATTTTCACTCTCTCTTGCCATGGAGCATTTCGAAGAAACTCCCTCGGAGAAAGCCCGCCAAATCGGTCATTTGCAGTGCCATACCAACCGGTAATTTCCCAGTGCTTATAGCGCGGAATGAGCACGCGATTGTCTTCCCCATTGAGCGTCGACTGGCTGGGCAACGACATCATCGTCGAGGCGATCCACGACTCGCAGGTCGCGGGCGTGACCTGTCATGTCACCTATTTCGATCGCGGCGTGATCGACCGCTTGCAGAAGGGCAACTGGTTCGAGGATCCCTCCAATTCGGCGATCGCATGCCGGCGGACCGGACCGATCGTTATCGGCGACATCGAGATGGACAAGGAAGGTGAGGAGGTCTTCAAGCAGCGCTAGTGGCTGATCTGAAAGTCGGTCGTCGCCAAGTGCATCTCTGAGACGACGAGTGTCACGCTGATCTATCTTTCCCACACCCGTCAGGTGCATGACGGCTCGGCCAGGATGGCGATCTCGACCGTGCCGCTCCATGGGCGGGACGTGACCTGGAAGGGCAAGGAGTAGCGCCCGTGGCTCACTTTCTCGGTGGTAGATGACTGTCCAGCTTGAAGGTGCCATCATCCATGGCCAACAGTGCCATTCCTGCGTAGCCAGCTTGGGGAAAGTGTCTTGATGACGCGATGGCTTCAAGTTGTGCACGGGCCCTTTTCACGTCTATGGCGCGCGTTGCCCTGGCGGCATTCAAGCGAACCTGCACGTTGGGGTGCTCGTACAGCGCCATCAAATGATGACGCTGATCGCCTGGCCGGTCACGTAGCTCGATCTCGATAGCGATCTTTTCTCGATAGGGCTTGTTGAACTTTGCTGTCTCGTTGTCGAGCAGCGCTTCGTCTTGCGCTATGCCGATTGCCGCAAAACGATCGATGAGTTCTTTCACAGTCAAGGACGTCAATGATTGAGATCGGGTCATGGCTTCAGCACCCGGTGTTTTTCCAAGGCCCGTAACCTGTGCTTCTCACCACTCACCCATCAAGATAGGCGTAGGCCCCGGTCGCCGTGAAGGCGAGGCGGGGGTCGCCTTCGGCGCGCATTTCCACCCGCACATAGGCCATGCGCCGGCCGTTCGACAGGACGTCGACGCGGATCGCCACGGGGCCGGGCTTGAGCGGACGGATGAAATGCGTCGTCATGTCGACCGTCGTGCAGACGCGGAAGCGGCCATTGGCGGCGGCCAGCGCGGCGACCGCGCAGGTGTCGGCGGCGGACGCCGTCGCCTGGCCGCAGATGACGCCGCCCACATGGACCAGATCGCCATTGTCCGGCAGGCGGAAGTCGCCTCCGGCGGCATCGGCCGAAAGCACTTCAAGTCCGAGCGCCCTGATCCACGGCGCAAACACCGTCGCCAGCGTGTCGCGCGCCGCCTGGAGCGCTGATTCCTGCGAGATCGGTTCGGGCATTTCCTCTCCAGTCGACGATAAAAGCGTTACGAAATATTGTGTACTTGAAGGATTTTTGTTACATATTGCCATGGAGTGTCGAGCTCCACCGCGCCGGCACGCGAGCATGGAGGAAAAGCGATGTACAGCCAAGGGCTTATCGGCGCCAAGACCGATACGACGGAGGATGAGGCCTTCCTCGCCGCTATCCAGGCGCGCATCGACGCCGAGGAGAAGATCGAGCCCAACGATCCGATGCCGGAAGGCTATCGCCGCACGCTGATCCGCCAGATCGGCCAGCACGCCCATTCGGAAGTGGTCGGCATGCTGCCGGAAGGCAACTGGATCACGCGCGCGCCTTCGCTGCGCCGCAAGGCGGCCCTTCTTGCCAAGGTGCAGGACGAGGGCGGCCACGGGCTCTATCTTTATTCCGCCGCCGAGACGCTGGGCGTATCCCGCGAGGAGATGACGGAGGAGCTTCTTTCCGGGAAAGCGAAATACTCGTCCATCTTCAACTACCCGACGCTCAGCTGGGCCGATATCGGCGCCATCGGCTGGCTGGTGGACGGGGCGGCGATCATGAACCAGATCCCGCTCTGCCGCTGCTCCTACGGCCCCTATGCGCGGGCCATGATCCGCGTGTGCAAGGAGGAAAGCTTCCATCAGCGCCAGGGCTACGAGATCATGATGACGCTGGCGCGCGGCACGCCGGAGCAGAAGGAGATGGCGCAGGATGCGCTGAACCGCTGGTGGTGGCCGTCGCTGATGATGTTCGGCCCGCACGATGCCGACAGCCAGCATGGCGACCAGTCGATGAAATGGAAGATCAAGCGCTTCACCAATGACGAGCTGAGGCAGAAATTCGTCGACGCGACGGTGCCGCAGGGCGAATTCATCGGCCTGACCTTCCCTGATCCCGACCTGAAATGGAACGAGGAAAAGGGCGGTTACGATTTCGGCGCCATCGACTGGGACGAGTTCTGGCGCGTGGTCAAGGGACACGGGCCCATGAACCGCGAGCGGCTCGAAGCGCGGCAGAAGGCATGGGACGAGGGCGCCTGGGTGCGCGAGGCGGCGCTGGCGCATGCGCAAAAACGGACGGCGCGCCGCGAGGCGGCGAAACAGGCGGCGGAGTGAGAGACATGAGCAAGAACCAGATCCCCCTTTGGGAAGTTTTCATCCGCCCGCGCAACGGGCTGGCGCACAAGCATTGCGGTTCCGTGCACGCGGCGGACGAGGTGATGGCGCTGCAGGCCGCGCGCGACGTCTATACGCGCCGCGGCGAAGGCACCTCCATCTGGGTGGTGCCGTCGGCGGCGATCACCGCCTCGGATCCGGAGAACAAGGACGAGAATTTCGAGCCGGCTCTGTCAAAGGTCTACCGCCATCCGACATTTTACGAGATTCCGGACGAAGTGGGGCATATGTGATGGCCGATCGCGCGACGGTTTCCCGCGAGGCGCTGACCGCCTTCCTGCTGCGGCTCGCCGACGACCATCTGGTGCTCGGCCACAGGCTTTCGGAATGGTGCGGCTATGCGCCGATGCTCGAAGAAGACCTCGCCATGCCGAACATGGCGCTCGATCTCATCGGCCAGGCGCGGGCGCTCTACCAGTATGCCGGCGAAGTGGAGGGCAAGGGCCGCGACGAGGACCAGCTTGCATATCTGCGCCGCGAGCGCGACTACGTGAACTGCCTGATGGCCGAGCGGGCGAATGGCGACTTCGCGCACACCATGCTGCGCCAGCTCTATTTCGCAGCCTTCATGGAGCCGATGTGGCGCGGCATGCGCTCGTCCAGCGATGCGCAGCTTGCCGGCATCGCCGCCAAGGCGGAAAAGGAGGTGGCCTACCACATCCGCCATGCCGGCGAGTGGGTGGTGCGGCTCGGCGACGGCACGGAGGAGAGCGCGCGCCGCATGGTGGCGGCTGTCGAGGCGTTGGCGCCCCATGTGGACGAGCTGTTCGAGAGCGATGCGGTGACGACAGCGGTGGCGCAGGCCGGCATCGCGCCCGATCCGGCGACGCTGCGCGCCGCCTTCGATGCGGTCGTCGGCCCGGTTTTCGCGGAAGCCGGCCTTCAATGGGTGGAGACGCCGTTCGGCCGGACCGGCGGGCGCCAGGGCCGCCACAGCGAGGCGATGGGCTATCTCCTGGCCGAGCTGCAATACATGCAGCGCACCTATCCGGGGATGACGTGGTGATGGGCGAGACGGTGGTAATGGCCTCTTTCTCCCCGCCTGCGGGGAAAAGGCGCCGGCAGGGACAGATGGCCGCCCCGTTCGACGAGCCCGGGAGGCCAGAGGAGGGTATGAGCGCAGAGACCCGCCGGCAGCGCGCCTATCGCGCGGCAGCTTCCGTCGTCGACCCGGAAATTCCCGCCGTCACCATCGAGGATCTGGGCATCCTGCGTTCGGTCGAGATGGAGGGCGATACGGCAATCGCCAGGGTCACGCCCACCTATACGGGCTGCCCGGCGGTGCTCGCCATCGAACTGGCGGTGGAGGCGGCATTGCGCGAGGCGGGTTTTGAGGCACGCGTCGAGCGCGTGATCTCGCCGGCCTGGACGACCGACTGGATCACCGCTGAAGGCCGCGAGAAGCTGCGCGCCTACGGCATCGCGCCTCCGGCCAAGGCATCGAACTCGATCCGCGCGCTGTTCGGCGAGACCGACGTCGCGTGCCCGCGCTGCGGCTCGCGGCAAACCGCACGCATCTCCGAATTCGGCTCGACGGCCTGCAAGGCGCTCTATCGTTGCGCGGCCTGCCACGAGCCTTTCGACTATTTCAAATGCATCTGAGGTGACCATGGCTTCGCGTTTCCACGATCTGAAAGTGGCGTCGATCGAGCGGCAGACGCCGGATGCGGTGGCGATCGCCTTCGAGGTGCCGGCCGATCGCGCGGAGGAATTCGCCTTCACGCCGGGACAGTATCTGACGCTTGCCACGGAGATCGACGGCCAGGAGGCGCGGCGTTCCTATTCGATCTGCTCGGCACCCGGCGAGCCGCTTTTGCGGGTCGGGGTGAAGAAGGTTGCGGACGGGCGTTTCTCCACCTTCGTCAACGACGTTCTGTCGGTCGGCGACACCATTCGCGTCATGCCGCCGCAGGGCCGCTTCACGGCGCTGAAGGGCGAGCGGCATGACTATCTCCTGTTCGCTGCCGGCTCCGGCATCACGCCGATGCTGTCCATCGCCCGCACCGTGCTGGCGCATGAGAAGGACAGCACCATAACGCTGGTCTATGGCAACCGCTCGACCGAGACGATCATGTTCCTGGAGGAACTGAACGACCTCAAGGACCGCCATATGGGGCGTTTCACCCTGATCCACCTGCTTTCGCGTGAGGCGCAGGACGTGGATCTGTTCAACGGTCGCATCGATGCCGCGCGGGTGACGGCGCTTGCCGATGGCGGGCTCGTCGAGCCGACGGCGGCCGACGGTGTGTTCCTGTGCGGGCCGGGCGAGATGATCGACGAGGTCTCGCAGGCGCTGGAGCGCATGGGCGTGGCGCGTGACCGCATCCGTTTCGAGCGCTTCACGCCGTCCGGCGATGCGCCGGCGCCGCGCAAGGCTTCACCGGCCGCACGCGAGGCGGTCGAGAAGGGCGTGGCGATCGAGGTGGTGCTCGACGGCGTGCGGCGCAGCTTCGCCATGGGCGATGCCGACGGCACCGTGCTCGACGCCGCTCACAAGGCCGGCATCGAGCTGCCTTATTCCTGCGCCGGCGGCATGTGCTGCACGTGCCGCTGCCGTGTCGTCGAAGGGTCTTCTGAAATGGCCGTGAACTTCTCGCTCGAGCCCTGGGAAGTGGAAGCCGGCTTCACGCTCGCCTGCCAGACGCGGCCGACGGCGAACAAGCTGGTGCTGGACTTCGACGCGGCCTGACGGCGATGCATTGAAGGTAAGCCACCGGATCGGGCGGTTTGCCGCCGTGGTTCGACATGCTCACCATGATGCTTCGGTCTGCTGTGTGGATGATCTCATCGTGAAGCGCTGAGTTGCGCGCATTTCAAGCCGATGACGCAAGCCGGATGCCCACCGCCGGCCTTGTCGTGTCGGCCGCCGCGCTTACCTATTGGCGATGGACAAGCAATTCTCCTCCATGGCCCTGTGGATTGCGGTCGGCATCGGCGTCGGAGCCGCTCTCGGAACGGCTTTCGACAATCTGTCGGTCGGCATCGGCATCGGCATTGCGGTTGGTGCCGGAGTCGGCGCGACCGTTGGTGCGGGTCGGCGGTAGGCCTCCTCAGCGCTTCTCGCGTATTTCGGTCAGTGTCCGCGTGGGGGTGATCGCCTCGGGGTCGAGCCTGATCTCGATGATCGCCGGCTTGCCGCTGGCACGGGCGCGTTCGAAGGCGGGGGCGAAATCCGCCGTCGTTTCCACCGTTTCGCCGTGGCCGCCATAGGCGCGGGCGAGGGCGGCGAAGTCCGGGTTCCGGATGTCGGTGCCGGAGACGCGGCCGGGATACTCGCGCTCCTGGTGCATGCGGATCGTGCCGAAGATGCCGTTGTTGACCACGATGACGATGATCGGCAGGTTTTCCTGCACGGCGGTGGCGAATTCCTGGCCGTTCATCATGAAACAGCCGTCGCCGGCGAAAGCGATCACCTGGCGCTCGGGAAACAGCGCCTTGGCGGCGACGGCGGCCGGCGTGCCGTAGCCCATCGAGCCCGAGGTCGGCGCGCCCTGGGTGGCGAAGCGGCGGAAACGGTGAAAGCGGTGGATCCAGGTGGCGTAGTTGCCGGCACCGTTAGTGAGAATGGCATCGTCGGGAAGGACGGTTTCCAGATAGGCCATGATCGGCCCCATCTGGACGGCGCCGGGACCCGTCTCGGGAGGCGTCGACCAATCGAGATAGGCCTTGTGCAGCCGCTCGGTCTCGCCCGCCCAGGAGGCCGGGCCGGCGGGCAGCGCCGCGAAGGCTTCGGCGAAGGCGGAGGCCGAGGCGTTGATGGCGAGGTTCGGACGATAGACGCGGCCGAGCTCGCCGGCATCCGCGTGAACATGCACCAGCTTCTGGTCCGGATAGGGGCTCTTGATCAGCGTGTAGTCGGAAGAGGGCATCTCGCCGAAGCGGCCGCCGACGAGCAGGATGAGATCGGCCTTCTTGACGGCTTCGGCAAGCTTGGGGCTGGGGCCGATGCCGACGTCCCCCGCATAGCACGGGTGCAGATGGTCGAACAGCATCTGGCGGCGGAAGGAGCAGCCGACGGGCAGCGACCAGGCCTCGGCTGCCCTGGTGATGTTCGCCACCGCCGCCTCGTCCCAGCGTGTTCCGCCGAGGATGACGAAGGGGCGTTGCGCGGATCCGAGGAGGGCTGCCAGTTCTGCCATCTCGGCTGCGCCCGGCCGCGTCTCGACCGGGGTGTAAGGCTGCGGCGCCGGGGCCTCGACGACGCTGGTCAGCATGTCCTCGGGCAGGGCGATCACCACCGGGCCGGGCCGGCCGGAGGTGGCGACGGCGAAGGCGCGGGTGAGGATCTCGGGAATGCGGCTCGCATCCTCGATTTCCGTCGCCCATTTGGCGATGGGACCGTAGAAGGCGCGGTAGTCGATCTCCTGGAAAGCCTCGCGCTCACGGGCGTGGCTGGCGATCTGGCCGATGAACAGGATCATCGGAACCGAATCCTGCATGGCGATGTGGATGCCGGGGGAGGCGTTGGTTGCGCCCGGACCGCGGGTGACGAAGCAGACGCCGGGCCGCCCGGTGAGCCGGCCGTGGCAGTCGGCCATCATCGCAGCGCCGCCTTCCTGGCGGCAGACGAAGTTGCGGATCTTCGAATCGTGCAGCGCGTCGAGCACGGCGAGATAGCTTTCGCCGGGGACGCTGAAGATGCGATCGACGCCATTGGCCTCGAGACAGTCGACAATGAGCTGGCCGCCGGTTTTCATCACTCGTCTTCTCCGATTTCGCGCAGGATTTCCGCCGTGTGTTCGCCGAGCCGCGGGCTCGGCCGCTCATAGATAGGTGGCGTCGCCGACATCAGCATCGGCGCCCGCACCGAGGGCAGGGCATTGCCGTGCCCATCGTCGAGCGTCATCTGCATGCCGCGGGCGACGGTCTGCGGATCGGCGAACATCTCGCCGATGGTGTTGATGGGGCTCGCCGGCACCGCATTGGCGTCGCAGGCGGCAAGGAGCGGCGCCTTCTCCCAGCCGGCAAGGCAGTCGATCAGGATGCGGCGAAGGGTTGCGCGGTTTTCGACGCGCGCCGGGTTGGTGGAAAAGCGCTCGTCGCCCGGCAGTGCATCGAGCCCGACGATGGCGCAGAAGCGCTGGAACTGCCCGTCATTGCCGACGGCGAGGATGATGTGACCGTCCTTCACCGGCAGCACCTCATAGGGCGCGATGTTCATATGGGCGTTGCCCATCTGCACCGGAGATTTGCCCGAGACGAGATAGTTGAGGTTCTGGTTGCCGAGCACGGAGATCTGCGTGTCGAACAATGCCATGTCGATGTGCTGGCCCTCGCCGGTCGCTTCCGCATGGCGAAGCGCGGCCTGGATGGCGATGACGGCGTAAAGGCCGGTGAAGATGTCGCTGACGGCGACGCCGACCTTCTGCGGCTCGCTGTCCGGCGCGCCGGTGATCGACATCAGGCCAGCCATGCCCTGGATGATGAAATCGTAGCCGGCGCGTGGAGCGTAGGGCCCGGTCTGGCCGAAGCCGGTGATCGAGCAATAGACGAGGCGCGGATTGATCGCCTTCAGACTGTCATAGTCGAGGCCGTATTTCTTCAGCCCGCCAAGCTTGAAATTCTCGATCACCACGTCGGCGGTGGCGATCAGCTTGCGCAGCGTGTCGGCATCGGCGGGCTGGGAAAAGTCGAGCGCGATGGAGCGCTTGCCGCGGTTGCAAGAGTGATAGTAGGCGGCGGAAAGGTTTTCGCCGTCCGCGCCGGTGACGAAGGGCGGCCCCCATTTGCGGGTGTCGTCGCCGCCATTCGGATTCTCCACCTTGATGACGTCGGCGCCGAGATCGGCAAGCAATTGGCCCGCCCAGGGCCCGGCCAGGATGCGCGCCAATTCGATGACGCGAACGCCCTTCAGCGGTGGATTAGCCATGATCGACGCGGCCCTCCAAGAGAAACTCGGGCCATTGAGTAGCAAACGGGTCCTGCGCGGGCCAGATGCGCAGCGCGCATTATTTTGGCATCAATCGATGATTTTTTCGGCCCAGGCGGCAAAATCCCGCATCACCTCGCCGCGATTGATCTCGTTGAGGGATTCGTGCCGGTTTTCCTCGTAGATCCTTGTTTCCAGATTCGAAAAGCCGTTTCGGCGCAGCCGCTTCTCGAGGTCGAGGACGATGCTGCCGCGGCGCGTCGAGGGATCGCAGCCGCCGCCCACGAGATGGAAGGGAAGGTCCTTGCGCGCGGCGCGGTGAGCGGCGGCATCGGCGGCCATCAGGCTGAGATCGAAGAGGGCGGTCCACACGCCGACCGAGGCGTCGAAGCCGCACAACGGGTCGGCGACATATTTGTCCACCTCGGCGGGATCGCGCGACAGCCAGTCGAATGCCGTGCGGTGGCCGGCAACGGCGCGCGCCCAGGCCCCGAAGGTCAGCTTCGGCAGAAGGCGCGAGGGGACGTCCGAGCCGAGCCGGAAACGTTCCCAGGCGAGCACGGCTTTTCCGGCGAGCCCTTCGAGCCGGGTCGCCAGGGGTGCGTTCCAGACGGTCGCCCCGGCGATGCGGCCGGAATGCCTCAGCGCGAAGTTGAGGGCAATCATGCCGCCCATGGAATGGCCGAACACGATGACCGGCAGACCGGGATGCCGGACGGCGATGTGATCGTGAACGGCCGAGACGTCCGACAGGAGCGTGTCGGCACCCGCCTGGTGCCCGAAATGGCCGAGCGGCGCGCCGGGCGCCTTCGTGCGGCCGTGGCCGCGGTGATCGTGGGCGTAGGCATGAAAGCCACGCCCGGCAAGGAAATCGGCGAAACGCGCGTAGCGACCCGCATGCTCGGCAAGGCCGTGGTTGATCTGCACCACGGCGCGGGCGCCGCCGCCCGGCGCCCGGTGCAGCAGATGAAGATCGGCGCCCGTGGACGTCGAAAGCATCGAAGTGTCGTCGAATTCCACGCGGCCCTCCGTCGCGGCGAGATACCCGGACAGCTATTTCAGCCCGAACAGCTATTTCAGAATGACGCGCGCCGGGAAAGAAAATTTCCCGCATCGAACATATCGACACATGATGATGCTTGAATGGTTTGCCGGGTTTCGTGCTAGCTTTCCTGCCGGTGCCGGTCGGTACCTCATTTTCTGCACACGGATTCCGGGAGGGACGAGACATGTTCAAGCGCTTCGCACTGGCCTGCGCGGCAGCACTTTTTGCCGTTCTGTCGATCGCTCAAGCCGAAGAGAGCGACCGATACGGCGCCCAGAAGGTGGTTTATCACATCAACCAGGACGGCGGTCAGGAGAGCAAGTACTACAAGGGCGCGCTGCGCAACATCCAGAACCAGATCAACGCCGTGGGGCGCGACAAGATCGAGGTGAAGGTGGTGATGCACGGCAACGGCATCAACTTCCTGAAGGCTGCCAAGACCGACCAGACGCTGCAATCCGAGGTGACCAGCCTGAAGACGCAGAACGTGACGTTCCTCGTCTGCAACAACACGCTGCAGAGCCGGAAGATCGATTACGAGGCGGATCTGTTCGAGGTTTTCGAGGACGAGATCGTTCCCTCGGGCGTCGCCGAGGTCAGTTATCTGCAGCAGCAGGGCTACACCTACATGAAGCCCTGACGGCCGGCTGGCCGGGATCACGGACCGGCTTTCGAAAAGGCCGGTCCGGCGCATTGCCGCCCGCGCGCGTTTCGCCTACATAGCCCGCAACAACCGACACGACAGCGCGAGGTTTTTCGTGGCACGCCAATTTATTTATCACATGGCCGGCCTCAGCAAGGCGTATGGGGCCAAGAAGGTTCTGGAGAACGTTCACCTGTCCTTCTACCCCGATGCGAAGATCGGCATCCTGGGGCCGAACGGCGCCGGCAAGTCGACCGTGCTCAGGATCATGGCGGGCCTCGACAGGGAGTTCACCGGCGAGGCATGGCTCGCCGAGGGGGCAACCTGCGGGTACCTGCCGCAGGAACCGGAACTCGACCCGGCGCTCAACGTGATGGGCAACGTGATGGAGGGGGTGGCTGCCAAGAAGGCGATCCTCGACCGCTACAACGAGCTGATGATGAACTACTCCGACGAGACGGCGGAGGAGGCGTCCCAGCTTCAAGACCAGATCGACAGTCAGAACCTCTGGGACCTCGAAAGCCAGGTGGAAATGGCGATGGAAGCGCTGCGCTGCCCGCCGGGCGAGGCGACCATCGACAACCTGTCGGGCGGCGAGAAGCGTCGCGTGGCGCTGTGCCAGCTCCTGCTGCGTCAGCCGGATCTGCTGCTCCTCGACGAGCCGACCAACCATCTCGACGCCGAGACGACGGCATGGCTGGAAAAGCACCTGCGCGAATATCCGGGTGCGGTGCTGATCATCACCCACGACCGCTACTTCCTCGACAATGTGACGGGCTGGATCCTCGAGCTCGACCGCGGCCGCGGCATTCCCTATGAGGGCAATTACACCGCGTATCTGGAGGCCAAGGCCAAGCGCATGGCGCAGGAAGGCCGCGAGGAGGCCGCCCGCCAGAAGGCGCTGGCGCGCGAGCGCGAGTGGATCGCGGCGAGCCCGAAGGCGCGCCAGGCGAAATCGAAGGCGCGTATCCGCGCCTATGACGAACTGGTGCAGTCGGCCGACGAGCGGCGCCCGGGCGATGCGCAGATCATCATCCCCTCGGGCGAGCGGCTCGGCAATGTGGTGATCGAGGCGGACGGGCTCGAAAAGGGCTATGGCGACCGGCTCTTGATCGATGGTCTGGAGTTCAAGCTGCCGCCCGGCGGCATCGTCGGGGTGATCGGCCCGAACGGCGCCGGCAAGACGACGCTGTTCCGCATGATCACCGGCCAGGAAAAGCCCGACGGCGGCGAGATCCGCATCGGCGACACGGTGAAGCTGGCCTATGTCGACCAGAGCCGCGACGCGCTCAATCCCAACAAGACGGTGTGGGAGGAGATCTCCGGCGGCAACGACGTGATCAGGCTCGGCAAGCACGAGGTGAACAGCCGCGCCTACTGCTCGTCCTTCAACTTCAAGGGCGGCGACCAGCAGCAGAAGGTCGGCACGCTGTCGGGCGGCCAGCGCAACCGCGTGCACATGGCCAAGCTCCTGAAGGAGGGCGGCAACGTGCTGCTGCTCGACGAGCCGACCAACGATCTCGACACCGAGACGCTGGCGGCGCTCGAGGATGCGCTGGAAAATTTCGCCGGCTGCGCCGTCATCATCTCGCATGATCGTATGTTCCTCGACCGCCTTGCGACGCATATCCTGGCCTTCGAGGGCGACAGCCATGTGGAGTGGTTCGAGGGCAATTTCGAGGATTACGAGCAGGACAAGATCCGCCGCCTCGGGCCCGACAGCGTCAATCCGAAGCGTGTGACCTACAAGCGGCTGACGCGGTAGCGCGACGGCTGCGGCCCTGTTGGTAAACTCTTAGGGTGTTACGCTTAGTATCATCCCGTGAACGGCGGAGGCAGGCTGTCGGCTTGACTCTGCCTGCGCGCAGCGTAAACCCGCTGAAGAGCAAACACGGGCACGGCCATGTTACGGCGCACAGACGAGCGCGAGGCTTCTGATTTCGCAATGCACCATTCCAATGGAATGACGCGTGTCTGCGTCGGTGGCATCGGCGTGGAGATACCGGAAGCCTCGATTTCCAACGAGGAACTGGTCGAAAGTTTCAACAGCTGGGTTGATGTCGAGAACCCTAGGCGGGCGGCCAAAGGCCTGCCGCCCTTGGCGAAATCCGATGCGGCCTTCATCGAGAACGCCTCCGGCATCAAGCGCCGCCATGTCTATGAGCGGGAAGGGATACTCGATCCGAAGCGCATGGCGCCGAACATTCCCGCGCGTGCCGACGACGATCTCTCGGTCATGGCCGAGTTCGGCGTTGCTGCAGCGCGAAAGGCGCTCGACCATGCCGGCGTGGCGGCCAGGGACGTCGATCTGGTGATCTGTGCCTCGGCCCACCACCAGCGGCCTTATCCGGCAATCGCCATCGAGATCCAGAAGGCGCTCGGCACCAGCGGGGCGGGTTTCGACATGGGGCTCGGCTGCTCTTCGGCGCTGGCCGGCCTGCACGTGGCGACCAATCTGGTGCGGGCCGGCGCGCATCGCCGCGTTCTGGTGGTGACACCGGAACTGATCACCGCGCATCTCAACTTCCGCGACCGGCAGACGCATTTCATCTTCGGCGACGCGTCGGTGGGCGTCCTGATCGAGGCGCTGGGCGCCACGGAGGAGCGGCCGGGCCGGTTCGAGATCGTCGACACGCGGAGCTGGACGCAGTTCTCCAACAACATCCGCACCAATTTCGGCTTCGTCAGCCGGCTGGCACAGGACGATCCTTCCTACCTCGCCATGGAAGGCAATCTGATCAAGCAGAACGGCAACAAGGTCTTCAAGGACGTGACCGTTGCCGGGCACAAGTTCATCGTCGATTTCCTGGCAGAGCACGGCTATACGCCGCACACGGTGCGCCGCTTCTGGCTGCACCAGGCGAATGCCCGCATGAACGCCATGATCCTCAAGCTCGCCTTCGGCGGCGAGGTGGGGCACGACCGGGCGCCGACCGTGCTCGATCGGCTCGGCAACACGGCGGCAGCCGGCGCGATCATCGCGCTCAAGGAAAACCACGAGGACATGAAGGCCGGCGAGCACGGCCTGCTGTGCGCCTTCGGCGCCGGCTACTCCATCGGCGGCGCGCTGATGCGCATGATGTGAGCTTCGCTCACGGATAGCGGACAGGCGTCGTCCAGTCCGCATCCTCGTGCTTCTTCCAGTAGAGATCCTTCAGCCGCCTCGTCACCGCGCCGGGGCGGCCGTCGGCGATGGCCCGGCCATCGACCCTCGTCACCGGCATGATGCCGCCGGCGGTCGAGGTGATGAACACCTCGTCGGCCGCCTGCAGCGCTTGCCGCGTCAGCGGCGCCGCGTCGGCTGGCAGATCGAGCGCGGCGGCCAGATCGAACACCGTGCGCCGCGTGATGCCGGGCAGCACGCCGCTTGCCGGCGTGACGAGCCTGCCGGCCGTGACGGCGAAGACATTGAAGCCCGGCCCCTCGGCCACGTTGCCATCGGTGTCGAGCAGCAGGGCCGTCTCGGCGCCCCGGTCGTACGCCTGGTAGAGGCCCCGCACCAGATCGAGCCAATGGTAGTTCTTGATCGCAGGGTCGATGGAGGAGGGTGGAATGCGCACCGCGTCGCTGATCGCTACGTGCAGGCCGCGCTCCATCTGCTCGGTGTTGGCAACGGAGCCGTAAGGGACCGCGAAGGCCATGAACCGGTTCACCGCATCGCGCGGGTCGCGGCTGAAGGTGGGAGAGGCCCCGCGCGTGCACAGCATCTCCACATAAGCCGCACGGTGGCCGGAAAGCGCCACGCAATTGTGCAGGATCTCCGCCACCGCGGCGCGGTCGTGCGGGATCGACATGCGCAGCCTTTCCAGACCGCCGAAGAAGCGCTCCAGATGCAGGTCGAGACGGAAGAAGCGGCCGTTCCACACATGCACCGTGTCGTAGGTGGCATCGGAATGGAGGAAGCCCCAGTCGAGCACCGAGATCTTCGCCTCGGCCATCGGCACATACTGGCCGTCGAGAAAGGCGATGCCCTGCGGATAGCGGTGCGGGTCGCGATGGCGTTCCGATACTTCCGGAAGCGCCGGGTGCTGGATTTCCTGGTCCATGCTCTCCTCCTGCGACGTTACGCACCCTTTCCCACGGAAGTGTAGCAGCGGCGTGCCCGGGCGATAGAACCAGAAACGCCGCGCACGCTGCTACACCTCGCCGCCGATGTCGCCCTCCTCGGGATCGAGCAGGCGCGTGGCGCGCCAGCGGGTGAGCACGGCATTGATGTCGTCCACCACAAAATGGCGGGCCGCGTCGCGCTCGTAGCCCTCGCCGAGCAGCGCATCGTAGCCCGTGTGCTCGTGACGGATGTGCGTGACGGCGGCGAGCCAGACGGCGATGGCGGGCGGCAGCGTGCGCAGCTTGCGGTCGTCGGCGAGCCTGCGGATCGCTTCGGCGTCGGCAAAGGGCGCCCACGGCAGGAGCAGGGTCAATGCCTTGTCGACCGCGCGGCGCCGGGCGGTGGGAGCGCTCTTCATGCGGCCAACCCTCGCGTTCCCATCATGCAGTTTCCCGGCCACACTGGACCGCCTCCGCTTGCCAAGCAAGCCCAAACGATATAAACATATCTTTATATGTATCAGGAGGAGCGCATGCTGACGCGCCCGGCAATCCATCTCGACCAGATGGTCGACACATTGAAGGCGGCGGCCGAGACAAGCCGACTGCGCATCCTCATGCTCCTGTCTCAGGGCGATCTGACGGTGACCGACCTGACCGAGATCCTCAGCCAATCGCAGCCGCGCGTCTCGCGGCACCTGAAGCTGCTCCTGGAGGCGCAACTGATCGTCCGCTACCAGGAGGGATCCTGGGCCTATTTCCGGCTGTCGGACCAGGATGCGGCGCGCGAATTCGTCGACGGCGTGGTGGCGCGTCTCGATCGCGGCGACCCGGTGATCGACCGCGACCTGGAACGCCTTGCCGCGATCAAGCGGCGGCGCGAGGAGCGGGCGGCGGAGTATTTTTCGCGCAATGCGGCGAGCTGGGACGAGATCCGCTCGCTGCATGTGCCGGACAAGGCCGTCGAGGAGGGGTTGAGGAAGCTCGTCGGCGAGCGGCCCTTCCAGTCTATGGTGGACCTGGGGACCGGCACGGGCCGGCTTCTGGAGCTTTTCGCTCCGCTCTATCAGCGGGGCGTCGGGGTGGACCTGTCACGCGAGATGCTGGCCGTCGCACGCGCCAATCTCGACCGAGCGGGCATCGCCAACGCCCAGGTGCGGCTCGGCGACATCGGCGCGCCACCGGTCGAGCGCGACGCGCATGACCTGGTGACCATTCACCAGGTGCTGCACTATCTGGACAGGCCGGGCGTGGCGATCAACGAGGCGGCGAGACTCTTGCGGCCGGGCGGCAGGCTGGTGATCGTCGATTTCGCTCCGCACGCGCTCGAGTTCCTGCGCGACGAGCATGCGCATATGCGGCTCGGCATCGCCGACGGCCAGATCGCCGAATGGCTCGACGAGGCAGGGCTCGACCTCGTCGAAACCGTCGAATTCGCGCCGCGGGGAGATGCCGGGAAAGGCCTGACGGTCAAGCTCTGGCTCGCACAGGACCGGCGCATGCTGATTGCCGACGGCAAGGTGCCGGCGGATGCTCAAAAGGAGACGGCTTGATGCCGCAAACGCGTTTTTCCCGCCGGCCGGACACGGCCGGCAAGCTCCGTGTGTCGTTCGAGTTCTTTCCGCCCAAGACGGATGCGATGGAGGCGCGGCTCTGGGAAACGGTGACGAGGCTCGCACCGCTGGCGCCGTCCTTCGTGTCGGTGACCTACGGCGCCGGTGGCTCGACGCGTGAGCGCACCGCGCGCACGGTCAAGCGCATTCTCGCGGAAACCGCCCTCACGCCGGCGGCGCATATGACGTGCGTCGACGCGACGCGCGAGGACGTCGACCAGGTGATCGGCGAGTTCGTCGCCATGGGCGTGAAGCGTTTCGTGGCGCTGCGTGGCGATCCGAGCTCCGGCGTGGGCGATGCCTATCAGCCGTTTCCCGGCGGCTATGCCAACGGCGCGGAACTGGTCGGAGCGATGAGACGGCAGGGGGATTACGACATCTCCGTCTCGGCCTATCCGGAAAAGCATCCCGAGAGCCCCGATTTCGCGACCGACATCGACATGCTGAAGCGCAAGGTCGACAACGGGGCGACGCGCGCCATCACGCAGTTCTTCTTCGACAACGATCTCTACGAGCGTTACGTCGAGCGTGCCCGGCGGGCCGGCATCTACATCCCCATCGTGCCGGGCATCCTGCCGGTGCACAATTTCTCGCAGGTCGCCAATTTCGCCGGTCGCTGCGGTGCGCATGTACCGAGCTGGCTGGCCGAGCGGTTCGAGGGGCTGGAGAATGAGCCGCAGATCCATGCGCTGGTGGCGTCCGCCGTTGCCGCCGAGCAGGTGCTCGACCTGATCGAGCGCGGCGTCGACGATTTTCACTTCTACACGATGAACCGTGCGGACCTTGTCTTCGCCATCTGCCACATGATCGGCATCCGGGCCGGCGGCGAGGGCGGTGATCGAAGGCAGCCGGCTGCGGCGTGACGCAACGGGCCGCAGGTTTGCAGGACAACAAAAGGGCCGGATCTTCCGGCCCTTTTTCTTTTTCTAAGCAACAAATGGCGCGTAGCCGCCCGCCTCCCGGCGGCGCCTTACCGGCCTATGGCAGGACGCCCATGATGAGGGCGCCGATGAAAACGAATGCCGCACAAATCATCAGTGCATTGACAGGCCGTGTCAGTCCCATGGCAAAGCCTCCTCTGCTTATCAACGGGCGGATTCTAGAGAGACTGGCCGGCCGGCAGCAAGCGGATTTTATGCTGCGCTGCGGCACAAATGCGGAAAATCCGTCCGCTCCCCGGCTGTGGCTTTTGAATTTGCTGGGCAATCGCCCCGATTCACTTTGTGTTAACAAATTGGACGAAAGTCGTAGACCCTCCCCAAGACGCCGGAGAGCGGTCATCGCCTTGGGCGAAACAGCCGACCGTCGATGGTGATGAGGCCGACCGCGATCAGCGCCATGCCGGCGAATTCGAAGCTTTCCAGCCGTTCCTGAAGAAAAACCGCGCCGAGCAGAATGGCGCTGACAGGGACGACGAAGGTGACGAGGGAGGCGTTCGTCGCCCCGGCCGTCGCCAGCACGTGGAAGTAGATGAGATAGGCGAAGGTGGTGGAAAGGACGGCGAGCGAAACCGTCGCCGCCCAGACCTGGTCGCTGAAGGTAAAGAGCTCTCCCGTGCCGTAGAGGGCGAGCACCAGAGGGATCATGATGACGCTGGAGGCGGTGAGCTGCCCGGTGGCGACGACCGGTGACGGCAGGGTTCGGAAGCGCCGTGCATAGATGAAGGCGAGACCGTAGGAGAATGCCGCGCCGACCAGGGCGAATTTCGCCCAGATCGGCCCGCCAAGGCCGGCCAGGAGCCCGGGGCCGATCATCACCGCCGTGCCGGCGATGCCGAACAGGATGCCGACGATCTTCGGCAGGGTGAGCCTTTCGTCCGTCGTGAACAAATGGGCGAGGATCGCCGTCCAGAAGGGCGTCGTGGCGTTGAGCACGGAGGCGAGGCCTGCTCCGAGCTCCGTCTGGCCGAGAAAGATCAGCGAGAAGGGAATGACGTTGTTGAGGGTGGCAAGGGCGAGAAAGCCGCCCGCATGGGGCAGGGCCAGGCGGAAGGACGTGCCGTTGAACAGCAGCCACAATTGCAGAAAGGCCGCTGCGATCACCACCCGGTACATCACCAGCATGAGCGGCGGCATCTCGGCGACGGCGATGCGGGCGAAGAAGAAGGATCCGCCCCAGACGAGGCCGAGCAGCAGGACGAGTCCCCAGTTCTGCAAGGACATTTGCCGGACGGCTGGTCGCCTCTCGGTTTCGACAGTCATCTCATTCTCCGGATCATCGCGATCGCAATCAAAGAATTAGAACGGGATGCGGGCGGATAACCGCTTCACACTTTTCCTGATCCCGCTCTAGCCGCGCATAACGAGGCATAGGCGAGGGGCGGTCAATCGGCCACCCGAATCCGGCCCAGGAGCCAGGGTACGGGAAAAGTCGCCGTCGGCGTGTTTACAGGAAGCCCTGATTTCCTGCAGCATGCCTCCCGAACGCCATTGTGGTGATGCCGGTAGGTCCTGACCCCGGGCTCGACACGCAGCGCCCGCGTGAACGAATCGGAGATGCTGATGCAGGTTTTTGAAACCGCCCGAGATGTCGCCCTCGAGCTGCGGCCGGATCACCCTGTCTACTGCTTCAGGCCGGAGGTTCTGAAGGCCGATGCCCGCGGTTTCATGAAGGAATTTCCCGGCAAGACGGCCTATGCGGTGAAAACGAATGGCGAGCCGCTGGTGCTGAAGACCCTGGCGGAGGCGGGCGTCGAGGCGTTCGACGTGGCCTCGCCCGCCGAGTTCGCCGCCGTGCGGGCCGTCGCGCCGGGCGCCGAGATGCTCTACATGCACCCGGTCAAGGCACAGTCGGACATTCGCCTGGCGCTCGAGGGATACGGTATCCGCGTGATCGCCGTCGACCATGAGGACGAGGTTGCGAAGCTGATTCGCGTCGTGCGGGCGCTCGACGTCGATCCGGGCACGCTGACCGTCTTCGTGCGCATCCAGACCAAGGGCCATGCAGCCTACGAATTGTCGAAGAAGTTCGGCGCCGGGCCGGCACAGGCCGTGGAGCTTTTGCAGCGGCTCGACCGGCACGGCTACAAGGTCGGCATATGCTTCCATGTCGGCTCGCAGATCCAGGACCCCGACACCTATGAGCGGGCGCTCGCCTCGGCAGACTGGGTGCGCGGCCGGGCGGGTGTCGCGCTCGCCGGCCTCGACGTCGGCGGCGGCTTTCCGGCCGAGTATGGCCACGATCCGAACCGCAAGAAGCCGGAGATGCCGTCGCTCCAGGAGATCATGGCGCGTCTGCGGCAGGACATCGTCGAGTGGGGGTTCGATGAGATGCCCCTGGTGGCCGAGCCCGGCCGGGTGGTTGTGGCGCGGGCATTCTCGCTCATCGTGCGGGTGCTTCTGCGCAAGGGGCGCAGGCTCTACATCAATGACGGGATTTGGGCGTCGCTGTCCGATTCATGGACCGGCAAGATCACCCTGCCGGCGCGTTTCATACCCGATCCGGCGATCCGCAGCCGCAACGGCGATGCGCAGACCCTGGTGCCGTTCCGCGTCTGCGGGGCGACCTGCGATTCCGTCGACATCCTGTCGCGCCCGTTCTGGCTGCCGGAAACTGTGGATACCGGCGACTGGATCGAGATCGGCCACATCGGCGCCTATTCCATGGCGCTCAGAACCCGTTTCAACGGCTTTTACCCGGATACGTTCGTCGAGGTGAAAAGACCCTTCGACGCCGGGAAGGCGCCGGAGGGGTTCGCCAGCCTCGAGACGATGGCGGACTGACCGGAAACGGAAAGGATCACGGTTTTGGAAGCAGAGACGCATGCCGTTCCGTTGACCGAGATGGCGTTCGTCATCCTGGTGGCGATCGCGCTCGGGCTGGGGCTGATGCGCCTGAAGCAGCCGCCGCTGGTCGGGTTCATCCTGGCCGGCGTCGTGCTGGGCCCGACGGGTTTCGGACTGATCGGCAATTCGGACAGCGTGACGGCGCTCGCCGAGATGGGCGTCCTGATGCTCCTGTTCTTCATCGGCATGGAGCTGTCGCTGCGCGCCTTCGTCATGAGCCTGAGGCCCGCCGTTCTGGTGGCGCTCGGACAGCTTGCGGTGGCGCTCGCTATCGGCTTTACCATTGCGTGGACCGGCGGGGCGCGGCTTTCCGAAGGGTTGATCTTCGGCTTCATCGTCGGCTTGTCGAGCACGGTCGTGGCCATGAAGATGCTCGACGACATGGACGAACTGCGCGGCGAGGCGGGCCGGATCGCCATCGCCGTGCTGATCGCGCAGGACATCGCGGTCGTTCCGATGCTGATCATCGTCTCGGCGCTGGGCGGTTCCGAAACCGGCTTCGTCTCCGTGGCGGCCAAGGTGGCCTTGGCGGTGGGGTTTCTCGCCTGGCTGCTATGGTGGCTTGGCCGGCGCGGCAAGCTGCGGGCCCCATTCGCGGAACAGATCGGCGGCAATGTGGAAATCCTGGCGCTCGGCGCCATGGGCGCCTGCTTCGGGGCGGCCGCGTTCACGGGCGTTCTCGGCCTGTCGCCGGCCTACGGTGCCTTCGTCGCCGGCATTATCGTCGGCAATTCGACGCTGCGGGCGCGCATCATCCCCGTCATAGAGCCGATCCAGAGCGTGCTCGTGGTGGTGTTCTTCCTGTCGATCGGCCTGTTGTTCGATCTCTCCTACATCTGGAACAATTTCTGGATGGTGTCGGGGGCGGCGCTGGTGGTGATCGCCGCGAAGACGCTGCTCAACGTGTTCCTCCTGCGCATGACGGGGCATGGCCGCAACACGGCGCTGATCGGCGGCCTGTCGATGGCGCAGATCGGCGAGTTCTCGTTCGTGCTTGCCGCCGCCGGCCTGTCGGCCGGGGCGCTCGGCCAGGACAGCTACCGGCTGGCGATCGCCGTGACGGCGATCTCGCTTCTCGTCTCGCCGGCCTGGATGTCGGTGATGCACCGCATCGACGAGGTCGCGGCGAAAGGGTTTTCCTCGTACCGGCAGGCGCTCTCCGAGGCTTATGCGGATGAGATCGAGAATGTGGGCGAGGGCCTGTGGTGGGTGAGGGCGCGCTACCGGGCCGGACGCATGACCCTGCGCAAGTGGCGGGCGCGCCGGGCGCTGGAGAAGGCGGCAAAGGCAGCCGCGAGCCGCGCGGAGCAGGTCGCGGAAGACGCCGTGCCTGCCTCCGCGCAGAGCGAGCCGGCGGAGCCTCCCTCCCAAAAAGCGGGATAGCCTGCCGGCCCCGGGATCACAGGTTCGAGAACAAGGTCGGCGTCGGCCAGCCGTCGGCAGGGAAGCCGAGGCGGATCTGCTCCTGGCGCACCGCTTCCCTCGTGCCGGCCCCGAGAATGCCGTCGATCTTGCCGACGTCGTGGCCGCGTTCGGCCAGCTTCTGCTGAAGCTGCTTCATCACCTCCGGGGCAAGCCCTTGTTCGGGCGTGCGGACGTCATAGCGCGGCGCGCCGTCGAGGCGGGCGGCCAGATGCGCTGCCGTCAGCGTGTAGACCAGCGACTGGTTCCATTCCAGATAGACGTCGTAATTGTCGAAGGCGAGGAAGGCCGGGCCCCTGTAGCCCATGGGCAGGATGAGCCCCGCCTGAAGGCCGTCGTTCTCGAGCGGGCTGCCGTCGCGCCGGGTGACGCCCATCGCGGCCCATTCGGAGCGCGGCAGCCTGTTGACGCGACCGGTCTTCTCCCATGGCATCCGGTCCGGAATGCGCACCTCTTCCAGCCAGGGCTGTCCGGGCTTCCAGCCGAGCGATTGCAGGTTCTTCGCCGCCGTCAGGATGGCATCGCGGGCGCTGCCCTTCAGGTCGACCCGGCCGTCCCCGTCGCCGTCAACGCCCTTGGTGTAATAGTCGGAGGGCAGCATCTGCATCTGGCCGATCTCGCCGGCCCAGGCGCCGGTCACGTCGGCCGATACCCAGCCCTGGTCGATCAGGTGCAGGAGGGAGACGAGCTGCGGGCGGAAGATCTGCGGGCGGCGGCAATCATGGGCCAGGGTGGCGAGTGCATTGAGGGTGGAGAAATCGCCCTGAACGGCACCGAAATCGGTCTCGAGTGCCCAGAACGAGGCAATGACGGGCCCCGGCACGCCGAACTCGTTGTTGGCGCGGGCGAAGGTGTCGGCGTATTTGCGCAGGTTGGCGGCACCGTTCTTCAGCCGGTAGTCGTTGATCATCCGGCCGGAGAACTCCGCAAACGTCTGATTGAAGACGCCCTGCGCACGATCGCGCTGCAGCACAGCCTGGTCGATCCGCGCGCCGTCGAAGGCCGACAGGCCGCGTTCGCCGACGCCGTCTGCGGCCGCTTCCGCCTTCAGCGCCTGGCGCCAGGCATTGAAATCGCCGCCGCATTCCTGTGCCGCGGCTCCATTCGCAATTCCGAATGCGGCCAGGATGCCGAGCGCCATTGTCTTTGCGTGCATGAAACTCTCCTTGAATCCTTGCGACGGTGTCAGCGCGCGTGGGCCTGCAGCCAATTGCGCCAGGCGCTGGCGTTGCCGTTGAAGACGTTGATGTCGGCATTTCCCTCGATGCCGGGCACGACACCCGTGCCGGTGTACTGCCAGAACACCCAAGGATGATTGGAATATTTGTCATCCGGATGGCCGGCCACGGAGCGCAGCCAGAACGGATATCCCTTGAAACGCCGAAGGCCGTTGTCGTCGAAGAAGTCGATCGAGGTGTAGATGATGGGGCGCTTGCCGTAATGACGCTCGACCTCTTCGAGGAAGATCCGCATTTCCGAACGGACGGTCTCGGCCGGCGGCCGGATCTTGCAGGTCGGCGACTGGGGGTTCCACTCCATGTCGAGCACCGGCGGCAGGGCGATTGCCTCACGCGGCACGTTGCGGATGAACCACCGTGCCTGCTCGATCGCCGGGCGGCAGAAATAGTAGAAATGATAGGCACCGCGGGGAATGCCGGCGGCCTTCGCGGCACGCCAGTTTCGGGCGAAATAGTCGTCGACCCGGTCGCCGCCTTCGGTCGCCTTGATGAAGGCGAAGGAGATGCCGTTCCGGCTCACCTTGTGCCAGTCGATGTCGGCCTGGTACTTGGCGACGTCGGTGCCATGCACGGAGTAGTGCCAGGGTGCGCCGCCCTCCCACTCGTGCGGATCCGTGTCGGCGAAGCGCAGCCTCGTGGTCTGCGCCGCCGAAGCCGCGGAGGGACGCGCCGTCCCGGAGACGTCGGAGAAATCGTAGTCGACCGTCGAACAGCCGACAAGGAAAGCGAATAGACTGACGGCCAGCAATCGACGCATGATCAGCGACGGTCCCCCGAGATGCGAATCAGAAGAAACGATTTTGCTTAAGGAATAAGCCAACTTCGCGGCCTCGTCACTGTCACGCGGCGGCTTGCACGAAGCGGCAGCAGGAAAGAAGAGAGAGGGATGCGCAAGGTCTTTTCGCTTTTCAAATGGACGGCAGGTCTCCTGGTCGTGGCGCTGATTGCCGGCGCGGTCTGGCTCTACGCTGCGCCACCGGCCCTCATACGCCTCGGATCGAGCTACGCGGCGAAGATCATCTGCTCAAACGTGTTCATCGCGGGGCGAGACCCCGAAACGGTGCTGCGCAACGACGTGCAGGCGCCGGGCCATCCGCTCCTGAAGCTGATGCGGGTGCGGGTCGATGCGGCGGATGCGACGGTGCATACGGGGCTGTTCGGCGTCTTCGGCCAAGGGCTGGCGGTCTTCCGCGGTGGAACCGGCTGCGTTGCGGTGCCCGACGGCGATCTGACGGCGGCGATGGGAGCGCGGATCGACCTGCCGGAGCCGGCCCCGCGCGGCGCCGATCAATGGCCAGACGGGCTTGCCATCGATGCCGCCCGCTATCCCGAGGTGGCCGAGCTCCTTGCCGACGATGCCCTGACCGGCCCCGGCATGCGTGCGGTGATCGTCGTGCAGAACGGCCGCATCATCGGCGAGCGCTATGGCGCGGACGTGGCGCATTTCTCCCAGCCCCTGATCGGCTGGTCGATGACGAAGACGGTGACGGCGGTGCTTGTCGGCACCCTGGTGAAGGCCGGGCGGCTTTCCGTGGACGACGACCACCTGCTGACCGAATGGAGCGACGACGAGCGCGCCGGGATCACCATCGCCGATCTGCTCGGCATGCAGAGCGGGCTGCAGTTCAATGAGGATTACGGCGATGTGACGGATGTCACGCGCATGCTCTATCTGCAGCCGGACATGCCTGGCTTCGCGGCCGACAAGCCGCTGGTGGGGCCGGTGGGTGGCGTGTTCAGCTATTCGAGCGGCACCAGCATACTGCTGTCGCGCATCTGGCAGAACGCGTTCGACGAGCCCCGGGACGCGCTCGCCTGGCCGCATGAAGCCCTGTTCCAGCGCATCGGCATGAACAGCGCCGTCTTCGAGACGGACCCGCGGGGAACCTATGTCGGTTCCTCCAACCTTTATGCGTCGGCGCGCGATTGGGCGCGGTTCGGACAGCTCCTGCTGCAGGACGGCGTCTGGAAGGGCGAGCGCCTGCTGCCGGAGGGCTGGGTGCACTGGATGCGGACGCCGACCAGGGCCTCGAACGGCGAATACGGCCGGCATGTCTGGCTGCATGGCCCGCGCGCCAACACGCCGCGCGGCGTGCCCGAGGACGAGGGGTTCGACCTGCCTCCGGACGCCTTCTGGATGCTCGGGCACGACGGGCAGACCATCACCGTCATTCCCTCGCTGCGCATGGTGGTCGTGCGCATGGGGCTGACGCCGTCCTCGCTCGGATACAAGCCGCAGGCCCTGGTGGAGGCGTTGGCGAAGCTTCCCGGTCAGCTCGAATAGGACGAGCCGCCCGGCGGCAGGCGAATGACTGCGCTGACGGCGTAACCGTGAAAAAGCGAATCGAAACGCAGGCTTGCGCTGCGTTTCTGACATTCCGATTCCAGTGCCTCGCGCAGCATATCGCGCGGAGCGACATGGAAGGCCGCCAGCCAACGGCGCAGTCCGGTGCGGAACCAGCCCGGCAGGCGCTCCTGTCGTCCGAAATCGACGATGTGCAGCGAGCCGCCGGGGGCGACGCAGTCAAGGGCGGCGGCGATGGTCTCCCGCCAGGGCGGGATCATCGACAGGGAATAGGAGATGAAGACGCGGTCGAAGGTGCGGCGTCCGAACAGGGCATCGGCGTTGAAGGCGGACGCATCGGCCTCGGCGAGCCTGACGATGCCGCCGATGCGCTCGCGCTGCATGCGCCGGCGGGCCGTCGCCAGCATCTCGCGCGAGATGTCGAGACCGTGAAAGAGCGCGTGCGGGAAACGCTCGGCGGCCAGTGCGATGTTGCGCCCCGTGCCGCAGCCGAGCTCCAGGACGGCGCCGCCGCGCGGCACGTCGAGCCCGGCGATCAGGCCGTCGCGACCGAGCAGGTAGAATTTGCGGGTGAGATCGTAGATGTGGCGCTGGCGGCGATAGACGCCGTCCATCAGCCGGGCATGGCTGACCGTCTGCGAGGCCGCACCCATCAGGCGGCTTTCACGTAGAGGTGGAAACCGCCATAGATCGCCGAGCGGTCGTTGGCGCTCAGCTCGCGCGAGCGGATCTTCTCGTAGCGCCATTGCTTCAAAAGCCGATCGGCCACCCGGCCCGGCAGAAGCGACGGGGCGGCAGCCGTGCGGAAGATGACGCGGGCGCCGGGAGCGGCGGTGCGGGTGATCTCGCTCCACAACGCGTTGAGCTGATCGTCGTTCATCCAGTCCTGCGCGTCGAGCAGCACGTAGCGATCGACGCTCTGCGCCGGCTTTGCACGCAGCATGTCGACCAGATTGGCGTGATGCACCGTCACGCGATCGGCCGCGGCCCGGATGGTGGCGAAATGCCTGGCGTCGAGATAGGCGGGCAGGGCGGCCTCATCCGGCGAGGGATAGCGGCGGGCGAAAGCCTGCCAGGCGAAGTAGTTCTCCCTGAGCGGGAAATGACAGGCGAGCTTCTCGAGCCGGCTCGACAGCACCTCGGCCATCGTGCCGTTGCCGGAGGTGATCAGCGAATCGTACTGCGCCGGCGGGATGCCGAGGCCGAACAGCGACGCCTTGCGCGAGGTTGCCCAGCGCACCAGGCCGCGGTCGAAAAGCGGCCGCAGATGGTCGTCGAAGAAGACGCGCTGCTCGCGCATCGAGCGGGCCTTCATGATGTCGGCCGGGTTGACGCCATAAAAGCGCGCCACGGCGTGTCCGGTGGCGATGAACAGGCCGAGCAGGCCGGTCTTGTAGAAATTGCGGTTGAAGGCGGTGATGCGTCGCCGGCCGAGCAGGCCGGGCCGTTCCCAGTGCCTGCGCGACTTCCCGTCGAGTGCGGGGGCGATGAAGCGCTCATAGGCTGCGGCGTTGGCCGGGTCGCCGGCGGCGCCGAAGAAGCGCAGCAGGTCGGCATGCGAGGGAAGCGTCCTGAAGGCGGTCAGTTTCAGGCGGTTGAGGGCGACGTGCGCGGCGTTCAGATCCACCGCGTCGATCCTGGCCGGTTGGCGGGTGAGATAGGCGAGTACGTTGCAGCCGCCCGACGCGATGGTGACGATGCGGTGGCTCTCGTCGAGCTCCATCGCCGCCATGTCCACGGCAGGATCTTCCCAGATTTGCGGATAGACAAGGCCCGAGAACAGGAGGGTGAAGAGCCTTTCGGAAAGGCCCGCCCGCGAGGCCGCCCGGTTCTGGTAGACGGCCTTGCCGAGATGGCGGCGGGTGGAAAGGCCGGTGCCTGCCGAAAGATCTGTCATGGGTCTCTCCCCTCAATCTTTCCCATGAGGGGGGGTGACCCCTCAGTCTTTCCATGAGGGGCTAATGCGCTTCCATGACACGCGCGTGAACGCCCGATGACCGAGTGTGACGGGCTTGTTGAAGACGGTTTGCCGGTACCGACCACGCATCCTCCTCCCGGTGGTCGATCGATTGACCGCGTGGGAGAGAATACGTGGGCCGAAGCGGTCAGGCCTTGCCGAATCCGCCGGCGGTCGGCGTCGTGACGATCACCGCCTCGCCCGCCTTGACGACCGTCTGGTCGCATCCCCGCAGCGTTTCGAGACTGCCGTCGGCGCGGCGCACCTCGGTCCTGCCCATCTCTCCATCCCCTCCGCCTTCGACGCCGCGCGGCGGCAGGGTGCGGTGCGAGGAGAGAATGGCGCATTCCATTGTTTCAAGAAAACGGATGGTGCGCCGCGTGCCGTCGCCGGCGCTCCATTTGCCGTTGCCGCCGGAACCCGGGCGGATGTGGAAGTCTTCGAGCAGTACGGGAAAGCGCAGCTCGAGAATCTCCGGGTCGGTGAGGCGCGAATTGGTCATGTGGACATGGACGCCGGAGGCGCCGTCGAAGCCGCGTCCATCGTTCATGCGGCCCGCCGGGGAGCCGGAGCAGATGGTCTCGTAGTACTGATACTCGGCATTGCCGAACGTCAGATTGTTCATCGTGCCCTGGCTGTTGGCGATGGCCTTCATGGCGCCGAACAGAGCGTTGGTGACGTGCTGCGAGGTCTCGACGTTGCCGGCGACGACCGCTGCCGGGTAGGCGGGACGCAGCATGCAGCCTTCCGGGATGATGATGTTGACCGGGCGCAGGCAGCCCGCGTTCATCGGGATCGAGCCCTCGACCATGACACGGAACGCATAGAGCACTGCGGCGCGCGTGACGGGTTCTGGTGCATTGAAATTGTTCTTCATGACGGGCGAGGTGCCGGTGAAATCGACGGTCGCCTCGCGCTTTTCCCGGTCGACGGTGATCTTGACCTTGATCATCTGGCCGGTGTCCGTCGGATATTCGTATTGCGATGCGTCCGGCAGGCGCTCCAGAACGCGGCGCACGGCCTCGGCAGCGTTGTCCTGGACATGGCCCATATAGGCCTCGACCACGTCGAGGCCGAACTGGGCGATCATCTTCCTCAACTCCGCCACGCCCTTCTCGTTGGCGGCGATCTGCGCCTTCAGGTCGGCGATGTTCTGGTGCGGATTGCGGGCCGGATAGGGATGGTCGGTGAGCAGCCTGTGCAGCTCCGCCTCGCGGAATTTCCCGCGTTCGACCAGGTGGAAATTGTCGAACAGCACGCCTTCCTCGTCGACGGTCGTGGCAAGCGGCGTCATGGAGCCGGGCGCCGTGCCGCCGACGTCGGCATGATGGCCGCGCGAGGCGGTGTAGAAGAGGATCGTCTCGCCGGCCTCATCGAAGACGGGCGTCACGACCGTGATGTCGGGGAGGTGCGTGCCGCCATTGTAGGGGGCGTTGAGGGCAAACACGTCGCCGGGGCGGATGTTGCCGCGATTGAGACGGATGACGGTTTCCACCGACCGGTCCATCGAGCCCAGATGCACCGGCATGTGCGGAGCGTTGGCGACGAGCGCACCGTTGCGGTCGAAGACGGCACAGGAGAAGTCGAGCCGCTCCTTGATGTTCACCGAATAGGCCGTGTTCTGCAACGTCACGCCCATCTGCTCGGCGATGGACATGAAGAGGTTGTTGAAGACCTCCAGCATCACCGGGTCGGCCTCGGTGCCAAGGGCGGCCAGGCGCGCCTTCTTCTCGATGCGGCGCATCAGGACATGGTCGAGCGTCGTGATCTCGGCCTGCCAGCCGGGCTCGACCACGATGGTCTGGTTGGCCTCGATGATGAGGGCGGGGCCGGCGACGCGGTTGCCGGGGCTGAGCTCGGCGCGGCGGAAGATGCCGGCCTCATGCCAGGCACCGTCGCAGAAGATGCGGCGCGTCTCGCCGGGTTCGGGCCTGGCGTCGTCGGTTGCCTGCGAGGGCTCCTGCGGTTTTCCCTGGCTGGCGTCGAGGCCCTCGATGCTGACCGCTTCGACGACCATGGGCTTGTCGTCGTAGATGAAGCCGAATTGCGCCTTGTGGGCCGCTTCGAAGGCCGCCTTGGCGCTTTCCAGCGAACCATCGTCGAAGGCCACCGGCAGTGTGGTGTCGGTGCCGTCGTAGCGGATTTCGAGCTTGGTGCGCCAGGCGATGCGCTCGCCGGTGATGCCCTGATCGGCGAGCTCGCCGCGCACCTCTTCGCGCAGCGTCGCGGCCAGCGCTTCTATGGCGCCGAGCGAATCCTTCTCGAAAGGCTTCAGAAGCGCTTGCTGACGGGAGGCGAAGACGGTGGCAAGGCCAATGCCATAGGCCGACAAGAGGCCCGACATCGGATGGATCAGGACCGCTTCCATGCCCAGCGCATCGGCGACCAGGCAGGCATGCTGGCCGCCGGCGCCGCCGAAGCAGTTGAGCAGGTAGTTCGTCACGTCGTAGCCGCGCTGGACGGAGATCTTCTTCACCGCATTCGCCATGTTCTCGACGGCGATGGTGATGAAGCCTTCGGCGACGGCTTCGGGCGGACGCCCGTCGCCGATCGCGGCGGCGAGTTCGGCAAAGCGCTCGCGCACCGTGCCGACATCCAGCCTCTCGTCCTGGTTCGGGCCGAAGATCGCCGGGAAGAAGTCGGGTTGCAGCTTGCCGAGCATGACGTTGGCATCGGTGACCGCCAGCGGGCCGCCACGGCGATAGCAGGCGGGGCCGGGGTTGGCGCCGGCCGAATCCGGGCCGACCTTCAGGCGGTTGTCCTCGTAGTGCAGGACCGAGCCGCCGCCGGCGGCAACCGTGTGAATGCGCATCATCGGCGCGCGAATGCGCACGCCGGCGACCTCGGTGTCGAAGGCGCGCTCATACTCGCCGTCATAATGGGTGACATCGGTCGACGTGCCGCCCATGTCGAAGCCGATCACCTTGTCGAAGCCGGCGAGCCTTGCCGTCTCCACCATGCCGACGACGCCGCCGGCGGGGCCGGACAGGATGGCATCCTTGCCCTGGAACTTGTCGGCGGCGGTGAGGCCGCCCGACGACATCATGAATTTGAGAGCGGGACCCTGCCCACCGGCATCGACCCCGAGCTCGCCGGCGACGCGGCTTACATAGCGCGCCAGGATGGGGGACAGATAGGCGTCCACCACCGTGGTGTCGCCACGGCCGACGAGCTTGATCAGCGGCGAGGTCTCGTGGCTGACGGAAACCTGCGAGAAACCGGAGTCCCGGCAAAGGCTTGCTGCGGCTTTTTCATGCGCCGGATACTTCCAGGCGTGCATGAAGACGATGGCGACGGCATCGATGCCTTCGGCCCTGGCGGCGGCGATCTCGTCCTTCACGGCATCGAGGTCGAGCTCCGTCTCCAGCGTGCCGTCGACGCGCAGACGCTCGGGCACCTCGACGACGCGCTCATAGAGCTGCTCGGGAAGGATGATCTGCTTGGCGAAGATGTCGGGCCGTGCCTGGTAGGCGATCTTCAACGCGTCGCGGAAGCCCTTGGTGATGAGCAGGAGAACGCGGTCGCCCTTGCGCTCGAGCAGCGCGTTGGTGGCGACGGTCGTGCCCATCTTGACGTCGCCGATGCGGTTTGCGGGCATCGGCTCACCGGGTTTGACGCCGAGATGATCGCGGATGCCCTGGATGCCGGCATCGGCATAGGCTTCCGGATTTTCCGAAAGCAGCTTACGCGCATGGAGGCCGCCCTGGGGATCCCTGCCGATGACATCGGTGAAGGTGCCGCCGCGGTCGATCCAGAAATCCCATTTGCCAGCTGTCATCGCTCTTCCCTTCGCATTATCCTGCGTTCAGGAGAAACATGTCTCGGATAAAACGTCAATAATTTATTGACATATTATCTGAGTGTGCCAGTCTGCCAGCCTGGCGACGTGAAGAGAAAACCACCGTCGTTGCAACGCAATGGGAGAATCAACATGCACCAGCTTGCCAAGTTCGCCATCCTTGCTGCCGGGATCGGCTTTTCCACTGCTGCCGGCGCGCAGACGAAGTGGGACATGCCGGTTCCTTACGGCGACACCAATTTCCACACCCAGAACATCGTCCAGTTCGCCGACGACGTGAAGACCGCGACCGACGGCGGGCTCGAGATCACCGTTCATTCCAACGGTTCGCTGTTCAAGCATCCCGACATCAAGAACGCCGTGCGCCAGGGCCTGGCGCAGATCGGCGAGATCCTCGGCTCGCGCCTCTCCAACGAGAACCCGATCTACGAGGCCGATTCCATTCCGTTCCTCGCCACCAGCTACGACGATGCGCGCAAGCTCTATGACGCGTCGAAGGACGTGCTGGCGGCGAAGCTGGAAGAGCAGGGGCTGCAGCTGCTCTTCTCGGTGCCGTGGCCGCCCCAGGGAATTTACACGAAGAAGGAGGTCGCCGCGATCGACGATCTCAAGGGCCTGAAGATGCGCGCCTACAATGCGGCGACGGAACGGCTGGCGCAGCTTGCCGGCGCGCTGCCGACACAGGTGGAGGTGCCCGACCTGCCGACCGCCTTTGCGACCGGCCGCGTCGAGGCGATGGTCACCTCGCCGTCGACGGGTGCCAATTCCAAGGTCTGGGATTTCCTGTCGCATTATTCGGATGCCCAGGCCTGGCTGCCGCGCAACATGGTGTTCGTCAACAAGGCGGCGTTCGAGGCGCTGCCCGAGGATCAGCAGACGGCGGTTCTGGAAGCCGCAGCCACCGCCGAGACGCGCGGCTGGGAAGCTTCGGTCAAGGAGACCGAGGAGCAGACCCAGGTGTTGAAGGATAACGGCATCACCGTTACCGCGCCGAGCCAGGAGCTGAAGGACGGTCTGGCCGCGATCGGCAAGACCATGGCCGACGAGTGGGTCGCCAAGGCGGGCGACGAAGGCAAGGCCGTCCTCGACGCCTACAGGAACTGACCGCTTTGACCTGGCCGGGCGCCGCAGGCGGCCCGGCCTTCGACGCCCGCGAAGCCGCGGGCGGAGCGATCGTCGAAGCGGAGAAAAGACGATGCGGAAGTTTCTCGACTGGTTCTACGGCCTGGCCGAGTGGCTGGCCATGGCGGCTCTTTGCGCCATCGCCGTGCTTGTGTTCGCACAGGTCATGGGGCGCGTTACCGACGCCGCGCTCAGCCTGTTCGGCATGCCGCCCTACGGCTTTCTCGTGCCCTCGCTGGCGGAGATCGCCGGCTTCCTCCTGGTCGGGGCTTCGTTCCTGGCGCTGGCCGGATCGTTGCGCGGCGGCGTGCAGATCCGCGTGACGCTGGCGATCGGCCTCCTGCCTGAGCGGGTGCGGCGTTTCACCGAGATCGGCGTGCTGATGGTGGCGGCGGCCCTGTCCGGCTTCTTCTTCTACTATGCGGCAAAGCTGGCTGCCGACAGCCACCGCTTCAACGAGCTTTCCTACGGCATCATCGCCATCCCCTTGTGGATCCCGCAGGCCGTGATGGCGATCGGCATCGGCGCCTTCGCGATCGCGCTCCTCGACGATTTGGTGATGGCATTGCGCGGCGTTGCCCCGTCCTATGCCGGCTCCGAAGAGCAGGCAGTGGAGGAATTGTGATGGATCTGGCGACGATTTCCCTGATCCTCGGCCTCGTTCTGCTCGTCCTGTTGGCCTGCGGTCTGTGGGTCGCCCTGGCGCTGATGGTGGCGGGGCTGATGGCGATCTACCTGATGGTCTCGGTGCCGCCGGGCGCGGTGATGGCGACGACGGTCTGGGGCGCCATCAATTCGTGGGACCTGGCGGCCCTGCCCATGTTCATCTGGATGGGCGAGATCCTGTTCCGCACGCGGCTCGCCGAAGACATGTTCGCGGGGCTGGCCCCGTGGATGCGGCGGCTGCCGGGGCGTCTCCTGCACGTCAACATACTGGGCTGCGCGATCTTCGCCGCGGTTTCCGGCTCGTCCGCGGCGACCACCGCCACGATCGGCCGCATGTCGCTGCCGGAGCTCAGAAAGCGCGGCTATGACGAGCGCATGGCCATCGGCTCGCTGGCCGGTTCGGGGACGCTGGGTCTGCTGATTCCGCCCTCGATCATCCTGATCGTCTACGGCGCAGCAACGGAGCAGTCGATCGCCCGCCTGTTCATCGCCGGCATCATTCCGGGCGTCATGCTGGCGATCCTGTTCATGGGATACACGGTCATCTGGGCTCTGCTCAACCGCAACCGCATGCCGGAACCCGACCCCGGCATTCCCATCCTGTCGCGGATCTGGCAGACGCGGCGGCTGTTCCCGATCCTCGCGCTGATCATCGGCGTGATCGGCTCGATCTATGGCGGGTTTGCCTCGCCGACCGAGGCGGCGGTGGTGGGGGTGGTCCTGTCGCTCGCCCTGTCGTGGTTCACGGGAACGCTGTCGCGGCAGACCTTTGTGGAGGCCCTGCGCAACGCCTCGCGCACCTCTTGCATGATCGTTCTCATCCTGGCGGGGGCTTCGGTCCTGACGGTGGCGATGGGTTACACGGGAATCCCGCGGGCGCTGGCGCAATTCATCGCCGATCTCGGCCTTTCCCCCTATGCGCTGCTCGCGGCGCTGACGCTGTTCTTCGTCGTGCTCGGCTGCTTCCTCGACGGCATCTCCATCGTGGTGCTGACCGCCTCCGTCATCCTGCCGATGGTGGAGGCCGCGGGGCTCGACATCATCTGGTTCGGCATCTATCTGGTGCTGGTGGTGGAGATGAGCCAGATCACGCCGCCGGTGGGATTCAACCTGTTCGTGATCCAGGGGCTGACCGGCCACAACATCCTCAAGGTGGCCGGCATGACGCTGCCGTTTTTCCTGATGATGATCGTCGCGGTGGTGCTCATCGTGGCGTTCCCGCAACTGGCGCTCTGGCTGCCGCAAACAATGCTCGCGAGGTGATGATGTCGAACGTCGAACGGAAGATCGGACCTGTCGTATCGTCTGCGCATCTGGCGGCGGGCGCGATGCCGGCGCTCTCCGAGATCGAGTTCGCGATGACGGTGATGAACCATTCATTCGAGCGCTGGATGGTGCGCTGCATGGCGGCGGCCGGGGTGCCGGGGCTGCAGCCCACGGCGGTGCAGATCCTGCATGCGGCGACGCATCGCAATCGGGAGAAGACGCTGTCCGAACTGTGCATGATGTTCAACATCGAGGACGTGCACATCGTCTCCTACGCCATCAAGAAGCTGGCCGCCCTGGGGCTGGTGAAAACGGGCCGACGGGGCAAGGAGAAGACGGTGAGGGCGACGGCCGAGGGGGTCGCCGCCTGCCAGCGCTATCATGAGGTGCGCGAAGCGTTGCTGGTCGCCAGCACCAAGCGGCTGAAGCTGGACGAGGACGTGCTTTCCGGCATCGCCGCCGTGATGCGGTCGCTCTCCGGCCAGTACGACCAGGCTGCGAGGAGCGCGACCAGCCTTTGAGCGAAAGCCGGCCGCCGGCGGCTTCTGCGGCAATCCTCGATTGTAACCGGCAGTCACCCAACGTGACGAAACCCAGGTTCCATCTCTGCATTATCCCGCTGCTGGGCGCGCGCCGACGCGTCCAGAAGACGCGCATTTAATGGAGAATTTATCATGCAGAAGTTCTTGATTGCGTTCGTTTCCGGCTTGGGCCTTCTGGGGCTCGCTGCCTGCAGCGAAGGCGACAACACGACGACGCAGAGCGTCGAGCCGGGCCAGCAGGACACGGCGCCGCTGGAGGCCCCGTCGGCAGCGCCCGAGGGGACGCCGGACACCACGCAGCCGGATCAGGGCACCACGAGTCAGTGAGCGTCCAGATTTTCTGATCGGCCCACAACGGGTCCGAGCCGGGCGGAAGGAAAGCCTTCCGCCCGGCGACTCACATCAAGACGCCACCCGTCCATTCCGACACGCATTTCCGAAAAGCGATTCCGATTTTCGGACCGATGCGCTAGAACGTCGGCATGACGTTCTGGGACCGCATCACCGATTTCATAACCCGTGCTCCCGGCAGTGCCCTGTCGGCCATGGTGGAAGCCGTTCGAACCGTGTTCGAAGGCGATCCGCAATTGCGGCGCCGGGTCGCCTTCTCGATCGCCATCATCGCGCTGTCGGCGAAAATGGCCAAGGCGGACGGCGTGGTGACCCCCGACGAGGTGCAGGCCTTTCACGAGATCTTCGCGGTGCCGCGGGAGGAGATGGCCAACGTCTCGCGCCTCTATCGGCTGGCGCAGCAGGATGTCGCGGGCTTCGAGGCCTATGCGCGCCAGATGGCGGGCCTGTGCGGATATGGCGGGCCGAATTGCCTCGTGCTGGAGGATATTCTCGACGCCCTGTTCCACATCGCCAAGGCAGACGGGGTGATCCACGAACGGGAGAACGAGTTCCTGCAGCGTGTGGCGGAGATCTTCAGCATCGAGGAGGCGCATTTCGAGCAGATCCTGTCGCGGCATGCGATCACGGGGGACGGCGACCCCTATCTGGTGCTCGGTGTCGGGCGGGACGCGACCTTCGATGACGTCAAGAAGCGCTACCGCAAGCTGGTTCTGGACAACCATCCCGACCGGCTGATCGCGCGGGGCGTGCCGGAAGAGTTTCTGGCGATCGCCAACACGCGGATCGCGGCCATCAACGCGGCCTTCGAGCGCATCGAGAAGGCACGGGTCGGCGCGTGAGCGGAGCGGGCGGCTTCGCTGCGGATCATGCCGGCGCGGCGGTCTGCCCGTCCCCCAATTTCGGCGAACGGCGCGATGGCAGGCGGCCCGATGCGCTGGTCCTTCACTATACGGGCATGGAGACGGGCGAGGGGGCGCAGGCATGGCTGTGCAATCCCGAAAGCGAGGTTTCGTGCCATTATCTGGTGCATGAGGATGGCCGGGTCGTGCAGATGGTGCGCGAGGCGGACCGCGCCTGGCACGCAGGCAAGGGAAGCTGGGGCGGGCTGGACGACGTCAACTCGTTCTCGATCGGGATCGAGATCGCCAATGGCGGGCACTTTCTGGGCTTTCCGGATTATCCTGCGGTGCAGATCGAGGCGGTGATCGCCCTGGCCGCGGATATATGCCGCCGCCATGGGATCGCGCCGGAGCGGGTGCTTGCCCATTCGGACGTGGCGCCGGGACGCAAGATCGATCCCGGCGAGAAATTCCCGTGGGACGCGCTGGCGGCGGCGGGCGTCGGACACTTCGTGGAGCCGATGCCGCCGGTTGCCGGGCGCATTCTCGAGCCGAGCGAGGAGGGGGTGGCGGTGGTGGCGCTGCAGAGGATGCTGGCACGCTACGGTTACGGCATCGCGGCAACCGGCACCTACGACGCCATGACGGCCACTGTCGTGCGGGAATTCCAGAGGCATTTTCGCCCGCTTCTCGTCGACGGGTTGGCCGACGTCTCCACTTGCTCGACGCTGCGGGCGCTCCTCGACGCCCTGCCGCTCGATTCGCGAAGGCGATAACATTTGTCCGTCACGCAAGCGCTTTGTTTCGGATGTTCACAATTTTTGAATTGATACGCCATTTTTGTTTCCCCTTCGCCTGCGAAAGACCGATCCGCGTTGAGGTCGAGGGGTACTGCTTCCGGCTTCTTTGATGCCAAACAACAGCCGCGCGCATCGCTGCGGCGATAATTTTACGGGTCGAAATGAAAATCAGAAACTTACTCGCGGCAGCGCTCGTTGCCGGTGTCTCCACGTCTTTGTCTCACGCCGAGGAAACTCCAAACTACGCTGAGCAGATCGCCGTCTTCTCTGCCAAGAAGGCCTCCCAGAATGCTGGAAAGACTGGCGAGGAAGCGGGCGGCAGCCTCCTTCGCGACTTCATCCGCGGCGGCCGGGGCAGCCAGGCCGCGGAAACGGTCAAGATCGACCGGACGACCACCTCTTCCGTCACCACCAGCACCCGGAAGACCGTCAAGGCTTCCACGCGCAAGTCGGCCAAGACTTCCGCCAGCAAGTCGGCCAAGGGCGGCTCGTATCAGACGATCATCGCCCAATACGCCTCCGCCTACGGGGTGCCGGTGTCGCTCGCCCATGCGGTGGTGCGCATCGAGAGCAACTACCGTGCGAACGCACGCGGTTCGGCCGGTGAGGTGGGCCTGATGCAGATCAAGCCGTCCACGGCCCGCATGCTCGGCTATCGTGGCTCGGTCAAGGGGCTCTATCACCCCGAAACCAACATCAAATACGGCATGAAGTATCTTGCCCAGGCCCACAAGCTCGGTGGCGGCACCACCTGCGGCACGATCCTCAAATACAATGCCGGCCACGGCGCCAAGCGCATGAACCCGGTTTCGTCCGCCTATTGCGCGAAAGTGAAGCGGATTCTCGGGCGCTGAGCCCGGGATGCGAGGGTTTCGTGCGGAAACGTGTCTGTTTTGAGTTGCGTTTTGCCGCACGAAACCCTTTATACGCCATGCCAGCCGGTCGGACGGCCGCGCGAACGGGAGCCGAAAGGCTGTTCGTGAGGAAAGTCCGGGCTCCACGGAAGAACGGTGCCGGATAACATCCGGCGGGGGAGACCCCAGGGAAAGTGCCACAGAAAGCAGACCGCCCCGCCTGTCTTTCGGTTCGTCGCCCGCTCGGGAGAACCGAAATACTGGCGGGGCAAGGGTGAAAGGGTGGGGTAAGAGCCCACCGCGTCTCCGGTAACGGAGGCGGCACGGTAAACCCCACCGGGAGCAAGACCGAATAGGGACGGCGCGAGGGGCAACCCTCAGGGCTTTTTCCGGCCCGACCGTCCGGGTAGGTTGCTAGAGGCCGATGGCGACATCGGTCCCAGAGGAATGGCCGTCACGTTGCGCCGCCTGCGGGCGGTGCGGCCATACAGAACCCGGCTTACAGACCGGCTGGCGCTTTTCTTTTCAACGGGATGCGGTCGGTTTCGACGAAACCGATTCAAGCACCTACAGCGCCCCTTCGATCGCCCTCCAGAGATCCTCGGTCGGCTCGCAGCCGATCGACAGGCGCACGAAGCCGGGTGCTACCGCATCGCCCCAGCGGGCGCGACGCTCGGCCGAGCTGTGCACCCCGCCGAAGGAGGTGGCCGCCTCGATCAGCGGGCAGGAGGCGATGAACGCCTCGGCCGCCGCCTCGCTTTCGAGGGTGAGGCCGATCAGCGTGCCGAAGCGCAGCATCTGTTCCCCGGCCAGAGTGTGCGAGGGATCGGAGGCCAGCCCCGGATAGCGCAGCGCCCGCACGGCCGGATGGCCGGCGAGCCGCGCTGCGATGATCTCCGCCGAGTTGCACATGCGCTCGAAGCGCAGCTCCAGTGTCTGCAGGCCGCGCTGCACCAGCCATGCCTCGAACGGGCCGGGGATGGCGCCGGAGAGCTTTCGCCATTCGCGGATCGCCGCAACGATGTTGCTGTCGCGGCTGGCCACATGGCCGAAGAGGACGTCGGAGTGGCCGTTGGGCGCCTTGGTGTCGGCCGCCAGAACGATGTCCGCGCCGTGGTCGAGCGGTCGTTGGCCGAAGGGCGTCATCGTCGTGTTGTCGGCGACGACCAGTGCGCCGGCGGCATGCGCGGCCTGTGCCACGGCAGCGATGCTGCAGACATCGAGCCCGGGGTTGGACGGGGTTTCGACGAGCACGAGCCGATAACCCTCGAAGCCGCCATCGAGGAAGCCGGCCGTCGGACGGGTATCGTAGGCGATGCCGAGATTGCCGAGAAAGCGCTCCATCAGGACCCGCGGCGTGTAATAGCCGTCGGCGGGGAGAAGGATGCGATCGCCCGATTTGAGCAGAGACAGGAAAACGGCGGAAATCGCCGCCATGCCCGAAGGGAAGATGACCGCCTCGGCATCCTCCAGATGGGCGAAAAGGGCTTCGACGGCCTCCCAGGTCGGGTTGTCGTAGCGCCCGTACTGCCGCGCGCCGGCCGGATCTCCCGGCAGATGGAACATCGAGCTCAACACCAGCGGCGTGGTCAGCGGATCGCCCTTCGCAAGGCCGGGAGCGTGAAGATGCGCGAGGCTGGCGGCGCGTGATGGAGGCTGGTCGGGCATGGGCGTTCTCGACGGCTTTTCGGATATGGACCTGGGCGGGGCGGGTGGTCGCCCGCCTCTGCAGCATTCCTAACCCTTCGTTAGCCTTAATGCACGATAAAGAACGATGGCCTGAGGAATGCCGGATTTCGACGTCACTGGGGCCGTTGTGAGGCTTAATCCCGTTGACGCCCATATTGGCCCATGGTACCCCATAAAGCAAATCAGCGTTTCGTTGCAGTCGGAGTCCGGGTTCGGTCCGTGTCTTTCCTTTCCGAGGAAGCGGCCGGTGTTGTGAATTCGCCTTTGCAGGGGAGCGGGCAGGTGTTCGAGGAGCCGCATGCCGCGGCCATTGACGAGATGCAGAGGAGTGCCGGCCTTGCGGCCGTGACGCGTGATGGACCGGTTTCTGTCGAATGCAGTCAACAGGATCGATTCGAAGGGGCGGGTTTCCGTTCCGGCGCATTTCCGCTCCGTCGTCCAGAAGCGTGGCTTTACAGAACTCTATGCGTTGAGGGCGCTCGACATTCCGGCGATGGATGTGGGTGGGCTCGATCTGCTCGACCGCTACGAGGAGCGGATCGCGCAGGAGGATCCGTTTCTGCAGACGGCGGACGACATGTCGTTCTTCGTGCATGGCGACGGGGCTTTCCTGAAGCTCGATCAGGACGGGCGCATCACGGTCACCGAGTTCATTCGCGAGCACACGGGCATCACGACGGAAGTGGCTTTCGTCGGGCGTGGCCTGTTTTTCCAGATGTGGGAGCCGGCGCGCCTGCGTGCCCATGGGCAGGCGGTGCGCGAAAGGCTCCTGAAGCTTCGCCAGGCGGCCGGTTCCGGCCAGGCCGCCGGACGGTCGGAATGATGGCGGACCCCGGCGGCTCAGGCCAGACCGGTGGCGGACCGGTCCGCCACATTCCGGTTCTTCTCGATGAGGTTCTGGAGGCGCTGCGGCCGCTCGACGGCCGGCGCTTCGTGGACGGCACCTTCGGGGCCGGCGGCTACACGACGGCGCTGCTTAAGGCCGGGGCCTCGGTCGTCGCGATCGACCGCGATCCGACAGCCATCGAAGCCGGACAGGCGCTTGCCGCGCAATGGGGCGAGCGGCTGCGGCTGGTGGAGGATCGTTTTTCGAATCTCGACATGGTTGCCGGCGAGCCGGTCGACGGCGTGGTCCTCGACATCGGGGTCTCGTCGATGCAGATCGATCAGGCCGTGCGCGGCTTCTCGTTTCAGAAGGCCGGGCCGCTCGACATGCGGATGGAGGCGAAGGGCCCGACGGCCGCCGACGTGGTCAACACGATGAAGGCGGGCGACCTGACGCGCATCTTCGGCATACTGGGCGAGGAGCGCCAGGCCGGACGCATCGCCCGAGGCCTGGAAAAAATGCGCGCCGACCGGCCGTTCGAGACGACGCTCGATCTGGCGAATGCGGTGGAAAAGATCGTCGGTCGCCGGCCGCAGGAGAAGATCCATCCGGCGACGCGCGTCTTTCAGGCGCTGCGCATCTTCGTCAACGACGAATTGGGCGAACTGGCGCGGGCACTCTTCGCCGCCGAGCGGATCCTGAAGCCTGGCGGCCGCCTGGTGGTGGTGACGTTCCATTCGCTCGAGGACCGCATCGTCAAGCGCTTCCTGACCGAGCGCGCCGGCGGCCAGGGCGGCTCACGCCATCTGCCGGAAGTCACGGCCGCAGCCGCCACGTTCGAGAAGCCGGCCAAGTCGGTCGCTCCAACGAAGGAAGAGGCGGCGCGCAATCCGCGCGCCCGGTCGGCGCGGCTGCGGCTGGCGGTGCGCACCGGCGCACCGACCGGTGCGGTGGATTTCGAACTTGTCGGCCTGTCGCGGTTTCCGCGCCTGCCGGGTGCACAGGAAAGGTAAGGGCGAGCTCATGTTTCGAACCAGCGATATTGTCCTGATCACCGTCATGATGGCGGCAGCTGCCTTCACCTACAAGACGAAGCACGAGGCCGAGGCCAAGTATGAAGAGCTGCGCAGGATCGAGACGCAGACGCGGCTCGAGGCGGATTCGATCGATCTGTTGAAGGCCGACTGGAGCCTGCTCACGCAGCCCGCCAGGCTGCAGAGGCTGGCCGAAACCTATCAGGACGAGCTGGGGCTGAAGCCCGTCGGGGCGCCGCAGATCGCCGAGTTCAGCGATCTGCCGATCCGCCCGCTGACCATCGAGGGGATCGTCACCGACATGGCGAGCGCCGACGGCGCGCCGGACCGGACGACCACGGGAGCGGTGCGGCCATGACGCAGATGGGGGAACAGGTGGACGGATCGGATACCCTGGCGGTGCGGACGGGTGCGGCAACCATCGTTATGGACGGCGCGCGCAAGGCGCGCGGCGGGCGGGCCCAGAATCGCGTCATCATGGCGATGGCCGTGGTCTTCGGCGTCTATGCGGCGATCGGCGGACGGCTTGTCCAGCTCGCCATCCAGGACGAGCCCGAAGCGCGCGTTCCGGCAGCCCGCATCACCGCGTCGCGCCCGGATCTCGTCGACCGCAACGGAGAGGTGCTGGCGACCGACATCAAGACCGCCTCGCTGTTTGCCGAGCCGCGCCGCATCGTCGACATCGACGAGGCGATCGAGAAACTCTCGACGGTCCTGCCCGATCTCAACTACGAGCAGACCTACCGCCGCCTCGACAGCGATGCCGGCTTCGTCTGGCTGCGCCGGCAGCTGACGCCGCGCCAGCAGGCCGACATCCTGGCGCTCGGCGTTCCAGGCCTCGGCTTCCGCGCCGAGAAGCGTCGCTTCTATCCGGGCGGGCCGACAGCCTCGCACATCCTCGGCCTCGTCAACATCGACAACAAGGGCATCGCCGGCATCGAGAAGTTCGTCGACGATCAGGGTCTGGCGGATCTGCAGGCGACCGGACTGGCGGTCGAAGGGCATCTGGAACCGGTGCGCCTTTCCATCGATCTGCGCGTCCAGCATGTCATCCGCGACGAGCTGGCGCAGGCCATGGAGCGCTACAGGGCGGTCGCCGCCGGCGCGGTGATGGTAAACGCCCACACCGGCGAAATCCTGGGCATGGCGTCCCTGCCCGATTACGATCCGAACAACCCGGTCAACGCCCTCGACAAGGATCGGCTCAACCGCGCCTCGGCCGGCGTGTTCGAGATGGGGTCGACCTTCAAACTGTTCACCACGGCGATGGCGCTCGATTCGGGCCGCGTGAAGATCACCGACAGCTTCGACGCAACGCGGCCGATCCGCATCGGCGGCTTCACCATCAACGACTTCCATGGCAAGAGACGCGTGCTGAGCGTCCCGGAAATCTTCATCTATTCGTCGAACATCGGTACGGCGAAGATGGCGGATGCGGTGGGCATCGAGGGGCACCGCGCCTTCCTGAAGAAGGTCGGGCTGCTCGATCGGCTCAAGACCGAGCTGCCGGAGGTGGCGATGCCGACCGAGCCGAAGGAGTGGAAGAAGATCAACTCGATCACGATCGCCTACGGTCACGGCGTTGCGACAACGCCGCTGCAGACGGCGATGGCCGCCGTCGCGATGGTCAATGGCGGCAAGCTGTTTCCGCCGACCTTCCTGCCGCGCAGCCAGGCCGAGGCAGACGAGATCGCCGAGCAGGTCATCTCGCCGAAGACCAGCGCGCAGGTGCGCTATCTGTTCCGCCGCAACGTCGAGAAGGGAACGGGGGGGTCGGGCAGCCGCGCCGACGTCGAGGGCTACTTCGTGGGCGGCAAGACCGGTACGGCGGAAAAGGTGGTCAACGGCCGCTATTCGAACAGCTCCCGTTTCAACGCGTTCATCGGCGCTTTTCCGGCCGACAATCCCGATTACGTCGTTCTCGTCTTCATCGACGAGCCGAAGCCGGAGCGGGAGGGGATCGGCGCCACGGCGGGCCTCAACGCCGCTCCTATGGTGGGGAACATCATTCGCCGCACGGCCGCGCTTCTTGGCGTAAAGCCAGAATTCAGCCATGAAAGTGGTGCTTTGCTCGTTTCGCAACAGTGAGTCGGCATAGCGTTCAGGGGAGCGGTGGTCATTGAAAAATCTGGGTTCCGATGAAGTTCAGTGAATTTGCAGACATTCTCCCTCAACAGGGGCTCGTGCCTGCGAATGCGGAAATCTCCGGCATTTCATCGGATTCGCGGCGCATCGAAAAAGGCAATCTCTTCTTCGCGCTGGCCGGCACGCGCACCGACGGTTCGGCCTTCGCCGCCGATGCCGTGCGAGCGGGGGCCGTCGCCGTCGTCGCCCCGAAGGGGCATCTGAAGGAAAGTCCCGGCGCTCCGGTCCTTGAGGTCGAGGATGCCCGTCGGACGCTGGCCTTCGCGGCGGCGCGCTTCTATCGGCGCCAGCCCGGCACGATGGTCGCCGTCACCGGCACCAGCGGCAAGACCTCCGTCGCCGCCTTCACGCGCCAGATCTGGAAGCATGCGGGACTCAGCGCCGCCAGCATCGGAACCACCGGCGTCGTGGCGCCGGGACGCGACGAGTATGGCGAGCTGACAACCCCCGATCCGATCGCGCTGCATCGCCTGCTCGACGAGTTGGCGGGCGAGGGCGTGACGCATGCGTCGATGGAGGCGTCGAGCCACGGCCTCGACCAGCGCCGCCTGGACGCCGTCCGGCTCACCGCCGGCGGGTTCACCAATCTCGGCCGCGACCACATGGATTACCACCCGACGATGGAGGCGTATCACAGCGCCAAGCTGCGCCTGTTCGACACGCTTCTGCCGAAGGGCGCACCGGCGGTCATCTTCGCCGACGATCCCTGGTCGGAGCCGACGGAGAAGGCGGCCGCGGCCGCCGGCCTGAAGGTCCTGACCGTCGGCCGGCACGGCGGGTTCCTGACGCTGAAGCGCGTCGAGCACGAGCGGCACCGCCAGCGCGCCGAGGTGGACCTCGACGGGGAGATCTTCGAGATCGACCTGCCGCTCGCCGGAGACTTCCAGGTTGCCAACGCACTGGTGGCGGCGGGCCTGGCGATCAGCACCGGCACCCCGGCGGAGACGGCTTTCGCGGCGCTCGAGAAACTGAAAGGGGCGTCCGGCCGGCTGGAGCTCGTCGGCACGGCCGAGAACGGCGCGCAGGTCTATGTCGATTATGCGCACAAGCCGGACGGGCTGGACAATGTGCTTCAATCGGTGCGCCCGTTCACCACGGGGCGCGTCATCGTCGTGTTCGGGTGCGGCGGCGACCGGGACCGCGGCAAGCGGCCGATCATGGGCGCGATCGCCGCACGGCTCGCCGACGTCGTGATCGTCACCGACGACAATCCCCGTTCGGAAGAGCCGGCCTCGATCCGCGCGGCGATCATGGAAGCGGCGCCCGGCGCCACCGAGATCGGCGACCGGCACGAGGCGATCCGCGCCGCCGTGGCGATGCTGCGGGAAGGCGACACGCTGATCGTCGCAGGCAAGGGGCACGAGACTGGTCAGGAGATCGACGGCAAGAAGCATCATTTCTCCGACCACGAGGAAGTGCGCGCCGCGCTCGCGGAGCGCGGCGCATGAGCGCGTTGTGGACGTTCGAGGAGTTGGTGGAGGCCACCGGCGGTCGTCCGCTGGGCGCCGTGCGCGGGGCGATTTCGGGCATTTCCATCGACACGCGCTCGCTGCAGCCGGGCGATGCATTCTTCGCCATCCAGGGCGAGCGTTTCGACGGACATGACTTCGCCACCGCGGCGATGGCCGCCGGAGCTTCGCTGCTGGTGGTGTCGGAGGCAAAGCTGCCGGCGCTCGGGCGGCTTGCGGTGGCAAAGCTGGTGGTGCCCGATGTCCTGAAGGCGCTAGAGGATCTCGGCCGCGCGGCGCGGGCGCGCACCAAAGCCAAGGTCATCGGGGTGACCGGTTCGGTGGGCAAGACCTCGACCAAGGAGATGATGCGCCAGGCATTGTCGTCCGTCGGCACCGTCCATGCGGCCGACCGGTCCTTCAACAATCATTGGGGCGTGCCGCTGACGCTGGCGCGCATGCCGGCCGACTGTGATTATGCGGTGGTCGAGATCGGCATGAACCATCCGGGCGAGATCCGCCCGCTGGTGAAGATGGTGCGCCCGCACATCGCGGTCGTCACCCTGATCGCCGCCGCCCATCTCGGCTTCTTCAAATCCCTCGACGAGATCGCCCGCGCCAAGGCGGAGATCTTCGAGGGGGTGGTGAAGGGCGGTTCGGCGCTGATCAACCGCGACGACAAGCGCTGGAAGCTGCTGTCGACCCTCGCCGCGGAGGCCGGCGTGAAGACGGTCTGGGGCTTTGGCGAGAGCGCCCGCGCCGACGTCCGTCTCCTGCATGCCGAACTCGGTCCCCAATCCTCGACGCTCACCGTCAAGATCGCCGGCAAGGAGATCGAGGCGCGGCTCGGCGCGCCCGGGCGGCACATGGTGCAGAACGCGCTGGCGGTCCTGGGCGCGGCGCATCTTGCCGGCGCGGATGTCGCGCATGTGGCTCTCGCGCTCGGCTCGTTCCGCGCCGAGGCGGGACGGGGCCAGCGGCACCGTCTGAGGCTGGAGGGCGGCAGCTTCACGCTGATCGACGAGAGCTACAACGCCAATCCCGCCTCGATGGCGGCTGCCTTCGATCTGCTCGGCAAGGCTGAGCTCGGCGAGGGCGGACGGCGCATCGCGATCCTGGGCGACATGGCCGAACTCGGCAGCCATTCGGAAAAGCTGCATGCCGGTCTCGCCGATCTCGTCGCCAAGGCGGGTACGCAGCGCCTGTTTCTCGCCGGCAAGGAGATGAAGGCGCTTGCCGACGCATTGCCGGCGGATCTGCCGGTCGAGCATCGGGAGCGGGCGGACGATCTGCGCGGGATCGTCGTCGAAGCCGTTCGGCCGGGCGACGCCGTGATGATCAAATCGTCGAAAAGCATCGGGTTCAACAGGCTGGTCGACGCCTTTCTCAACACCTTTCCGAGCGCGGCGACGGGGGACTGAACCATGCTCATGATGCTCGCCGAACTCGCCGACGAAGTCTCGGTGTTCAATGTTTTCCGCTACATCACCTTCCGCACGGGAGCGGCGCTGATCACCTCGGCGCTGATCGTCTTCCTGTTCGGGCCGATGATCATCAACTCGCTGCGCGTGCGCCAGGGCAAGGGTCAGCCGATCCGGGCCGACGGGCCGCAGACCCATTTCAAGAAGGCCGGCACGCCGACGATGGGCGGCCTGATGATCCTGTCGGGCATCCTCGGCTCCTGCGCGCTGTGGGCCAATCTTTCGAGCGTCTATGTTTGGGTCGTCCTGATGGTGACGGTCGGCTTCGGAGCGATCGGCTTTTACGACGATTATCTGAAGGTCACCAAGCAGTCGCATCTGGGCTTTTCCGGCAAGCTGCGGCTGCTGATCGAATTCCTGATCGCCGGCCTTGCCGCCTGGCTGATCATGCGGGCCGGGCAGGAGCCCTTCTCGTCGTCGCTGACATTCCCCTTCTTCAAGGACCTGATCCTCAATCTCGGCATCTTCTTCATTCCCTTCGCCGCCTTCGTCGTGGTCGGGGCGGGCAATGCGGTGAACCTGACCGACGGGCTCGATGGGCTCGCCACGGTTCCGGTGATGGTGGCCGCGGCCTCCTTCGGCGTGATCGCCTATCTTTCGGGCAACGCGATCTTCGCCAACTACCTGCAGATTCACTTCGTGCCGGGCACCGGTGAACTGGCCGTCATCCTCGGTGCGGTGATCGGGGCGGGCCTCGGCTTCCTCTGGTTCAACGCGCCGCCGGCGGCCATCTTCATGGGCGACACCGGGTCGCTGGCGCTGGGCGGGCTGATCGGCTCGGTGGCGGTCGCCACCAAGCACGAGATCGTGCTGGCCATCATCGGCGGCCTGTTCGTCGTCGAGATCTTCTCCGTCATCATCCAGGTCGCCGTCTTCAAGATGACCGGCAAGCGGGTGTTCCTGATGGCGCCGATCCATCACCATTTCGAAAAGCTCGGCTGGACCGAAAGCCAGGTGGTGATCCGCTTCTGGATCATCGCCGTTCTGCTGGCCCTGATCGGGCTTTCGACGCTGAAGCTGCGGTAGGGCGGCACGCATGATCCCGGCCTCGGTTTTCAACGGAAAAGAGGTCGCCCTGTTCGGACTGGGCGGCTCCGGCATTGCGACGGCGCACGCCCTCGCTGCCGGCGGCGCCTCGGTCACAGCCTTCGACGACAATCCCGACAGCGTGGCGCGGGCCGAGAGCGAAGGCGTTCCAGTGCGCGATCTCCATGAGATCGACTGGCGGGGCGTGTCGGCCTTCGTGCTTGCGCCGGGCGTGCCGCTCACCCATCCGCACCCCCACTGGAGCGTCGATCTGGCGCGTGCGGTCGGGGTCGAGATCATCGGCGATATCGAGCTTTTCGCCCGTGAAAGGCGTGCGCGAGCGCCGGCGGCGCCTTTCGTGGCGATCACCGGCACCAACGGCAAGTCGACCACGACGGCGCTGATCGCCCACATCCTGGCGCATGCCGGGCGCGACACGCAGATGGGCGGCAACATCGGCCGCGCCGCGATGACGCTCGACCCGCCGCAACCCGACCGGCACTACGTGGTGGAGTGCTCCTCCTATCAGATCGACCTGGCGCCGACACTCGACCCGACCGTCGGCATCCTCCTCAACCTGTCGCCCGATCACATCGACCGGCATGGCACGATGGAGAATTATGCCGCCATCAAGGAGCATCTGGTGGCAAGGAGCGGCCTTGCCGTCATCGGCGTCGACGATGCGCACTGCCAGGCGATCGCCGACCGGCTGGATCGGGCCGGCGTCACCGTTCAGCGCCTCTCGGTCACCGGCCAGCTCGACGACGGCTTCTTCGCCGACGGCTCGCGGCTGATGCGCGCCGGCTCTGGCCGGGCGGAGCAGGTCGCCTCGCTCGAAGGCATCGGCTCGCTGCGGGGTGCGCACAACGCGCAGAATGCGCTTGCGGCGGTCGCGGCCTGCCTCGACATCGGCCTGACGCCGGGGGAGATCCAGTCCGGACTGGAGAGCTTTCCGGGCCTGGCGCACCGCATGGAGCAGGTGGCCCGCAAGGGGCGGGTGCTGTTCGTCAACGATTCCAAGGCGACCAACGCGGATGCCGCCGAGCGCGCCCTGTCGAGCTTCGAGCGCATCTACTGGATCGCCGGCGGCCTGCCCAAGGAAGGCGGCATCGAGCCGTTGCGGCGGTTCTTCCCGCGCATCGCCAAGGCCTATCTGGTGGGGGAGGCGGCGCCTGCCTTTGCGGCCACGATTGGGGAGGCGACGGCGTTCGAAATTTCGGGTACGATTGCCGCAGCCGTCGATCATGCCGCACGCGATGCGGCGGACGATCCCGCGCCGGAGGCCGTGGTTCTGTTATCTCCGGCTTGTGCGAGTTTCGATCAGTTCAGGAATTTCGAAGTGCGTGGCGATGCCTTCCGCGAGGCGGTGCGTTCGCTCGCCGGCACACAGATGATGGGGAGTAAGTGACATGGTGAGCCGGACCGACCGAAGCCCTGTCGCCAACTGGTGGTGGACCATCGACCGTTGGTTCCTCGCGGCCTTTCTGATGCTGATGGGGCTCGGCGTGGTCCTGTCCTTTGCCGCCAGCCCGACCGTCGCCGAACGCATCGGCCTGTCGAGCTTCCACTTCGTGACGCGGCAGATCATCTTCATGCTGCCGGCTGTCGCGGTGATGATCGGCATCTCCTTCCTGACGCCCCGGCAGGTGCGGCGCCTGGCGCTGGTCATGCTCGCCGGCGCGCTGGTGATGATGGTGGCGACGCTGTTCTTCGGCATGGAGGTGAAGGGATCCCGGCGCTGGCTGCACATTTTCGGCATCTCCGTGCAGCCTTCCGAATATCTGAAGCCGGCCTTCGTCGTGATCTGCGCCTGGCTGTTCCACGAACATGCCCGCCAGCCGGAAATCCCCGGCAATCTGTTCGCCATGCTGCTGCTCGGCCTGGTGGTGGCGCTGCTCGTTGCCCAGCCCGACCTCGGGCAGACCATGCTGGTTGTCATCACCTGGGGGGCGATGTTCTTCATCGCCGGCATGCCGTGGCTGTGGATCGTCTTGCTGGGTGCGCTCGGCGCTGGCGGCGCCTTCTTGGCCTACACCGTCTTCCCGCACGTCTCCGAGCGCATCGACCGCTTCCTCACCGGCGAGGGCGACACCTATCAGGTGGACATGAGCCTCGAAGCGCTGACACGCGGCGGCTGGTTCGGCCGCGGCCCGGGCGAAGGCACGGTGAAGCGCATCCTGCCCGACAGCCACACGGATTTCGTCTTCGCGGTGGCCGGCGAGGAGTTCGGCATTGTCCTGTGCTTCATCATCCTCGGCCTGTTCGCCTTCGTGGTGCTGCGCGGGCTCGGCAAGGCGCGCAAGGAGGAGGACGACTTCACGCGCTACGCCGTCAGCGGCCTCGTCATCCTGTTCGGCTTCCAGTCGATCATCAACATGGCGGTGAATGTGCGCCTGATGCCCGCCAAGGGCATGACGCTGCCCTTCATCTCCTATGGCGGTTCGTCGCTGATCGCCATGGCGATCTCGATGGGCTTCGTGCTGGCCCTGACGCGGCGCAAGCCCGAGAAGCGGCGGCCGATCGCCTATGCGGCGCCGGCCGGGCGCGAGGCGATCGCGGGCTGACATGGCGAAGGGGACGATCCTTCTTGCCGCCGGCGGGACCGGCGGGCACCTCTTTCCGGCGGAGGCGCTGGCGCACGAGCTGCGCGCACGCGGCTGGTCGGTTCATCTCATCACCGACGCGCGCGCCGCGCGCTTTGCGCAGAGCTTTCCGGCCGACGACATCCATATCGTCGAGGCCGCGACGTTCGGCTCGAAGAACCCGCTCGCACTCATGAAGAGCGGCTGGACGATCTGGCGCGGCGTGAAGCAGGCCTCGCGGGTGCTGCAGAAGCTGAAGCCGGCGGCGGTGATCGGTTTCGGCGGCTATCCGACCCTGCCGCCGCTGTTCGCCGCCACGCGGCGCGGCGTGCCTGCCCTGGTGCATGAGCAGAATGCCGTGATGGGACGCGCCAACAAGGCTCTGGCCGGACGCGTGCAGGCGATCGCCGGCGGATTCCTGAAACCCGTCGGGCCCAATGCCGACAAGATCGTGCCGGTGGGTAATCCCGTGCGTCAGGCTGTGGTCGATGCGGCCGCGTCGCCCTACAGCCCACCTGCCGAGGGCGGGCCTTACCGGTTGCTGGTCTTCGGCGGCAGCCAGGGCGCGCGCTACTTCTCCGACACCATGCCCGAGGTGCTGGTCCATGTGCCCGAACTGCTGCGGGCGCGGCTTGCGGTCACGCATCAGGCGCGTCCGGAAGACGAGGCGCGGGTGCGCGAGCGTTACGCGGAGCTTGGCGTGAAGGCCGAGGTGGCGCCGTTCTTCGGCGATCTGCCGGCTCGCATGGCGGCCTCGCATCTGGTTGTCAGCCGAGCCGGTGCCTCGACCGTCCTGGAACTGTCGGTGATCGGCCGGCCCTCCATTCTGGTGCCGCTGCCGCACGCGCTCGATGACGACCAGGGGCACAACGCGCAGATCCTGGTGGATGCGGGCGGTGCCCTGCTGCGCCGCCAGGCGGAGATCGAGGCGAGGGAACTAGCCGGCGAGCTTGCGGCTCTTCTCGGCGACGGCGCGCGGCTGTCTGCCATGGCGGCAGGCGCGAAAAGCATCGGACGGACGGACGCGACACGGTTGCTTGCCGACCTCTGCGAGGCTATTGCCTCGGGCACGCCCGTCGCAACGTATAAGGAAGGAACCCGCGCATGAAGATGCCGGAGACGATCGGTATAGTGCACTTCGTCGGCATCGGCGGCATCGGCATGAGCGGCATCGCCGAGGCGCTGCACACGCTCGGTTATCAGGTGCAGGGTTCCGATCAGTCGGAAAACGCCAATGTGGTGCGGCTGCGCGAAAGGGGCATTTCTGTCTTCGTCGGCCACGCCGCCGAGAATCTCGGCGAAGCGGAAGTGGTCGTCGTATCGACCGCCATCAAGAAGAACAATCCGGAACTGGCCGCCGCGCGCGAGCGTCATCTGCCGATCGTGCGGCGGGCGGAGATGCTGGCCGAGCTGATGCGGTTCCGCCAGGCCGTCGCCATCGGCGGCACGCACGGCAAGACGACGACCACCTCGATGGTGGCGGCCCTGTTTGATGCCGGCGGGTTCGATCCGACCGTGATCAACGGCGGCATCATCAATGCCTATGGCACCAATGCCCGCATGGGCGACGGCGACTGGATGGTGGTGGAGGCCGATGAGAGCGACGGCAGTTTTCTGAAGCTGCCGGCCGAAATCGCCGTCATCACCAACATCGATCCCGAGCATCTCGATCATTACGGCGATTTCGACCGGCTGCGCGAGGCGTTCCGGCAGTTCGTGGAGAACGTGCCGTTCTACGGCTTTGCCGTGATGTGCATCGATCACGCGGAGGTGCAGGCGCTGGTCGGACGCATCGACGATCGTCGCGTCATCACCTATGGCGAGAACCCGCAGGCCGATGTGCGTTTCCTCAACCATCGCATGGACGGGGCGGCGTCCGTCTTCGACGTGGCCTTCCATGACCGCAAGACCGGCAAGGTCGAGACGCTCGAGGGATTGCGCCTGCCGATGCCCGGACGGCATAACGTCTCCAACGCGACGGCGGCGATCGCCGTGGCGCACGAGCTCGGGATCGGTGCGGAAGCGATCCGCGCCGGGCTGTCCGGCTTCGGCGGCGTCAAGCGGCGCTTCACGCTGACCGGCACATGGAACGGCGTCAGCGTGTTCGACGATTACGGGCACCATCCGGTCGAGATCAAGGCCGTGCTGAAGGCCGCGCGCGAGGCCTGTGGAGGGCGCATCCTGGCGATCGCGCAGCCGCATCGCTATTCGCGCCTGCACGATCTGTTCGACGATTTCGCGGCCTGCTTCAACGATGCCGACAAGGTGCTCGTGGCGCCGGTCTATGCGGCGGGCGAGGATCCCATCGACGGCGTGTCGTCGGAGGCGCTGGTCTCGCGCATTCGCGCCGCCGGTCACCGCGACGTGCGCTTCATCGAGGGGCCGGATGCCGTGGCTCCGATCGTGCGCGACTGGGCGGGCGATGGCGATTTTGTCGTCTATCTCGGCGCTGGCAACATCACCCAGTGGGCCTATGCGCTGCCGGGCGAACTGGGAGCGGCCGGATGACGCCGGGCAAGGCTCTCCTCGACCGGCTCGGCGACCGGCTGGCCGGCCTGCGCGGGCGGCTGACGCCGGATGCGGGCATGGACAAGATCACCTGGTTCCGCGCCGGCGGGCCGGCGGACGTGCTCTTTCAGCCGGCCGACGAGGAAGACCTTGCAGCCTTCCTGAAGGCCGTTCCGGAGGATGTCCCGATCACCATGGTCGGCATCGGCTCCAACCTTCTCGTGCGGGACGGCGGCATTCGCGGTTTCGTGGTGCGGCTTTCGGCCAAGGGATTCGGGCAGGCCGAGGTGGTCGGGCGGACGCAGATCCGCGCGGGGGCGGCGATTCCCGACAAGCGGCTGGCGGCGGCGGCGCTCGAAGCCGGCATCGGCGGCTTCCATTTCTATCACGGCATTCCCGGCGGCCTCGGCGGCGCGCTGAGGATGAATGCCGGCGCCAACGGCGTCGAGACGCGCGAGCGCGTCGTGCAGGTGCGGGCCCTGGATCGCCGGGGCGAGCCGCACGTCCTGTCCAACGCGGACATGGGGTATGCCTACCGGCATTCGTCGGCGTCGAGGAACCTGATCTTCACCTCGGCGCTGATGGAGGGCTATGTCGAGGATCCGGCCAGTATCCAGGCCGAGATGGATGCGGTGCAGCATCATCGCGAGACGGTGCAGCCGATCCGCGAGAAGACCGGCGGATCGACCTTCAAGAACCCGCCGGGCACTTCGGCCTGGAAGGAAGTCGACAAGGCCGGCTGCCGTGGCCTGATGATCGGCGGCGCGCAGATGTCGCCGATGCACTGCAACTTCATGATCAACACCGGCACGGCCACCGGCTACGATCTCGAATTCCTGGGCGAGACGGTGCGCGCCCGCGTCCTGGAGCATTCCGGCATCCAGCTCGACTGGGAGATCAAGCGCATCGGGGAGTTCCGCGAAGGACATTCCGTCGATCCGTTTCTAGGACAGCTTCTCTGACGTTTCTGCCTTGTGGTGGCGTCGCCGGCGGATGTTCCCGTTCACAAACGGTAAAAATTTCAGAAAATTGAATCTTCGGGAATCTCAAGGTCTTGCCATGGAATCAAACCTCTGATTCTTTGGCCCTATAAGTAATCACTGATTTGAGTCGCGGCGTTCCGGTCGGGGGCTTTCCCATGCAAGGAGGTCTTGCTCGACCAATGCAGTATATTGCCCAGATTTCAGGGCAGCCGGAAAAGGGGGTCGCGGGAGGATGAAGAGGAAACACGTTGCCGTTCTGATGGGAGGGTTTTCCTCCGAGCGGCCGGTTAGTCTTTCTTCCGGCAAGGCCTGCGCCGATGCTCTCGAGATCGAGGGCTATACCGTCACACGCGTCGATGTCGGCCGTGATGTGGCGCGGGTATTGAGCGATCTCGATCCGGATGTCGCCTTCAACGCGCTGCACGGTCCGTTCGGCGAGGACGGGACCATTCAGGGGATTCTCGAATATCTCGCGATTCCCTACACGCATTCGGGTGTGCTGGCCTCGGCGTTGGCGATGAACAAGGAGCTGGCTAAGACGGTGGTGAGCGCCGTCGGCGTGCCGGTCGCCAATGCTCTGGTCATGAACCGCTTCGAGATCGTCGGAGAGCACCCGATGGCGCCGCCCTATGTGGTGAAGCCGGTCAACGAGGGGTCGAGCTTCGGCGTCGTCATCGTGCGTGAGGATCAATCGCATCCGCCGCAGATCGTCAGCTCGCCGGAGTGGAATTACGGCGAGCGGGTCATGGTCGAGCGCTATATTCCGGGGCGCGAGCTCACCTGCACCGTGATGGGCGACAGGGCGCTCGGCGTGGCCGAGATTCTGCCTGTCGGGCATTCCTTCTACGACTATGATTCAAAATACGCTCCGGGTGGGTCAAAACACGAATGCCCGGCAAATCTTTCACCAAATATTTACCAAAAAATAGAGACACTGGCGCTCAAGGCACACAAGGCGATCGGCTGCCGGGGCGTGTCCCGGTCCGACTTCCGTTTCGATGATCGCAAATCCCCGGATGGCGAGCTTGTCTGGTTGGAGGTGAACACGCAGCCCGGCATGACGCCGACGTCCCTCGTGCCGGAGATCGCCGCAGCGGCTGGGTATGGATTTGGTGAATTGTTGAGTTGGATCGTGGAGGACGCTTCGTGTTCTCGCTGACATCACGGCAGGACGGGATGGCGCGGCCTTATGGGCGGCGCGCAGGTGCGGGCGGCGATTTCGTGTTGCCGCGCTGGCTGCGCCGGCCGGCGCGCTTCATGCAGCGCGTCAACGCAGGCGAGGTCGAGGCCCCGCGCTACGCGGCCAGCCTGGCGACGGCGCTCCTGTTCGGCGCGACCGCGATCTACGGCACGATCGCCGGTGGTCATCTGTCGCAGGTGGTGCAGGGCGTGACCGCCCGCACGGGCTTTGCAATCGCGCAGGTGCATGTCGCCGGCAACCGCGAGACCTCCGAGATCGATGTGCTGCAGGAGATCGGCCTGGATGGCTGGACGGCGCTGATGGGTTTCGACGCCGAGGCGGCCCGCCAGCGCGTCGACAGCCTGCCCTGGGTCGAGAGCGTCGCGGTGCGAAAGATCTATCCCGGAACGCTCGAGGTCGAGATCGTCGAGAAGACGCCCTTTGCGATCTGGCAGGAGGGCAGCAAGCTCTCGCTGATCGAGCAGGACGGCTCGGTGATCGCGCCGCTGCGCGGCGGGCGCTATGCGTCGCTGCCGATGGTGATCGGCAGGGGCGCGCGCGAGGCCGGTCCGGCATTCATCGCCAAGGTCGTCGGGCATCGCGATATCGCCGAGCGGGTGCACGCCTACATTCGCGTCGGCGAACGGCGCTGGGATCTGCGCCTGAAGAACGGCGTGACGATCAAATTGCCGGAGCGCAACGAGGAATTGACGCTCGCCACGCTCTCGGCGCTCGACCGTCAGAGCGGCCTGCTCAATCGCGACATCACTTCGGTCGACATGCGCCTGCCCGACAGGCTGTCCGTCGGGCTGACGCCGGATGCGGCCGAGGCGCATGAGGCGGCGATGCGTGAGCGGCTCGGTTTGAAACGCAAGTCCGGGGCGCGCATATGACCTGGTTATCGGACACGAAAGACAGCGCGCGCCGCTCCGGCATCATCACGGTTCTGGACGTCGGGTCGAGCAAGATCTGCTGCATCATCGCCAAGCTCATGCCGAGCGAGGAGGGGCGCGCTCTGCGCCATCGCACGCACCGCGTGAAGGTGATCGGCATCGGCCATCAGCGCTCGCAGGGCGTGAAGTCGGGCGTCATCGTCGATCTCGACCACGCCGAGGAGGCGATCCGTCTGGCGGTGGACGCTGCCGAGCGGATGGCCGGGCTCACCGTCGATTCCCTGATCGTCAACGTTTCGGCGGGGCGGCTGAAGAGCGAGACCATTTCCGCTTCGATCGATCTCGGCGGGCATGAAGTGGCCCGTTCCGACATCAACCGGGTGCTGATGGTGGGTGCGCGGCAGGGGCTGGAGACGGAGCGCGAGGTGGTGCACTCGCTGGCCACTGGGTTCAGCCTCGATGCCGAACGCGGCATTCGCGATCCGCGCGGCATGGTCGGCGCACAGCTCGGTGTTGACATGCATATCCTGACCGCCGATGCGGCGCCGCTGCGCAATCTGGAGCTTTGCATCAACCGCTCGCATCTGTCCGTCGAGCGGATGGTGGCGACCCCTTATGCGAGCGGCCTTTCGGCCCTGGTGGACGACGAGGCCCAGATGGGCGCCGCCTGCATCGACATGGGCGGCGGCACGACGACGATCTCCGTGTTCGCCGAGGGCAAGTTCGTGCATGCGGATGCGCTGCCGATCGGCGGCAATCATGTGACGATGGATCTCGTGCGCGGCCTGTCGGCCAGGCTTGAGGATGCCGAGCGACTCAAGGTGATGCACGGCTCGGCGCTCCTGTCGTCGAGCGACGACCGCGACATCGTTTCGATCCACCCGATGGGGGCGGACCAGAACGAGCAGCCGATCCAGGTGCCGCGCACGGTGATGACGCGGATCATCCGCGCCCGCATCGAGGAGACCCTCGAAATGGCGCGCGACAAGCTGAACCGCTCGGGTTACGGCAGCCTGGTGGGGCGGCGCGTGGTGTTGACGGGCGGGGCCAGCCAGTTGGTGGGCCTGCCGGAGGCGGCGCGCAGGCTGTTCGGCCGCAACGTGCGTCTCGGCCGCCCGCTTGGCGTCGCCGGGCTGCCGGAAGCGGCCAAGGGCGCGGCCTTCTCCGCGACGGTCGGTCTGTTGATTTATCCGCAAGTGGCGGAGTTCGAGAACCGTGGCCGCAACGGCAAGAGCGGCATCTTCACCCGCGCGACCGGCACAGGCGGCCGGCTGCAGCGGGTCGGCCAATGGCTGAGAAGCAACTTCTAGCGGGGGATGCGCCCCAAAATGACGACCGCGGCGGCGAGGCGGCGGCAAAGGCGGAAAGGACGAGGACATGACTATCAATCTGCAGAAGCCGGACATCACCGAGCTGAAGCCACGGATCACCGTTTTCGGTGTCGGCGGCGGCGGTGGCAACGCGGTCAACAACATGATCAACGCCGGCCTGCGGGGGGTCGAGTTCGTGGTGGCGAACACCGATGCACAGGCCCTGACCCAGTCGAAGGCCGAGCGGCTGATCCAGCTCGGCGCGGCGGTGACCGAGGGGCTCGGCGCGGGATCCCAGCCGGAGGTTGGCCGGGCAGCCGCCGAGGAATGCATCGATGAGATCGTCGATCATCTGGCTTCCACGCATATGTGCTTCGTGACCGCCGGCATGGGCGGCGGCACCGGAACGGGAGCCGCGCCGGTGGTTGCCCGCGCGGCGCGCGAGAAAGGCATCCTCACCGTCGGCGTCGTCACCAAGCCGTTCCATTTCGAAGGCCAGCGGCGCATGAAGACCGCCGACGCCGGCATCGAGGAACTGCAGAAATGCGTCGACACGCTGATCGTCATTCCGAACCAGAACCTGTTCCGCATCGCCAATGACAAGACGACCTTCGCCGATGCCTTTGCGATGGCCGACCAGGTGCTCTATTCCGGCGTCGCTTGCATCACCGACCTGATGGTCAAGGAAGGTCTGATCAACCTCGACTTCGCCGACGTCCGCTCGGTGATGCGCGAGATGGGCAAGGCCATGATGGGCACGGGTGAAGCCTCGGGCGAGGGCCGTGCCATGGCGGCCGCGGAAGCGGCGATCGCCAATCCGCTGCTCGACGAGAGCTCGATGAAGGGCGCCAAGGGCCTGCTGATCTCGATCACGGGCGGCCGCGACCTGACGCTGTTCGAGGTGGACGAGGCGGCAACCCGCATTCGCGAAGAGGTCGATCCGGATGCCAACATCATCCTCGGCGCGACCTTCGACGAGGAGCTCGAAGGCGTTATCCGCGTGTCCGTGGTCGCCACCGGCATCGACAAGTCGGCTGCCGAGATTTCCGCGCCGGCGGCTGCCGTCCGCCCGGCGATCGCCGCAGCCCGTCCGGTCGAGGCTCAGCGCCCGGCCGCCGTCGAGAATCGCCCGCAGCCTGTCGCTGCCGATCCGGTCGCGGAAGCCATCCGCGAGGCAGAGCGCGCCGTG
>NZ_JANKOF010000015.1 GCF_024655565.1 Nitratireductor sp. ZSWI3 | reverse complement strand
CGCGTCTACGACGCGGCCTCCGGCGAGATGATCGGCGCCGTCACCTATCCGGGCGCCGAGCGCCTCAAGACGCCGTTCAAGGTGCGCGCCTTCTTCGACACCAACCAGTGGCGCGGCTGGACCTCCTCCATGGACTTCAATTTCGGCCGGCGCTTCCACGGCTCCATCATCGCCATGCAGGCGGGGGTGCCGAGCCTGATGGTGGCGATCGACGACCGCATGCGCGAAATGCTCGGCTACACCGGCCTGCCGGCCATCGAGGTGGCGGAGCTCGACAAGGCGGACAACCTCGCCGAGTTCGTCGGCGATCACGTCCGCGGGCTCAACGCGTCCGAACTGGTCGACCGATATTCCGAGCGCGAGCGCAGTTTCCGCGCGACCTTGCAGGAGATCGGTATCGGACAGTAGTCCGCAACCTGAAGAGAAGTCTTTGTCATAAAATTCATTACACGAGGACGTGTCGTGCGGGTTTTACTTACAGGAATACCTTCTTATCTGCAGAGAACCGTGGCCGGGGTTTCCGGCGCGCAGGTTCGCCACCGGCCGTATTTCGAGGAAGTGCGGACCAAGAAGGATCTCATCGATCAGGTCAGGAAGATCGCCAACACCGGCAACTACCTGATCGGCGAGGGCGCCGCCAACAGCCTCAAGGCGCACGACGTGACCTATGTGCCGTTCTGGCATCTCGCCCAGAGCCGCGATTCGGACGAGACCTTCGCGGCGCTGAACGAGGAGTTCGACATCTGCGTCTTCGCGTCGGCCAACCTGCTTCGCCCCGGTTATTCGGCCGACGTCGAGGCGGAGGTGTTCCGCAGGCTCGACATGCCGATCGTCGTGATGGGCATCGGCATCCAGCGCAAGGAGGGGCTCAAGGACGCGCTGCCGGCCGGCACGCAGGCCTTTCTCGACGTGTTGCGCGGCAAGGAGAGCTTCTTCCTCACCCGCGGCTATTTCACCGCCGAGTTCCTGCGCGAGGCGGGCATGAAGTTCGTCAAGCCGACCGGCTGCCCGTCGCTCTACTATGCCCCGGCGGAGATGAGGCGCTCGCTCGGCGCCCTTGCCGATCCCGGCCTTGCCGAAGCCCAGAAGATCAGCTTCGGCGGCTATCTCGGCAGCGTCGCCGACACCATCGTCGACGCGCATGCGTTGTTGAAGCCGGACAGCGTCGCGAACTACGTCATCCAGGACGAGGTGGTGGCCTACAATCTCGGCCTGCCCGGCGCCGACGACATGCCGGCCTACGACCGCGCCAGCGCGCGCATCACGGCGGCGACTGAGTACAAGCACGCCGAGAAGTGGCAGCGCAAATACGATCTGCTGGTCTTCTTCGACACGAATCAGTGGCGCAGCTGGGTGTCTTCGCAGGATCTGTGCTTCGGCCGCCGCTTCCATGGCAGCATCATCGGCATGCAGGCCGGCGTGCCGGCGCTGATGATCGCCGTCGACGACCGCATGCGCGAGATGCTGGAATTCATCGGCTTTCCCTACATCGAGGCGGCGGTCTGGAACCGCGAGACCAACAAGAAGGCCTATCTGGGGAACTTCCTGTCCAAGATCGACACCCAGGCCGTCATCGACCGCTACAGCGCCTGCGAGGCGAATTTCCGCAGCGCTTTGAAGCATGTCGGCCTCTGACGGGCGCGGCCGGCTCTGGCTGGCCGCACTGCTGCTGTGCTCGTGCCTGACCGGCGTGCCTGTTGCCGCCGCCGACGACCTGTCGGCGCGCATCGGCGTCAACCGGGTCAACCTCGCCTGGCTGTCGCGGAGCGAGCAGGAAACGGTGCTGAAGCAGATCGCCGCAAGCGGGGTCACCGACGTGCGTCTGTCGCTGTCGCGGCCGGTGGAGAAGAGCATCTGGGCGCTGGAGACCGCCCACCGGCTCGGATTGCGGATCCTCCTCGAGATCCAGTTGGGCAACAAGAGCTACTATCCGCCACAGGCGCGCCCGCGCACGGGATACGGTCGCCTGTGGGACGTGCTGTCCCTGTCGGATCTGGATCCGGACCTTTACCGCACGAAACTGCGCGCCGCGCTGCACGAGATCGATGGGCTCGGCATTCGGCTCGAGGCGGTCGAGCCGGGCAACGAGATCAATTTCAGCGCCTATAACGGCGACCTCAAGGTGTATCCGCAGCCGGGGGCGGCCACGCCGCGCAGCGTCGATGCGCTTGCCGACCGGTCGGGTTTCGAGCGCGGGCTGAAAACCTATGTCGAAGCGGTGCGGATCACCCGCGAGGAGGTGCGCGCCACGGTGCACAGCCGCAACGCGGTGATCGTCTCGGCGGGGCTTTCCGACATCACCGCCGAGCAGGCGGACCGGCGCGGCCTGGAGCGGCTCGACCCCGGCGAGGTCGTCCGCCTCCTGCGCGAACGCGGCCTCGACGAGGTGGTCGATGCCTATGGGATCCATCTTTATCCCGGCCGCAAGTCCGTCCGTGCCCTCGAGGCGCGTGTCGCCGACGTCCTGGAATTCTGCCAGCCGGAAGAGACCGGCAAGCCATGCTGGATCACCGAATGGGGGATCGCCAACACCGCCCGCGCCTGTCCCGTGGACGACAGCGGGCGTGAAGGCCCGGTCCGCACCATGCGCGCCGCCTTCGATCAACTGATCGAGGCGGGCCGGCTGCAGGCGGCATTCTATTACGATTGGGACACGGAGGCCCGCTATGGCCTGTGGCGCTGCGGCGGGTTGAGCGCGGCCGGCGAAGCGGCGATCGCGCCGGAATGATCGCACCATCAGACCGCTATGGCGTCCTTGAATTCGCGCCGCCGCGCACCAGCGCGGCCATGTGCTTCTGCTCCAGCGCGATCATTCCCCAGAGCAGGCCGAGCAGCAGGTAGAAGTGACGCCAGTGATCCGTGTCGATCACCGTGCCGAGCGCCACATGGCCGGCAAACACGATGTAGACGCACAGGAGATAGGGTTGCCAGGGACGGCGGCGGAACAGGATGCGGAAGCCCGCCGTCAGCGTCCACAGGATCAGCGTCAGATAGGCGGCAAAGCCCAGCCACGAATAGTCGAGCAATGCCTTCAGCCAGATATTGTGCGTGTCCTCGCCGAGGATCTGGCCGAACTCGAGGGGACCGATGCCGAGCGGATGCTCGCTCGCCCACAGGAAGCCGATGCCGAAACGGGCAAACCGGCCAAGCCGTGCGGCGTCATAGTCCTGCACCAGCCTGGCGCGCTCCGAAAAGAGGTCGCCGACGGCCGGTATCTGCAGGGCGAGCAGCAGGGCGAGCAGCAGTCCGGCAAAGGCCAGCAAGGCCGTCACGGCGACGCGCAGGCGCTCCGTCCCGCGGCGGCCGTTGAGGAACACGGCCAGCACGGTCAGCGCCGAGGTGACGGCGAGCAGGCCCCACGCCCCGCGCGAGAAGGAGAAGAAGACGCCGCCGGCGATGAGCAGGAAGGCGGGCGCCGCGAGCACGGCCGTGAACCGGCGGGCGGTGAGGATGAGATAAAGAAGATAGATGGCCGGCAGGGTGAGGAACGGCCCGAACACGTTCGGATCCTCGAAGGCGCCGGCGGCGCGCCCGAACTTGGTGAACGCGGCGGCCCCCGGAAAGGCGTTGAAATAGCCGAGGATGCCGAGCAGCGCCGTGGCCGCTGCCGCGCAGGTCCAGGCGATGAAGACGACGCGCAGAACGGCCTGCTCCGCCTCGACCACCGCGGCATAGAACACCGCCGTCAGGGCAAGGAACAGGGAAACGGCGAGATAGAGCGGGATCGTGCCAAGATCGGCAAGCTGCGACATGGAGATCGCCCCGCCGATGTTGAACAGCACGAGCGTGGTAAGCAGCGGCGCGATGCGGCGCGAGATCTTCAGGCCGAACAGCGCCCAGACGGCGATCAACCCCACCATGTAGAGTTCGTAAGGGGCCGGCTCACGGATCACGAAGCCCGAGAGGAACACTCCGAAGCCGATCGCTCCGGTCTTCATGAGCGCCACCAGCTTGGCATCGACCGCCGCGCGCGGCAGCCCGTCAGCCGGGACGAGGTTGAGGAGAGCGCTCAATAGGCGTTTTCCGTGTTGAGAAGACGGATCGGCGTCAGGAGCAGGATCTTCAGATCGAACCAGAGCGACCAGTTCTCGATGTAAAAGAGGTCGTACTCCGTGCGCTTGCGGATCTTCTCATCCGTGTCCACCTCGCCGCGCCAGCCGTTGATCTGCGCCCAGCCGGTGACGCCGGGCTTGACGCGATGGCGCGCGAAATAGCCGTCGACCACTTCCTCGTAGAGCCGGTTGTGCGACTGGGCGGTGACCGCGTGCGGGCGCGGGCCGACCAGAGACAGGCTGCCGAAAAGCGCGTTGAAGAACTGCGGCAGCTCGTCGATCGACGTCTTGCGCAGGATGCGCCCGACACGCGTCACGCGTGGGTCGTCCTTGGTCACCGCGTTGCGCGCCGTCGGGTCGCACTGGTCGGTGTACATGGAGCGGAACTTGAACACCTCGATCGGCTCGTTGTTGAAGCCGTGGCGGATCTGCTTGAAGAGGACCGGTCCCTTGCTGTCGAGCTTGATGGCGAGCGCGGCGGCCAGCATGACCGGAGAGAACGCCACGATGCCGAACAGGCTGAAGACGATGTCGAACGCCCGCTTGGCGACCGAATCCCAGTCGTTGATCGGGCGGTCGAAAATGTCGAGCATCGGCACCGAGCCGATATAGGAATAGGCGCGCGGCCGGAACCGCAGGTGGTTGGAGTGCGCCGACAGGCGGATGTCGACCGGCAGCACCCAGAGCTTGGACAGGAGTGACAGCACGCGTGCTTCGGCGGAGACCGGCAGCGAGACGATCAGCATGTCGATGCGTGCGATGCGCGCGAATTCCACCAGCTCGGCGATGTTGCCGAGCTTCGGATAGCCGGCCACCACCGGCGGCGAGCGCCGGTCGTCGCGGTCGTCGAAGATGCCGCAGATGCGGATGTCGTTGTAGGGCTGCCTTTCGATCGAGCGGATGAGGTGCTCGGCATTGGCGCCGCCGCCGACGATCAGCGCGCGACGCTCGATGGTGCCATTGCGCGCCCAGCGGCGCATCAGCTGCGCCGTGACCACCCGCAGCGCGAAAAGGGACACGAAGCCGCTAAGAAACCAGATGCCGAACCAGAAGCGCGAGAAATCGGCGGAGATCTTGAGGAAGAAGCCGGCGAGCGCCAGCGCCGCGAAGGTCGCCACCCAGGCGGCCAGGATGCGCCCCAGATAGCCGGTCGGGTTGCGCAGGGCCGGCATCTGGTAACAGTCGGTGAATTCGCTCAGCACCACATGCAGGATCGCCCCGGCCAGGATGACGGCCGTGTAGTGCCAGAAGAGCTGCGCGGAGATGCCGACATAGAAGATGTAGAAAAATGCGCCGGTCGCGAGGAGGAGCGTGAACTCGACCAGACGCATGACGCCGCTCACCATCACGGGCGACATGGTATCGCGCTTGTATTGCTGCGCCACCTGCAGGGCAACGGGGCCGAGCACCGGGCGCTTGTCGCCCCGCGCGCCGCCGGCCTGCGCACCGTCCTTTGCCTTCGAGGCGAAATATCGCTTCGGATCGACCTGGTTCATGGAATGCTGCTGCCTCTGCCAACGTGGCGTAACCTAGGGGCAACGGGCTAAGATTCTCTTTCCATAACAGATCAATGTGGAACGCTTCTATCGGCGCGCGCGCCCCAGGCTCTCGAGATAGGCGGTCTCGATCTTGCGCGCCATGACGTCCGAGCCGAACCGGCGCAGGAGCTCGGCCCGGCCGGGCATCCGGGCCGCATAGGCCTGCTCGTCCTGCAGCACGTAGGCCATTTTCTCAGCCAGCGCTTCGCTGTCGGGCGGCACCAGGGCAGGGGAATTGTCGCCGAACACTTCGGGAATGCCGCCGACGGCGCTGGCGATGAGCGGGCGTCCGGCGGCCAGCGCCTCGAGCACGATGTAGGGCATGGCTTCGGCGCGCGACGGCACCACCATGACGCGGCCCAGCCCGAAGGCCTGGCGCGCCGGCATTGCCGGCAGGAAGGCGATCTGCGATCCGAGCCCGAGCGTTTGCGCCTGGGCGACGTACGCGTCGCGGCCGTCGCCGTCGCCGACCATCACCGCCGACAGCGTGCGGCCGGTCCGCTTGGTCGCCCGCGCCAGCGCTTCGATGAAGAGGTCCGGCCCCTTCAGATCGCGCATCATGCCGATGTAGAGGAAATCGGCTGCATCGCGGCGGGCGGGCACGGCGGTGAACTCGGGTTCGTTGAGGCCGTTATAGACCAGCGTGCTCGGCGCCCGCGGCCGCCCGACCTTGCGTTCGAAGGTGCGGCGCTCGTATTCCGAGACGAACAGGAGATGGTCGCAGAAGGCGTCCATGATCCGTTCCAGCGTAAAGAAAACGCGGCCGATCAGGGCGCGGGCGTCGTAGTGCAGGCTGCCGCCATGCGGCGAGTAGACGCGCGCCGGCCGCTGGCCCGAAAGCCGCATCGCCGTGCCGAACAGCCTGGCATAGACGCCGCCCTTGGCGCCGTGGCCATGCAGGACGTCCGGCCGCATGTCGCGGATGATCTTGAAGGTCCGCCATGCCGCCGCAAGGTCGCCGATCCCCACATGCCGCTGCATGGGCGTGCGCTTGACGCCGAGCGGAAGCATGCTCTCCACCTCGGCGATGAGGCGGGCCTCGAACTCGCCGCCGGTGGTCGAATCGCAGACGATGCCGACCGCGTGGCCGGCGGCGACCTGCGCGGCGCAAAGATCGCGCACATGCCGGAAGATGCCGCCGACGGGCGAGCGGAAGCAGTGAACGATCCGCAGCTTGTCCGTCAAGGGCGGGGCTCCGCGACCCGGTGGCGGGAGAAACTAGAACAGCCGTTCGCGCACATAGACCGTGTCGCCCGGGAGAAGCGGGTCCGAGGTCACCACGCGGCCGGTGATCACCTCGCCGTTGATGGTGCGCGTGACGTCGGCGCTCGACTGGTTGGCGCGCGGGCTGAAACCGCCGGCGGCCGCCACGGCCTTCTGCACGGTCATACCGGGAACGTAGGAATATTGCCCGGGCGCGCCGACCTCGCCCATGATGAAGACGGGTCGGTAGCGATCGATCTCGACCGTCACGTCCGGATCGCGCAGATAGCCCTGGCGCAAACGCCCGGCGATGCTCTGCTCGACCTGCTTGGAGGTCTGGCCGCGCGCCGGCACGGAGCCGATCAGCGGGAAGGCGATGTAGCCCGCCTGATCGACGCTGTAGGTGTTGGTGAGGTTCTCCTGGTCGAACACCGTGATGCGCAGATTGTCGCCGGCATCGAGCACATAGGGCTGGTAGAGCGCTTCATGGAAGGCCGGAGGCGCCGGACGGTAGCCGGAGCAGCCCGCCAGGGCCGCCAGCGCGACCAGGGCCGGCAATGTGGTGACGGTTTTCTTCATGACCGACTGCGAACCTCTGACGTCATCCATGCCCGCAAACAGGGCTGTCCTGGTTCCTTATCCTTCCGTTAGGGTTAATGTCGGGTAAAGCATAAGCTGATGTCGGCATAATCCCTATCGACGGTGCCGGCCCGCCGCGCCGCCTCTTAACCGTGTGGTTACCATGGCTGTTTACCTTGATGCTCGCGCCGCGGCGCTGCGCTCGCCCCGGGGCGGCGGCGGATGCGGCAAATTGTTTGAAGCTGCGCAGCGAGCTTGCCGAGGACCTGATATGATCTTCGATCCGTTGCGCCGGTGGGAGCTTTGCGGATGAACAGCGGTCAGATGGCAGCCGGCGACGTCGACGTCGATCTTGGACGGCTCTTTGCCGGCATCCGCCGCAGATGGTTGCGCATCCTGATCGCCTCCCTGGTCATCACCGGGCTCGTCTTCGCCGCCGTCTTCTCCATGACGCCGCAGTATCGCGCCGAGACGCGGCTTCTGATCGAGACGCGGGAATCGGTCTTCACCCGCCCGCAGATCGGTTCTGCAGGAGACCAGGCGGCGCTGGACGGGGAGGGGGTAGCGAGCCAGGTGGAGCTGATCGCCTCGACCGAGATCCTCACCGAGGTGGCCGACCGCCTGAAGCTTGCCGAACGCAGCGAGTTTTCCGGGGGCGGTGCTTCCCTCCCGACGAGGCTGATGGTGATGGCCGGCCTCAAGAGCGATCCGGGCGAGGCGCCACCCGAGGAACGGATCCTGAAGGCTTTTCGTGAGCGGCTGAGCGTCTACCGCGTCGAGAATTCGCGCGTCATCGTCATCCAGTTCTCCTCGGAGGATCCGAGGCTTGCCGCCGAGGTTGCCAATGCGGTCGCCGATGCCTATGTGGCGGCGCAGAGCGAGGCCAAGCTGCAGTCGAACACCAGCGCCACGCAGTGGTTGGAGCCGGAGATCGAGGACCTGCGCAGCCGCGTCAAGGAAGCCGAGCAGCGCGTCGCCGAGTACCGGGCGACATCCGACCTGCTGCTGGGGCAGAACAACACGGTGCTGGCGACGCAGCAACTGGCGGAGATCTCCAGCGAGCTGTCGCGCATGCGCGCCAACCGCACCGACGCCGAGGCCAAGGCCGCCGCCATGCGCGCCGCGCTCGACAGCGGCGCGGCCATCGAGACGCAGCCGGAGGTGCTGGCCTCGCCGCTGATCCAGCGCCTGCGCGAGCGGCAGGTGGAACTGCAGGCCGAGATCGCCGATCTGTCGACGACGCTGCTCGGCAACCACCCGCGCATCCGCGCCCTGCGCTCGCAACTCGGCGACATCGAAGGCCAGATCCGCACCGAGGCGCGGAGCGTGCTTGCCGGGCTCGAGACCGAGGCCGATACGGCCCGCCGCCGCGAAGCGGAGCTGACCGCCGAGGTGAACCGGTTGAAGGTGGCGTCCGCCCGCGCCGAGGAGGAGCAGGTCGAACTGCGCGCGCTCGAGCGCGAGGCCACCGCCCAGCGCGAGCTTCTGGAATCCTACCTGACGCGCTATCGCGAGGCGGTCTCGCGCAGCGACCGCAATTACCTGCCGGTGGATGCGCGCATCTTCTCGCGCGCCCTCACGCCGGGAGAGCCTTATTTTCCGAAGATCGTGCCGATCACGGTGGCCGCCTTCATTGCCGCGCTGCTGATCATGACCATCCTGACACTGCTGCAGGAACTGTTCAGCGGCCGGGCGATGCGCCCGACGGCGGGTCAAATCGAACCGGTGCCGGCCGTGCCGATGCCGAGGCCCGCGCCTGCCCCCGTGGAGGAGCCTGAAGAAGAACTGCCTGCCGCAGCACGGGAGGAAACGCCGGCCGGCGGCCCGCGCGAAGCCGGCCTTTCGGCAACCTCCGGGCTCGGTGGGATCGATATCGAGCAGGCTTCCGACAAGCTGGTCTCGGGCGGTGCGGCGCGGGCGCTGTTCGTCTCGCCGGAAGGCGACGAGGCCGCCGCCGCCTCGGTTCTCGTCGCCCGCGACGTGGCGGATTCGGGGCTGCGCGTCCTGCTGCTCGATCTCACCGCCTCGGGCGCCGCCTCGCTGCCGATGCTGGAGAGCGTCGCCTTCACCGGCATCACCAATCTGCTTGCATCGCAGGCCCAGTTTGCCGACGTGATCCACACCGACCATTTCTCCGACTGCCACATCATCCCGGTCGGCACCGCCGATCCCGTTCACGCCATGCGTGCCGCCGACCGGCTGCCGATCATCATGGAATCGCTGGCCGCCGCCTATGACGTGGTCATCGTCGAATGCGGCCCGGCCGACGCCTCGGCGATCGGCCGCCTCACCGGCACCGATACGCAGGTGCTGGTCAGCATGGTCGACCCGCAGGAAAGAGCGCTCGCCGTCGAGACGCTCGAGGCCCTGCGGCGGAGCGGCATCGACGAGCCGATTCTCGTCACGCCCGCCGGCAGCACGCTGCCGCCGCCCGGCCGCGACGCCGCCTGAGCCTCAGGCGCTCTTGCCGCGCAGGGGTGCCAGCCAGCGCCGCAGCCGCTTGACGATCGTCCAGAGCCGCGGGCTGGCATTGACGTATCGCTTGGCGCCGGTGGTGGCAGCATGCAGCCCGGCAAGCACGCGGCCCTTGGCCGACAGCGGGATCAGCGTGTCGAAATGGCTGGTTTCCAGATCGCACCACAAGCGCTTGTAATACTCGTCGCCGACACTGAAATCGTAGACCGAAAGGCCCTCGGTGCAGGCGTCCTCGATGTTCTCGTAGAACAGAAAGGCGCCGGGGCTGGCCTCTGACAGGGCGTCCTCGCTGATGGCGCTGAACTCGCAGATGAGCCGCTCCGCCGTGCGGCTGGCGCCGGTCACGGCCCGCAGCCGCCCGTCGATCTCGAGCCCGTGCAGGACGAAGGCGGGCTCGGCTGTCTCCGCCGCCGCGCCGAACAGGTCGCGAAAGGCCCGTTGCACGGCTTGCGGGGCGAACACGTCGCTGATGCCCATCTTGGCAAAGCGCACCCGCTTCATGGCGAAGAAGGCGTCGAGCATGGCGTCGGCCTCGGCACGCGAAGCCGCCTGGTGCCGCCGGTGTCCGCCGGCCGCTTCGAACTTGCGCGCCTGCGACCGGTATTGCTTGCGCTTGCGCTTGCCGCTGGCACGCGACAGGACGGCATCGAAGCCGCCCTTGAGATCGACCGCCAGGGCGACGTTCGGGCTGCGATGGTGACGCATCCCGAGGAAGGGGTTTTCAAGGCCGGCATTGTCCCGCACCTGGCGCTCGAGCATCAGGAGGTCGATGTCGGGGCGCTCCTGCCGCAGGCCCTGCGCGATCGCCCCGGCAAGCGCTGCCGCGTCGGCCTGCGGAACGGCTTGCGAGAGGGCGGGAAAGTTGCCGTTGGCGTGGCTGTCGCCGATGAAGCGGGCGATGCGGAACGGCCCCTTGGGCACGATTTCGCAGGCGAGGCTGAGATGGTGGGCGCCGCCCGTCGTGACGCGCAGGATGAAGCAGTCGAGCGTCGCATGCCGCACCCAGGCCTCGATCCAGTCCGGGCTCTGCGGCGGCCGAAAGCTGGCGCTCCCGCAATCGGCCCGGTATTGCAGCAGCGCCGCCTCGTCGGCCGGACGCACCTCGACGGCAAGGCCGGCCGTGGTTCTGCCGGCTGGACGGTCCTGATGGTGCGGTCGGGTTGTGATCGTCATTGCGCGGCCGGTTTGTGATGCCGCAAGTGCGGCGATCCCGTCAGGCTAGACCGCAAAGGTGAAGGAATGTTCGACGGAGGCTGATCTGTCTCAGGCGCTGGGATCGGGGCGGCCGACCATCCAGCGGATCACGGCCATGGCCGGCAGCACCCACAAAAGGCCGGTCAGCAGATAATAGGCGAGATGCACCAGCGGCCCGGATTCGGCCAGTTGCGCCACGGCGATCGCGGTCGACAGGATGGCATAGACGACGACGAGCGCCACGAGGGCAAGCATGCCGATGAATTTTCGCAGGCGTACGGGCATTGGTGAAAACCTTTCCTCCGCTTCATAAGAGCATGGAGGCCGGGATGCAACGCCGCCGCGCGGCGGGTTTTGCCGCCGATGCGCGGGCGCTGCGGCAGCGCGACGGCTTGTCGCGCGCATCCAGCTTCGGCTTGCAACAGGCAGCCCTTTGGTTCACCTAACAGCCGTTCACCAACAACGATGGCTGCCACATTGGACATGACCGCTTCCGCCGACGCGCTTGGGGCCCGCACGCAGCAAGCCCTGCTGCACAATCGCAAGCTGGTGCGCTACTGGCTCTATTTCGTGCTCCTGACGCTTTTCGCGCTGGTGCTCGTCGGCGGCGCGACACGGCTGACCGAATCCGGCCTGTCGATCACCGAATGGAAGCCGATCCACGGCATCATCCCGCCGCTCAGTGAGGCCGAGTGGCAGGAGGAATTCGCAAAATACCGTCAGATTCCCGAGTATCAGCAGATCAACAAGGGGATGAGCCTCGATGCATTCAAGACCATCTTCTGGTGGGAGTGGGCGCATCGCCTTCTGGCGCGCAGCGTCGGCTTCGTCTTTGCTCTGCCGCTCGCCTTCTTCTGGCTGACCGGGCGGCTGGAAGGCCATCTGAAGCCGAAGCTTCTCGGCATTCTGGCCCTCGGCGGCTTCCAGGGCGCGGTCGGCTGGTGGATGGTGGCCTCGGGCCTTGCCGAGCGGGTCGACGTCAGCCAGTACAGGCTTGCCACCCATCTCACCATCGCCTGCCTGATCTTCGCCGCCACCGCGCTCGTTGCCCGCGGCCTTGCCCCGCATTCGGCGGGACGGGCGGGCGAGGGCGTGCGCCGCTTCGCCGGATGGATGGTGATCGCCGTCCTCTTGCAGATCTATCTCGGCGGCCTCGTCGCTGGCCTGCGGGCCGGCATGACCTACAACACCTGGCCCCTGATGGACGGCGCGCTGGTCCCTGGCGGCCTGTTCGTTCAATCGCCCTTCTGGATCAACCTCTTCGAGAATCCCAAGACCGTGCAGTTCATGCACCGGCTGGGCGCCTACGCGCTTCTCGTCCTCGCCGTCTGGCAGGCATTGTTCGTGATGCGCGCCGCGCCGCGCACGACGCATGCCCGCCGCGCCGTCCTGTTCGCGCTCCTCGTGCTGGTGCAGGCGGCGATCGGCATCACAACGCTCCTGATGGTGGTTCCGATCGACGTGGCGCTCACCCACCAGGGCATAGCTCTCGTCCTGTTGTTCTTCGCCTGCGCCCATTGGAGGGCGGCGAAGGGACCTTATCCCGTGCCCGGCGGAGAGGCGTCGGCCGAGGAAGACGCGATCTACTGAAGCGCAGCGCGCACGGCGCGCGCCACGCCGAGGCTGCGTTCGGCCTCCTGCCGGTTGCCGTCCTCCAGATGCCATGAGGCCGAAAGGCAGGCATGCGCGAACCCGTAGAGGAGAAAGTCGCGCACCTCGCGCCCGAGCCGGCGGGCAAGCTGCCGGGCGAGCCGTTCGGCGCGGGCGGGATCGCCGCGCAGGTCATCCCTGTCGAGCGGGTTGTAGAAGAGGTTGGCCGCGTCGTAGCAAGCATCGCCGTAAATGCCTGTCGGGTCGATCAGGAGCCAGCCGCGCGGACCGTGAAGCATGTTTTCGTGGTGGAGATCGCCGTGCAGTGGGCGCACGTCGCGCTGGTTTGCAAGGAGCTCGCGGGCACAGTCCGCAGCGTCTGTGAAGAGCGTCTCGCCTCCGTTTCGCCGATCATGGTCGGCGCGGGCGAACAGGCTTCGGAAATGCTCCTCGAGCGGCGTCAGGCCATGCGGGGTGCCGAGGCCCGAGCCGTCGGCCAGCCGGACGAGCATCTCGGCGGCGAGTTCGCTCGCCGCCTCGTCGCCCTTCTCGTTCAATTCGTCGAGCAGGGTGCGCTCGCCGGCATATTCCACCAGATGGGCCTGGTTCTCCCAGCCCAGCAATCTGACGGCATCGCGACCGTTGCGCCATTGCAGGAAGCGCGCGCCGGTCTCCTCGTTCTCGAGGCCGGCGGGCTTCAGATCTTTGACCACGGCGCGGCTGCCATCACCGCGCCTGACGTCCCAGACGAAGCTGGCAGGCGTATTGGCCATGAGCCGCGCCGAGACGATGTCCCACGCGTCGGGAAAGGCAGGCGGTTGCAAGGGAAGTGCCTCAGCCGCGCCCTTCCAGCATCAGGTCCATGTTCTGCACGGCAGCGCCGGAAGCGCCCTTGCCGAGATTGTCGTAGACGGCGATGAGCAGCGCCTGGGCGCGGGCATCGTTGGCGAAGACATGCAGCGTCATGGCGTTGGTGCCGTTATGCCGCTCCGGATCGAGCTCGGCCGTGCGCTCCATGTCGCCGAGCGGCGCGACGTCGACCACACCGCCCTTGACGGACCCGTAGTGATCGGCGAGCGCGGCATGCAGCTCGGCGCCGGTCGGCACGCGGTCGAGCCGGCCGAGATGCAGCGGAACGGCGGTCAGCATGCCCTGTGCGAAATTGCCGACCGCCGGCTGCATCAGCGGCGCGCCGGAGAGGCGCGAATAGGCCTGCAGCTCCGGCACGTGCTTGTGCTTCAGGCTCAGCGCATAGGGCATGAATTCCGGCGCATCCTCGCCCTTGGCCTCGTAATCCTCGATCATCGTGCGGCCGCCGCCCGAATAGCCGGAAATGCCGTTCACCGTGACCGGCAGGTCGGCGGGCAGGAGACCGGCCGAGATCAGCGGGCGCAGGAAGGCGATCGGGCCCTGCGGCCAGCAGCCCGGGTTGGCGACGCGGCCGGCGGTGCGGATCGCATCGGCCTGCGCCCGGTCCATCTCGGCAAAGCCGTAGGTCCACCCGTCGGCGACGCGATGGGCGGTCGAGGCGTCGATGACGCGGGTGGTGTTGTTCTCGATCAGCGCGACGCTCTCGCGCGCCGCATCGTCCGGCAGGCAGAGAATTGCAATGTCGGCGGCATTCAGGAATTCGGCGCGGGCGGCCGGGTCCTTGCGCTTCTCGGCGGGGATCGAGATGACCTCGAGGTCGCGGCGCTCGGCCAGCCGCGTCCTGATCTGCAGGCCGGTGGTGCCGTGTTCGCCATCGATGAAGATTTTCGCCGTCATGGGTCTGTCCTGGGGTCTGTCCTGGAAAGGAATCGGATTTCAGATGGTTACGCGCTCAAGCGGAATCAATTCGTGAGCTTCTCGTCGCGTCGCTCGAAGCTTTATCGTCGGCGCTTGCCGGCGAGAAGACCCAGATAGTGCATGGCGATGGTCGCGCCGGCAATGGCCGTGATGTCGGCATGATCGTAGGCCGGCGCCACCTCCACCACATCCGCGCCGACCATGTTCAGCGCGCCGAGCTGGCGGATGACCGACAGCATCTTGGCGCTGGAGGGACCGCCGGCGACCGGCGTGCCGGTGCCCGGCGCGAAGGCCGGGTCGAGGCAGTCGATGTCGAAGGTCATGTAGACGGGCCGGTCTGCGACGCGTTCGAGGATCGCCGCGGCGATGTCCGAAGCACGCATCTCCTCGACGTCGTAGCCGTGGACGATCCGCAGGCCGCAATCCTCCGGCGCATGCGTGCGGATGCCGACCTGGATCGAGTGGCCGGGGTCGATCACGCCGTCGCGCGCCGCCCGGCCGACGAAGGAGCCGTGGTCGATGCGCCTGCCGTCGTCGAACCAGGTGTCCTGGTGGGCATCGAACTGAACGAGGGCGAGGGGGCCGTGAACGGCCGCGTGTGCCTTCAGGAGCGGCCAGGTGACGAAATGGTCGCCGCCGAGCGACAGCAGGAAGGCGCCGGATTTGAGGATCTTAGCGGCCTCGCGCTCGATCACCGCCGGCGTCTTCTGATGATTGCCGTAATCGAGCAGGCAGTCGCCATGGTCGACCACCGCCAGCGTCTCGAACAGGTCGCGGTCGAACGGATACTGCGGGTCGTTGTCGAAGATGGCCGAGGCGCGCCGGATGGCCTGCGGCCCGAAGCGCGCGCCCGGTCGGTTGGAGACCGCCGCATCGAAGGGAATGCCCCAGACCACGGCATCCGCACCCTTGAGGCTCTTGGTGAACCTGCGGCGCATGAAGGAGAGCGCGCCGGCATAGGTCGGATCGCTTGCCGCGCCGGTCATGGCGCGCGCGGTGAAGGCGTGGTCGATGCTGTTCGACGGCATGGCGCTCCTCCTGACGATGCGCGCTGTATGGGTAGGGTGAATAGCAGTCCGTGCGCAACAAAAAAGCGGACCCGAGGGCCCGCTTCTTCGTTCGGTCTTGCCTTGAAGCCTAGCGCTTCGAGAACTGGAACGAGCGGCGGGCCTTTGCCTTGCCGTACTTCTTGCGCTCGACCACGCGGCTGTCGCGGGTCAGGAAGCCGCCCTTCTTGAGAACGCCGCGCAGCTCCGGCTCGTAATAGGTGAGCGCCTTGGAGATGCCATGGCGCACCGCGCCGGCCTGGCCGGAAAGGCCGCCGCCGACAACGGTGGCGACGATGTCATACTGGCCGTTGCGGTTGGTCGCGACGATCGGCTGCTGCAGGATCATCTGCAGCACCGGGCGGGCGAAATAGGTGCTGAACTCTTTCTTGTTGACCGTGATCTTGCCGGAGCCGGGCTTTACCCAGACGCGGGCGATCGCGTTCTTGCGCTTGCCGGTGGCATAGGCGCGGCCCTGGGCGTCGAGCTTCTGCACATGAACGGGAGCTTCCTGCTCGGCGTTCTGCGCAGCGGTCGCCGCACCCAGCTCTTCGAGGGAGTTGATTTCGGCCATTACTGGGCCCTCACATTCTTCTTGCTCATGGCGGCGACGTCGAGCGTCTCCGGGTTCTGGGCGGTGTGCGGATGCTCCGCACCGGCATAGACGCGCAGATTCTTCATCTGGCGGCGGCCCAGCGGCCCGCGCGGGATCATGCGCTCGATGGCCTTCTCGAGCACGCGCTCGGGAAAGCGGCCCTCGATGATCTGGCGCGCCGTGCGCTCCTTGATGCCGCCGGGATGACCCGTGTGCCAGTAATACTTCTTGTCGGTGTACTTCTTGCCGGTCAGCACAACCTTCTCGGCATTGATGATGATGACGTTGTCGCCATCATCGACATGCGGGGTGAAGGTGGCTTTGTGCTTGCCGCGCAGGCGGTTGGCGACGATGGTGGCGAGGCGGCCGACGACGAGACCTTCGGCGTCGATCAGGATCCACTTCTTCGTCACCTCCGCAGGCTTCTGCGAAAAGGTTTTCATGGGTCTGTCCACTTGACTGATCCCGGCCCGAAGGCAGGGCGTTTCTTGTTGCTTGCGTTCGCACAGTGCCTGCACGAACAAAACCGCGCCAAAAGGCCGGCGCAGCGGCTGTTACCTACAGTCGACGCGGGTCGGCGTCAAGAGGCTATGATGCGTACGCTATAAAAATAACCCAATAAAAACAATGCGTTGGTTTTGTGGTATTTTAATACCGTAAATTTCGGGCTCTTTCACGGCGGATTCGACCGCTCAAGCCCCGCTTGCGGGCGGGGCGGGCGGGATCGAATAGGTGCCGGTGGCGTGGGCGACGATGTCCCCGTCTGCGCCGGCGACGAGCTCTGCCTCGAAGATCATCAGCCTCTTGCCGAGCTTGAGAATGCGGCAATGGCCGTCGACCGTGCCGGCCGGAGCCTTGCGCATGAAGTTGATGTTGAGGTTGGTGGTGACCGCAAGCGCCTCAGGCCCGACATGCGACAGCGCGCAGACATAGCCGCCAATGTCGGCGAGGGCGAAGAGGGAGGGGCCGGAAACGGTGTCGCCGGGGCGCAGGTGCTGGAAGCGCGCCTCGAGCCGCACCGAGCAGCCGCCCGGCCAGACCTCGAGCGCCCGATAGTCGGGCGGCTCGCCGCCGCAGGCCTGCGGAAAGACCTCGCGCAGGAAGCCGTTGACCGCCGCAGCGTCCATCACCGGCTGAAATCCCTCGCGCCGCCGTGCATCCATACCCTGTCTCCTCCCGGGTCTACCGCCTGAAGTGCCATGTGCCCCAAGCGTTCAGGAGAATTGCCGCATTGCCGCCGCAAGACAAGCCGCATTATGTTGGGGATTGAACAATCTCGGACAGGAGGAAGCATGATGGGGGAGGCCGTTGCAGCCGTGGAGCAGGCCGTCAGGCCGCTCGTGTCGAGCACCAGCGCCGACGGGATCCTGACCCTGGCGCTTTCCAATCCGCCGGCCAACGCCCTGTCCATCGCTCTGATGGAAGCGCTGAAGGGGGCGCTGGAGCGGGCGCGCGAGGATGATGGCGTGCGCGTCATCATCGTGCGCTCTTCCGAGAAGCTGTTTTCGGCCGGGCACGACCTGAAGGAAATGACCGCGCATCGCGGTGACGCCGACCGGGGCCGTGCCTTCTTCGAGAGGACGATGCTGCTCTGTGCCAGCCTGATGCAGGCGGTGGTGCGTCACCCCAAGCCGGTGATCGCCGAGGTGGACGGCGTCGCGACGGCCGCCGGCTGCCAGCTCGTCGCCTCCTGCGACCTGGCGGTGGCGAGCGACGTGTCGCGCTTTGCGACGCCTGGCGTCAATATCGGCCTGTTCTGTTCGACGCCGATGGTCGCCCTGTCGCGCAACGTCGCGCGCAAGCATGCGATGGAAATGCTCCTGACGGGTGGCATGATCGATGCGCAGACGGCCCGCGACATCGGCCTCGTCAACCGGGTCGTGCCGCGCGAGACGTTGACCGGGGCAGTCAGGGATCTTGCGCAAACCATTGCTTCCAAATCGCCTTTGACGCTGAAGATCGGCAAGGAAGCGTTTTACGCGCAGGCCGAGATGGGCCTCTCGGAGGCTTATGACTACACGGCTCGCGTGATGGTCGAGAACATGCTGGCGCGCGACGCGGAGGAGGGCATCGGCGCCTTCATCGACAAGCGTCCGCCGGAATGGAAGGGAAAGTAGGATGGAACAGCGCGTCTCCATCATCACGCTGGGGGTCGAGGACCTCGAACGCTCGGTGCGCTTTTACGAAGCCATGGGGCTGGAACGCAACAAGCAGATCACGGAAGGGGTCGCCTTCTTCCAGATGGGTGGCCTGATCCTGGCCCTGTGGCCGCGTGAGGATCTGGCCGCCGACGCCGGCCGGCCAGTGCGTCGGGCGGCCGGCGCGGGCGCCGGGCTGCCGAATGTGGCGCTCGCCTACAACACGCGCACCGAGGGCGAGGTCGCCGCCGTCCTGCGGCAGGCGGAAGAGGCGGGCGGCACGGTGATCAAGCCGGCCCAGCGCGCCGAATGGGGCGGCTTCCAGGGCTATTTCACGGACACGGAAGGCAATCTCTGGGAGGTGGCGCACAATCCCGGCTTTCCGATCTCTGCCGACGGGTCTGTCAGCCTGCCGGAGTGAGGCGTGGCATCCGGCCGGCAACAGGGCCGACCGGACATCGAGCCGCGCTCTGCCCCGGCGATCACGCCGGGGAGCCTAGTGGTCTGGCCGAAACAGATGGTACCCATCTGTTTGGACAAGTCAGCCCACAAGCTATTGATCTGGTGGGGCGATTTTTCTCAACAGATGGGTACCATCTGTTGGGATCGCACCACTAGTCGTCGTTGTCGCTGCTGCACACGAAGAGCGGGCAGCTCATCGTATCGGACGCTGGCACGTGAAGCACCTTGATGTTCTGGAAGATCGGCTGGCACTCGGCGCTGTTGGCCACGAAGCGGTCGTATCGGGGAAGATCGGAGCGGCTTGGCGAAGGGTAGCGCAGGATCGTGGCTCCCCGCGCCTTGACGGTGCTCTGCATCTGGCCGCAGGTCGCGGCGTCGGCCTGTAAAGGGGAGGCAAGCAGAAGCGTGCCGAGGGCGAAGGCAATGGCATTGCGCATGGGACGTCCTTTCTGACTTTGCGTTGATCTGCCGCGCGGCCCGGCTGGCTACCTGACCTCGCAAGCGGCGCGGCTCGATCTTCGTATACAAGGACAAATCCTCGAAAAAGCGCATATATGCTTAAATAAACAAAGCATTGAATATGGTATTCAATATAGTATTCGCAGGGCTTGCGAAATCGGATCCGGCGCGGCGGCATGCGCCTCCGGCAAGCTCGGCGCAGGCGGTGTTGCGATGTCGCGTCGGGTCAGTTGCCGAACACCCAGGGGCGGCGGAACAGGCGCTCGCGGATCTCCGGCTTGCAGCGCAGCACCGGGCAGGACGGCGTGTCGGCCGTCGGGATGTGGGCGCGCACGGCGATGTGGCCGGCCGGGCACAGATACTCGTTCGCCACATAGCGGTCGTAGAGCGTCAGGCTCGGATTGCGCTGCGAGCGATAGCGCATGATCGCCGCGCCCTCGCGGGCGATCCGCGCTTGCACCGACGAACAGCTCATGGCAGTTGAGTTGTAACGGGATATGGCCTCCGCCTGACCGGTGAAGGCGAGCATTCCCAGGACAAGGGCGGCATATCTCAACATGGTCGAACACCCTCAGGTTTGCGCGGACCGGCTGTGAAGCTTAGCACAACCGTACAGCAGCCGATACGATGCGGTTGCCGCACGATGCCCCACTGGAGCGATGATGAATCACGATTCTTATGACGACGCCTATATTTCCGGCATCTTGAACACGGTCAGGACCATTGCCATCGTCGGGGCTTCTGCGAACGAGGTGCGGCCGAGCTTCTTCGTCGCCAAATATCTGATCGACAAGGGCTACCTCGTCCATCCGGTCAATCCGGGGCAGGCGGGCAAGGAAATCCTGGGGCGACCCGTGGTGGCGCGGCTCGCCGACCTGCCGGAGCCCGTCGACATGGTCGATATCTTCCGCCCGTCGTCGGCCATTCCCGGCGTCGTGGAAGAGGTGCTGGCGATGGATCCGCTTCCCAAGGTCGTCTGGATGCAGCTCACCATCCGCGACGACGTCTCGGCGGCGCGGCTGGAGCGGAAGGGCATCAAGGTGGTGATGAACCGCTGCCCGAAGATCGAGTATGCGCGCCTGTCCGGGGAGATCGGCTGGAACGGGGTCAACAGCCGGGTGATCTCCTCCAAGAAGCCGCTGATGCGCAAGGGGTTTCAGAGCTTCGGCATTCGCCAACGGTGAGTTTTTCCCGATTTGCCGCAACGGCGGATGAATCTTCTTTGCCTGGGAAAGCGGCCTCTGTATTGATGCGCAAAGATCGCGTTGAACACGGAGGAAATGTCATGAGCGAGCGCACGCCTGGTTTCAACACGCTGGCCGTCCACGCCGGAGCCCAGCCGGATCCCGCCACCGGCGCCCGCGCCACGCCGATCTACCAGACGACCTCCTACGTCTTCGACGATGCCGACCATGCCGCCTCGCTGTTCGGGCTGAAGGCCTTCGGCAACATCTACACGCGCATCATGAACCCGACCCAGGCGGTGCTCGAGGAGCGCGTCGCCGCGCTCGAGGGCGGCACGGCTGCGCTGGCCACCGCCTCCGGCCATGCGGCCCAGCTCCTGACCTTCCACACGATCATGCAGCCGGGCGCCAACTTCATCGCCGCCAGGAAGCTTTACGGCGGCTCGATCAACCAGTTCGGCCACGCCTTCAAGAATTTCGACTGGCAGGTGCGCTGGGCCGATCCGGAGGACCTGTCGACCTTCGAGAGCCAGATCGACGACAAGACACAGGCGATCTTCGTCGAGAGCCTCGCCAATCCCGGCGGCACCTTCGTCGATCTCGAGAAGATCGGCGACATCGCCCGCAAGCACGGTCTGCCCTTCATCGTCGACAACACCATGGCCTCGCCCTATCTCCTCAGGCCGATCGAGCACGGCGCCGACGTGGTGCTGCATTCGCTCACCAAGTTCATGGGCGGCCATGGCAATTCGGTCGGCGGCGTGATCGTCGACGGCGGCACCTTCGATTGGTCCAGATCGGGGAAATACCCGATGCTGTCGGAGCCGCGCCCCGAATATGGCGGCATGGTGCTGCACGAGACCTTCGGCAACTTCGCCTTCGCCATCGCCGCGCGCGTGCTCGGCCTGCGCGATTTCGGGCCGGCCATCTCGCCCTTCAACGCTTTCCTGATCCTCACCGGCATCGAGACGCTGCCGCTCAGGATGCAGCGCCATTGCGACAACGCCCTGAAGGTGGCCGACTGGCTGCGCGGCCACGATCAGGTCTCCTGGGTCTCCTATCCGGGGTTGCCCGAGGACCCGAACCATGCGCTGATGAAGAAATACGCGCCCAACGGCGCCGGTGCCGTCTTCACCTTCGGCCTCAAGGGCGGCTACGAGGCCGGCATCAAGGTGGTCGAGGGCGTCGAGCTGTTCTCGCACCTGGCCAATATCGGCGATACCAAGTCGCTGATCATCCATCCGGCCTCCACCACCCATCGCCAGCTCTCCGACGAGCAGAAGGTGGCCGCCGGTGCCGGACCCGACGTGATCCGCCTGTCGGTCGGCATCGAGGACGCCGAAGACATCATCGCCGATCTCGAGCAGGCGCTGGCGCAGCTCTGAGGAGCTTCCTCTTGCGTGGCGGCGCCGGTTCTGCAGGCGCCGCCATGCTGTCAATCCTGCGGCAGCGGCAGGGCGCCGTCCGTCTTGACGGCCCGCATGGAGAAATTGGAGCGGATGTCTTCCACCATCGGCAGCTCCAGCAAAACATTGCTGAGCAGCGCCTCGTAGGCGGCAAGGTCCGGCACCACCACTTCGGCGACGAAGTCCGCCGCCCCCGACACCATGTGGCACGACACCACCTGCGGTATCGCCAGCAGCGCCTTCTGCAGGGCGTCGGCGCGGGCCCGCGTGTGCCGGTCGACCCGGATCTCGGTGAAGATCGTCAGGCCGAGCGAGATCGCAGCCCGGTCGAGGACGGCGCGATAGCCCCGGATCACCCCTTCCTGTTCCAGCCGTTTCACCCGCCGCAGACAGGGCGAGGGCGACAGGCCGACCCGGTCGGCAAGCTCCACATTGCTCAGACGGCCGTCCTCCTGCAGGACGCGCAGGATGTTGCGATCTATGGCGTCGAGTGAAATTGGCATGGATAGCCTTTTCAATCTTTGAAATTGGCAGGATATGCCATAAGCCAATCATTTTAAGGTCAAATAAGCAAGGACATGCGCCGGGCTTCCGGTGAATCATGCCGGCCGCCGGAGGATGCGCCCCCGGCGCTGCCCCAGGAGAGCACCATGTCCCAGCAATTGTGGCTGACCTTCATCCTCGCCTCGTTGCCCGTGCACTTCTCGCCGGGTCCGAACAACGTGCTGGCGCTGTCGCGCTCGATGACGCACGGCTATTGGGCCGCGCATCTCGGATCGCTCGGCCGCTACCCGGCCTATCTGATGATCTTCCTCGCGGCGGGGTTCGGGCTGGGCGCGCTGCTTGCCGCCTCGCCGATGGCCTTTGCGGCGCTGAAATGGGCCGGCGCGCTCTACCTGGCCTGGATCGGCTATCGCCTGCTGCGCGCGGCGCGCACGGCCGCTCCACTGGCCCCTGCCGGTGGGCGGGAGGCGTTCAGCCTCACGAGCTTCATGCGTGGCGAGTTCTTCGTGGCGATCATGAACCCCAAGGCATTCATCTTCGCCACCGCCTTCTATGCCCAGTTCATCACGCCGGGGCAGGAGGGCTTCGCTGTCCTGTTCGCCAAGATGATCGCCGTCTCGCTGACGCTGGAATGGATCGCCGCCGGCTGCTTCTGTCTGTTCGGGGCGAAGGTGGCGGGAGCGGCCGGTCGCACCGGCCTCCTTGCCTGGATCATGCGCGGCCTCGGCGCTACGCTGATCGGCTTCGGCCTGCTGCTGGCGGCGTCCTGAGGCGGGCCGTCAGCGCCAGGCGCAATCGAGCCGCGTGAGGCCGTGGAAATGATATGTGTCGCCGTAGCGCGGAGCCTCCGAGAGGCTGATCTGCGGCAGGCGGTCGAACAGCACCTTCAGCCCCACCTGCATCTCAAGCCGCGCCAGGGGCGCACCGATGCAGAAATGGATTCCGGCGCCGAAGGAGACGTTCTTCTGGTCGGCGCGGTCCGGCCAGAAGCGGCGCGGCGCTGCAAAGGCCGCCGGATCGTTGTTGGCGGCGCCGAGCAGCAGGCCGACCTGCTCGCCCGGCTCCAGGGTGATCCCCGGCGCGATCTCCACGGCCTCATAGGCGTAGCGCGTGAACATGTGCAGCGGCGGATCGAAGCGCAGGCATTCTTCCACCGTGGCGGCGGTGCCCTCCGGCGTGGCGAAGAAGCGGCGTGGATCGCCGCCCTGCGCGAGGATGGTGGCGATGGCGTTGCCGGTCTGGTGCACCGTCGCCTCATGGCCCGCATTGAGCAGCAGGATCGCCGAGGAGACGAGTTCGTCCTCGGAAAGGCGTGCGCCGTCCTCCCGTGCGGCGATCAGCAGGCTCAGGAGATCCTCGCCGGGATCCGACCGGCGCCGGCGCGCGTGGGCGCGGATGAAGGCGGAGAACTCCGCCGCCGCCTGGTTGGCGCGGTCCTGGGTGTTCCGGTCACTGCCGTGCATGTACATCGCCACCATGCGGTGCGACCACTCCACGAGCTGCGGTCCCATCTCCGTCGGCACGCCCAGCATCTCGGTGATGATGACCAGCGGAATCGGCGTCGCATAGGCCGAGATCATCTCCGCCGCGCCGTGCCCCTGCAGGTCGTCGATCAGCGCGTTGCACAGCTTCTCGACGCGCGGCCGCAGGCGCTCGACCTGCCGTGAAACGAACGCCCGGTTGACCAGCGTCCTCAGCCGCGTGTGCACGGGCGGCTCGAGCTCCAGCATCGAGTGCGCCTCGACGGCGTCGAAGGCGGCAAGGTGGCTTCGCCCGTTGCGCGCCGCCACGCCGTCCGGCTTCTGGCGCCCGAGGCGGCGGTCGCGCAGGCTTCGGTTCACCGCATCGTAGCCCGCCAGGCACCAGAAGCCGTAGTCCTCCCAGAAGAAGGCCGGCGCCTGCGCATGCAGGAAGGCGTAGGCGCGGTAGGGGTCCTGCACGAAACCCGGCTCGTGCGGATCGAGCCTCGCGCAGCGTCGGGTCGGGTCGAACAGGAGATAGGAGGGGGGCGTCATCCGATGGGTCATGCGCGGCAGCCTATTCGCTGCGGCGTCCGCAGGCCAGACGGAGATGCGAGGCCTCGACCGAGGCTGCCTGCCGCGCGAATCAAGGCGTTCGCGCCGCCCGCTCTTGCGCGAAGGGAAGGGGGCGTCCTATCTATCCCGTTGAACGTAACGATTCTGCCGCATTGCGCGCGCCGCAGCCCCGGGCGCGCGGTTCCAAACCGAAAGGTCTCTCTTCATGCCGAATCCTGTCGATACCGCCATGAATCTGGTGCCCATGGTCGTCGAACAGACGAACCGGGGCGAGCGGGCTTACGACATCTTCTCGCGTCTTCTCAAGGAGCGCATCATCTTCATCACCGGGCCGGTCGAGGACGGCATGGCTTCGCTGATCTGCGCGCAGCTCCTCTTCCTCGAGGCGGAGAATCCGAAAAAGGAAATCGCGCTCTACATCAACTCGCCGGGCGGCGTGGTGACGTCGGGGATGGCGATCTACGACACGATGCAGTTCATCCGCCCGCCGGTCTCCACGCTGTGCATCGGCCAGGCCGCTTCCATGGGCTCGCTGCTTCTGTGCGCCGGCCACAAGGACATGCGCTTCGCCACGCCCAACGCGCGCATCATGGTGCACCAGCCTTCCGGTGGCTTCCAGGGCCAGGCCTCGGACATCGAGCGCCACGCCCAGGACATCATCAAGCTGAAGCGACGCCTGAACGAGGTCTATGTCCAGCACACCGGGCAGGACTACGAGACGATCGAAAGGACGCTCGACCGCGATCATTTCATGACCGCCGACGAGGCCCGCGATTTCGGCCTGATCGACAAGGTGTACACGTCGCGTGAAGAGCTGGAGATGCCGGCGGGTTCCTGATTCGCGGACCATTGCACACGGCCGGCCCCGCCGAAGGGGCGCAGGACGACGTCCGGTGCGGCAGATATTTGCCGCACGATGCGTCATTTCTGTCACAAATTTGTGTTTGCAGGCGGTGTGCGAACGCCTAGGTTAAGCCTATGTTGAGTTTCCACGGCCAAGTCTTTGTTGGGGGGCTTGGCATTGTTGCCGCCGTTTCGGATTTGTGTTTCGCTCCGAAACGGAAGATGGATCGCAAAAGGGCGTCATGAGGGTGCCTGATGCGCTTCAACCATCCGGCATGCCGGTGGTAGTGAAAGGACGTAAGACATGAGCAAGGTCAGCAGCGGCGGCGGAGATTCCAAGAACACGCTGTACTGTTCCTTCTGTGGCAAGAGCCAGCACGAGGTCCGCAAACTGATTGCCGGGCCGACGGTGTTCATTTGCGACGAGTGCGTCGAGCTGTGCATGGACATCATCCGCGAGGAGAACAAATCCTCGATGGTGAAGTCGCGCGACGGCGTGCCGACGCCGCAGGAAATCCTGTCGGTGCTGGACGACTACGTCATCGGCCAGCCCTATGCCAAGCGCGTGCTCTCCGTGGCCGTGCACAACCATTACAAGCGGCTGGCCCACGCTTCCAAGAGCGCCGACGTCGAGCTCGCCAAATCCAACATCCTGCTGATCGGCCCGACCGGTTGCGGCAAGACGCTGCTCGCCCAGACCCTGGCGCGCATCATCGACGTGCCCTTCACCATGGCCGACGCGACGACTCTGACCGAGGCGGGCTATGTCGGCGAGGATGTGGAGAACATCATCCTGAAGCTCCTGCAGGCGGCCGACTACAATGTGGAGCGGGCCCAGAGAGGCATCGTCTACATCGACGAGATCGACAAGATCTCGCGCAAGTCGGACAACCCGTCGATCACGCGCGACGTGTCGGGCGAGGGCGTGCAGCAGGCGCTTCTGAAGATCATGGAAGGCACGGTCGCTTCCGTGCCGCCGCAGGGTGGCCGCAAGCATCCGCAGCAGGAATTCCTGCAGGTCGACACGGCCAACATCCTGTTCATCTGCGGCGGCGCCTTCGCCGGGCTCGACAAGATCATCTCCGACCGCGGCCGCAAGACCTCGATCGGCTTCAGCGCCAACGTCGCCTCGCCGGAGGACCGCCGCACGGGCGAATTGTTCCGTCAGGTGGAGCCCGAGGATCTCTTGAAATTCGGCCTCATCCCCGAGTTCGTCGGCCGTCTGCCGGTCCTGGCGACGCTCGAGGATCTCGACGAGGCTGCGCTGGTGCAGATCCTGACCGAGCCGAAGAACGCGCTGGTGAAGCAGTATCAGCGCCTTTTCGAGATGGAGAACGTGGAACTGACCTTCCACGAGAACGCGCTCGCCGCCATCGCCCGCAAGGCGATCGAACGCAAGACCGGCGCGCGCGGCCTGCGCTCCATCATGGAGGCGATCCTGCTCGACACCATGTTCGAGCTGCCGGCGCTGGAGGGCGTTCAGGAAGTCGTCATCTCCGACGAGGTTGTCGCCGGCAACGCCCGCCCGCTTTACATCTATGCGGAGCGCGAGAAGGAAAAGGGCAACGCCAGCGCCTGACGCGTTCGCCGCCGGATGAACCGTCCGGCGGCCGCTTCTGTGCGGCGAGCCGGCTCGTTTTCATGTGGGCAGGCGCCTGTCCGGTGGATTTTGCCGGCTGATTGTTTCGGCATCGCATGCCGGCACTTGATCTCACCGACCGGCGCCTCCAACTAAGGGAGGAAAAATGGTGGGGTGGCCTCCGACCTTGCATTGCGCAAAAATGCGGATGCTTCTGGCGGATAACACTCTGGCCGTTTAGACTCTGGTCCGCGATCGGCTCTTGAGCGGTCGCGGTATGAAAGGCTGAAAAATGACGCAATCCCCCAAGACTGCCGGCGAAACGCTGTATCCTGTGTTGCCTCTCCGGGATATCGTGGTTTTCCCGCACATGATCGTTCCGCTCTTTGTCGGCCGCGACAAGTCGATCAAGGCGCTGGAAGAGGTGATGGGGGCCGAACGGCAGATCCTGCTCGCCACCCAGATGAACGCCGCCGACGACGATCCGGAGCCGAGCGGCATCTACGACGTCGGCACGCTGGCCAATGTGCTGCAGCTCCTGAAGCTGCCGGACGGCACCGTCAAGGTGCTCGTCGAGGGCACCTCGCGCGCCCGGGTGAAGAGCTTCACCGAGCGCGAGGACTTTCACGAGGCCTATGCCGAGCTGCTGCCCGAGCCCGAGGAAGACGAGGTGGAGATCGAGGCGCTGGCGCGCTCGGTGGTCTCCGACTTCGAGAACTACGTGAAGCTCAACAAGAAGATCTCGCCCGAAGTGGTGGGCACGGCGAGCCAGATCGAGGATTACTCGAAGCTGGCCGACACGGTGGCCTCGCATCTGGCGATCAAGATTCCCGAGAAGCAGGAAATGCTCGCCACGCTCTCCGTGCGTGAGCGGCTGGAAAAGGCCATGGGCTTCATGGAAGCCGAGATCTCCGTCCTGCAGGTGGAAAAGCGCATCCGCTCGCGCGTCAAGCGCCAGATGGAGAAGACGCAGCGCGAGTACTACCTCAACGAGCAGATGAAGGCGATCCAGAAGGAGCTCGGCGAGGGCGAGGACGGCCGCAACGAGGCCGCCGAGCTCGAGGAGCGCATCGCCAAGACCAAGCTCACCAAGGAAGCGCGCGAGAAGGCCGAGGCCGAGCTGAAGAAGCTCAAGACCATGTCGCCCATGTCGGCCGAGGCGACCGTCGTGCGCAACTATCTCGACTGGCTGCTTTCGCTGCCGTGGAGGAGGCCGAGCAAGGTCAAGCAGGACCTGGCCTTTGCCGAGGAGGTGCTGGACGCCGACCATTTCGGCCTCGAGAAGGTCAAGGAGCGCATCGTCGAATATCTCGCCGTGCAGAGCCGGCAGAAGAAGCTGAAGGGCCCGATCCTGTGCCTCGTCGGCCCTCCCGGCGTCGGCAAGACCTCGCTCGGCAAGTCGATCGCCAAGGCGACTGGCCGCGAATTCGTGCGCATGGCGCTCGGCGGCGTGCGCGACGAGGCCGAGATCCGCGGACACCGGCGCACCTATATCGGCTCCATGCCGGGCAAGGTGATCCAGTCCATGAAGAAGGCCAAGAAGTCCAACCCGCTCTTCCTGCTCGACGAGATCGACAAGATGGGCATGGATTTCCGCGGCGATCCGTCCTCGGCGCTGCTCGAGGTTCTGGATCCGGAGCAGAACGCCACCTTCATGGATCACTACCTCGAGGTGGAATACGACCTGTCGAGCGTGATGTTCGTCACCACGGCGAACACGCTCAACATCCCGCCGGCGCTGATGGACCGCATGGAGATCATCCGCATCGCCGGCTACACCGAGGATGAGAAGGTGGAGATCGCCAAGCGGCATCTGCTGCCCAAGGCGATCCGCGAGCATGCGCTGGAGCCCAAGGAGTTCTCGGTCAGCGATGGCGCGCTGCAGGAGATCATCCGCACCTACACGCGGGAAGCCGGCGTGCGCAACCTCGAGCGCGAGCTGATGAAGCTGGCGCGCAAGGCGGTGACGGAGATCCTGCGCAACGCCAAGAAGGATGGCGGCAAGAAGTCCGTCAAGGTGACGGAAAAGAACCTTGCCGACTATCTGGGCGTGCCGCGCTTCCGCTTCGGTCAGGCCGAGGGCGAGGATCAGGTGGGCGTCGTCACGGGCCTTGCCTGGACTGAGGTCGGCGGCGAATTGCTCACCATCGAGGGCGTGATGATGCCCGGCAAGGGCAAGATGACCGTTACCGGGAATCTGCGCGACGTGATGAAGGAATCGATCTCGGCGGCGGCGTCCTACGTCCGTTCGCGGGCCGTCGATTTCGGCATTGAGCCGCCCGTCTTCGACAAGAAGGACATCCACGTGCACGTGCCGGAAGGCGCGACGCCCAAGGATGGCCCCTCGGCGGGTGTCGCCATGGCCACGGCGATCGTCTCGATCATGACCGGCATCCCGGTTCGCAAGGACATCGCCATGACCGGCGAGATCACGCTGCGCGGACGCGTGCTGCCGATCGGCGGCCTGAAGGAGAAGCTGCTCGCGGCCCTGCGCGGCGGCATCAAGAAGGTGCTGATCCCCGAAGAGAACGCCAAGGACCTGGCCGACATTCCCGAGAACGTGAAGAACGGTCTCGAGATCGTCCCGGTCAGCCGCGTCGGCGAGGTTCTCGAACATGCGCTGACCCGCCGTCCGGAGCCCATCGAATGGGTCGAGCCGGTCGACAATGCCGCCAAGGTGGACGTCGGCGCGGAGGCCGAGGGTCAGACGGTCGCCCACTGACCTGCAGCGCCGCACGTCCGAATGGACGCACAAAGGACGCCGCAAGTTCTTGAAACTGTGCATCGGCCCGGAAATCGATTTCGATCTCCGGGCCGATGCGTCAGACCCTGCTGCAGGGGGCGTTTCGGTCTCCAGAGGCAGCGGCAGACGGGAAAACTTGAAAAGCCGGGCGCTATAGCATTTTGCAGTCAGGTGGAAACACCTGACGTCCGCATAAATGCGGAAAATCAAGAGATAGAGCGTTCTTTGTGCGTCCAAAGGGACGCACGGCGCTCCAGCGCCCGGTTTTTCTGTCGAAAACCCCGGAAAACATGGGGTTTCAGAGGTTTTTCAAGCTTTTCTTGCTTGGTCGTAACAACACTTCTCCCTAGAGTATGCCGAGCCGAGTGAGTCGCATCATTCGGCCCTTATCAGGAAGGGGTAATTACATGAACAAGAACGAGCTCGTATCCGCAGTCGCTGAAGAGGCAAACCTCTCCAAGAGCGACGCCCAGTCCGCGGTCGATGCGGTTTTCTCCGTCATCGAGGGCGAACTGAAGAAGGGTGGGGACGTGCGCCTCGTCGGCTTCGGCAACTTCTCGGTTTCGCGTCGTGAGGCCTCCACGGGCCGCAACCCGCAGACCGGTGCCACCGTCCAGATTCCGGCCCGCAACGTGCCGAAATTCTCGGCCGGCAAGGGCCTGAAGGACGCGGTCAACTGATCGCATCCGCCAAGGACTGCAAGAAAAGCCGGGTCTCAGCCCGGCTTTTCTTTTGCCTGCCGCTTGCGGGCCGGGCCGAGGGCGCCGCGCCTCGGCCATCAGACGGCGATAAGCGTCAGCGCCACAGCTCCATGCGCAGGAGCGGGTAGGGGCGGCCGTCGCCATCGCGCTCGGAGCGTCCCGTCACCCGGAAACCCATCCTGCGATAGAAGCCGAGGCCTGCTCGTTCTGCTCGTTGACGTCGAGCGTCAGCCGGCCGGCGATGCGCCGGGCGTGGCCGATCAGCCGCGATCCGTGGCCCTTTCCGCGTTCCGCAGGGTCGACGAACAGGCTGTCGACATGCGCGCCGCTGAGGCCCAGGAAGGCCAGCGGCGAATCGTCCGCATCCGCCATCACCCAGAGCGTCGCATTCGGCAGATAGGTTTCCGCGACGTCGGCCTCGATGGCGCGAAAATCCTCCTGCGAGAGGAAATCGTGTGTGGCGCGCACCGAGCGCCGCCAGATGTCGAGGAGGCTGGGAAGATCGTCTTCTCGTGCGCTGCGAATCTGGGGCACGATCGCCTCCATGCGAAACCGGCTGCGGGCGGCAAGGGGGCCGCGGCCAGGTGCCGGATCGGCTGTTGCGCGGCGAGGCGAATGGTGGGCGATGACAGGCTCGAACTGCCGACATCTTCGGTGTAAACGAAGCGCTCTACCAACTGAGCTAATCGCCCGTTCCAAGCGGTCCGTTTAGGAGGTTCGGGCTCGGATCGCAAGCAAAAATCGGTTTCGGCGGCGCCGTTTGGGACAATCGCAACAAAGTACGACAAAGCGCGATGAGCCTGCTTGACAGGCCCTCAAGAACCGCCTAATTCACCGCCCATCGACGCGTTGCTGCTTCGGCGCAACGCCTCAAGCGCGGGTGTAGCTCAGTTGGTTAGAGTGCCGGCCTGTCACGCCGGAGGTCGCGGGTTCGAGCCCCGTCACTCGCGCCACTTTTCAATCAGATAGAGAAGTGGCGATCGCGCGAAGCAGGAAGGCCGGACCGGCACTTCCGCCTCCTAATCCCCTTTTACCGACTCTACCCCAAGAACGACCTACTGGACGAGCACCGGGCGCTCGCAATTGACGCCGGTCACCCGCACATCCACCTCGCCGACCTTGACGCCGGCCAGCGCCAGGACGTTGTAGAGCAGCGCGTCGACGGGCGCGGCGACGCTCGACAGGGTCGCGGCAAGCGCCGCCTTGAACAGGGGCTCGAGGCCGAGCGACAGCGTCAGGACGCGAACGTCGAGATCGAGCTTGCCGAGCAGCGTCGCGGTGATCGAGCCGATGATGTCCTTGGTCGACACGGTCTTCACCCGGCCCTGCAGGATGTCGGAGCTGGAGAAGTTGAGGCGGCTCATCTGGAGGTTCTTGCTTTCCACATGGGCGATGCCGGTGATCTTGACGAGGCCCGCGGCGTTCACCAGCTCGGCCCGGGTCACCCGGGCCCCGGTGGAGAAGTTCGACAGCACGGATGGATCCACGTTGCCGATGGCGATTTCCAGGACCCCGGGCACGGCATCGATGGCGACGCTGCCGCCGGTGGCGGAGGAGGGGCTGCATTGGATATCGGCGATGCGCGCCTCCGCATGCGCCACCTCCACATAGAGCGGCAGGCGGATCTTGGTGCCGGCGAGCAACTGCAGCCCGCTGATCTCGATCTCGACCTTCAGGCGCGTCTGGGCGGTGCGGACCGCAGTGCCGATCGGTGCCAGGGCATGGCTCGGCGTCCCCACGGGCGGCTCTCCGATCGCCAGGTTGATCCTGATCGCCCCGAGACCGAGCAGGTTGATGCCGCTGTCGATGCTGATCTGCGTGTCGCCGTTCGACAGGGCCGCTGCGGCGGTGATCATCTCGAGCACGCCGATCTTCATCTCCCAGGGGGCGTCCGTGGCGATGGTCAGCGGTCCCTTCGGGTCGAGGTTCAGGAGCTTTTCGAGCTTGAAGGTGCTGGCGTTCTTGGAGGTGGCGGTCTCCAGCGTGCGCAGCACGGCCTGCACCGCAGGCGGCACGCCGCTCGTCAAGCGGAGCGAGGAAAGCAGCTGCGGCAAGGTCAGGTCCGTTGCCAGGATCTGGTCATAGGTCAGGGCGGTCAGGTTGAGCCGCGTCGCCAGCACCTGGAGGAACGACAGCACGTTGACGTCCGCATCAAGCAGCGCCTCGTAGTCCATCGCCTTCAGCGAGATGGTGGTGCCGAGCAGCTGGCCGAGAACGCCGTTCAGGATGCCTCCGTCGAGGCTGGCGAGGCGCGAGCCGATCGAGAAGCCGGCGAGCTTTTCCGCCGAGGCCGTCCCGACCACGCCGATTTCCGGCGCGCTGGTGAAGAGGGAGCCGAAATAGAGCACGCCCTGCTTGCGGATCATCACCTTGGCGGCGTCCGGGGACGTCGCCATCTCGACGAAACGCAGGCTGGTGGCAATCGAGGGGTCGGCGAAGTAACGGCCGCGCACGAGGCGGGCTATGCCGTTCCTGGCCTGTTCGAGATGGTCTTCCGCCGAGAGATACCGGTCGTCGAGCAGCAGCCCGTCTGAGGTCTCGACGGCGATCTTCTCGTTGTTCAGGGCGAAGAACTTGGCGACCGCCTTTTCGGCGTTCCTGATGTCCGCCGCGGCGATGATGGAGGCAAGGTCGGCCGTCTTCTGCAGCCTGCGCTGCTGCAGCGTGAGGTTTCCGTAGTCGACGCCCAGTGCGAGGCAACCGATCATCACCGGCAGGATCAGCGCGAACAGCGTGGCGACATTGGCGCGCCGGTCGCGCAGCAAGGCCCGCAGATGAGCGAGGAAGATGGAGGCCATGTCACATCCCTCCCAGCCTTATGGTCGAAAAGCCGGTGATCTCCTTGCCCGGCATCGCATAGGAATACAAAGACCAGATCGGCAGATCCCGCGCGTCGTATTTCAGCGTCACGGTGAACTGGTTCGGGTTCGTCGCGTCGTCGACCGCGGCGATCTTAAGCTTGTGCGCATCGATGAACGGATGATGCATGGTCGATTTTTCGATAAAATTCTCGGCCAGGCTTTGCCGTTCCGACTGCGACAGCCCCGCGACCGCCGCCCGGGCCGCATCCGCACTCAATTGCTGCACGGAGTGAGCGGCCCCGAGATAGATGCCGTAGGCGATCATGGAAAACACCGTCAGGAAAAAGACCGGTGCGATGATTGCGAATTCAAGCGCCGCTGCGCCGTCTGTTCGATTCAGGAATCGAAGAGAATGATTCTTTTGCACAACACATACTCCCAAGCCCTTCGGGAGGATTCGGGAGGAGGAATAAACAAAGAATAAATATCGGGATTGGCTTCTAATATAGATTTTTGCAATCTAAGATTACATACTTTCTATTCTTACAACTTCAAATTGTCTTGTCTAAACATCTTAGGAAACAACTTAAAGTTATGCAAGAGGCCACCGCCGGATTCTTGTCGGGCGAGGATTCCTTGATCTGAAGGCTGTTGAGACGATTCCGCCTCGCGGAACCACAGCCGGGAATTGAATGTCGCGAACCCCTGCCGGATACGAGCGCGTTCCGGCGGACCGTCGCTCGGTCTTTCTCCTGCGCCGAAATGTCCCGAGGATCGGGGAACGTTTTTCTCCACGCTTCCCAGTGCCCTGGTCTCTCTTGGAAATTTCATGCACGGCGGCGCGTCCTATGGAATTTCCGTTCCGGAGCGGTGTCGTGCGAGGTGAGGGCGGCGCCAAGCTTGCCGGCGAGGTCGCCCTTGTGGGTCACGTCGACATCGTCGAGACCGAGCCATGTGGCCATGCGCCGGAGCTCGCCGGCAAGCGCTTCGGCCGTGTCCTGCGGCGCGCCGGTCTCCTGGTGCGCCGCCCGGACGCTGAGACGGCGGCCGGCACGGTCGGCCTTGAGGTCCACGCGGGCGACGATCCGCTCACCGAGCAGGAAGGGCAGCACGTAATAGCCGTGGGTGCGCTTGTGGGCGGGGGTATAGATCTCGATGCGGTAGTGGAAACCGAAGATGCGCTCGGCGCGCGAGCGCTCCCAGACCACCGGATCGAACGGGGCGAGCAGGGCGGCGCGGCGGATCCTGCGTGGCATCTGCGCGTCGCGATGCAGATACGCCTGGTTTCGCCACCCCTTGATCTCGACCGGCAGCACGGCGCCCTCTTCGACGAGCTCGCCAAGGCGCGCCTTGCTGTCTGCGGGGGAGAGGCGAAAATAGTCGCGCAGGTCGCTTTCCGTGGCGACGCCCAGGGCCCGCGCGGCGATCGCCATCAGGCCGCGCTGCGCGTCCTCGACCGGCGGCGTCGGCGTGTCGACGACCGAAGGCGGAAGCACGCGTTCGGGGAGATCGTAGAGCCGCTCGAAGCTCGGCCGCCGCGAATGGGTGGTGATGCGCCCCGCCCAGAACAGCCATTCGAGGGCACGCTTCGTGTCGCTCCAGCCCCACCAGCCGCCGCTGCCCTTCTCGCCGTCGAAGGCCGAGGCGGCGAGCGGACCGCGCGCCGCGACCTCCTCATAGATGGATTCGATGAAGGTGCGCTTGGTGCGGCCGAAATGCGCCAGGCCCTTGTAGATGCCTTCGCCGGCCTCGGCCCGCTCCATGCGCCAGCGCAGCAGCGGCTGCGTCTCCACCGGCAGCAGCGAGGCCTCGTGCGCCCAATATTCGAACAGCATGCGCGGCTTGCGCGACTGGGCGCGCTCGAGCAGGTCAGTGGGGTAGGGGCCGAGCCGCGAGAACAGCGGCATCAGATGCGCGCGCGCCACCACGTTGACGGAATCGATCTGCAGCAGCCCAACACGGTCCAGCACGCGCCGTGCGTGCTTGCGCGTGACCTCCGTTTCCGGAACGCGGTCGGCAAATCCTTGTGCCCCAAGGGCGATTCGCCGCACCTCGCCGGGCGTCAGCCGTTCCTTCTGCATCATCAGATTCCGTCACTGCCAATTCTTTTCAAAAAGAGGTAAACGCCCGCCAGCCCGTCCGCCACCCATTTGCCGCCCTGGAGCGCGAGTCTCCTGACATGAAATCGGGGGCTTTACATGGGCGGCCCGTCGATTAGGTGAAGGGTGAGGGCTGTGCACAAGCCGTCGTTTGGCCAGAACCGTCGCGGATGCGCCTCACAATGCCGCATTCCCGCCAAGGTTTGACTTGCGTCGCCAAGCGCCCTGCGCTAACCCTCGCCGCGTTGCAACATGAGCCTAGCCTTGCTGCCTCGGCTGAAGGGCGCACTGAGCCGGTCTCGGGCCTCGATACGCAGCCTCGCCCGCGGCGGGCAACGGAAAGTCGGACCATGAATGAGCTTCTGAGTTCATACCTACCCATAGTCATCTTCATCGGCGTGGCGCTCATCGTGGCTCTCGCGCTGGTGGCGGCCCCTTTCCTGGTGGCCTACCGCAATCCGGACCCGGAGAAGCTGTCGGCCTATGAGTGCGGCTTCAACGCCTTCGACGATGCCCGCATGAAGTTCGACGTGCGTTTCTATCTGGTGTCGATCCTGTTCATCATCTTCGACCTGGAAGTGGCGTTCCTCTTTCCCTGGGCGGTCTCCTTCGGCCAGATCGGCTGGCTGGGCTTCTGGTCGATGATGGTGTTCCTCGCGGTGCTGACCATCGGCTTCGTCTATGAATGGAAGAAGGGAGCGCTGGAATGGGATTGAACCAAGGCACGCTCGTGGCGCCCGCGCCCAAGGGGCTGATCGATCCCCGCACCGGAAATCCGGTCGGCGCGGACGATCCGTTTTACGCAGGCGTCAACGCCGAACTCTCCGACAAGGGGTTCCTCGTCACCTCGTCCGAAGCCCTGATCACCTGGGCGCGCACCGGCTCGCTGATGTGGATGACCTTCGGTCTCGCCTGCTGCGCGGTGGAGATGATGCATGTCTCCATGCCGCGCTACGACGCCGAGCGCTTCGGCATCGCGCCGCGCGCCTCGCCGCGCCAGTCGGATGTGATGATCGTCGCCGGCACGCTCACCAACAAGATGGCGCCGGCGTTGCGCAAGGTCTACGACCAGATGCCGGAGCCGCGCTACGTCATCTCCATGGGCTCCTGCGCCAATGGCGGCGGCTACTATCACTATTCCTATTCGGTGGTGCGCGGATGCGATCGCGTCGTGCCCGTCGACATCTATGTGCCCGGCTGTCCGCCCACCGCGGAAGCGCTGCTCTACGGCATTCTTCTGTTGCAGAAGAAGATCCGGCGCACCGGCACGATCGAACGTTAGAGGCGGATGATGAGCGAAGCGCTGAAGGACCTGGCGGCCTACGTCACGGAAAAGCTCGACGCGCAGATTCAGGACGCGGTCGTCGCCTATGGCGAACTGACCTTCCTGGTCGAGCCGGGCGACATTATCGACGTGCTGACCTTCCTGAAGAGCGACGTACAGTGCCAGTTCTACGCCTTTGTCGACATTTCGGGCGTCGATTACCCGGCCCGCGACAAGCGTTTCGAGGTGGTCTACCACCTCCTGTCGCCGCGCCAGAACCAGCGCGTCCGCGTCAAGGTGTCGACGGATGAGGACGCTCCGGTCCCGTCCGTCGTCGAGGTCTTCCCGGCGGCCAACTGGTTCGAGCGCGAGATCTACGATCTCTACGGCGTGCTCTTCACCGGCCATCCGGACCTGCGCCGCATCCTCACCGACTACGGTTTCGAGGGGCACCCGCTGCGCAAGGACTTCCCGCTGACGGGCTTCGTCGAGGTTCGCTACGACGACGACGCAAAGCGCGTCGTCTACGAGCCGGTCGATCTCAGGCAGGAGTTCCGCAATTTCGATTTCCTCTCGCCCTGGGAAGGGACGGACTACGTCCTGCCGGGCGATGAGAAGGCGAAAGAGTGAATGGTGAATAGTGAATAGTGAATGGAAGAGGCCAAACCAGAGCGGGAAAAGATCCACGATTATCGTGACTTGAACGTCTGGAAGGATTCGATGGATATCGCGGTCGACATCTACACAATCACGCGCACGTTTCCGCGCGACGAAATGTTTGGGATGACTTCCCAGATGCGTCGGGCTGCGACTTCGATTCCTGCGAATATTGCTGAAGGATTTGGACGAGCGCAGAGAAAGGTGTTCGTCCAATTTTTGCGTGTTGCTCAGGGGTCGCTAAAGGAACTTGAGACGCACACTCTTCTTGCCGCACGTGTTGGTCTGCTCAACGAAGGCCAGACGCGCGGGCTTGAAGCCAGATACGAGAAGCTGGGGAAGATGCTGGTGTCGTTCATACGCTCGTTGGAGCGCGGAAGAGGTGATGCATGACCATTCACTATTCACCATTCACTATTCACCTTTCACTCCGCAATCCCGTTGCTGGAGCGCGCTTCGATGCCTGAAACCTCCGTCCGCAACTTCAACATCAATTTCGGCCCGCAGCACCCGGCCGCGCATGGCGTCCTGCGCCTGGTGCTCGAGCTCGACGGCGAGGTGGTCGAGCGTGTCGATCCGCATATCGGCCTCTTGCACCGCGGCACCGAGAAGCTGATCGAGGCCAAGACCTATCTGCAGGCGATCCCGTATTTCGACCGGCTCGACTATGTCGCGCCGATGAACCAGGAGCATGCTTTCGCGCTCGCCGTGGAGCGGCTGCTCGGCATCGACGTGCCGATCCGCGGCCAGTTGATCCGCGTGCTCTACTCCGAGATCGGCCGCATCCTGAACCATCTCCTGAACATCACCACCCAGGCGCTGGATGTCGGCGCGCTCACCCCGCCGCTGTGGGGCTTCGAGGAGCGCGAGAAGCTGATGGTGTTTTATGAGCGGGCCTGCGGCGCGCGCATGCATGCGGCCTATTTCCGGCCGGGCGGCGTACATCAGGACCTGCCCGAGAAGCTTGTCGAGGACATCGGCAACTGGATCGACCCGTTCTTCGAGACCGTCGACAATCTCGACGATCTGCTCACCGGCAACCGCATCTTCAAGCAGCGCAACGTCGATATCGGCGTGGTCAGCCTGGAGGATGCCTGGGCCTGGGGCTTCTCCGGCGTCATGGTGCGTGGCTCGGGTGCTGCCTGGGACCTGCGCAAGAGCCAGCCCTACGAATGCTATCCGGACATGGATTTCGACATTCCGATCGGCAAGAACGGCGACTGCTACGACCGCTACCTGATCCGCATGGAGGAGATGCGCCAGTCGGCCAAGATCATGCGCCAGTGCGTCGAGCGCCTTCTGGGAGCCGAGCGCACCGGTCCCGTCTCCAACATGGACGGCAAGGTCGTGCCGCCAAAGCGCGGCGAGATGAAGCGCTCGATGGAAGCGCTGATCCATCACTTCAAGCTCTACACCGAAGGCTATCACGTGCCGGAGGGAGAGGTGTATGCCGCCGTGGAGGCGCCGAAGGGCGAGTTCGGCGTCTATCTCGTTTCCGACGGCTCCAACAAGCCCTACCGCTGCAAGCTGCGCGCGCCGGGCTTTGCCCATCTCCAGGCCATGGATTTCCTGTGCCGCGGCCATCTTTTGGCCGACGTCGCCGCCGTGCTCGGCTCCCTCGACATCGTGTTTGGTGAGGTAGACAGATAAATGTCAGTCCGCCGTCTTGCAGACGAAGCCGTCCAGCCCGAAAGCTTCGCCTTCTCCCGTGCCATGGGCGCGGAGGTGAAGCGCTGGATCAAGAAATATCCCAAGGGGCGCGAGCAGTCGGCGGTGATCCCGCTGCTGATGCTGGCGCAGGAACAGGAAGGCTGGGTCACGCGGGCGGCCATCGAGCATGTCGCCGGCATGCTCGACATGCCGCTGATCCGCGTTCTGGAGGTGGCGACCTTCTACACCCAGTTCCAGCTCGCCCCCGTCGGCACCCGCGCCCATGTCCAGGTGTGCGGCACCACGCCGTGCATGCTGCGCGGGGCGGGCGATCTCATCGATCTGTGCAAGTCGAAGATCCATCCCGAGCCTTTCCATACGAATGAGGGCGGCACGCTCTCGTGGGAAGAGGTCGAGTGCCAGGGCGCCTGCGTCAACGCGCCGATGGTCATGATCTTCAAGGACACCTATGAGGACCTGACGCCGGCCCGCCTTGCCGAGATCATCGACGCCTTCGAGGCCGGCAAGGGCGGCGCGATCAAGCCGGGCCCGCAGGTCGACCGGCTCTATTCGGCGCCGATGGGCGGCCTGACCTCGCTGACCGACGAAAAGGCCGTGACCGTCAAGGGCAATGCAAGGGGCGCCGCCGCCTCGAAAGGCTCGGGCACGAAGGTGCCGCCGTCCAAGGCCGCCAAGCCGAAGACCGACGCCATCGAGACGGACGCGGCCGTCGCCTCGCCGTCTTCGATGAAGAGCAGGAGCAACGGCGAGAAGCGCGCCAGCGTCAAGCCGCCTCGGGAGAATGCCGTCGCCGCCGACCTCGTTTCCGAAGACGACGGCAAGACCACCCGGGTGCGGTCCCACAGCGGCCGCCGGACGGCGGAGCCGGCGAAGCTGCTCGACGACAAGAACCGGCCGCAGGCGGTGACCCGGCCGGCAGAGCCGGACGATCTGAAGATGATTTCGGGCGTCGGTCCGAAGATCGAGGGCATCCTGCACGATCTCGGCATCTTCACCTACGCGCAGGTCGCTTCCTGGAAGAAGGCCGAGCGCGAATGGGTCGACGGCTATCTGAAATTCCACGGCCGCATCGAACGCGAGGACTGGGTCAAGCAGGCCAAGGCGCTCGCCAAGGGCGGCGAAGCCGAATACATCAAGGTCTTCGGCAAGAAGCCGCGGTGAGGGACGTAAGCCATGCTAGCTGACAAGGACCGCATCTTTACCAACATCTATGGCCAGTTCGACCAGTCGCTCAAGGGCGCCATGGCGCGCGGCCACTGGGACAACACCAAGGGGCTGCTCGACAAGGGGCGCGACTGGATCATCAACGAGATGAAGGCGTCGGGTCTGCGCGGCCGCGGCGGCGCCGGCTTCCCGACCGGCCTCAAATGGTCCTTCATGCCGAAGGAGCCGGGTGAGCGGCCGCATTACCTCGTCGTCAACGCGGACGAGTCCGAGCCCGGCACCTGCAAGGACCGCGACATCATGCGCCATGATCCGCACACGCTGGTCGAGGGCTGCCTGATCGCCGGCTTTGCCATGGGCGCCCACGCGGCCTACATCTATGTGCGCGGCGAGTTCATCCGCGAGCGCGAGGCGCTGCAGCGCGCCATTGATGAGGCTTACGAAGCAGGCCTGCTCGGCAGGAACAACAAGAACGGCTGGGACATGGACGTCTTCGTCCATCACGGCGCCGGCGCCTATATCTGCGGCGAGGAAACCGCGCTTCTGGAAAGCCTTGAGGGCAAGAAGGGCCAGCCGCGCCTGAAGCCGCCGTTCCCGGCCAATGTCGGCCTCTACGGCTGCCCGACCACGGTGAACAACGTCGAATCCATCGCGGTCGCGCCGACGATCCTGCGGCGCGGCGCCTCATGGTTCTCGTCCTTCGGCCGCGACAACAACAAGGGCACCAAGCTCTTCTGCATCTCCGGTCACGTGGAAAACCCGTGCACGGTGGAGGAGGAGATGTCGATTCCCTTCCGCGAGCTGATCGAGCGCCATTGCGGCGGCATCCGCGGCGGCTGGGACAATCTCCTCGCCGTCATTCCCGGCGGCTCCTCGGTGCCGCTGGTGCCGGCACATGAGATCATGGACACGCCGATGGATTTCGACGCGCTGCGCGAGTTGAAATCGGGCCTAGGCACCGCCGCCGTGATCGTCATGGACAAGTCCACCGACATCGTGAAGGCGATCGCGCGCCTGTCGTATTTCTACAAGCACGAGAGCTGCGGCCAGTGCACGCCGTGCCGCGAGGGAACCGGCTGGATGTGGCGCGTCATGGAGCGTCTGGTCGTCGGCCAGGCGCAGAAGCACGAGATCGACATGCTGCTCGACGTGACCAAGCAGGTGGAAGGCCACACGATCTGCGCCCTTGGCGATGCGGCCGCCTGGCCGATCCAGGGCCTGGTGCGCCATTTCCGCCCGGAGATCGAGCGGCGCATCGACGAATTCACCCGCAACGCCCACCAGGCCCGGCCGGTGCTGGTGGCGGCGGAGTAAGAATGAAGTTTGCTCCGGATGGGGCGAGAGGCAAGCGGACAGCGACCATGGCAAAACTGAAAGTCGACGGCACGGAGATCGAGGTTCCCGATCACTACACGCTGCTGCAGGCCGCCGAGGAGGCGGGCGCGGAGGTGCCGCGCTTCTGTTTCCATGAGCGCCTGTCGATCGCCGGCAACTGCCGTATGTGCCTTGTCGAGGTGAAGGGCGGGCCGCCCAAGCCGGCCGCCTCCTGCGCCATGGGCGTGCGCGACCTGCGCCCCGGCCCCAACGGCGAGCCGCCGGAGATCTTCACCAACACGCCGATGGTCAAGAAGGCCCGCGAGGGCGTGATGGAGTTCCTGCTCATCAACCATCCGCTCGATTGCCCGATCTGCGATCAGGGCGGCGAATGCGACCTGCAGGACCAGGCGATGGCCTTCGGCGTCGATTCCTCGCGCTACCACGAGAACAAGCGCGCGGTGGAAGACAAATACATCGGCCCGCTCGTCAAGACGATCATGACGCGCTGCATCCACTGCACGCGCTGCGTCCGCTTCACCACTGAAATCGCTGGCATTTCCGAGCTTGGCCTGATCGGCCGCGGCGAGGATGCCGAGATCACCACCTATCTCGAGCAGGCGATGACATCGGAGCTCCAGGGCAACGTCATCGACCTGTGCCCGGTCGGTGCGCTGACCTCCAAGCCCTATGCCTTTCAGGCGCGCCCGTGGGAGCTCGGCAAGACCCAGTCCATCGACGTGATGGATGCCGTCGGTTCGGCCATCCGCGTCGACACGCGTGGCCGCGAGGTGATGCGCATCATGCCGCGCGTCAACGAAGCGGTGAACGAGGAGTGGATTTCCGACAAGACCCGCTTCATCTGGGACGGCTTGCGCACCCAGCGCCTCGACCGCCCCTATGTGAAGAAGGGCAAGCGCCTGCAGCCGGCCACCTGGGCGGAGGCGTTCGACGCGGTCGCCAAGGCCGTCGCCAAGGCGGCACCGGAGAAGATCGGTGCCATCGCCGGCGACCTGGCGAGCGTCGAGGAGATGTACGCGCTCAAGAAGCTGATGCAGTCGCTAGGCTCGCCCAATTACGATTGCCGCCAGGACGGAACCGTCCTCGACCCGGCGTTCGGCCGCGCCGGCTACGTCTTCAACCCGACCATCGAGGGCATCGAGGATGCCGACGCGCTGCTGATCATTGGCGCCAATCCGCGCTTCGAGGCCTCGGTGCTCAACGCGCGCATCCGCAAGCGCTGGCGCGCCGGCGATTTCCCGATCGGCGTCATCGGCGAGATGGGCGACCTGCGCTACGACTACGAGCTGCTGGGCGCCGGACCGGAGACGCTCAAGGAATTGGTCGACGGTTCGGCAAGGTTCGCCTCCGTCCTAAAGAAGGCCAAGCGGCCGATGATCATCGTCGGCCAGGGCGCTCTGACGCGCCCCGACGGGGCAGCCGTCCTCGGCCTTGCCGCCAGGCTGGCCGAAAGCGTCAAGGCCGTCTCGGCCGAGTGGAACGGCTTTGCCGTGCTGCACACGGCGGCCAGCCGCGTCGGCGGCCTCGACCTCGGCTTCGTGCCTGAAAAGGGCGGCAAGGACGTGAAGGGCATGGTGGGTGCCATGGACGTGCTTTTCCTGCTCGGCGCCGACGAGATCGACATGAACGCCGTCGGCGACGCCTTCACGGTCTATATCGGCACGCATGGAGACGCCGGCGCGCACCGCGCCGACGTCATCCTGCCGGCCGCCGCCTACACGGAAAAATCCGCCACCTACGTCAACACCGAGGGGCGGGTGCAGATGACCAACCGCGCCGGCTTCGCGCCGGGCGAGGCGAAGGAGGATTGGGCCATCCTGCGCGCCCTGTCGGACGTGCTGGGCCACAAGCTGCCCTTCGATTCGCTCAACGCGTTGCGCACCGCGCTCTATGCGGAGCACAGGCATTTCGCTGCGGTCGATGCGATCGCCCCGGCGGACGCGGCGGCCATCGGCAACCTTGCCAAGCTTGGCGGACGGCTCACCAAGGCTCCCTTCACCTCGGCGGTGAGGGACTTCTACCTCACCAACCCGATCGCGCGCGCTTCCGCCGTCATGGCCGAATGCTCGGCGCTGGCGCGGGGCGAACTGAAACAGGCGGCCGAGTAGACGCATGGAAACCATCTTCGCAACCTACGTCCTTCCCGGGCTGCTGATCCTCCTGAAGTCGGTGGCGGCGATCGTCGTCCTTCTGATCTTCGTCGCCTACATCCTTTATGCCGACCGCAAGATCTGGGCGGCGGTGCAGCTGCGCCGCGGCCCCAACGTCGTGGGCCCGTGGGGACTGTTCCAGGCGTTCGCCGATCTCTTCAAGTTCGTCTTCAAGGAGCCGGTCATCCCGTCGGGCGCCAACAAGGGCGTGTTCCTGCTGGCGCCGGTGGTGGCCGCGGTGCTCGCCATTTCCGCCTGGGCGGTGATTCCGGTCAGCGAGGGCTGGGCGATCGCCGACGTCAACATCGGCATCCTCTACGTCTTCGCCATCGCCTCGCTGGAAGTCTATGGCGTGATCATGGGCGGCTGGGCGTCGAACTCGAAATATCCGTTCCTCGGCGCCTTGCGTTCCGCCGCGCAGATGGTCTCCTACGAGGTCTCCATCGGTTTCGTCATCGTGACGGTGCTCCTGACGGTCGGCTCGCTCAACCTGACCGACATCGTTCTGTCGCAGGGCGACGGGCTCGGCACCATGCTCGGCCTGCCGAACACCTTCCTCGACTGGAACTGGCTCGCCCTGTTCCCGATGTTCATCGTGTTCTTCATCTCGGCGCTCGCCGAGACCAACCGCCCGCCTTTCGACCTCGTGGAAGCCGAATCGGAACTCGTCGCCGGTCACATGATCGAATATTCCTCGACGCCGTTCCTGCTCTTCTTCCTGGGCGAGTATGTCGCCATCGTCCTGATGTGCGCGCTGACCACCATCCTGTTCCTGGGTGGTTGGCTGCCGCCCTTCGACTTCGCTCCCTTCACCTGGGTGCCGGGCGTCATCTGGTTCGTCCTCAAGGTGTGCATGGTGTTCTTCATGTTCGCCCTGGTGAAGTCCTTCGTGCCGCGCTACCGCTACGATCAGCTCATGCGGCTTGGCTGGAAGGTGTTCCTGCCGTTGTCGCTGTTCATGGTCGTCGCCACGGCGGCGTTCCTGAAGTTCGCGGGGCTTGCATGATCATGACGATGCCCGTTTTCGCCACGCGCGCCGGAGAATAGTGATGTCTGCGCTCGCTCAAGCAGCCAAATCCTTGCTTCTGAAAGAATTCGTCGGAGCCGTCGTGCTCTCCATGCGCCAGTTCTTCGCCCCCAAGGCGACGCTGAACTATCCGCATGAGAAGGGGCCGGTCAGCCCGCGCTTCCGCGGCGAACATGCGCTGCGCCGTTATCCCAACGGCGAGGAGCGCTGCATCGCCTGCAAGCTGTGCGAGGCGATCTGCCCGGCGCAGGCCATCACCATCGAGGCCGGCCCGCGCCGCAACGACGGCACGCGCCGTACGGTGCGCTACGACATCGACATGGTGAAGTGCATCTATTGCGGCTTCTGCCAGGAGGCCTGTCCGGTCGATGCCATCGTCGAGGGACCGAATTTCGAGTTCGCGACGGAAACGCGCGAGGAGCTTTACTACGACAAGGAAAAGCTGCTCGCCAATGGCGACCGCTGGGAGCGGGAGCTGGCGCGCAACATAGCTTTGGACGCACCGTACAGGTGATATCGACAGGAGTGGACGGGGGCAGGGCGCTCGTCTAAACACACGGCAAATCTGCGGCCCGGTGGGACGCAGGATCGAACCGGGACGCTGCGTCCCGGCCAGGCTAGGTACCGAGGGAACCATGCTGACAGGACTTGAGGCGATCTTCTTCTATCTCTTCGCCTTCCTAACCGTCGCGGCGGCCTTTATGGTCATTTCCGCGCGCAATCCCGTGCACTCGGTGCTCTATCTGATCGTCGCCTTCTTCAACGCGGCCGGCCTGTTCCTCTTGACGGGGGCCGAGTTCGTCGCCTTCATCATGCTGGTCGTCTATGTCGGCGCGGTCGCGGTGCTCTTCCTGTTCGTCGTCATGATGCTCGACGTCGACTTCGCCGAGCTGAAGCAGGGCGCGCTGCAATATGCGCCGGTCGGCGCGCTGGTCGGCATCATCCTGGCCGCCGAGCTGGTGGTGGTGCTGGGCGGCTATGCCTTCGCGCCGGACCTTGCCGGCGACGTCGCCAAGCCGGCGCCGCCGATCGCCGTGCGCCACAACACGGCGGCGCTCGGCGACATCCTCTACACGGATTACATCCACTACTTCCAGATCGCCGGCATGGTGCTGCTGGTCGCCATGATCGGCGCCATCGTGCTGACGCTGCGGCACAAGGCGGGGGTCAAGCGCCAGGACATCTCCGCACAGGTCGCGCGCACGCCCGAAACGGCGATCGAGATCAGGAAAGTCGAAACGGGCGAGGGAATCTGACCATGCTGGAAATCGGCATCGCACACTATCTGACCGTCTCGGCGATCATGTTCACGCTCGGCGTGTTCGGCATCTTCCTGAACCGCAAGAACGTCATCATCATCCTGATGTCGGTGGAGCTGATCCTGCTTGCGGTGAACCTGAACTTCGTCGCCTTCTCATCGGTGCTCGGCGATCTGGTCGGGCAGGTCTTCGCCCTTTTCGTTCTCACCGTCGCGGCGGCGGAAGCCGCGATCGGCCTTGCCATCCTCGTCGTCTTCTTCCGCAACCGCGGCACCATCGCCGTCGAAGACATCAACATGATGAAGGGCTGAGAGCCGGACCATGTATCAAGCGATCGTTTTCCTTCCGCTTGTCGGATTTCTGATTGCCGGTCTCTTCGGCCGCTCCATCGGCGCGAAGGCGTCCGAGCTCATCACCTCGGGCTTCCTGGTGATCGCCGCGCTGCTGTCCTGGGTTGCCTTCTTCGGTGTGGCGCTGGGCGAGGGCGAGGCCTTCACCGTGCCGGTGCTGCGCTTCATCGCCTCGGGCAATCTGGACGTCTCCTGGGCCTTCCGGATCGACACGCTGACGGCGGTCATGCTGGTGGTGGTCAACACCGTGTCGGCGCTGGTGCACATCTACTCCATCGGCTACATGCACCATGACCCGCATCGGCCGCGCTTCTTCGCCTATCTGTCGCTGTTCACCTTCGCCATGCTCATGCTGGTGACGTCCGACAATCTGGTGCAGATGTTCTTCGGCTGGGAGGGCGTCGGCCTTGCCTCCTATCTGCTGATCGGCTTCTGGTACAAGAAGCCCTCGGCCAATGCCGCCGCCATCAAGGCCTTCGTCGTCAACCGCGTCGGCGACTTCGGCTTCCTGCTCGGCATCTTCGGCCTGTTCATGCTGTTCGGCTCGGTCAATTTCGGCACGATCTTCGCCAATGCGGCGACCTATCTGCCGGCCGAGGGAGCGGAGGCGGGCGAGGCGGTGCTGACCTTCCTCGGCTATTCGCTCGACAAGGGCGGCGCCCTGACGGTCATCTGCCTGCTGCTGTTCATGGGCGCCATGGGCAAGTCGGCCCAGGTGCCGCTGCACACCTGGCTGCCGGACGCCATGGAGGGCCCGACCCCGGTGTCCGCGCTCATCCATGCGGCGACCATGGTCACCGCCGGCGTCTTCATGGTGGCGCGCCTGTCGCCGGTCTTCGAGCTGTCGCACACGGCGCTCACCGTCGTCACCTTCGTCGGCGCCTTCACGGCCTTCTTCGCCGCCACGGTCGGCCTTGTGCAGAACGACATCAAGCGCGTCATCGCCTATTCCACCTGCTCGCAGCTTGGCTACATGTTCGTGGCGCTCGGCACGGGCTTCTACAGCGCGGCGATCTTCCACCTCTTCACACACGCCTTCTTCAAGGCGCTGCTGTTCCTGGGCTCCGGCTCGGTCATCCATGCCGTCTCCGACGAGCAGGACATGCGCAAGATGGGCGGCCTGCGGAAGCTGATCCCGCAGACCTACTGGATGATGGTCATCGGCACGATCGCGCTCACCGGCGTCGGCATTCCGATGACGGTCATCGGCACCGCCGGCTTTTTCTCGAAGGACGCGATCATCGAGGGGGCCTTCGTCGCCGAGAATTATTTCGCGACCTTCGCTTTCATCCTTTTGACGGTCGCTGCGGTGTTCACCAGCTTCTACTCCTGGCGCTTGATCTTCATGACCTTCCACGGCAAGCCGCGCGCCTCGGCCGACGTCATGCACCATGTGCACGAATCGCCGCTCGTCATGCTCGTGCCGCTGTTCATCCTGGCGGCGGGCGCGCTCTTCGCCGGCTTCCTCTTCGAAGGGTTCTTCGTCGGTCACGAATACGAGCATTTCTGGAAGGGCGCGCTGTTCACCCTGCCGGACAACCACATGCTCGAGGAGTTCCACCACGTCCCGGTCTGGGTGAAGCTGGCGCCGTTCGTCGCCATGCTCGCCGGCCTCTACGTGGCCTGGCTGTTCTACATCCGCTCGCCGGAGCGGCCGAAGGCGCTGGCCCGCCAGTTCAGCGGTCTCTACGCCTTCCTGCTCAACAAGTGGTATTTTGACGAACTCTACGACTTCCTGTTCGTGCGTCCGGCCAAGCGCCTCGGCTACTTCCTGTGGAAGAAGGGCGACGGCGCGGTCATCGACGGCCTCGGTCCGGACGGCGTCTCGGCCCGGGTGGTGGGCGTCACCAACCGGATCGTCAAGCTGCAGAGCGGCTATCTCTATCACTATGCCTTCGCCATGCTCATCGGCGTTGCGGCTCTCGTTACCTGGATGATGCTTGGAGGCACGTTCTAAGCCATGACCGACTGGCCCATTCTTTCCACGGTCACCTTCCTGCCGCTGGTCGGTGCGTTCCTCATCCTGCTGATCCGCGAGGACGGCAATGGCGCGCGCCGGAACATCCGCAACGTGGCGCTGTTGACGACGGTCTTCACCTTCGTGCTGTCGCTGTTCATCTGGGTGGGCTTCGATGCCACCACGCCCGGTTTCCAGATGGTCGAGAAGCGGGATTGGCTCGATTCCGGCATCTCCTACCATATGGGCGTCGACGGCATCTCGATGCTGTTCGTCATCCTGACGACCTTCCTGATGCCGTTGTGCATCCTGGCGAGCTGGGAAGCGGTGGACAAGCGCGTCAAGGAATACATGATCGCGTTCCTGATCCTGGAAACGCTCATGATCGGCGTGTTCTGCGCGCTTGACATCGTGCTGTTCTACGTCTTCTTCGAGGCTGGCCTCATCCCGATGTTCATCATCATCGGCGTGTGGGGCGGCAAGCGGCGCGTCTATGCGAGTTTCAAGTTCTTCCTCTACACGCTGCTCGGCTCGGTGCTGATGCTGCTCGCCGTGATGGCGATGTACTGGCAGTCCGGCACCACCGACATCACGACGCTGCTCACCCATGTCTTCCCGACCGGTATGCAATACTGGTTGTGGGTTGCCTTCTTCGCGTCCTTCGCCGTCAAGATGCCCATGTGGCCGGTCCACACCTGGCTTCCCGACGCGCATGTCGAGGCGCCGACCGCCGGCTCGGTGATCCTGGCGGGCATCCTCCTGAAGATGGGCGGCTACGGCTTCCTGCGCTTTTCGCTGCCGATGTTCCCGGTCGCCTCGATGGATCTGGCGCCCCTGATCTTCACGCTCTCCGTCGTCGCCATCATCTACACCTCGCTGGTGGCGCTCATGCAGGAGGACATCAAGAAGCTGATCGCCTATTCGTCGGTGGCCCATATGGGCTTCGTCACCATGGGCATCTTCGCTCTCAACCAGCAGGGCGTGCAGGGCGCCATCTTCCAGATGCTGTCGCACGGCCTCGTCTCGGGCGCGCTGTTCCTGTGCGTCGGCGTGATCTACGACCGCATGCACACCCGCGAGATCGCCGCCTATGGCGGCCTTGTCAACAACATGCCGAAATACGCGGCGGTGTTCATGATCTTCACCATGGCCAATGTCGGCCTGCCGGGCACCAGCGGCTTCGTCGGTGAATTCCTGACGCTTCTGGCCGTGTTCGAGGTCAACACCTGGGTGGCGCTGTTCGCGGCCACGGGCGTCATCCTGTCGGCCGCCTACGCCCTGTGGCTCTATCGCCGGGTGATCTTCGGCGCGCTCACCAAGGAGAGCCTGAAGAGCCTGCTGGACCTTTCGACCCGCGAGAAGCTGATCCTCTATCCGCTGGTGGCGCTGGTCATCTTCTTCGGCATCTATCCGGCGCCCATCCTCGATGCGACCGCGGTCTCGGTCGAAGCGCTTGTCAACAATATCCCGCTCGCGGCCGACGCGGCGCGGGAAGCGGCCATGGCCGCGGCAAAGTAAACGGACGAAACGAAATGACGCCTGATCTGACGATAAGCCTGATCCTTGCCGTGCCGGAGCTGCTTCTGGCTGTGGGCGCCATGGCGCTCCTCATGGTCGGCGTCTTCTCGGGGGAGCGCGCCAACGCGACGGTGACCGGCCTTGCCGTGGCGCTGCTCGTCGGCGTGATCGCGCTGATGGTCATCTTCCCCTCCGACGGCCGCGCCTTCGGCGGTGCCTTCGTCAGCGATCCGTTCGCCCGTTTCATGAAGATCCTGACGGTGATCGGCTCGGTCGTCACCCTCATCATGTCGGTCGGCTTCGCCAAGGCGGAGAAATTCGACAAGTTCGAGTATCCGGTGCTCGTCATGCTGTCGACGCTGGGCATGATGCTGATGGTGTCGGCCAACGACATGATTGCGCTCTATCTCGGTCTCGAGCTGCAGTCGCTGGCACTTTACGTGATCGCCGCGATCAACCGTGACAGCGCGCGCTCCACGGAAGCGGGCCTCAAATATTTCGTCCTCGGCGCCCTGTCGTCCGGCATGATGCTCTACGGCATCTCGCTGGTCTATGGTTACACGGGCAACACCGGCTTCGACGTCATCGCCGCCTCGCTTTCGGGGGCGGAGCGCCAGCTCGGCCTGGTCTTCGGCCTGGTGTTCGTGCTTGCCGGCCTCGCCTTTAAGATTTCGGCCGTTCCCTTCCACATGTGGACGCCCGACGTCTATGAGGGTGCACCGACGCCGGTGACCGCTTTCTTCGCTGCCGCGCCCAAGATGGCCGCGATGGCGCTTCTCGTACGCGTGACCATGGGGGCCTTCGAGCCGATCGCCCTCGACTGGCAGCAGATCGTCGTCTTCATCTCCATCGCCTCGATGGGCCTCGGCGCCTTCGCCGCGATCGGCCAGCGCAACATCAAGCGCCTGATGGCCTATTCCTCGATCGGTCACATGGGCTATGCGCTGGTCGGGCTTGCCGCCAATTCCGAGGCCGGCGTGCGCGGCGTTGCGATCTACATGCTGATCTATCTGGCGATGACGCTCGGCACCTTCGCCGTGATCCTGGCCATGCGCCGGCATGAGGGCAATGTCGAGCAGATCGACGACCTGGCGGGCCTGTCGGCCACCAATCCGATGATGGCCACCATCATGACCATCATGATGTTCTCGCTGGCCGGCATTCCGCCGCTCGCTGGTTTCTGGGGGAAATGGTACGTGTTTCTCGCCGCGATCAACGCCGGGCTTTACACCCTTGCCGTGATCGGCGTGCTCGCCTCGGTGGTCGGCGCCTATTACTATCTGCGCGTCATCAAGATCATGTGGTTCGACGAGCCCGCCGGCGGTTTTCAGCCGATGGCCGGGGAGTTGCGCCTGGTGATGCTCCTGTCCGGCGCCTTCGTGCTTTTCTACGTCCTGATCGGCGGACCGGTCGGGCGGATTGCCGAGGCTGCCGCCAAGACGTTCTTCTGATCTGATGGGATTTCGCCTGGCGCCGTCCGCCACCGCCGCGGGCTATCGGCTTGAGGCACATGAAAGCGTCGGCTCCACCAACGTGATTGCCCTCGAGCGGGCGCGCGAGGGGGACCCGGGCAATCTGTGGATCACCGCCTCGCAGCAGGTGAGCGGCAAGGGACGGCGCGGGCGCCAATGGGCGACGCCGCCCGGAAATCTCGCCGCCACCCTGCTGATGACCGGCCGCTTCGAGCCCGCGACGGCGGCCACGCTCGGCTTCGTGGCGGGGCTTTCCATGTCCGATGCACTGGCTGCGGCGGCACCGGATGCGCGCATCGCGGTCGCAGCCGACGGCGGCACGGTGACACGCGGGCGCTTCGAGCTGAAGTGGCCCAACGACGTGCTGGCCGGCGGAGCGAAGATTTCCGGCATCCTGCTTGAATCCAGCCTTTTGCCGGACGGGCGCTTCGCCATCGCGATCGGCATCGGTGTGAACGTCGTCTCCCATCCGCAGGACGTTCCCTATCCGGCGACGTCGCTGAGAGAGCTCGGCTACAAGGGGGATGCGGGAGACCTCTTTCTTGCGCTTTCGGACGCCTGGGTCGATAACATCCGCCTCTGGAATGGCGGGCGCGGCCTTCAGGCGATCCGCGAGCGCTGGCTGCAGCGTGCCGCCGGTCTCGGCGCGCCCGTGTCCATCCGCGTTGACGGCCGCGTCGTGCGCGGCACTTTCGAGACCATCGACGAAGCCTGCTGCTTCGTGATCCGCGAGGCGGATGGTTCGCTGCTGAGGGTCGCTGCCGGCGACGTTCATTTCGGCGCCGTTGCTTCGGCGCAAACTGATTGAGAGAAAGGGAACCCATGGCGCGTTCCAGCACCAGGAAACCGGCCGGCGAGGCCGAACTCGTCTTTTGCCCGTTGGGCGGTGTCGGCGAGATCGGCATGAATTTCGGCCTCTACGGCTTTGGCCGGGCCGGCAAGCGCGAATGGATCATCGTCGATTGCGGCGTGACGTTCCCCGGACCGGAACTGCCCGGCGTCGAGCTCGTGCTGCCAGATGTAAGCTTCATCGAGAGCGAGCTGGAAAACCTGCGCGGCATGGTCATCACCCACGCCCATGAGGACCATTATGGCGCCGTGCTCGACCTTTGGCCGCGGCTGAAGACGGACGTGTGGATGACGCCGTTCGCCGCCGGGCTTCTGGAGGCCAAGCGCCAGTCCGAAAGCAACGCGCCGCAGGTGCCGGTTCGCATCTTCCGCGCCGGCGAGACCTTCGAGGTCGGGCCGTTCCGCATCGAAGCCGTCGCCGTCGCCCACTCGATCCCCGAGCCCGTCTCGCTCGCCATCACCACGCCGCTCGGCACCGTGGTGCACACCGGTGACTGGAAGATCGACCAGGCGCCGGCGATCGGCCCGAAGACCGACGAGGCGCGGTTCCGCGCCATCGGCGATCAGGGCGTTCTGGCGCTGGTCTGCGATTCCACCAACGCCATGCGCGAAGGCGAGTCGCCAACCGAGGAAGCCGTCGGCGAGGGGCTGCGGGAGGTGATCGCCGCCGCCAAGGGCCGTGTCGCCGTCACCACTTTCTCCTCCAATGTGGGGCGCATCCGCTCGATCGCCGAGGCGACCCGTGATGCCGGGCGCGAGCTCGTGGTGCTCGGCCGCTCGCTGAAGCGCGTCATCGACGTCGCCGGCGAGCTCGGTTATCTCGACGGCCTTCCCGCTGTCCTCGACGAAGAGGAGTTCCAGCTTGTCCCGCGCGACAAGGTGGTGATCCTGTGCACCGGCAGCCAGGGCGAGGGCAGGGCGGCGCTCGCCAAGCTCTCCCGCGACGAGATGCGCAACGTTGCGCTGACGGCCGGCGATACGGTCGTCTTCTCCTCACGCGTCATCCCGGGCAACGAGAAGGCCATTCTCGAGATCAAGAATCTGCTGATCGAGCAGGGCATAAGGATCATCGAGGACGACGACGCGCTGGTGCACGTTTCCGGCCATCCGCGGCGCAGCGAGCTGAAGCGCATGTACAGCTGGACACGGCCGCAGATCCTCGTGCCGGTGCATGGCGAGGCGGCCCATCTGGTGGCCCAGGGCTCGCTCGGCGCGATGGAGGGCATTCCGCAGGTGGCGCAGGTGCGCAACGGCGACATGCTGCGCCTGGCGCCCGGCCCGGCCGAGATCGTCGGCGAGGTGCCGCACGGACGCTATTTCAAGGACGGCCGCCTGATCGGTTCCGACGAGGAGATGGGCATCCGCGACCGGCGCAAGCTTTCCTTCGCCGGTCACGTCGCGGTCAACATCGTCCTCGACGACCGCAGCGAGCTGGACGGCGATCCCGACATCGTCGCCATCGGCGTCGCCGAGGCCGACGAGAGCGGCACGCTTCTCGAGGACATCATGCTGGAAGCGGCGGTCGGCGCCGTGCGCAGCATCCCGCGGGCGCGCCGCAAGGATCTCGACCTGGTCTCTGAAGCTGCCCGGCGCGCCGTGCGTAACGCGGCCAACGCTGCCTGGGGCAAAAAGCCCATTGTGACCGTCTTCGTCACGCAATAAGCAAGGGGCATCGAGGCCGTCATCCGGTCAGGGCTTATGGAAGAGCAGGGCTCATGCTTGGACGATTGAACCATGTGGCGATCGCGGTGCCGGACCTTGGCAAGGCGGCCGCCCTTTATCGCGACACGCTCGGCGCCACCGTCTCGGCGCCGCAGGCCTTGCCGGAGCACGGCGTCACCGTGGTCTTCGTCGAGCTCGGCAACACCAAGGTCGAGCTCCTGGAGCCCCTCGGCGAAGCGTCCCCGATCGCCGCCTTTCTCGCCAGGAATGCCGATGGCGGCATGCATCACCTCTGCTACGAGGTGGATGACATCATGGCGGCGCGCGACCGTCTGAAGGCGGTGGGTGCCCGCGTGCTCGGCGATGGCGAGCCGAAGATCGGCGCCCATGGCAAGCCGGTCCTCTTCCTTCACCCGAAGGATTTTGCCGGCACGCTGGTCGAGCTCGAACAGGTCTGAGGACAGAATGGGCTGGGTTTCACTTTTCGCCGTCTTCTTCATCATCTGGTGGACGGTTCTGTTTGCGACGCTTCCCTTCGGCCTGCGCACCCAGGACGAGGAGGACGACGTGACGCTGGGCACCACGGCCAGCGCGCCGCGCGGCCCGCACATGCTGCGCGCCGTGATCCGCACCACGCTCGTGTCGCTGGTCATTTTCGGGCTGCTGTATTTCCTGACGCGCGGCCTCGGCCTGTCCTTCGACGACATTCCGCGCATCGTGCCGAAATTCGATTGATCGGCGGCCGGCGGCAAGGCCGGCGAGAGCATTACGCATGCCACGCGCCGTCGACGTGCGGGGAGGGTTCGCCGGCTCGCGAAGGGCTTGTGCTTTGCTGCAATGACGCAAAAAAAAATGCAAGGCCCGAGGCCTTGCTAACTCAACGCGTCCGATCCTTAACCGTATCAACGTCGGCGGCTGCGGGTAACCGCGCCTGGACCGCATCCTCCCAAGACTTTGACCGCGTAACGAGGATGAATTTGGCTCCACCCTCTTGTTATGGGAGCGCACCTTAGATCAAGTTGAGACGAATTGTCACGAGGAAAATTGGCTTTGAAGCGCATTGTTATCGCTCATTGCGGGCCTCGGCCTCTCGAGCGGGATGAGGAAAAGTGCGAAGCGGTTTTCCGCCGCATCCCGCTCAATTTTTTTTGGAATCGATCGCGTTTATGACTTTGGATTGATTCAATCCAAAGTCATCGCGATCCAGTCGGCTGGGGCAAGACCCGCTTCCCTTGGAATAGCGGCCCATTCGACCGGTCACGCGGGTTTTCAATCCCTTGCGAAATGGTTAAGAAGCCGGGCTTGGGCAGCATGTCTGCCTGATTCCGAACTGGCTCCCTCGAGCCGACTGAATGGATGCGTCTATGCGACTGTCGCGCTACTTCCTGCCGATCCTGAAAGAAACGCCCCGCGAGGCCGAGATCGTCTCGCACCGCCTGATGCTGCGTGCCGGCATGATCCGCCAGCAGGGGGCTGGCAGCTTCTCCTGGCTGCCGCTCGGCAAGCGCGTCCTCGACAAGGTCTGCCGCATCGTCCGCGAGGAACAGGACCGCGCCGGCGCCCAGGAAATTCTGATGCCGACCATCCAGTCCGCCGATCTGTGGATCGAGAGCGGCCGCTATGACGATTACGGCAAGGAGATGCTGCGCATCGTCGACCGTCACGAGCGCAAGATGCTGTACGGTCCGACCAATGAGGAGATGGTGACCGACATCTTCCGGTCCTATGTGAAGTCCTACAAGGATCTGCCGCTCAATCTCTATCACATCCAGTGGAAGTTCCGCGACGAGGTGCGGCCGCGCTTCGGTGTCATGCGTTCGCGCGAGTTTCTGATGAAGGACGCCTATTCCTTCGACCTCGACTACGAGGGCGCCAGGGCCGCCTACAACCGTATGTTCGTCGCCTATCTGCGCACCTTCGCGCGGATGGGGCTTCAGGCGATCCCGATGCGCGCCGATACGGGGCCGATCGGCGGCGACTTGAGCCACGAGTTCATCATCCTCGCCTCCACCGGCGAGAGCGAGGTGTTCTGCCACAAGGATTTTCTGCAGTTCGCCGTCCCGTCTGCCGATGTCGACTTTGCCGATGACGCCGGGATCGCCGCCATCGTCAAGGCCTGGACGACGCCCTATGCCGCCACCGACGAGATGCATGACGAGGCCGAGTGGAACGCCATCGCGGAGGGCGAGAAGGTTTCCGCGCGCGGCATCGAGGTCGGCCATATTTTCCACTTCGGCACCAAGTATTCCAAGCCCATGAACGCCACGGTCACCGGGCCGGACGGCAAGGAGCATTTCGTGTCCATGGGATCCTACGGCATCGGGCCGAGCCGCCTTCTGGCGGCGATCATCGAGGCGAGCCACGACGAGAACGGCATCATCTGGCCGGAAAGCGTCGCGCCTTTCGACATCGCGCTGATCAACATGAAGGCCGGCGACGAGGCCTGCGACCAGGCTTGCGCCACGCTTTACGAGGCGCTTCAGGCTGCCGGCCGGGATGTGCTCTACGACGACACCGACAGCCGCGCCGGCGGCAAGTTCGCCACCGCCGACCTGATCGGCCTGCCATGGCAGGTGATCGTCGGCCCGCGCGGCGTGGCGAACGGCGAAGTCGAGATCAAGAACCGGGCGACCGGCGAGCGCGAAACCATGCCGCTTGATGCCGTGATCAATCGTTTCAGCGCCGGGGCCGCATGACGCGAGGGCGCCCGGCCATCCAGCCCGCGAGGTTCGACGATGAGTGACGCCGCCACCCGAAAGGCAGCCGCCGCCGCGCCGCCCGCCGAGCCGAAGGGTGCCGGGCCCTTCTCCCACTTCGAGCGGCTGATCGCCTGGCGCTACCTGCGCTCGCGCCGCAAGGAAACGGTGATCTCGGTGATCGCCTCCATTTCCTTCATCGGCATCATGCTGGGCGTGGCGACGCTGATCGTCGTGATGGCGGTGATGAACGGCTTTCGCGCCGAACTGCTGACGCGCATCCTTGGCGTCAACGGGCATCTGATCGTCCAGCCGATCGACATGCCGCTCAGCGATTACGACGCCGTCGCCGCGCGGATCGAGGGCGTCGAGGGCGTACGGCTCGCCATGCCGATGGTGCAGGGCCAGGTGCTGGTCTCCGGCCGCTCGGGCGCCGGCAGCGGCGCCATCGTGCGCGGCGTGCGCGCCGACGATCTGGCCCGGCTCGACCTCGTCTCGAAGAACATCCGCGACGGCTCGCTGGTCGGCTTCGCGGCCGGCGAGGGGGTGGCGATCGGCACGCGCATGGCCCAGAGCCTTGGCCTTTCGGTGGGCGACACGGTGACGCTGGTGGCGCCCGAGGGCGATGTCACGCCCTTCGGCACGACACCGCGCGTCAAGGCCTATCCGATCGCCGCGACCTTCGAGATCGGCATGTCCGAATATGATGCGTCCATCATCTACATGCCGCTCGAGGAAGCGCAGCTCTATTTCAACGCCGAGGGGCTGGTGCAGTCGATCGAGCTGTTCGTCAACGACCCCGATGCCGTCGACGCGTTGCGCCCGGCGGTGGAGGCGGCGGCGCAACGGCCGATCCTCCTGTCCGACTGGCGCCAGCGCAACAGCACCTTCTTCTCCGCGCTCGAGGTGGAGCGCAACGTGATGTTCATGATCCTGACCATGATCGTGCTGGTGGCGGCGCTCAACATCATCTCAGGCCTCGTCATGCTGGTGAAGGACAAAGGGCACGACATCGCCATCCTGCGCACCATGGGCGCCACCAGCGGTGCCATCATGCGCATCTTCCTGATGACCGGCGCCGCCATCGGCGTTGCCGGCACCCTCGCCGGGGTGATCCTCGGCGTCGTCATCTGCTGGAACGTCGAATCGATCCGCCAGTTCTTCTCCTGGCTCTCCGGGACGACGATCTTCAACCCCGAGCTCTACTTCCTGAGCAGGCTGCCGGCCAAGATGGAGGCGGACGAGACCGTCGCCGTGATCGTGATGGCGCTGGCGCTCTCCTTCCTGGCGACCCTGTTTCCGGCCTGGCGGGCCTCGCGGCTCGATCCGGTCGAAGCGCTGAGGTACGACTGATGGCCGCCATTCTCGAACTGAAGGGCATCGAGCGCAGCTATCGCGAGGGCCACGGGCGCCTGACGATCCTCAAGGATGCGGCGTTCTCGCTGCAGCCGGGCGAGATGGTGGCGCTGGTGGCGCCGTCCGGCGCCGGCAAGTCGACGCTGCTGCATCTGGCCGGCCTGCTGGAGGCGCCCGACGCCGGCGAGGTGATCGTTGGCGGCAAGGCCTGCGGCAGGCTCTCCGACGATGCACGCACGGCGATCCGCCGCAACGAGATCGGCTTCGTCTACCAGTTCCATCACCTCCTGCCGGAGTTTTCGGCGGAGGAGAACGTCATGATCCCGCAGATGGTGGCCGGCATGGCCCCGACGGAGGCGCGCAGCCGGGCCGTGCAATTGCTCGACTATCTGCGCGTCGGCCATCGCGCCAGCCATCGGCCGGCCGAGCTGTCGGGCGGCGAGCAGCAGCGTGTCGCCATCGCCCGGGCCGTCGCCAACGCACCGCGCGTGCTGCTGGCCGACGAGCCGACCGGCAATCTCGACCCGGTCACGGCGGGCTATGTCTTCGATGCGCTCGAAGCCCTGGTGCGCCAGTCGGGGCTTGCGGCCCTCATCGCCACGCACAACCACGAGCTTGCCGCGCGCATGGATCGTGTGGTGACGCTCGACGGCGGAAAGGTCGTCCCGCTGACGCAGTGAAGCGCGATCGCTGTCTTTTGGGATTGAACGGTGCGGGGCACCGTGTCGTCGGCGTCCCGCGAACCCATTTACGCGGCGCGCCGGTGCGGTGGCGAACCGGCGCCTCGCGGCAAAATTTTAGAACGCCCCGATGAAGACTGCGGCGACCATGACGAAGGAACTGACGGCGACGAGCGAGACGACATCCTGAACAAGTTCGGTCATGAAATCCTCCTGATCTCTCTATGGTCTCTTTATGTGCTATTTTTGTTCCAATGTCAAGGATGGCTGGGCCTCTCCCGCCGTTGCCTGGCGAAAGGGTTGACGTTCCGTAAACGTCGGGCGGGTGTCGGCTTGCGGGCTGCAAAAGCAAAGAGGCGGGCAGGGCCCGCCTCAGGAAGGTCGCATCCTGGCGACAAAAAACTCAGTCGCCCACCGCGACGCCTTCGCGGCGCGGATCGGCGGCGCCTTCGAGCCCGTCCGGCAGGATGGCGATCCCGTGCAGGCCGGAGTTGAGATCGCCGACCGAGGTCTTGAAGCCGAGTGCCTGAAGGTCATCCTCGAGCGCCTCGGCGGCGGTTCCGGCCTCCACCGTATAGGTGCCGAAGCGGTTGGTGAGATGCGGCAGGTCGATCGCCTTTTGCATGTTCATCTGCCAGTCGACCAGCGCGATGACCGTGTTCGCCACATAGGGAATGATGTTGCTGCCGCCCGGCGAGCCGAGCGCATAGAGCGGCTTGCCGTCCTTCAGGATGATGGTCGGCGACATGGAGGAGCGTGGCCGCTTGCCGGGCTCGACGCGGTTGGCCACCGCCTCGCCGGCCTCCTGCGGCGCGAAGGAGAAGTCGGTGAGCTGGTTGTTGAGAATGAAGCCGCCGGCCATCTGGCGCGAACCGAAGGCGCTTTCCACCGAGGTCGTCATCGAGGCGATGTTGCCGTCGCCGTCGACGATGACGAAATGCGAGGTGGACGGCTGTTCGAGGCTCATCCCGTCGATGCGCAGTTCCGCCTTGTCCCAGGGCGGCGAGCCGGCCTTCACCTCGTCCTCGCCGAGCGCCGTCGGGCGGCGGATCAGCGCCGAGCGGTCCTTGAGATAGTCCGGGTCGAGCAGCCCGCCCGGCAGTTTCACAAAATCGCCGTCGGCCATGTAGCGGCCACGGTCGGCGAAGGCGAGGCGGGTCGCATCGCCGATGATGCGCCAGCTTTCCGGATCGTCCGGGCCGAGACCGGCAAGGTCGAAATGGGACACCATGCCGAGAATCTGGCCGACGGTCAGCGCGCCGGAGGAGGGAGGCCCCATGCCGCAAACGTCGAGCCCGCGATAGGGCGCGCACACCGCCTCGCGCTCCTTCACCTGATAGGCGGCGAGATCCTCCAGCGAAAGCAGACCGGGATTGGTCTCGTGGCCCTTGACGGCGGCGACGATCTTCTCGGCCACCGACCCCTTGTAGAAGCCGTCGGCGCCCCCGGCGGCGATCGCCTTCAGCGTCTCGGCATAATCCGGATTCTTGAGCACCGTGCCGACGGCGAGCGGCTCGCCGGCATCGTCGTAGAAATAGGCGCGGGCGGCGGCCTGCATGTCGAGCTTGCCCTTGTCCTCGGCAAGCAGCGCGTTGAGGCGCGGCGAGACGGCAAAGCCCGCCTCGGCCATGTCGATCGCCGGCTTGAGGACGTCGGCCCAGGCAAGCTTGCCGGCCTTCTCGTGCACGGCCTCCATCAGCCGCACGACGCCGGGCGTGCCGATTGAGCGGCCGCCGACCACCGCGTCAAAAAAGGCGAAGGGTTCGCCCTTGTCGTCGAGGAAGAGCTCGGGCGTGGCGGCGGCCGGCGCCGTCTCGCGGCCGTCGAAGGTGGTCAGCTTGCCGCTCGCCGCATCGTACCAGACGAGAAAGGCGCCGCCGCCGATGCCGGAGGATTGCGGCTCGACGAGGCCGAGCACGGTCTGCACGGCCACCAGCGCGTCGGCGGCGCTGCCGCCCTGGCGCAAGATCTCGAGGCCGGCCTGTGCGGCAAGCGGGTTGGCCGCCGCAACCATCTGCTTTGTCGCACGGACGGCGGCCTTGTCGATCACGCCGCTGGCGATTTCCGGGGCGTGCGCGTCCGTCGCCTGCTGCGCGGCGAGGGGTCCCGTGGCGATCAACAGGCCGGATAAGACCGCAAGGGTTTTCAGTGTGGGGGGAACGGGCATGCCAGGCACTCCTCTGCTCGGCGGAAGTGCCGGCGCGGCACTTCCAATGCGAAAGGGTGGCGCTTCAGCGGCGTTCGGCGGGGCCGAATGTCTCCTCGAAGGCGGCTTTCAGTGCCACGTCGAAATCCTCCATCGTCACCGGCAGGCCGAGATCGACCAGGCTGGTGACGCCATAGCCGCTTATACCGCACGGCACGATGCCGCCGAAATGAGCCAGTTGCGGCTCGACATTGACCGCGATGCCGTGGAAGCTCACCCAGCGCCGCAGCCGGATGCCGATGGCGGCGATCTTGTCCTCGGCCGGCAATCCGCCGGGCAGGGTAGGCTTGTCCGGCCGCGCCACCCACACGCCGACACGGTCCTCGCGCCGCTCGCCCTTCACGTTGAAGCGTGCCAGCGCGCCGATGATCCAGTCCTCGAGCGCGGCGACGAAGGCGCGGATGTCCTCGCGGCGCGTCTTCAGGTCGAGCATCACATAGGCGACGCGCTGGCCGGGGCCGTGATAGGTGTATTCGCCGCCGCGCCCGGTCTTGAAGACGGGAAAGCGCCCGGCATCGAGCAGGTCCTCCTGCCTGGCGCTGGTGCCGGCCGTGTAGAGCGGCGGATGCTCCACCAGCCAGACGAGCTCGCCCGCCTTGCCGTCGCGAATCAACCTGGCGCGCTCTTCCATGAAGGCGAGCGCGGCTTCGTAGTCCGTCAGCCCGGGTTCGATGCGCCACTCGACGGGCGGCGCCTCGCCGCGCGGCAGGAAGGCGGTGTCGATCTCACCACGTGCGCTCATGACGGGGTCTGCTCCAAGCAATTGTCGTCCCGCACATATGGCGATAAATCGGCGTCCGGTCCAGTCGCGGCGCCGGCCTGTGTGTGGCGAACATTTTTGCGGAATCGCACATTGCCGGACTTGTGTCCCCAAACCCGATTTGCTACATGCCCGTTGCCGGTTCGAACCGGCCTTTCGTTGCGTGCGGTCGTGGCGGAATTGGTAGACGCGCAGCGTTGAGGTCGCTGTGGGGCAACCCGTGGAAGTTCGAGTCTTCTCGACCGCACCAGTCTCATCGAAACAGTCTGTGTTTTCGCGGGTTTGACAGGCATGTCAAACCCATGGGTGGGACACCTTCACTCTTTCCCGATCCTGCATCATGCCGCCGGCTTCGCCGAATGCGCGGATCGCATCAGCGGTTTCCTTTGCGCCTGAGGAGCAGGGCTTTTGTCCCGATGCCGGCTGCGACGGCGGAAAAGCCGGCCCACATCCCATCCGATAAGAACGTTCGTACTCCAGGCGGATCGACTATGCGCCCTGGGATGCGCTTTTTCCGGAGAGGTGTTGGCGGTCCCATCGCGCCATGCGGTGGGCATTGCCGAGTTGCATGGCTTCGGCGAACGCCGATTTCACGGGTCCGAAGACCGTCGAGATCAGGATTTTCGGGCTGTCGGCCAGTTCGGGCTTGCGCATTTCGTCATCGGTCGAGCCGCGGTGCAGGGATCGAATGTCCATCATCACCACATCGCCCGCATTCACTTCGAGTTGCGTCACCTCCCTCGTGCCGGCCAGATCATCGAGCAGTTTGTCGTCCAGAGGCGTCGGCACGAGATGGGAGCCTCGCGCGATTCTCAGGCTTCTCCCGGTCTGCAGATAGACAAGGGCCTTGATGCAGCCATCGCCGCGCATGCTCCACGGGTCGATCGCATCGAGAAACGTGCTGTACTCGCCGCGCAGCAGGTCCGTGTGCCAATGCTGAGACCGGTTGACCGTGACGTCGCTCAAGCCGATCGCAAAATAAGGCGCGCCTCCATAGTATTTTGACAGGAATTCGTTGATCGAACTGTTCGCGGCGATTTGGGAATGGAGAAATGAGAGCGCCGGGAAACGATGGAAGCCGGCCAGATGATAGGAATGCGCGACGTCGCGCGTCTGTCCCATGCTGCCGAGGTTATCCAGTGTCGTCTTGCGAAATTCCTCGATCCTCTCATCGTTGAAGATCGACGGGAGGACGCAGCATCCATCCCTGTTGAGCTGTTCGACTAGCCCATGCACCTGCATTTCTTCCCCTCCCTGAAAAAAGGCCGTGGGCGATGGTTGTGAGAAAGGTGCGTTTCTCGAACAGGTGCCGCTCTCAGCGAATGGAGGCATCCCGGGTGAACTATATCCCGAGTTTTCTTCGCACCTTGTTTGCGAGTGTTCGCGATGATGATTCCCCCCAGACACACCGGTCACGCCAGAGCTTGTTATAATTGTTTCCGCTGTTCGGGACCAGATCGGAGATCGTTCCGTCGCGGGTCTTGTTCCTGATCGCTACCACTTCCCCGCCTGGCATGATCTTGACGATGTTGGTCCGGCCGGTCGCGTCGACGTTGAGCCGCGAGGAATCGCCGAACTCGATGGCGCGCCAATCGTCGGTTTCGGCCAGAATGCGGCCGAACATATAGGGGCCCGTCGGATCGAGCGGAGAAACGCCGTAATGGCCGCTCTTGCAGTGGGCGAGAACCCGCTGAATCGCTCTGTCGAGAACGGAGCTGCCCGGTTTGGCAAAAATGATTGCGTTGCTGACCGACCAGGATGGATGGCCGGGGATGTCCCGAAACACCACCATTTTGCTTCGGCTGCGCGGCTCGATGCGGCGCACATGCATGTAGGACAGGTCGGAGTAGAGGCCGCCGAATTTCATCAGAAGGCAATAGCGCGCAAGGTCCGCCTTGTAGGCGTATGGGCGCATGACCCGGTAGGCCGCCAACACCTCGCTCCCAAAGCTTTCGGACAGGAAATCCTGCAGTTCCTCGTCGCCGTAGATATGGTGGCTCGCCTCGGGATAGGTCTGCCTGAACGAGGCGATGTTGCGTTCCAGCGCATCCGATCTCGGCGCCTCGGCCGCCGGCCGGTCCGATATGAGTATCTGGAAAATCCTCTGGAAGTGCATCCTGCGTCGACCGAACCTGAAATGAGACTAACGCTGGGAAGCGCCAGCCAGCACCACCGCGATGACAGCCAGCAGCGGTCCCAGCCATTTGAAGTGGCCGATGATATGCGCCCACCAGGCCTGCTGCCCGGGTTTGCCTTCGACCGGCATTTTGAGATAGCCGAACCCCACGCCGGTCATCCACAGCGCGACGCAAAGCATGATGAACTCGTCGATATAGTCAGCGATCACGCCGCCCTCCCTTGATCTCTGCTCGTGGAGGAAACCACACGTTGCGACCGCCAGCAAGCGGCGGCAATGGTTGAATGGCTCCCGCCGCCGGCCATCGTTCGGCCGCAGGCGGCGACGAGAACAGGCGGGCAGGGCCGTGCAGGGCGGCGAAGATTGACGGGAACAGTCGCCGGCCTGATGCGTTGCGTCGACATGCTTTACACGCTTCGGGTCATTGCCGTCCTCTTCGCCGCGCTGGCGCTGGTGCCGGCGGGAGCGCATCTGTTCTCGATGGCAAGCAAGCTGCAGATGGACAGGGGTGCCTATCTTAGCGCCCAGCGGGCCTATGATGGCTGGAGCCTGTTCGGCATCGTGGTCATCGCGGCCCTCATAAGCTGCCTCGCCCTGACCGTCGCGCTCTATCGGGCAGGCGAAAGCTATATCCTCGCCGCGCTTGCATTCCTCTGCCTCGTCGGCACGCAAGGCATCTTCTGGACCTTCACCTTTCCGATGAACAGCGCAACCGAGAACTGGACGATGCTGCCGCCGAAATGGGAGTTCCTGCGCATGCAATGGGAGCTCTCGCACGCCGGCAGCGCGGCCCTGAATTTCACCGCACTCGTTCTCCTTGTCATCGCCACGACCAAAAGCTGAATCGCTGTTCGGAAGGACGCTTTGCGGACGTCGTGCATTCAGGGCGCCCGCGTGAGCACATGAGGTTGTAGAAGAAGGTTGCCTATCGATGGAAGCGGCAGGTAAAACGACGGCGCCGACATCGAACTCCGTGATTCAAACAATGCATTTTCTGATCGTATTCCTCGGCATTGTCGCCACGATAGCCTTCTTCATCATCCGTGCGCACTACGCCTATGGCGTCGCCAGGGAAATCAACCGCGACACCAAGGGGTTGCAGCACAGAGCGAAACGGTCGTTCCAGAACCTGGTCGGAACCAGGCTCTCGCGGGTTCGCGACCCACAGCTCGCGGCCGCCATTCTGCTGATCCAGATCGTGCGGACGGGATCTCCCGTCACCGCACAGGAAAAGACCGCCATCCTGGATTGCTTTCACGATCCGATGAGAGTCGAAAATCCGTCGGCGATGTTCGCAAAGGCCTGGGAGTATACGGAGAACCGGGCATTCTTCTCCATGGTGGCCGACGAGCTCTTGCCGCTGCTGAGGGACCGGCTCGGCAACACGGAAAAGCAGCAACTCGTCGAGATGCTGCACAAGGTGGCAAGCGCCTACAACGACGTCGGCGAGCTCCAGCAATCGTCGATCGCGCGCCTGAAGAAGCGCCTTTTCCTTTAGATCGCGATCGCCTCCAAAGAATCAGAGCGGGATGCGGGCGGAAAACCGCTTTAAGCCGCTATTCGTTCCTGTTTCTGACGATGATGACCGGTGGCGGCGCATAGATCCAACTGTCGTGGAACGTGGCCGCGTTGGCGCGCCGTTCCACCCGTCGATCGAGTTCAAGGCGCTGCAGGCATTCAGCGAAGGCGTCGTTCTTTCGGGTGAAGCCGTAAGAGCGGCATTTCTCTTCATCCGCGATGCGCTGCTCTTCGGGCGTCATCGTCGTGCAGCCGGCGGCCAGAGCCGCCGGGATCAGAAGGAGAGCGAGGGACAAACGCATCTGCGAACTCCAGAAGAACATGCCCGAACCCACCGCCCTCCATAGCACATCACACGCGCGGCCTTGCAACAAGCGGCCTCATCTCGGGGTTGTTGGGTTTTTCATTGCGCCTCGTCGATGGCTAGAGCCAGAATCGCTTTCGAAGCTCATTGATCTGTAGAAGACTCTGGCTCGATGTGATCTCAAAATCCGCATAGAGCCTATCCAGCCAACCCGGCTCCTTGTCCATTTCGATGAACTCGGAAACGATTTCGAAGTACCTGTTCTCCAACACGTCTCCGACGCCTTTCACGTTGGTTAGAGCGACCAGACCTGTTGGAGGGCAGTCCAGACAGGTCACGGATACCTGTGGCATGTATTTTCTGATCGCATAGAGAATTTTCCAAACATCGCCGGTCCACCAGTTCGCAAAGGGCTCATCCGAACTTGGCTTCTGTTGTTCGCGAAGTGCCATCCTTTCGGTTATCGGAAAACAGTCGTGCAGCAGAACCACTGAGTTCGATCGGACGTAGCGGCTGACATGCAGGAGGTCACGAAGCAGGAACTCGAACAAATGCATCCCATCAAGGAATGCGAGATCAACCCCACCAGGAAAGAAGGTTCGTAGGTCATTGTTCCGGAAAAAGTGATCGCTCGGCTCCTGTATGAGGAAAGTGCGGTTGCGGCTCCCGATGCAATCGGTGTCGAATTGGAATTTGGGATCGATGGCAACTGCGTCGCATTGCGCGAGCTTCAACGAGCTGCCTTTCGCGGTGCCGATCTCAAAATACGACTCCGGTTTCAGGGAGTCGTGAAGGCTACCGATGAATTGGAGGTAGTTCACGCCCTGATGCTGGTCGCGGACATTTTCGCTGGAGATATGCTTCTTGAGGTCCATCCAGATCGTCTCCCATGAACACGTGAAATTCGACAGATTGGGGCGGACATCACTGCTGCTTTGAAGACGAACGCTGGAGGTGTCCGCCATGTCTCCAAATGCAAAGGAGCATGAATTTTTGCCGAGTCGCTGGGCCATGCCGGCCATCCTGCGCACGGGCTTCTCTTTGTAGTCTGGAGAGAGATACAGAACTCCATCGATATCTGAGAACCAATCGACCTTATGGTGAGCCGTGCCGATGGGGGTGATGTAAAAAGTGCACAGTCTCATGAGGCCGATGCTCTTCAGGAGATCCAGCCCCATGATGTTGAAAACACGCTCACTCTCCGTGACTTGAGACAGTACGCCCGAGACGATGCCAGTGAGTTTTTCGATCTGCTGCTCCCAGCGCTGACTAACGTGGTCTTCGCCAACGGGTACGGAAAATCCGTCGAGCACAAAACATGCATCGGAATCTTCAGTCAGTATGCGATTGATCAGTTTGGGCAGTTCTTGTTCCGCGTCCAGCCACGATTTATCTCCGACACGAAGCGCGACATAGAAGCGCCTGCGGTAGCGCTGGATTGCATCTGTGAGGCCCAGGACGTCCGATGCGGAAACGGCCTCGTCGGCGAGTGAGGTGATGCGGTTGATCGCTTGCGGAAATAGCAGGTGACTGCCGAGCGGAATAACGAGGCGCCCGTGACCGAAGGCATCAGTGCTTTTAACCGGCCCTTGCCTGGGTTTCTCGATGTGCGAGGTCGCTAGCTCGGGATAGATCGTTTGGATAGGGCCAAAGAACTCCGTGCCGACATATTCCAGGTTTCTTATCCTTGGCAGCAATCCGACCAGGTTCGCCTTCTCAAGACCGCCAAAATAGTTCCAGGCATGGTGAGCAAAGTTCTCGATCCCGCAAATTCGGACGATCAACTCGGGTTCCTGAACTGAGGTAAATGGACGGTCTGCCCGCTTGGAAATCTCCCTTGCTAGATAGGTTTTTACCGTGCTCCACACCTGTTCGGTGATCGCTGGATTCTTGGTGAAATGAAGAAACAAGTCTTCTGCCGGAAGGTAGAGACCGAGGATCTCTCCCTTTCCGCCACTGGCGACGAGGTACTGCATGCCTCTTCCGCGGAAGGCATAAACGAATTTGTCCCAAAATACGAAGCTTCCAAGAAACTCCGCTGGCGCGCCGGAATAGATGTCAGTCACGTCCAAGCGGCCCTGTTCGAGAGCATAGGTCTGATAGGCCGATCTCTTTTCAGCGTCGATGATCTCGCCTTTGATGCCTTCGTCGCAAAATGTAAGCTGTTCAATCTGATCGACCATCGCCGCCGACAATTCGAAGATCTCTCCGGCGAGGAATTCTTCAGATTTCAAGGATTGGCTTTCCTGCTTTCCGAACTCACAGAATTTTGTCGTCAGCGCCAACGCCGAGTTTAGTTCAAGATCTGGGATGGGTGTGGTGAGCAAACGCTGGTCGACTTCGGCGCTGCCATTCTCGTGGCTCGGTCGGAGGAGGGCTCCTTGAACCAACGCACCGAAATTCTCGATCAACGGTGAAGACGCCGGGTCGATAAGTGATTGGAGCCGGACACCGCCGCCCAACTTAATGACTTCCACGGCCAATGCCGTTTGGAAAGTCTGTCGGTATCTGGCGATAAAATCCACCAGTCGATCAACGACTTCGGCCCTGGGAAATACATCGAGAAGGCCTTTGACT
>NZ_JANKOF010000014.1 GCF_024655565.1 Nitratireductor sp. ZSWI3 | reverse complement strand
AGGATAAAAGGGCGCACATTGCGCGCCGGTCGGTCGGTTGTTTTTGTAGGAGTTTCTGGCGCTTTCCGCACATTGTCCAGCTCCGCCGCAATGTGCGCCAAGCACTCAACTTCCCGGATTTCCTGCCTTTTCGGCACATTGCGAGGCGGTGCCATGGCCGATGATCGCGAGTTCCGCGTCCGGCCGGGCCGCATCCGCTCGACACGCGCCCAGGCGGCGCGTCCCTTCATCGCCCAGGCGCTGGCGGCCGCAAAGAAGGCAGGCGGCGGCGTCTCGCGATCCTTGCGTGTTACCTCCGGCAACCGCTCGCGCTTCGGCCATGGCCAGCGGGCCAGCATCCAGGCCAATCGTCTCATCACCGCGCGCTCACGCGGCGCGGTCATCAAGGCGCGCGTGGTTCGCCATTCGGCACGCGTCGCGCCGCTTGGCACCCATCTCGACTATCTGCGACGTGACGGCGTCACCCGGGACGGGGAGAAGGCGCGCCTGTTCGGGCCGGGAGAGGAAGAAGCGGACGGCCGAGCCTTTGCCGAGCGGTGCGAGGACGACCGGCATCATTTCCGCTTCATTGTCTCGCCCGACGACGCGCTGGAGATGTCGGACCTCCGATCCTTCACCAGCGACCTTGTTGGCCAGATGGAAAAGGATCTCGGCACCGAGCTCGACTGGGTGGCGGTCGACCACTGGAACACCGAACACCCGCATGTCCATCTGATCGTGCGCGGGGTGCGCGATGATGGTGAAGACCTCGTCATCTCCCGCGACTACATCAAGGAAGGGATGCGCGACCGGGCGCGCGATCTCATCACCCGAGAGCTTGGCCCGCGCACCGATCTCGATATTCGTCGCACCCTCGAAAGCCAGATCGAGACCGAGCGCTGGACCCAGCTCGACCGTCAGCTCGTGCGCGACGTCCGGCGCACCGGAGTCATCGACCTCGCCCCGCAGCTGGGCGAACAGCCCGATGAATTCCATGCGCTGAAGGTCGGGCGCCTGCGCAAGTTGGAGACGCTGGGCCTGGCCGAGCAGGTCGGCCCCGGTCAATGGATGATCGGCGACAAGGCCGAGGCGACGCTGCGCGAGCTCGGGGAGCGCGGCGGCATCATCAAGCGCATGCACCGTGCCCTGACCGAGCGCGGTATCGAGCGCGGATCGGCGGATTATGTGCTGGCGGCCGAAAGCCTCGACGCGCCGATCGTCGGGCGCCTGGTCGAGCGCGGCCTCGATGATGAGTTCAAGGGCACGGCCTATGCCGTGGTCGACGGCCTCGATGGACGCAGCCATCACGTCAAGCTCGCCGATCTCAATGCCGCCGGCGATAGCGCGCCAGGCTCGATCGTGGAGCTGCGCGCCTATGACGATTCCCGTGGCCAGCGCCGCGTCGCACTTGCGGTGCGCTCCGATCTCGATATCGAACGGCAGGTCACCGCATCCGGGGCGACCTGGCTCGACCGACAAAACATCGCGCGCGAGCCTACTGCGCTCTCAGAAAGCGGCTTCGGCGCGCAGGTGCGTGATGCTCTCGACAGGCGTGCCGACCATCTGATCGGGGAAGGGTTCGCCGAGCGGCAGGGCCGACGGATCGTCTTCAGCCGCAATCTCATAGACACACTCCGCCGGCGCGAGGTGGACGAAGTCGGCGAGAAACTAGCGGCGAAGACCGGGCAACCGTTTCAGCGCTCCAATAGCGGGGAGCATGTCGCCGGCGCCTATCGCCAGCGTCTGTCGCTTGCCTCCGGCCGCTTCGCGATGATCGACGACGGGCTCGGCTTCCAGCTCGTGCCCTGGACGCCATCGATGGAGAAGCATCTCGGTCGCCACATTTCTGGCGTCGCGCGTGGTGACGGCGGTGTTGATTGGAGCTTCGGGCGCAAGCGGGGACTGGGGAGGTGAGCGCTTCACCCTAGGGCTCGAAAGGTCAGCATGGAGAAATTTGTGACAGCCGCATCGTCGCACAACCGGTTGCTTTCGGTGAGTTGCCAAGGTTGGACGGCTCTCGCTCGAAGATCCTCTACGGAATGCACAGCCCATCGATGTAGAAATCGAGGTGCCGGTGAGCAACAGCGCGTTCCTCTTCCAAAGGCAAGCCAACCGCGAGGGGTCTTGAGAAGCGGATCATGGCGAACACGATATCGCGTTCGGTGAGATCGCTGCGAAGTCGTCCATCTTCCAAGGCGCGCCCGACGATCGAGTTCATGAGGGTGCCAGCCCGGGAAAGAAGGTCGGGCCAGTCGGGCTTGTCTAGGAAAGGGTGGACTATGTTGACCACACCGATACCGCTGTCGAGCGCCGCGTGCATGTACTGGCGAAGTGCCTCCGCGCCGTCACGTGCATTTTCGACGATGCTCTCTCCCGCACTGATACTCCTTTCCAACGCGCAGCGGGCGACAGCATGCAGAAGAGACTGCTGATCGGGAAAGTGACGGTAGAGCGTTCCGATACCAACGCCGGCGCGTTCCGCGATGGCGTCTCGTGAGGGTTCGCCGCCCACTTCGAGTATCAATTCGATCGTACTGTCGATCAGCCGTTGGCGGTTCTTTTGCGCATCAGCCCGCATCCTGATCACCCGCTTTCTCGTATGGTGTGAAGGGCATGGATAGTTGCTCACTCTCGGTGCCCACCAGTCCTCCACCGTCGTTATGACGCCGGCATTCGGCAAGACGCCGCCTTGACTTTTATTTCAAACGGAGGATATTCCTCCGCTTACTGTTGTCAAGGTTCTGGAAGACTGATCATCGGATTCACAGCGCTCCTCGTCATGGACATGGCCCGCTGATCGCCAACCGCTCGGGCCGTGGCAACAGCTCAGGCAGGCGAGAGACGTTTGCCCGGGGCGATTCGATACACAGGGAGAAAACAAATGCTCAAACCTATCATCCGGGCGCTTTCCATTCTCGCCGTACTGGCAGCACCCACGACAGTCTTTGCCCAATCCCAAGGAGGGAACACCATGTCCGAAGCAATCGAGAGCGGTTACGCGCCGGTCGACGGAACTGAACTTTACTACGAAATCCACGGTACCGGCGCGCCGCTCGTCATGCTGCACGGCGGAGTGAACCCTTCCGAGATGTTCGGCGCGCCGCTCGCCGAGATGGCGAAAAACTTCAAGGTGATCGCGATCCAGGCTCGCGGCCACGGTCTCAGCAAGGATACGGAAGCGCCCTGGTCGTTCGAACAGGCCGCGGATGATGTTGCCGCAGTGATGAAGGATCTCAAGATCGAGAAGTCCAGCGTCATGGGCTACTCGTTCGGCGGCGGGATAGCGTTGCAATTCGCCATCAGGCACCCCGAGATGCTCGACAAGCTTGTCACAATCTCCGTCGCCTATGCGACGAACGGCGAATATCCGGAGATCAAAGCGGCGTTTGAGCAAATGCCAGCCATGGCCGACGCGATCGGCGGCAACATCGCCAAATCGCCGTTGGCGCAGATGTATCCGGACCGGGACTGGGTGACGGTGATGCGCAAAACCGGCGAACTCAACCAACAAGACTATGACTGGTCCGCGGAGATCAAGACCATCAAGGCGCCGACCCTGTTGATCTTCGCCGACGCGGATTCGATCCGGCCCGAGCATATCGCGGAATTCTACAAGCTGCTCGGAGGCGGGCAGAAGGATGCCGGGATGGATGGATCGCTGCGTTCACCCAACCAGTTGGCGATCATACCGGGCGCAACGCACTACAACATCATGGGTTCGCCGGCCGTGACATCGTATGCGACCGCGTTTCTGACGCACTAACTTCAAAAGGCATATCAGGGACTAGGTCGACGGGAGGCGGCTCGCGTTGCTCCGACAAGCCGGCAACGTGCGCCGAAAGGGTCAACAGTCAATGGCAAATCACGCTGGCATATTTTCGCAATCATTCTTTCACGGAACTAAAGCAGACTTGAAACCCGGTGACTTGATTGCCGTCGGGTACAGATCGAACTTCACCGAAGTCAAACCGCTGTCATGGGTCTATTTCGCCAGCACACTGGACGCTGCCATATGGGGCGCAGAGCTTGCCCTCGGCGACGGGCAGGAACGGATTTACGTTGTTGAAGCGACCGGACCGTTTGAAGACGATCCAAATGTGACGGACAAGAAGTTTCCCGGCAATCCGACAAAGTCCTATCGCTCTCGAGAGCCCTTGCGCATCGTCGCAGAAGTTACGGATTGGCAAGGACATCCGCCCAAAAGACTGCAAGAGATGAAGGCGGGCCTTGCCCGAATGCAGGCCGAAGGCATTGCAGTCATCATCGACTGATTTGGCGCCGTTCTCCATGTCTATCCTTTCCTGTTTGGTAGATATCTCCGATGTCTGAATAGCCGACCCGCCGAGCGAAGTGCCTGAACCACGCCGTTGTTTATCCACTAGCCGCCGTTCCTGCGAGTAGAGAACGACTAGGCTTGTCTGTCTACCTTCGAGCCCTCAGCGTTTCGACATTTACGCGGAACGGAAGCTATGTCGGGAACAAAAATCCTCTGGGGGCAAATCCTCATCGTCTTCACGATCGTCCTCAGCACCACCTGGGCGGCTACGGAATGGACCGCGTGGCGTCTCGGCTTTCAGCCCCAACTCGGCGCGCCATGGTTCGAGATCTGGGACTGGCCCATCTACTATCCGCCGGCATTCTTTTGGTGGTGGTATTTCTATGACGCCTATGCGCCCCCGATCTTCATCGAGGGTGCTGTTATCGCGGCATCCGGAGGCTTCATCGCCATCGCGGTGGCAATCCTCATGTCTATTTGGCGCGCGCGCGAGGCGCAGAATGTCGACACCTATGGGTCGGCGCGTTGGGCGAAACACGATGAGATGAACGCCGCAGGTCTGCTTGGACCCGACGGTGTCGTCCTCGGCAAACGCAAGAACGACTATCTTCGCCATGACGGGCCAGAACATGTCCTTTGTTTCGCGCCGACCCGCTCGGGCAAGGGCGTCGGTCTGGTCATTCCATCGCTGCTGACCTGGCCGGGCTCGGCGATCGTCCACGACATCAAGGGGGAGAACTGGCAGCTCACGGCAGGCTTCCGCGCCCGGCATGGCCATGTCTTGCTGTTCGATCCGACCAACCCGAATTCCTCGGCCTACAATCCGCTCCTCGAGGTTCGCCGCGGCGAGTGGGAGGTGCGCGACGTCCAGAATATCGCCGACATCCTCGTCGATCCCGAAGGCTCGCTCGAAAAGCGCAATCACTGGGAGAAGACCAGCCACGCGCTCCTGGTCGGTGCCATCCTCCATGTCCTCTATGCCGAGGAGGACAAGACGCTCGCCGGCGTCGCCGCTTTCCTGTCCGATCCCAAGCGCCCGATCGAATCCACACTCGCCGCCATGATGAAGACGGCACACTTGGGTGAGGCCGGCGCGCATCCCGTCATCGCCAGCGCGGCCCGCGAGTTGCTCAACAAGTCTGACAACGAGCGCTCCGGCGTTCTCTCCACCGCGATGTCGTTCCTCGGACTATACCGCGATCCCGTCGTCGCCAAGGTGACGCGCTGCTGTGACTGGCGCATCACCGATATGGTTGGCGGCAAACGTCCGGCGACGCTGTATCTAGTCGTGCCGCCCTCCGACATCAATCGCACCAAACCGTTGATCCGCCTGATCCTCAATCAGATCGGCCGGCGGCTGACGGAAGACCTGCAGGCCAGGACCGCACGGCACAAGTTGCTGTTGATGCTGGACGAGTTTCCAGCACTCGGCCGGCTCGACTTCTTCGAAAGCGCGCTCGCCTTCATGGCAGGCTATGGGCTCAAGAGCTTTCTGATAGCCCAGTCGCTGAACCAGATTGAGAAGGCCTACGGGCCGAACAATTCGATCCTCGACAATTGCCACGTCCGGGTGAGCTTCGCGACCAACGACGAACGCACCGCCAAACGCGTGTCCGACGCCCTCGGCACGGCGACCGAAATGCGCGCGATGAAGAACTATGCCGGCCACAGGCTTTCGCCCTGGCTCGGCCATCTGATGGTGTCGCGGCAGGAAACGGCTCGGCCGCTTCTGACGCCTGGTGAGGTCATGCAGCTCCCGCCGGCGGACGAAATCATCATGGTCGCGGGCATATCGCCGATCCGCGCGAAGAAAGTTCGTTACTACGAGGACCGCCGTTTCCAGGATCGCATTCTGCCGCCGCCGTCCAAGGCGGAACCTGCCGAGGCCGAACAAGACGAATGGAGCACGCTGCCGTTGCCACCCAAGCCGAAACTTCAGGCCAACAGCTCTAGCGGCGCTGGCGACGATGAAGACACCACAGATTCCGAACGGCGGCGCCAACCGGAGCTCAGCCGCACCAAACCCGTAGAGAAGAAAGCTCCAATCGAAAACGAGTTCGAGATCGACCCCCTCGATGAAGATCAGGAAGAAGCCGCGCGCAACAGCCGGATGGCCCGGACGATGCAGCGGGTGGCGCGGCAGGTGTCGCTCGATCCCAAGGATGGAATGGACCTCTAGCCAATGCCCGGACGAAGGAAAAAGACACAAATCTCCGTCTATCTCGACCCGGACATCATGGCGATGCTGGCCGACTATGCGGCGCGCCGCGAGCAATCGCAGTCGATGATCGCAGAAGCGGCGATCGCCTCCTTCCTGTCACCCGACGAAGCCGAAAGGCGCGAGGCCGCCGTTGCGAAGCGGCTGGATCAAATCGATCGTCGTTTGGCCCGTTTGGAACGGGACCTCGGGATTTCCGTCGAGACGCTGGCCGTATTCGTTCGCTTTTGGCTCACCACGACGCCGGCCTTGCCCGAACCCGCTGCGCAAGCTGCGCGTGCCAAAGCCGGAGAGCGCTACGAAGCGTTCATCACCGCTTTGGGACGCCGTCTCGCCAAGGGGCCGAAGCTCCGGCAGGAGATCCCCGAAGATGTCAGCGCCTCAGACGATCGACAGCACTGATGACAAGAGAGCGAGGGCGGAGTGGCTCACGTGACTGGCGATCCGTCCGCGACGTGGGCTTGATTCTGCGGCAGGTCATCGGCGATGGCGAAAAGGCGCCATGGAGTTATTGCGCACATGTGCGCTCGGCCGGTTTTGCGGGTCGTTCCTTAGAGCGCTGAAGGCGACGCGGTCCGGAGCCGCCATCATGGAATACGTGTCCTCGGCATCCGTTGGTAGAATTGCGCACGCATCCTGAAAAGCAGCGGCCTCCATCGGTCGCGATGGGGAGTTCATGTAGGAACGTAGGTCAACCGGAGTACATCCTCACTAATCCGTTCATGCGATATCAGGCGGAGTGGTGGTCGGGAGCCGGCGAAGTAGGGTGCGCCGTGACCGAGTACGACCGGGTGAAGGTAAATCCGGTATTCGTCGATCAGACCGAGTTCGGTGAAGCTTCGCGCCAGGTTCGGACCGGCGATCTCGATCTCCCCGTCACGCTCGGCCTTCAGCCTGCGGATCGCGCCTTCCAGATCGTCCCCGACGAGCGTTGCGTTGGGCCCGACCGATGTTAGGGTACGCGAGACGACCCATTTCGTCTGCTTCCGCCAGGCCGCCGCGAAGGCCTCTCCCTCCGGCTCCCAGTCGGCATGGTCCTCGTCCCAGTACCGCATGATCTCGTACATGTTGCGGCCGTAGATGCTGCCCGCCTGTCCCTCGGCCTCGCCGATAAAATGACGGAAGAGCGTGGGGTCCGGCTGAAACCTCATATGGTCCACATAGCCGTCCAGCGATACGTTCATACCGAATACGAGCTTTGCCATTCCCATTCTCCCTCCGCGTTGATGAACGGTTACTTCAGCGGCCAGACTTCGACGACGCCGTGGGCAACGGCACAGGGAACTTGCGAGACCTTGTCGATGGCCTCTTCCAGGTTGGCGGCCCCGATCACCGCGAAACCGGCGATCGGCATGTCGGAGGCCATGAACGGGCCTTCGCGTATTTCCATGCCGGCAGCGTTCGGATTGCGCACCTGCACCGGCGCGCCGGCGATCCCCATCACGGCACCTTCCGAAACCAGCTTAGCGTCCTGCTCATGGGCGGCGTCCCTGACGTCTTGCGGCGTGCGGTCGTAGCCGGCCTGATCGCCATACCCGATGGTGATGAATTTCGGCATGATGCCACCTCCATTTTCCTATTTCGAAAGCACGATGTGGGTCGCGGCTTCTGTCGCGACATGCTCGGTGACAGAAAAGCCGAGGGCGGGCAGATCGATCCCGGCGAATAAGGCTTCGCCCCGGCCGAGCACCACGGGCGAAACGGCAAGATGCATTTCGTCGACCAGCCCTGCCTGAAGATATTGCCGCACCGTCGAAACCCCGCCACCGATCTTGACGTTCTTGTCGCCCGCCGCGGCCCTTGCCCGCTCGAGCGCGGCTTCGATCCCGTCCGTCACGAAATGAAAGACAGTCCCGCCCTCCATCTCTGTCGAAGGCCGTGGGTAGTGGGTGAGAATGAAAGTCGGTGCATGATAAGGCGGGTTGTCTCCCCACCAGCCCTTCCACTCGTCGTCGGGCCACTCTCCGCGAACCGGGCCGAACATGTTGCGGCCGAGAATGAAGGCGCCGAACCCAGACATGGAACGGGTGGAGAAATCGTTGTCGATACCTTCCGACCCGCCTTCCTTTCCGAACATCCGGTGGAAGTGCCGGCTACCGACATGCCACTCGAACATCTCGCCCCCACGCTTGCCGAGCGGATTTTCGACACTCTGCTCCGGTCCTGCGCCGAAGCCGTCTATCGACAACGAGAACCCGGAAACGATTACCCTGCTCATGGCCACACCCTTCTGTATGCAATTTGCAAGCAGTTGTGTTCTAACAAAACCGTATCTATTTTACAAGCAGTTTACGGAGATCCACATGGACAAGCCCTTCCGCTCCGGCTGCCCGATCAATCTGACCCTTGAGACGCTCGGCGACCGCTGGAGCCTGATCGTCATTCGCGACATCATGTTCGGCAACCGCCGACACTATCGCGACCTGCTCAACCACTCCGAGGAAGGTATCGCCTCCAACATTCTTGCCGACCGGCTGAGGAAGTTGGTGGACGCGGGTTTGCTGGCGACAAGCCCGGACCCTAAGCACAAGCAGAAAACGATCTACAGCCTGACCGAACCGACCATCCGACTGGTGCCGCTTCTGGCCGAGATGGGCGCCTGGGGGCGACGCTTCACGCCGGCGACGCGGGAGCTCTCCATCCGCGCCCAGTTGCTTGAGGAAGGCGGGCGGGACATGTGGGAAGCCTTCATGGCGGAATTGCGCAGCCTGCATCTCGGCACTGAACCGCCGGAGCGCTCGGTCATCAACGAACTGACCGAGGCCTATCTGGCTGCAGTCGGTTGAGCACAAAGGCTTTCGTCTGAGCGAACGTTGACCGGAACAGGCGGCATTGCCTTGCAGACATAGGCGCTTGGTTCGGCAAGCTAGGACGTCAATAACGACAGATCCTTCGGCAGCATCCGCTTGAACAGGTTGAGGACCCGCCGGCCGTCCTTCGGCGGCAAGGAAATAGCATGACGGACGGCGCCTGCGATGAGCACCATCACGACTTGAGAGAAGTCGGACAGCGAGACCGTGGCGGTGTCAGGGGCGATCCTTCCCAAGGCACTGCCGAGCATATCCGATAGAAAGGCACCGTCCTCCTCGTCAAGCTGTTGCAACACGCGATCGGCCTGGGTCGCCTGCCAGATGTCGCGAACGGCCGGTTCATCGATGAAGAACTGGTAGTAGCTGTCAGTTATCCCGCACAGCACGCTGTGGAGGTCAGATGGCGTCATCAACGCCGAGAGCTCTTTTTGCACGCACTCATGGCCGATCGCGTTGTAGCGCTCGGCCAGCGTTCCGATGATCGCCGTCTTGTCGGGGAAATATTGATAGAGCGAGCCGAACGCGATCCCTGTGCGTTCCACGATATCGCTCATCTTGAAGGCGTCACTGCCCTTTTCCGCCATAACCTCAAGTGCACACGCCAAGATACGCTCGAAGCGCTCGCGGCTGCGCTTCTGCGTCGGGACGAGCCTGACGATCCGTCTGGCCTCCGTCATCGACTGTGCCTGATCGTGTTTCGGACTCCGTCCCGACATCATGTTCTCCAGCAGAGCTTGACATCATGAATACGAGAGTTTATCGCTTTTTGCAAATACGAGATTTACTCGTGTTTTTCGAGCGAAAGGAAATCCCCATGTCCAAGCTTCCCGTTCTCATCATCGGCGGAACCGGAAAGACCGGTGGCCGTGTCGATGCGCGCCTTCGATCACGAGGGATCGAAACCCGCCCGGCCTCACGCTCCACGCAGATCCCGTTCGATTGGACGCGACCGGAGACGTGGAGTGCCGCGTTGGATGGAGTGTCCCGAGCCTATGTAACCTTTCAACCTGATCTGGCGGTCGAAGGATCGGCCGAGGCAATCGGTCATTTGAGCGATCTCGCGAGAACGAAGGGCCTTGAACAGATCGTGCTGCTATCCGGCCGCGGCGAGCCGGCAGCGCAGGCAGCGGAAGAGGCATTGTGCAAATCCGGCCTTGCCTGGACCGTTGTTCGCGCGAGTTGGTTTAACCAGAACTTCTCCGAGGGCTACCTGATCGACGGAGTGTTGGCCGGCGAAATCGCGCTACCGGTCGGAGAGGTTCCGGAGCCGTTCGTCGACGCAGACGATATCGCCGATGTGGTGGTCGAAGCGCTGACGAACGAGCGCCATGTGAACACACTCTACGAGTTGACGGGACCACGTGCGTTGACCTTCGCTGAAGCCGTAGCAGAGATCGAGCGCGCCGTCGGTCGACCAATTCGCTATACAGAGATCTCTCTGCGGGCGTTTGCCGACGGTATGCGCGCGGCCGAGATCCCCGAGGATTATGTCGCGCTGTTGGAAGACCTCTTCACGGTCGTGCTCGACGGCCGCAATAGCCCGGTCATGAATGGCGTTGAGCAGGCGCTCGGTCGTCCGGCGCGCGATTTTTCAGACTTCGCCCGTGTTGCGGCCGCAACAGGCATCTGGGGGAGTTGAACCATGCGCCAGTTCCTCATGCCCGCTTTGCTGTGGTTTTCGATTCTCGGTAGCGGATTGCTTGCCGGCGTCTACTTCGCGTTTTCCGCCTTCGTCATGACAGCCCTCGGCCGACTCGACCAGGCAACGGGGATCGCGGCGATGAACGCGGTCGATGCAGCAATCGTGCGGTCCCTGTTCATGCCCGTGTTCTTAGGGACGACACTGGCGGCGGCTTCACTTGCCGTTCTCGGCTTCCTTTGGTGGGGAGAACCGGGAGCAACCGCGTTGCTCGCGGGCGGTGTCATCTATGTCCTAGGCATGTTCGTGGTTACGGTCGCCTTCAACGTGCCGTTGAACGATGCGCTGGCGGCTGTAGAGCCCTCCAGCGTCGAGGCCGCGGAACTCTGGACGCGCTACCTGCGCGACTGGACCATCTGGAATCATGTACGAACGTTGGCGTCGATGATAGCGCTCGCCGCCTTCGTATTTGCCCTTTGCGCAGAATGAGCATTTCGGTTGGTTTCTGCCTCACGGCTCCCCTGAGGCGGGACCTGCTGATGCGTCACCAAGATCGGGCTCAAGCTGTTTGGATGCCGCCGACTCCCTGTCTTTGCACGCTAGGCTGCGACGCCGCTAATTCCTTGTTGTATCGGCCCTAGATCAGGCTCTTTTAATCACCCCCGCATGGGGATCGCCTGTTTGTCCCCGTTGGATTCGGGGATCGGATGGCAGACTCACATCACAATTCGGAAGGGATCGCACGCGGCGCGCGAATGCTGCGCACCGCGCTCGGTCCGGCCATCGCGGCCTTTCTGGAGGACCCCGGCGTCGTCGAGGTAATGCTGAACCCCGATGGGCGGCTCTGGATCGACCGTCTCTCCGAGGGCCTCTCCGATACGGGCGAGCACCTGTCGTCGGAAGACGGCGAACGCATCATCCGTCTGGTCGCCCACCATGTCGGTGCGGAGGTTCATACAGGAAGCCCTCGCGTCTCGGCGGAGCTGCCCGGAACGGGGGAGCGGTTCGAGGGGCTTCTGCCGCCGGTCGTGGCGGCGCCGGCCTTCGCGATCCGCAAACCGGCCGTCGCGGTGTTTTCGCTCGACGACTATGTCGCCGCCGGCATCATGACGGCCGAGCAGGCATCGGCATTGCGGACTGGCGTCGCCGCGCGCGCCAACATCCTCGTTGCAGGCGGCACGTCGACCGGCAAGACCACGCTCACCAATGCGCTCCTGGCCGAAGTGGCGAAGACCGCCGACCGCGTCGTCATCATCGAGGATACGCGCGAGTTGCAATGCGCCGCGCCGAACCTCGTCGCCATGCGGACCAAAGACGGCGTCGCTTCGCTCTCCGATCTCGTCCGTTCGTCGCTCCGTTTGCGGCCCGACCGCATCCCCATCGGCGAGGTTCGTGGCAGTGAGGCGCTCGATCTCCTCAAGGCCTGGGGAACCGGCCATCCGGGCGGCGTCGGCACCATCCACGCAGGCACGGCGCTCGGTGCGCTGCGCCGTCTTGAACAGCTCATCCAGGAAGCCGTCGTCACCGTCCCGCGCGCGCTGATCGCGGAAACCATCGATCTCGTGGCCGTGCTGTCGGGACGCGGCTCCGTACGCCGTCTCTCGGAACTCGCCCGCGTCGAGGGACTCGACCCCGCAGGCGACTATCGCGTCGTCAGAGCGATGGAGGCTCCGGACACAACTCTTCCCACCGCAACCTCGAAGGAAAACTCCCATGAACCAGCCCCTGCATAAAACCCGCCAGAGACTGGTGACCGCCGCGTCGGTCACAGTCATCGCCATGATGACGGCACCCGCCGCGCACGCCTCCGGCTCCTCCATGCCCTGGGAGGCGCCGCTTCAGTCCATCCTCGAATCCATCGAGGGACCGGTCGCCAAGATCATCGCCGTCATCATCATTATCATCACCGGCCTGACGCTCGCCTTCGGTGACACCTCCGGGGGCTTCCGGCGCCTGATCCAGATCGTCTTCGGTCTGTCGATCGCCTTCGCGGCCAGCTCCTTCTTCCTGTCCTTCTTTTCCTTCGGTGGCGGGGCCTTGGTCTGATGGCAGGCGAGGACGGACAGAGCGGGGAGCTCCTCGGCTTTTCGGTTCCCGTTCACCGGGCACTGACCGAACCGATCCTGCTGGGCGGAGCACCCCGCGCGATCGCCATCATGAACGGCACGCTCGCCGGGGCAGTCGGTCTCGGCCTGCGGCTCTGGCTGGTCGGCATCGCGATATGGGCGATCGGACATATCGCGGCGGTCTGGGTGGCCAAGCGCGACCCGCTCTTCGTCGAGGTTGGCCGCCGCCATCTGCGCATTCCCGCGCATCTGACCGTCTGAAGGGGAGCGCAGGGCAATGATGAACCTCGCCGAATACCGCAACCGCAACACCCGGCTCGCCGATTACCTGCCGTGGGTGGCCCTCGTCGGCCAGGGCATCGTCCTCAACAAGGATGGCAGTTTCCAGCGCACGGCGCGCTTCAGGGGGCCGGATCTCGATTCCGCGGTCCCGGCGGAACTGATTGCCGTCGCGGGCCGCCTGAACAACGCCTTCCGCCGTCTCGGCTCGGGCTGGGCGATCTTCGTCGAGGCGCAGCGCCACCCCTCAAACCTCTATCCCGACAGCCGCTTTCCTGATGCCGCCTCCGCGCTGGTCGACGCCGAGCGCAAGGCAAGCTTCGAAGAAGCGGGGACGCATTTCGAGTCGAGCTATTTCCTGACCTTCACCTATCTGCCACCGGCCGAGGACGCCGCGCGCGCCGAGAGCTGGCTCTATGAGGGCCGCGAGACCAAGGGCGTCGATCCGCACGAAGTGCTGACGGGCTTCGCCGACCGCACCGACCGCGTGCTCCGCCTGGTCGATGCCTTCATGCCCGAATGCCGCTGGCTCGATGATGCCGAGACGCTGACCTACCTCCATGGTTGCGTCTCCACCAAGCGTCACCGTGTCCGCGTCCCCGAGACGCCCATGTATCTGGACGCGCTGCTCGCCGATCAGCCGCTCGCCGGAGGGCTCGAACCTCGGCTCGGCGACGAGCATCTGCGCGTCCTGACGATCACCGGATTTCCGACGGCGACCACGCCCGGCCTGCTCGACGAACTTAACCGGCTCGCCTTTCCCTACCGCTGGTCGACCCGCGCCATCCTGATGGACAAGACCGACGCGACCAAGCTTCTGACCCGCATCCGGCGCCAGTGGTTCGCCAAGCGCAAGTCGATCGCGGCGATCCTCAAGGAGGTGATGACCAACGAGGCCTCGGTTCTGGTCGACACCGACGCGTCGAACAAGGCCGCTGATGCCGATCTCGCCCTGCAGGAGCTCGGCGCGGACTATGCCGGTGTCGCCTACGTCACCGCCACGGTGACAGTGTGGGACGCCGACCCGCGCGTCGCCGACGAGAAGCTGCGTCTGGTCGAGAAGGTCATCCAGGGCCGCGACTTCACCGCGATGCCCGAGACGATCAACGCCGTCGATGCGTGGCTCGGATCGCTCCCCGGACATGTCTACGCCAATGTCCGCCAGCCGCCGATCTCCACGCTCAATCTCGCCCACATGATCCCCCTCAGTGCCGTGTGGGCGGGGCCGGAACGGGACGAGCATCTTGCAGCGCCCCCATTGCTGTTCGGCAAGACCGAGGGCTCTACCCCGTTCCGGTTTTCCCTTCATGTCGGCGATGTCGGACACACGCTCGTCGTCGGCCCAACCGGCGCGGGCAAATCCGTGCTGCTCGCGCTGATGGCGCTGCAGTTCCGCCGCTATGCCGGCGCCCAGGTCTTTGCCTTCGACTTCGGAGGCTCGATCCGCGCCGCCGCGCTCGCGATGGGCGGCGACTGGCATGATCTGGGCGGCGGCCTGACCGAAGGCGATGAGCAGAGCGTCGCGCTGCAGCCGCTCTCACGTCTCGAAGAGACGGCGGAGCGCGCCTGGGCTGCCGACTGGGTCGTGGCGATCCTGATGCGCGAAGGCGTCGAGATTACCCCGGAGGTGAAGGAACATCTCTGGACGGCGCTGACTTCGCTCGCCTCGGCCCCTGCCGTGGAACGCACGATCACCGGCTTGGCCGTGCTACTCCAGTCCAATAACCTGAAGCAGGCGCTCAGGCCCTATTGCGTCGGCGGCGCCTATGGACGCCTGCTCGATGCCGAGTCCGAGCATCTCGGCGAGGCGACCGTCCAGGCCTTCGAGACCGAAGGGCTAATCGGCACCGGCGCGGCGCCCGCGGTCCTCGCCTATCTCTTCCATCGCATCGAGGACCGGCTCGACGGATCGCCGACCCTTATCATCATCGACGAGGGCTGGCTGGCGCTTGATGACGAAGGCTTTGCAGGCCAGCTCCGCGAATGGCTGAAGACGCTCAGAAAGAAGAACGCCTCCGTCGTCTTCGCCACGCAGAGCCTCAGCGACATCGATGGCTCGGCCATCGCGCCGGCCATCATCGAGAGCTGCCAGACACGGTTGCTGCTCCCGAACGAGCGCGCGATCGAGCCGCAGATCACCACGATCTATCGGCGCTTCGGCCTCAACGATCGCCAGATCGAGATCCTCGCGCGGTCCACGCCCAAGCGCGAGTACTACTGCCAGTCGCGGCGCGGCAACCGGCTCTTTGAGCTGGAGCTGAATGAAGTGGCGCTGGCGCTCTGCGCCACCTCCGCCAAGACCGATCAGACCGCCATCGCCCGCATCTTCGCCGAACATGGCCGCATGGACTTTCTCGCCGCCTGGCTGCGCGAGCGCGGTGCCGACTGGGCGGCCGATCTCATTCCCGATCTCAGCAATCTCACCCCCCAGCCCCAGAAGGAGACTGACCATGAAGACACGTAAATCCCGTTCGCGCGCGGCCCGCTTTGCCGCCGCGCTGATCGCCGCACCGGTCGCCGTGCTGCCGATGGTGCTGGCGCCCCCAGCCTCGGCGGCTTGGATCGTCTATGATCCGACAAACTATGCGCAGAACGTGCTGCAGGCAGCCCGCGCCCTCGAGCAGATCAACAACCAGATCACGTCGCTTCAGAACCAGGCGCAGATGCTGATCAATCAGGCGCGCAACCTGACGAGCCTGCCTTACTCGTCGCTCCAGCAGCTTCAACAGGCCGTCGGCCGCACGCAGTCTCTGCTTCAGCAGGCACAGAACATCGCCTTCGACGTCCAGCAGATCGACCAGGCCTTCCAGCAGAAATACGCCAATATCGACATGAGCGCCTCCGAGCAGCAGCTCGTGGCCGATGCCCGCTCTCGCTGGGAAAACACTGTCGGCGGCCTGCAGGATGCCATGCGGGTCCAGGCCGGCGTCGTCGGCAATATCGAGACGAACCGCGCCCAGATGGAAGCGCTGGTGGATCAAAGCCAAGGCGCGACCGGCGCGCTACAGGCGACCCAAGCCGGCAATCAACTCCTTGCACTCCAGGCCCAGCAACTATCCGACCTCACGGCCGTCATTGCCGCCAATGGCCGCACCCAGGCGCTGACCGACGCCGAACGCACCGCCGCTGCCGAACAGGGACGTGTGCAGCGCCAGCGCTTCCTGACGCCCGGCAGCGGCTACCAGCCGGGCAACGCGCAGATGTTCAACACAGGCGGCAACTGACGCGGCCGATGGCCGGAAAGGAGGGAGCGATGGAGGGCAAGACGCTGGCGCGGATAGGAGCGATCGTCTTCGTCGCCTTCGCCATCACGGCGACGGTGATCGAGTTGACGCGCGAGGACGAACCCGCGCGAGCGGCTCCCGCGCCAGCGTTTGCGCCCTCCGTCGATCCGCTGCGCGCGGAACAGCGCCGCTGCCAGCAGCTTGGCGAAGCGGCCGTCCGCGACACCGAGTGTCTCGCGGTCTGGGCCGAGACCCGCGATCGTTTCCTCGGCCGCGCACCGTCCGATGCCGCATCCCGAGACGAGGAATAACGAGTAATGGGCGGCACCGGCGTCATCGACAACTTCCTGGGGGTCTTCACCAGCTACATCGATAGCGGTTTCGGCCTGCTTGGCGGCGAGGTCGCCTTCATCGCGACAACGCTGATCGTCATCGACGTGACGCTCGCCGCACTGTTCTGGTCCTGGGGCGCCGACGACGACATCATCGCACGGCTGGTCAAGAAGACCCTCTTCGTCGGTGTCTTCGCCTATATCATCGGCAACTGGAACAATCTCGCCCGCATCGTCTTCGAGAGCTTCGCCGGACTTGGCCTGATGGCCTCGGGCACCGGCTTCACAGCCGCCGACTTGATGCGTCCGGGCCGTGTCGCCCAGACCGGTCTTGATGCGGCGCGACCCTTGCTCGAATCCATTTCCGACCTGATGGGCTGGGTCGCCTTTTTCGAGAACTTCATCCAGATCGCCTGCCTGCTCTTCGCCTGGGCGTTGGTCCTGCTCGCCTTCTTCATCCTCGCCATCCAGCTCTTCATTACCCTGATCGAGTTCAAGCTGACGACACTCGCCGGGTTCGTCCTCATTCCCTTCGGCCTCTTCGGCAAGACCGCCTTCATGGCCGAACGGGTGCTCGGCAACGTCATCTCTTCCGGCATCAAGGTGCTGGTCCTCGCCGTCATCATCGGCATCGGCTCGACCCTGTTTTCGCAATTCACCGCCGGCTTTGGCGGCGTCACCCCCACGATCGACGAGGCCATGGCCGTGGTGCTCGCGGCGCTGTCGCTGCTCGGCCTAGGCATCTTCGGACCGGGCATCGCCAACGGCATCGTCTCAGGCGGGCCGCAGCTTGGCGCGGGTGCAGCCGTCGGCACGGGCCTTGCCGTGGGCGGTGCTGCCCTGGCGGGTGCGGGCGCCGCGGGTCTCGCCGCCGGAGGTGGTGGTATGGCGCTCTCCGGTACGGCCGCCACCGCGCGCGGCGGTGCCGCTGCCGCAGGTGTAGCGGCAACGGCCTACAGCCTCGGATCGGCCGGTCAGTCCGGCGCGGCCGGGGTCGCATCAGGCCTCGGTGCGGTGGCGAGCACCGGCGCGAGGGCCGCTACGTCACCCTTGCGCCACGCCGCGTCCAGCGCTTCCGGCAGCATGAAACAGAGTTTCCAGTCGGGCGCCCGGTCGGCGTTCGAGACCACAGGAGGAAGCCTGGGCGGCGCTGCCAGCACAGCCGGATCCACTGTAGCTCCATCCGCACCAACGGACGGTGCGCCTGACTGGGCGAAGCGCATGAAGCGCTCGCAGCGTCTCTCCCACGGCGTCCAGGCCGCCGCGCATGCGGTGCGTTCGGGCGACAGCCACGGCGGCGCCAGTTCTGTCAATCTTTCTGAGGGGAATCGCTCATGAGCTTCTTCAAACGATCCACCACCCACTACGGCAAAACCCCTGAACCAGAGACGCCATATCAACGCGCGGCCCAGGTCTGGGACGAACGCATCGGCTCGGCCCGCGTGCAGGCCCGCAACTGGCGTCTGATGGCGTTCGGCTGCCTGATCCTGTCCGGCGGCTTCGCAAGCGCCCTGGTCTGGCAATCCACGACCGGCAATGTCGTGCCCTGGGTCGTCGAGGTCGACAATCTCGGCGAGGCGCATACGGTCGGACCGGCGGACGCCAGCTTCGAGCCGAGCGATCCGCAGATCGCCTTCCATTTGGCGCGCTTCATCGAGCAGGTGCGCGCGATCCCGGCCGACGCGATCATCGTGCGCCAGAACTGGCTGCGCGCTTACGAGTTCACCACTGATCGCGGCGCGTTGGCGCTCAACGACTATGCCCGCGCCAACGATCCGTTCACACGGGTCGGGCGTCAGCAGATCGCGGTGGAGGTTTCCAGCGTCATTCGCGCTTCGCCGAACTCCTTCCGCGTCGCCTGGACGGAGCGGCACTACGAGAACGGCCAGCTCTCCACGACGGGGCGATGGACGGCGATCCTGACCATCGTCATCCAGCCACCGCGTGACGCCGAGAGGCTGCGCGCCAACCCGCTCGGGATCTACGTCAACGCCATCAACTGGTCGCGGGAGATGGGCCAATGAGCGTAGTTATCCGCAGACCCGCGTTCCCGGTTTTCCGTAAATCCGCAACCGTGCTTGCACTGATTTCCGCATCGGCGCTCGCTGGATGCGCCACCTATCGTCCGCCGGAGATCAGTTACGACGACAGCGTGCCGCCGCTGCCGAGGGTCGAGCAACCGGTGACCGACGAACGGCCGCGGCCGCTACACACGCCACCGGCGTGGACGGTCGCGCGAGGTGGACAGGCATCTTCCACACCGACGGGACAGGTCGAGAATGCCAATGTGGCCGCCCGGGTCGAGCCTCGCCGGGAAGGCTATTATAACGCCATCCAGATCTACCCCTGGAGCGAGGGTGCGCTCTATCAGGTCTATGCCGCGCCGGGCCAGATCACCAACATCGCGCTCGAACCGGGCGAAGCGCTGACTGGCGCCGGGCCGATCGCCGCCGGCGATACCGCCCGCTGGATCATCGGCGATACCGAGAGCGGCTCGGGAACATCGCGCCGCGTCCACATCCTCGTCAAGCCGACGCGGCCCGACATCGTGACCAATCTCGTCATCACCACCAACCGGCGCACTTACATGATAGAGCTACGATCCCGCGACGATCCCTACATGCCCGCAGTCGCCTGGGCCTATCCGCAACCGGCCGGCACGCAGCGCGCAACGCCGACAACACCGAGGATCCCGGCCGCGTCGGCCCGCCACTACCGCTATGGATTGCAGGGTGGCAACCCGCCCTGGCGGCCGGTCTCGGTCTTCGACGATGGGAGACGTGTCTACATCGTCTTCCCAGCCGGGATCGTCCAGGGCGAGATGCCGCCGCTCTTCGTCCTCGGCTCGGATGGCAAGCCGGAAATCGTCAACAGCCGCATCTACCGAAACATCCTGATCGTCGACCGCATCTTCGCGGCGGCCGAACTGCGGCTTGGCAGCGGCGACCGCCAGCAGACCGTCAGGATCGTGCGTACCGACGGGAGGCCAGGATCATGAGCGATGTCGACAAGACCAGGGAAGAAGGTGCGCCGCTCGATGCGCCGGCCACGGACACGGCTGAACCGATGCGCCTCCGCGGAACCCCGCCGCGGGTCACCCGGCTCTCGCGCCGGGTTCTCGCCGGCCTCGGTCTCGTCGCAGCCCTCGGCATCGGTGGCGCGCTGATCTACGCGCTTCAGACACCACAAGACGGAACCGGCGGTGACGAACTTTTTTCGACCGAGAACCGCAACACCGCCGATGGATTGAACGAGCTGCCCAGCGACTACACCGGCCCGGTGCTCGGTCCGCCACTTCCCGGCGATCTCGGCCGTCCGATCCTCGATGCACAGGAGCGCGGACAGCCGGTCCCGCCACCAGCGATCAACGCACCAGCCGTCGACCCGGAGGAACAACGACGGCTTGCCGAAGAGGAAGCGGCGCGCACCAGCCGGGTCTTCTTCCAGACCGCACCAGGCGCCACGCGGGAAACATCGGCACCAAACCTTGCTGGGCTTAGTCTCGGGTACCAACCGGGCGTGGCTCAAAGCAGTGACCAAGCCTTTCTGAACGCTCCCGTGGACCGGCGCACCGTGGCGCTCGATCGCGTCATGCCGCCGGCATCGCCCTTCGTGCTGCAGGCCGGGTCCGTCATACCGGCCGCGCTGATTACTGGCATCCGTTCGGATCTTCCCGGTCAGATCACGGCACAGGTCACCCAGCACATCTATGACAGCCCGACCGGCAGCATGGTGCTGATCCCGCAAGGCACGCGCATCATCGGCGAATACAGCAATGACGTGGGTTTCGGCGATCGGCGCGTGCTGCTCGTCTGGAATCGGCTGATCTTTCCCAACGGGCGCTCGATTGTCCTCGAACGCCAGCCCGGCGCCGATGCCCAAGGCTATGCCGGACTGGAAGACGGCGTCGACTATCATTGGTGGGATCTGGCCAAGGCGGCCGGGCTCTCCACGCTGCTCTCGGTCGGGGCCGAACTCACCATGGATGATGACGACCGCCTGATCCAGGCGATCCGCAACGGCGCGCAGGACACGATCAACGACGCAGGCCAGCAGATTGTCCAGCGCCAATTGCAAGTCAGGCCGACCCTGACCATCCGGCCGGGATTCCCGGTGCGTGTGATCGTCACCCGCGATCTCGTCCTCGAACCCTATGGAGGCTGAGCCATGACCGCCAAGCTGAAGCTCTCATCCGTTCCAGATGACAAACCCGTCAAGCTGACTGTGGAGCTTCCACCTGACGTACATCGCGATCTTCTCGACTATGCCGCCGTGATGGCGCGTGAGACCGGCCATGCCGCGCCCGAACCGGCAAAGCTGATAGCACCCATGCTGCAACGGTTCATGGCGACGGATCGTGTCTTCACCAAGGCCCGGAAGACGCTGCATCAGCCTTCGCGACCTCGCGCGCCAAGCTCAGAAACCGCCTGAGCGCCGGGTTGTCGTTTTCAGGACGCCAAGTCAACGAAAAGGGAATTGTCTCAGCTTTGCCGTCTTCTTCAAGCGGGATGAACGCGACGTCTGGGTAGCGAATACCCCGCCAATGCTCGCACATAAGCGTGATTCCTAGCCCCAAGCCAACGAGATTCATGATCCCTTCGCGGTCGACCCTGTGTTCTTGAACACATGCCTGACGGCCCAAGTCGCTGACCCGGCGAATAATATAGTCATGAATTTCCGGTCCAGGTTCGACAGCCCCCACGACAAAGGGCATGTCCTGCACATCACGCCATCGGACAGAACATTTCTCAGCTAATGGGTGGTCTTCTGCAACTGCGATGTAGAGCTGCTCCTTAGTCAGAAGAATCATATCGCCATACTCCGTGGGCGGCGCGCCTGCCGACATAACGACATCAACGATCCTATGGCTCATGAGTGCCATCAGTTCGCCGCGGTCAGCTTCGGTGAAGGTCAGCTCCACGCCGGAATGTTCCGCTAGAAATTCGATCACGACTTCACGAAGCGCCCCGCGCGACAAAGATGCGATCAGACCCAAATGCAATTTTCCATCGATCGCTGTGCCAGCCGACCTCGCGGCTCTCACCACGTTCAAAAACTCACTCCCAAGTCGGCGGGAATGAGTCGCAAAATGCCATCCAGCCGCTGTCAAACGAGCGCCTGCCTGGCTTCTTTCGAACATCGAAACGCCGAGCACATCTTCTATTTTCTGGATCCTGCGCGTAACGGCTGACTGACTGATACCGATAAGCTGACCGGCCCCGCGAAAACTTCCGGATTCGGCAACCGCGAGTATCATCTCGATATCGTATATTTCGAGATGTTTGCATTGACGCAGTGCGCCTAGACGCAGCCTTTCGATTTTGTTTGGAACCATCATTCGAAATCCACAAGCCGATCTGCCGGTGCCTCAAGATTTGACGCGGCGTTCTCGGGTATTGAACGCGCGTTGATCCTCGAAAGCGCGCTTGAAGGCCGGCCGCGCTTCGCCTCTAGCCACATAGGCGGCAAGGTTTGGGTATTCGTCCAGCAATCCTGCCGGCTTCAACCTTTGCAGCGCATGCACCATCATCAGGTCGCCTGCGCTGAACGCACCCTCCAGCCAGTGGGCATCGCCAAAACGAGTGGGAAGCCGGTTCAGCCGGTCACGGACGCGATCCATAACCAGAGGAAGGCGCTTTTCGGCCCATGGCTTGTCCCTTTCCAGAAGTTTGGCGTTCGCGAGTTCGAGGATCGGCGGCTCCACCGTGTTGAGTGCGGCGAACATCCAGGCGATGGCGCGTGCCCTCGCATGGGCCTCCGTCGGCAAAAGGCCGGCATGCGTTTCCGCGATGTGGAGCACGATTGCGCCGGATTCGAACAGGGCGAGATCGCCCTCCTCATAGGTCGGGATCTGCCCGAAGGGATTGCGCGCCCGGTGTTCCGGCTCTTTCAGCGCCGCGAAGGAAACGGGACGAACCTCGTAGGGCTGGCCAACTTCTTCGAGCGCCCAACGCACGCGGGTGTCGCGCGCCAGTCCGCTGCCGCCGTCGGGCGACCGGTCGAAAGCGGTGATGGTGGGGGTGTACGCATTGGTCATGTCGGTGTCCTTCCCGTTCATTCCTTGACGACGCGGTAGCGGATATGGGCGGCATCCGGGTGTCGATGACGCACAGGATTTTCAGTTCGATACGCGCCGGCAGCGTTTCGGACAGCCGTCGCCCAGCTAGCTGCCATATCCAGAGGACGAACGGGCAACGCCCATCCCGACATGCGTGCAAATCTTTTTGGCTCAGCTTCGAGTTGTTCAGGAAGATCTCGCCGCGGACGCGCACTCGGCCTCGAGCCGGTCGAGGTGCTGGCGGATGTGCATGGCTTCGGCCGCCGTATTGGCAAGCGCTATGGCGCGGCCGAAGGCATCGCGCGCCTCGCTGGTGCGGCCCAGTTGTTCCAGCAGATTGCCGCGCACGCCGTGGAAGTAGAAATAGCCATCCAGCGGTTCGGCAAGCGGCGCGATCATCTCCAGCGCCGCCTCAGGGCCGTGAAGCTTGGAAATGGCAACGGACCGGTTGAGCTTCACGACCGGGGATGGGGTGTGGCGTTCCAGCGCTTCGTAGAGTTCGTCTATGCCCGACCAGTCCGTGTCCTCGGCCCTTTCGGCGCGCGCATGCAGCGCCGCGATCGCCGACTGGATCTGATAGGGCCCGGGCTGGCAGTGCAGCATGGCCTTGTCGATCATCGCCAATGCCTCGGCGATCTGGCCGTGATGCCAGAGCGAACGGTCCTGGTCTTCCAAAAGGATCGGCGCGCCGGCTTCATCAAAGCGCGCCTTCTGCCGCGAATGCTGGAGCAGCATCAGCGCCAGAAGTCCCATCATTTCCGGTTCGGCGGGAAATAGGCGCAGCATCAGTCGCGCCAGGCGGATCGCCTCGTCGCAGAGTTTCGCCCGTTCGCTTGCCGGATTGGCGTCGATATAGCCCTCGTTGAAGACGAGGTAGATCATCGCGGAAACCACCGCGAAGCGTTCCGAGCGTTCAATCGGACCCGGCGTCTCGAAGGGAATGTCGGCCCTAGCGATGCGGGCTTTGGCGCGGGTGATCCTCTGCTCCATAGCCCGGTCGCCAACCAGAAAAGCAGCAGCGATCCGCGAGACTGGCAGGCCCGAAACTACCCTGAGGGCCAGCGCAATCTGCTGGGTAGCCGGCAATTCGGGATGGCAGCATACGAAGAGAAGCCGCAGGATATCGTCGCGATAGTCAGCGGCGTCCAGCCGCTCGGCCAAGTCCGCCTCGGTATCATCGCGGTCCGAGAACGTCGCTTCGTCCGGCAGCTCGGTCAGCCGCGCCTGCCGGCGCTTGTGATCGATAGCGGCGTTGCGCCCGACCATGATTAGCCAGCTTGCGGCATCGCGCGGTGGGCCATTCCTCGGCCAGGATTTGAGCGCCCTGAGACAGGCTTCCTGAAACGCCTCCTCGGCCAGATCGAGATCGCGGAAATAGCGCAGCAAAGCAGCGACAGCCTGCGGCCGCGCGCCCACCAGCCGCGCCTCGATCCAGTCCGGTTCAGGAGGCTGGGGCATCTTCTATGGCCTCTCCATTCGGGTAATAGAGCGCGATAGGGCGCAATTCGTAGGCGCCACCAGGGTTGGCTTCCGCCATCTCGCGTGCGATCTGGATTGCCACGTCGAGGCTCTCGACATTGACGACATAGAAGCCGAGAAGCTGCTCCTTGGTCTCGGCAAACGGCCCGTCGGTGACGATGTTCTCGGACTTCCGCAGTGTGGTCGCCGCGGTTGTCGGCATCAGTCGGACGATGGGTTCGAAGTTCTTCGCCCATTTGCGGTTGACCGCCTTGAGGCACTCGATCACCTCAGCGTCCTCTTCTTCGGTCCAGGACGAGGTGATGTCCTCGTTGTGGTAGCAAAGTATCGTGTAGAGCATTCTCAGGGTCTCCGTTGCTAGGACGATGGCGCAACGCACGATCCGACATGGTGCGCGAAATTTTCTTGTCGGGTGAACTCCGCTGAGGCGATCACGCAGTGACTGCGTTGTCCGCGGCATTGAGAACTATGCCGACTACTCCTGGGGTAGGACTCGACGCGAACTAGTTCACGATGGTGACGCCGGACACGGTGTCCCCGGCATACCGTTACTCGACCTGACGGATCGCCTAGCGCATCCGGAGAAATGACGGCATCAACGGATCGACTCATTTTCAAACGCATCCTGCCTTGCGCCAATCTTCCCCAGAATCCTGATCAGTTCGTCCAGATCGCTCTTCGCTAGAACGACGAGTTCTGCGGGTGGGCGATAGTACTCCTCCATCAGGTCCTTCTTGGTCGTCACCCCTTTCGGCGTCAGCCGTACCAGTTTCTTTCGCCGATCCTCCGACGACGGCACGCGTTCGACCAGCCCCGCACGTTCGAGACGGTCGACCAGCCATGTCGCGGTCGAGGGATCGCATCCCCATTCGCCTGCGAGCTTTCCGATCGGCTGGTCGTTCCCTTCTTCCAAGGTAAAAAGCGCGCGTGAATCGTTGGGCGTCAGGCCTCGTTTCTCGAGGCTCTCCAGTCGCTGCGGTGATGACTGCATCAGAAAATCGAACATGAGGCGCCAGGCTTCTGCGGCACGGTTTTCAGAGGGCATATGTCGCGTCTCGCTCTTCGTCAGAGGTCGTCTGCAGGACCTTCAGCAATAATTTTGCCGCATCAAATAATTTTGTCAATCAAATATCTTGATTACTCAAATGATATGCCTAAGTTTAGCGGCAGCCAAGAAAGGGAGACCGTCATGGATGCGTATTTGCTAGTCGCAACCCTTACACTGCACGTCCTCGCCGGTGTGTTTTGGGCGGGTTCGACCTCGGCCATGGCCAATCTTGCGAGCACGGATGCCGCCCGGTTGTTTCCGTTCCAGATGGGATCAGCGGCTTTGACGGTGCTGACCGGGCTTGCGCTCTGGTGGTTCCAGCTCGGCACGAATTTCGACACCCACGAACAGATACTCGCGGTCGGGCTTGTGGCCGCCCTCATCGCGGCGGCCGCACAGATCGCGCTGGTTGGCCGCGCACGTTCCAGGTTGGCCGGAAGCGCGCCCGCAGACGACTCGGCAACCAATACGAACATGACCCAAGGCAACCGCATCGCCGCCGGTCTTCTCATGATCACCGTCGCGTCGATGGTGATCGCCCGCTTCTTCTGACGCGTTCCTTGCGCGCCGCGACCGAATGGAGAGAAGTATGGATACCAATATTTCGGTTCTGATCGTTGGTGGCGGCCTGAATGGCCTGACGGCCGCCTGTTTGCTTTCGCATCACGGTGTCCGTTGCGTCCTTGTCGAACGACACACGGATACGTCGATCCAGTACAAGTTTGCCGGCATCTCGCCGCGTAGCATGGAAATCTTCCGCAGTCTTGGACTTGAGGACGAGATTCGCGCCAACCGCACAGGCGATCAGCAGGGCGGAGGGATCGCGCGCGGCAAGAATCTTGCCGATCCCGATCTTCAATGGAGCGGGGCTGCTTGGCCCGACGCAAGCCCCGTCAGCCCGACCCAACCGGCCACCTGCGACCAGAATATCCTCGAACCAATCCTGAGACGCAGGGCGGAGCAGTCAGGCGCCGACATTCGTTTCGGCACGGAGTGTCTTGCAATCGAAGAGGACGCGCAGGAGGTGTGCGCGCGCGTCCGCAACGTCGAGACGGGCGAAGAGTACACGATTTACGCTGACTATTTCATCGCCGCTGATGGAGCCAACGGACGCTCGCGCGACATGCTCGGCATTGGCCGAAGTGGTGCCGGCGTGCTCCAGAACTGGATGAACATCATCTTCGAGACGGATATGCCGCCCACCATTGACGGCAGGCGCTTCACCTCGTGCTTCGTGACGGACATCAATGCCGCCATCATTCCCCGTGGTGACGGACGGTGGCTGCTGTCGCTCCAGTATCTGCCGGAGAAGGGAGAACGGCCGGAGGATTTCGACGCCGCGCGCTGCCGCGATTTGGTGGTTCGCGCGGCGGGGCGCTCCGACATCACGGCCGAACTTGTCGATGCGCGCCCCTGGGAGGTCGCAGCCCATGTCGCCGACAGGTTCAGCAAGGGCCGCTCGTTCCTTGTCGGCGATGCGGCTCATCTGATGCCGCCGCCGGGAGCATTTGGCGGCAACTCCGGCATCCATGACGCGCACAACCTGGCCTGGAAGCTCGCCATGGTCATTCTGGGTAAGGCTTCGCCATCGATTCTGGAGACCTATGATACGGAACGCCGACCGGTGATCGAAGCAACGGTCGCGCAAGCGCTTGCACGCCTTCGACAGTGGTTTGACGATCCCGCCAAACGGCTGCCGCCACCTGTGGATATTGTCGATGACTATGATGTGGTCTTCGGGCAGCGCTACGACCGCGGCGCGGTCCTGCCCGAGGGTCCGGTGCCGAAGATGCCGCCTTTCGAACCCTTCGAGACTCTATCCGGCAAGCCAGGCACGCGCGCACCGCATTTGAAGCTCCGGTACGAAGGACAGGAGATCTCAACGCTCGACTTGTTCGGCGGCGGTTTCGTGCTGCTGGCCGGTGCGCAAGGCGACGCCTGGTGCCGGGCCGCGGCAGATGCCGGCCTCGACCTCACCTGCTACCGAATGGGTCGGGACCTAACCGACATCGAAGGGAAATGGACCGAGAGATACGGCGCCAGAGACACCGGGGCGGTTCTCGTCAGACCGGATGGCTTCGTTGCCTGGCGCACCGAGGGCGCTGGCGAGGCGGCCGAGGTGGCATTGGCAGACGCTTGGACGCGCGTCCTGACCAGCCCCGGGCTTCAAGGGGCCTGATGCCGCCATGGCACAATCGGCGAAACGCACAATCACCGTCGCAGCGCTGCTGTTGGTGATGCTCGCAGCCTCGTTGGATCAGATGATCGTCGCCACGGCGCTGCCGCGGATCACTCATGATCTCGGCGGTTCGGCCATGCTGCCATGGGTCGTGACGGCGTACCTTCTGACGGCGACAGTCGCTGCGCCCGTCTATGGCAAGCTGGGCGATCTCATGGGACGCAAGCGCGTCCTGCTGACAGCCCTCGCGCTCTTCATCGCCGGCTCGGCCCTTTGCGGCGCCAGCGTTTCGATCCGGTCGCTGGTCGTGTTTCGCGCGCTTCAGGGTCTTGGCGGCGGTGGTCTGATCGTGGTCTCGCTTGCCATGGCGGGCGATATCGCCGTGATGCGCGACCGCGCGAGGATCCTGGGGCTGTTCGGCGGGGCAGCGGCGGTTTCGACCGTCGCCGGACCATTTCTCGGCGGGGTAATCACCGAGTTCCTGTCATGGCGCTGGATCTTCTATGTCAGCGTCCCAATCGGCGCCCTTGCTGCAGCCGCCATCGCCTGGTCAATTCCGGGAACGTACTCCAAACGGTCGTGGCGTATCGACTATGCAGGTGGATTGCTCCTTTCTGCCAGCCTCGGCGCGTTCGTCGTTGCTTCGCTTGCCGGGCGCGACGTCCCTGGTCTCCCATCGCCGGTCCTGCTCCTTGGTCTCGGCGTCGCGGCGGCGATAGCGTTTGTCCTGGTCGAAATGCGCGTACCCGAACCGATCGTGCCCCTGCATCTCTTCCGAAACCGGGCCTATGCTGCGGCAATTGGCGTGAGCTTCCTTGCAGGCATCCCGATCTTCGCCGCGATGACCTTTGCGCCGGTCTACTGGCAGTCCGTCCAGGGGCTCGATCCCGCCCGAGCCGGACTTGCGGTCCTGCCGCTCGTCGGCGGCATGCTGGCGGCGTCGATCGCAAGCGGTCAGCTTTCCGCACATATCAATCGATACCGAGTGTTCCCGATAACCGGCTCCGGCTTGGCCCTGGTCGGCATGCTCATGCTGGGCGGAGCTGGTCTCGGCACGCCGGCGATATATGTCGCATGCGCACTGGCCATCCTCGGCATTGGGCTCGGCATGACGGTACAAATTCTTGTTCTGCTCGGACAGGGGTCGGCCGGGCAGCACGATTTGGGCGCGGCGACTGCCAGCGTGACCATGTTCAGGGCGATCGGCGGTTTGGTCGGTCTGATGCTGCTGGGTCGCATCTACGCATCGGCTCTGTCCGTGAGCGGACCTGCCGACGCGGTCGAAAGCGTGTTTGCGATCACTGCCGTGGCTGTTCTTGCGCAATCGATGGCTGCCTGGACATTGGTCGACCCTCCCGACACCGACCGTGAAAACCAGAGACGAAAGGAGAACGCCAATGCTTGACCTCGACCGGTACTGCGACCGCATCGGCTACAACGGCGTTCGCCGGCCGACCATTGACGTACTGAACGCCATCCTTGCGCGTCAGCCCGACGCGATCACCTTCGAGGCGCTGGATCCGCTGACCGGCAAGATCCCCGATCTGTCCCCCGACGCGGTTGATGCCAAGCTGCTCGACGCGCGGCGCGGCGGCTACTGTTTCGAGCAGAATTCCCTTCTGCTCCGAGCGTTGACGGCGCTCGGTTTCGAAACCGAAGGATTGATCGCAAGGGTGTGGTGGATGATGCCGCCCGACGCGACACCCGGCCCTTGGTCTCACATGGCGACCCGCATACATCTCGACGGGCGCGACTGGCTGGCCGATGCCGGTTTCGGAACCTGCGTGCCCACCTCGGCCCTCGATTTCGGAACCGAGACCGCCCGGAAAACCGCGCACGAGCACTTCCGGCTCAAACCCACCACCGATGGCTGGATGCTCGAAGCCAAACTCGACGGCGATTGGGCCCGGGTCTACGAAGTGCGCCGCGCACCGGCCGAACCGGGCGAGTATGTCCGCATGAATGAGATGGCAGCCACCCGGTCTCACTTTGCCACCGATCTGATCCTTGCCCGCACTACACCGGAAGAGAGGATCGTCGTTTCCGGCAACCGTCTGACGCGAAGGAATCAAGCCGGCATCCTGGAGCGAACCCACCTCGACGTGGCCGGGTTGGAAGGCGCGATCCGCAGTACTTTCCAACTTCCCTTCGATCCATCCTGGCGGATGGTGCTTGAGCGTATTGGAAGCCAGTAGAATAGGAGCTGGCTTACGCCTCGCATGCATGGATGCACGAAACAAACCCTGGTCGGACGATGTTTGCGCGGTGAAATCCTAGTCATTGATTTCCGGCTCGACGAGCTTGGCGAGCTTTCGCAGGCTCTCCTGCCAGCCGAGATAGCAGCCCTCGAGCGGGATCGCGTCGGGAACGCCATCCTGTTCAATGGACATCTCCGTGCCGACCGAGACAGCCTTCAGCACTACGGTCACTTTCATCTCACCGGGCAGATTGGCATCGTCGAACCTGTCGATGTAGACGAGCCGCTTGCCCGGTTCGAGCTCCAGATACTCGCCGCCGAACGAATGGCTGTCGCCCGTCGTGAAGTTCCGGAACGACATCCTGTGCTTGCCGCCGACCCTGGCCTCCAGTTCATGGACGGAACAGGTGAAGCCGAATGGCGGGAGCCAACTGGCGATTGCATCCGGTTCAAGAAACGCCCGGTAGACCTTCTCCGGCTTGGCGGCGATGACCCGGTGCAAGTGGACGGTGTTGGGCATGGTTGTTCTCCCTTCGGGTTGGCGTCATCGTCCGGGCGCGGATTGATGGTTCCCGCGCCTCCCGCGCGCAAGGCCGGCCCGGTGCTTGTCACGCGATCTCGCGATCCAGAAATTTTGTAATGATGCTCGGCAGGATGTCGGCGCGGCTGGCAGAAGAGATATGCGAAGTTGCCGGCAGGATCGCGAGTTGCGACCGTGGCAGCCCCGCAGGGGTGTCTCCGAAAACACCGCCGCCCAGCAGCTTGAAGAAGCGCACCATGTGCTCCAGCGTCGGAAAGTCGCTGTCGCCGGCAATGAGCAGGACGGGCTGGCCGATACCCCGAATGGTTTCGTCCGGGATGTCAGTCGTTGCGCGGTCCATCTCGGCTTTCTTGGCGAAGAGCCGGTCGAAATTCTCCGGACTCGGCGCGATCTCGACATATTCCTCGTAGAATGGCGTGCCGTGCATCATCTCGGGCTGCATCTGGGCCAGCCCTTCGATGAGCCCCGGCTGGATGCCATCGGCGCGAAATGTCGATCCCATGAACACCATCCTGCGCACGCGACCGGGGTGCCGGATCGTGGTTCTGAGCGCGATCGAGGCCCCCATCGAATATCCGAAGACATCCGCTTGTTCGATGCCGAGAGCATCGAGCGCGGCGGGAATATCGTCGGCCATGAATTCCAGCCGCAGGGGCCGGTCGATGTCGGCAGTGTGGCCGTGCCCCTGCATTTCCAGCGAGATGACACGGCGGCTGGCGGACAGCCCCGGTATCAACTGGCCGAACGATGTTCCGGTGGCGGAAAACGCACCGTGGATCAATACGAGCGGCGTGCCACCCGCGCCGTGACTTTCGAAGTACATGTGGAGGCCGTTGACGTCCACATAGCCCCGGTCGACCTCGCGCACTGTCTGTGCCTTTGCCGGTTCGGCTTTGAGAGCGAGGCCCGCAAGCGCCAGCGTCGGCGCCGCAAGCATGAATGTCCGTCTTTCCATTGAAGTTACTCCTTTGAAGCTAGGGATGAGCGTTGGTTACCTGAGCCCATCGCGACCTCAGGCAGCGCCGAGGCCGTAAACGGCATGGACGATTCCCGAGCCCAGCGTTTTGAGTTCCCTCAGTTCCAACTCGGATGAGAAATCCGCGGGAAACAGGCGCGTCCCGCGACCGAGAACGGTGGGATAGATCAGCAGATGGACGGAATCGACGACGCCATGCGGCAGCAGCGAATGCACTAGCCCGGCGCTGCCGTAGATCACGATATCGCCGCCGCGCTCGGCCTTGATGTCCTTGACCTGGCCGACGACATCGCCCGAGAGCACCGAGGTGTTGGTCCAGTCCGCCTGCTGCATCGTGTTGGACGCAACGTATTTGCGCATCGCGTTCAGTTTGCGCGCGAAGCCGGCCTCGTCGTCGATGGTCGGCCAGACGGGTGCAAATCCGTCATAGGTCGTGCGGCCGAGCAGAACGATGTCCGCCGCCCAGAGCTCCTGGTGCATGATTTCGTCGCCTTCCGGGCCCCGGCTGAACGGACCCGTCCAGTTTCCAAGGCCCGAATTTTCCATCCCCACCGGGTCCTGGACGACGCCGTCGAGGGACATGTAGCAACTGACTACGAGCTTCCTGGTCATTGATCATACTCCTTTAACCATGCGTTCCGTGAGAGTTCGCTTTGGTTCGTTCCACCTGCAAAACTTGGCTCAGGTCGATTCCGACCCGTGATTTGTCACCAATCTTTGCGTTTCGTATCCTGAGGACGGATGGCCCCTCCGGTTTACGACACGCCTTCGAGATTTCTTTCGTTCCGACCGCTTTGACAGGGGTGCGCCCCCGTGGTGCCCCGGAGGCCCTGCCGGGCCTCGTGATGGGAATGCCGGCGGCGCAAGATCTGCTTCAGGCTAAGAACTCTCCTGAGAAGGCCGACTGATCCGAGGGACTTTTCTGCGGTTCGCGGCGCGTCCGGCCGGTGCCGACCATTGCTCAGGGCCCAATTTGCGATCATTGCAGCTTGGAGGGGGTCCATGACTGATCTCCTTGTCCCGTCGGACCGAAACGTCTTTGGACCGGTCCAATTTAGGCAACTTTGGACCGGTCAAATTGCTATGTCAAGAAAAATATTGGACCGGTCCAAACAGCATGTTATGGGAAGGCATGAAGAAGGTAACGCTTAGAGATGTGGCGCGGGAAGCCGGCGTATCGCACGGAACCGTGTCGAACGTCTTCAATCACCCCGATCGCGTGGTGAAGAAGGTTCGCGAGCGGGTCGAGGCGGCCGCCCTCAAAATCGGCTATCGGGGTCCGGACCCGCTTGCACGCGTCTTGAACTCGCGGCGCGTCAACGCCATCGGCGTCGCAACCGCCGAGCCTATGGCGTTCTTCTTCGAGGATCCATTTGCCAGCGCGATTTTGGCCGCAGTGTCGCGCGAGGCCGATGCAAGAGGCGCGGGACTTTCGCTCGTATCTGCCGCCAGCGACAAGGCCCTTGCGTGGAACATCGGCAGCGCGCTGGTCGACGGGTTCATTCTGTTCTGCATTGAGGGCGGCTCCCGGCTTGTCGAATTGACTCGGAAGCGGGGACTACCGTTTGTTGCGCTCGAACTCGGTGTCGACGATCCCAGCATTCCGGTGATCGGCGTCGACAATGTTGCCGGAGCGCGGCTCGCCGTCGATCACCTCGCAGCCCTCGGCCATCGTCACCTCGCCATTCTCTCAATGCCCTTTGGAGATAGCTCAGGTAGTGGTCCGGCGATGCGCTCGGAAGCAGAGGCGGCAGAATACTCTTCAACCGCGGATCGCATTCGGGGGTATTTTGAGGCCGCCGAGAGCCTCGGGCTTCTTCCCATGCCCATCTACCAGACGAGGAACGAGGAGAAGAGCGTCATCGCCGCCCTGGCGGAACTCTATGAGGGTCAAAATGGGCCAACCGGCCTGCTTTGCATGTCCGACCGGATCGCTCTGATTGCCATCGAATGGCTGCGGTCGCGGGGCCGAAATGTTCCGGGCGACGTGTCGGTGACCGGCTTTGACGACATTCCGGTCGCGGCCACCGCGTCGCCGGCCCTGACCACGATCGCGCAGCCAATCGATGTCATGGGACGTTTGGCGGTCGGGATGATCCTGGACGGTCCGGAAGAAACCCGGAAGATCGTTCCGACGAGGCTGATCGTACGAGACACCACCGGCAAGGCGCCAGGCAGAGCATAAGGAGCGTGTTGCCGACGTTCGTTCGAAGCAATGGCTGCCTGTCCAACCGATTAGCGCGATTTCTGCAGGTGAATGCCGCCTTTGATCCCGATATCACCACTCGCGGACATCTCACCGCATCACCGCCACTGGATCTGCATGGTCGAAGAATCGCGCGCCCATGCGGATTCAGACCTGAGACCGCTACCTTTGGAGGGTAACTGTTAAATCCTTTCCGAGTATTGAAACGCACAAATATAAAATCGTGTAGGTAGCGGAGCGCGTTCGAAGGTTCGCTGATGACAATCGTACCGCTGGGTAATGTGGCATGTCACACAGATTGCCTCTTTGGCAGTTACTAAGCCATTGATATTCCATCGTCGAGAATTTGATTATAGCGCCCGGTTGACCTTTGTTGCCAGATAGATTGACTCGCTGGCAACTTTCTCACCGAACAGCGACATTCAGGGTGGACAGGTCTAGCGGCAACGGTGCGGGACAAAGCTGCCCCTTGCTTCACTCGTTCAAATGGCCGCATTTTTCCCACCTCTGCAGACCGGATTAGTCGGTTTCTCACTTTGCTGCCAATGTGGAGACAAATCTAAGTCCGTGTGCAGTCGAGTGTTTCAGCGCATCGTCGGTCTCGACACCACTGGATCAGCGAGGACAAACCCACGCGGCCTGCGCCCGCCGGACGTCTCGACCGGACGCACGTTGTTTTCCGCCAAGGCCGTGTTTCATTCGTCGCGCCCTACCCTGACCATTAAAGCGTCCTCGGTGAGGCTGCAGCACATTTGGCCCCTGAACATGAAGCAAAGTGCGCCCACCATCTCCTGCTCCCGCCGATTGCCCGCGTCCGACAAGGCGTTGCGGACGCCGGCGGCAAGTGCTTCATCATAGGCCACGAGGCAAGTTAGCCCTTTTCGGCCAAAATGATTTCCCGAAGTCGAACAAGACTCGTTTCCCAGCCGGCGCGTGTTTTCTCGCGAACCTCCTCGTTCGGCAGGCCAGCATGGCGCAGAGTCAGACGCACGCCGTCCGCCTGAGGTTCGAGGTTGTAGGACAGCGTTGCCGGTTCGATTGGTGCACCTACGGGCTTCCAAGTATGCACGAGTTCGCGCGGCCCATCTACAGTGATGAATTCACCTTCAAGCTGGTAGGGCCGACCACCACCGACACCCGCCGCGGCCCAGAGCCCTCCTTCGCGGACATCACCGGTCCATTCTTCGGTATTGAAGACGCCCGGCCGGACCCACCAGTCGCAAACTTCTTTGGTGGTGAGAGCACGAAACAGACGTTCTGGCGTGGTGTCGAAGACTGCTGCCGCTTCAATATCACCCGATTTCGGGTCCGTCGTGACCGTTACCTTGCCATCGTCGCCGAGGGTTGTTGCACCTGCCATCTATGATCTCCTTTTCGTCGTTGATTGCAGGCTACATGGAGTAGTACGATTTCGTAAATACGGACAAAAACGATAGTATGGAGGTTTGTTGTGGCGCTGGATGATGAAACCTATCGAGGTCCAGGGGTTTCGCACCTGACTGGCCTCGACATGAGCCATATCACGCTCTGCCCGGCCATCGCGTTCAACAAGATTGTGGGCGGTCGCTACAAGCTGCACATCCTGTGCGTCCTTCACCGTGGTCCACTGCGCTTCGGAGAAATCGGGAGGTCGCTGGTGAAGGGCTGTCTGGGCAAACCGATTACCCCGCGCATCCTCAGCCGCGAATTGAAGGACATGACCGAACTCGGATTGCTTCATCGCAAGGAATATCCGGTCGTGCCCAAAAGAGTGGAGTATTCGCTCGCCCCGCGTGGCAAGGCGCTTCTTCCAATCCTGACGGAAATCGTCAGATGGGGCGCAACCGGCGCGCACGAAGACATCCTGGAAGTTCCGCAGAACCGCCATTAGCTGCGACGTGGAAATCTTGCGATATGGTCTCATCTGCCTAATTCGCCGCGCGCCGCTCGAACGTCCGTTTGGCCCGGATGGGTCCGTGGCACTTCCCGGCGCAGTCAATTTTTATGGCCATTCACCCGTACAGTCGTCATTCCGGCGGCTCCGAACCACCGCCATTGGACCATGCTGCGCGTAGCGCAGGAAGAAGCTCCATCGACCCGATCGTCGCGAGCCTGACCTGAGTCCAACCCCTGGCACCCCACTTGTTCGAGACGGGCGCAAAAGTATCAGGAAAGAGGCCGCGCCAGTACTCCTGCTCAGGTGGTGTGAGGTAAAGGTTTGCCGTTTCACCGTCTGCCGCAAGCGACGCGAAGATTCGGCGTACCTTGAAGGCCCGCCTGTCAAAATGGGCCACTTCAACCGAGCCTTGCAGCGAAAGTGACAAGTCACGAAACGTATCACTCGTCGTCATCTGCGGGTGACCCCCCGTGCGGCTCACCATGGGCAGGTGCGAGATGCGTCAGGACGCAGCGCCATTCGCCGTCCACCCGGCGATAGACATCGGTGACCCATTCGTCAGCGCTGATGGGAGCACCCTGAAACCTCCCGGAGTTCTGGCAGCGTCCCGTAACCGTTGCGACGTCGCCCAGGTCGTGGGTGTGATATATCGTCTTCGTCATCGTGTCGTGCGTAAGACTGCCGGACGCGATCAGGCCCAGCATCTTCTCTGCCGGCAAGGGGCCACTTTCCGGTGTGACAAGCACCCAGTCATCTGTAATACACTTTCGGATCTCATCTGGATCGTTGCTGACCATCGCCGCATTGAAGGCTTGTTCAGCGGCTTCAAGCTGCACTTGAGTATCATCGTTCATCCGGCCTTCTCCTCCTACCAGCGGGACTGCATTTCGGTCGGTGCGATCATCAACGCACCATTGGGCGCGAGGCATGCCGCTGGTGTTCTGGTCATCGACGGCTCACTCGAGAATCTTGAGTGCCGCGGCCACCAGATGATCCGCAAAAGTTCGATCCAGGGGCCGATGGCCAACCAGCAACCGGTAAAAGACCGGTCCGTAGATGATGTCCAGGACAACCTCGATGTCGTCCGGACGGGCGATGTTGCCCTTCTGGACGGCCCGCTCAATCAGGCCGCGTCCGGCTTCCCGACTCGACAGGATCACATGGTTGCGAAACGCCTTCGTCATTTCGCTTTCCGGGTCCGCCGCCGCGAGTGCCATGGTGATCTGCCGGCCCCGCGTCGTCGCGAATGCTTTCACCAGCGTTCTCATCTGCGTGGTCAGGCTGGACTTCAGGGAGCCGTCCCGCTCGGATAGGTCCACTGGACCTGCCACCATCAGCGCCGCCATGGCGAGTTCACACGCATTCGCCCAGTTCCGGTAGATCGTGGGTTTTCCGACTCCCGATTTTGCCGCCACTGCCTCGATCGACAGACGCCCGAACCCCTCTTCCATGAGGATGTCGTGCGCCGCCGAAAGCGCCCGTTTCCGGGCAACCTGGCTGGGCGGCCGGCCGCGGGGCCTTTTTTTATCTGATCGAACTTGACTCATTATATTACGAGTCGTAACGTAATTAAAAAGAGAATACAAGGTTGAACCATGTCTTCGATCACAACCGTTAGTCCCTACATCGTCACAAAAGACGCCAAGGCGGCTATCGCGTTCTATATTGCTGCATTTGGTGCGACCGAAGAGTTCCGCATGACGGATCCCTCCGACGGCAGGGTCGGCCATGCGGAACTGAAATTCGGCGACAGCATCGTCATGCTCGCCGACGAATACCCGGATTTCGGCGCTCTCAGCCCTGACACGATCGGCGGCTCGCCAGTCACACTGCACCTGTCGACGAAAGCGGTTGATGACGATCTGGCTCGCGCCGTCGATGCCGGCGCAACAGTCCTGCGCGCCCCGACCGATCAGAGTTTCGGTGAGCGCAACGCCATGGTGCTGGACCCGTTCGGCCACCGATGGATGCTGTCGCAAACCATCGAGAAACTGAACCCCGACGAGATGCAGCGCCGCTGGGACGAGGAGCCTGGATCATGAGCGCTGCACCAATGGCAGATGCCGGGTGTGCAATGTCCGCACGAGACGTCATAGCCTGCCTGCCGATGGCGAGCGGCGCTACGAGATGGGAAAACTGGCTGCGGTGTTCAAGGCAGACGAAGCCGAGACCGGATGCCGGTATTGCGTTTCAGAGTGGATACTGAAACCGGGATAGGACGGTGTCGGTGCGCACAGCCATTAGACGAATGACGAAATCTTCTACGTCCAGAAATGCACGCTTGCTGAATGTCTTCTTCCCCGGCGGCTTCGAGCGCGACAAGCCGAAGATAGTCGCCTGGCCTTCCGGAGGTGCAAAGCAGTAAACGCTTATGCCATTGCGGACCCCCATCGACCCGACTTGACCGTGTCGCATACCGGCGGCGCAACGTCACCAGGCGCATGTTCGGGCGGCTGATAAACTGGCGCCGCATCACCACAAGATACGATTAGCTGCCGCGCAACTACCTCGCCGCCTTGGCGCTGGTTTCAATCGTTGCCACTTGGACCTGAAGTCGTCCCATGCCTAGGCTGCTTCGCGCCTTGTGGAGCCTGATTGTCGAAACGCGGCGGGCGACACGCCGATCTCTTTCTTGAACACCCGGCTAAACGCCGATTCGGACGCATAGCCCGAAGCCTCCGCCGCCTCGGCCACTGACAATCCCCGCTGGGCCAGCGCCTCGCGCGCGATCTGCATACGCCACGAGGTGACATAGGCCATCGGCGTCACGCCCAGCCGCGACGTGAAGCGTTCGGCGAAACCAGTGCGCGACAGTCCGGCCTCCCGCGCCAGATCGGCCACGGTCCAAGACGCCGTCGGTGTGCGGTGAAAAGCCGTCAGCGCCCGGCCAAGATACGGATCAGCGAAGCCCGCCACGCAAAAGCTTCAGCAGATCGCGTCGGCCAACGGTAGTCGCCGGGGATCGCCGTTGAACGGCTCGCCGGTTTCCACATAATATTTGAGCGGCGCAAGGCCGTTCGGCAGTCCCAACCGCAGCGCAAGATAAATGATGGGTTCCAGAAGTCGTCCAAGAACGCCGCCCTTGACCATCATCTCAACATCGCTTGTCACCAGTGTCTTGTCACCCACCGGCTCAACGCGCCATCGATTTGTCGCCCACGCCATCATCGGCGCGCCAACCCCGCGATATTTGAAACTTCTGCCTTCCTCCCATTCGAGAAACTCCTCGCGCACATCGAACTTATCGAGATGGCAGATGCGCACTGCGCCGACACCGGCCTTCTGGTCGGTTTCGCAATAGGCGCGATTGATGGCCGGGACCCAGTAATCGATGTTCTCGATCGCCGAGAGACATTGCCAGACCCGCACGGCCGGCGCCTCAATACAAACGGAACTTCGCATACGCAGCATGATCGAATCCTTTGTCGACTATTTTCTGCCAATTGACATCTTTGGGGTAAACGCGAAGGCGGGCCCGTTCAGGGGTTGGCCGGATAGTTCCAAGGCTTGAGGGCATCGACGTCGCGGTTGGGCCAACCGGCAGCGAGGCGCTCGAGAGTGAGTTTCAGCCAGGCGAATGGATCGACGCCGTTGAGCTTGGCCGTCGTCAGCACGGTCGCGATGGTCGCCCATGTGCTGCTGCCGCCGTCGGATCCGGCAAAGAGCGCATTCTTGCGGTTGAGCGCGAAGACTGATTCATTATGCATCCCCTTTTCAATTGGCGGAAAACAGCGATTTCTGGTCGTCATCGTTGATGCGACGCGGAGTTTTACGCGCCAAATCGGCCTTGATCCGTTCATCTTCGAGGTCGCTGGCGCGGATTTGGTGCGGTGCACCGCGCATGACCTGATCGGCGGGCAGTATGCCGTCCCTGATGAAACGGCGGATCTTGACGTGCGAGACTCCAAGCCGGGCGGCCGCTTCCGACATGGTGAGCCATTCGCCATTCTTGTTGGAGGATCGGTAGCCGCTGATCTTGTGCACCGTGCGCAGCGACTGGACGCGGCAGGCGGTCCAGGTCATCCCCTGACCCGTCTGCATGCCCATGCGGTTGAGGGTAGCGGCAATATCGGCGTCGGACCATCGCGTTGCTGTGGATCGCATGATCGCCAGGGCTTCTTCGGGCGTAGGCTGCCCATGCTCGCCGGATTTGGATTTGCGCACACGCACCTGCGAGTGCTGGCCTCCATGCCAGTGGATGGTATGGATCACATCGCGCGCGTCATCATCGACTTCCGCCACGATGTCCTTGATGAGCGCGCGCAGGAGCTGCTGACGGCATCGCATATCGACACCCGGTACGTTCCAGGCGGCTTCAAGATCTTGCGCGAAGCCCGTGAAGTCTGGATCCGCATCGACCGGTTCCACGCGCTGGACCTCGCTCAGGCGAGCCTCGCAGCTCTCCACGCGCCTGAGCGTCGCTTCCCAGCTCTTCTCGAGCTGGACCGCAATGAGGCGGTTTCGGGGTCGCAGGCGGCATAGCGGCGCTCGGCGAGCGATGCCTCGTAGCGCGCCTGCTGCAGGTCCAACTCGATCATCTGCTGGCGCCTGGCCTCGCTCGCCAGCTGCATCCGTTCGGCCTCCAACGCCGCTTCGATCGTCATCGGCGCAACCGCCTCCAAGGCTTCGCGGATCACCGCCGCGTCGGCGCGAAAGCCGTTGAACGACATGCACCGCGCCTGCGCCATCATGGTGTTGCCGCGCTCGCAACGATAGACCGGATAACCTTGGCCACGTCCGGCATACGTGACAACCAACCTTCGCCCGCAGCGGCCACAGGAGAGAAGACCCGGGAGCAACGCGCGACCGCCGCGGCCCGACTTGACGCCGCCGGCTTTGCCATAGGCGTTGGCGGCGAGAAGTTCCTGGTTCCGCTCGTACTCGCTCCATCCAATATAGCCTTCGTGATGGTCCCTGAGCACCACCGCCCACTCGCTGGCCGGCTTGTAGTGACCATAGCTCATGCGAACGCGGCCATCAACGATCTCAGTGCGCTTCTCGCTCTTACCATAGACATAAGCACCGGCGTAGAATGGATTCTTCAGAACGGAGATCACGTTGCGGTAGCGAACCGGAACCCGGTCGAAGGACACCATCTTCTTGCCGTCCGAGGGTCTGGGGAAATGCACGCCATCGTCGATCATCGAGATCATGACCTGGCGCGCACTGCCGAGTTCGCGGAAACGCGCGAATATCAGGCGGATGGTCTCCTGCAGGCGCATGTCGGGGTCGAATCCGAGACCGCAATCGCGGTGCCAGACATAGCCGAAGGGAACGGAGATGCGCAGTTCGCCGCGCTGCGCCTTGGCGCGAGCGGCCTCGTACATGCGGGCGCGCAGTACACCATGCTCGAACTCGCTGATGCTGCCCTTCATGCCGAGCAGCAGGCGATCGTTCGGCAATCCCGGATCGCAGATCCCGTCCAGATCGATCACGCGTGCATCGACTTCGCCGCACAACTCGAGCAGCCGATGCCAGTCCGGTCCGTTGCGCGACAGGCGGGACGCCTCCAGACAAAGGACCGCGCCCACATGACCGGTGCACAGATCGTCGACCAACTCATATTGCCGGCGTTGACTCTCAAGGTTGAGTTGGACCTGCGCCTGGCTGGACTGACGCACATAGACCACCGCTTTGCGCTTGAGGATGGTGGCCGAAATCAGATTACTGCTCGTCATCGCGGTTCTCCTCCGTCGCGACGCCGGCAGCGGCCATCAGCACGTTGGCAAGCCGGGCGATTACCATGGTCCGTTGCATTGAACTCAACTCGTTCAGCTTCTGCGAATCGAGGGGCATGCTGAGCTGGCGAACAATCACCAGGGATCGTGTCGGTGGTGGCAAGGTCCTCATACTGAGTCTCCGTGGTGAAACCATCCGGAGAGCCTCGTCGGAAATTGTGCTCGATCAAGAGTTCGTGGAGATCAAGCAGTGCAGCAAGCGACACATGCGGGGATCCCAGATCCATTGCTGCGCACGCCACGGGATCTATCATCCACGCCGGAGCGGTAATGGCGGTTGCCGCTGACGGTCGCAATCGTCCTGACGGGGGCAGTCGCGTGCCTGGTTGTATGAGGTTTACCATCGCGATCCGCCCGAGTATCGGTGACCATCAGGTCAACATGCCGCGACTCTGATGAAAAGAAGTGGAGTGCGGTCCCCACAACCACCTTTACTTGCTCAACAACTTCGCCGACGTCGGCCAGCCGCATGGATAGGCCATCCGGCTGCAAATTATCATAGGTGCTCCCTCCCTATTCGATCAGATTGACAAATAATACGGACGGACGCATTAATGCAAGATGGCAAGGAAATCACTTAGAGAAGATATTTTGGATGCCGGGCTTCGCGTCATGCTACGCAAGGGGTATTCCGGATCGAGTGTTCGCGACGTGGTTGCGGAGGCGGGCGTTCCGCAAGGTTCGTTTACGAATCATTTCCGGTCAAAGGAAGCATTCAGCCGCGACGTTTTGGATCGATATTTCGTACATGTCGGAGACCTCGTTTCCCAGGCGCTAGACGATCGACACCTGACACCACGAGAGCGGCTGAAAAAATATCTCGACATCATCACCGGTCGCCTGAACGCGGATGACTTCGAACGGGGATGTTTGATCGGGGACTTCAGTCTCGAGGCCGCGCCGCTCAGCGAGATGCTTCGGTCACGTCTGTCGGAGATATTCCTGGAATGGCGCGACCGTTTTGCCGAATGTATAAGGGAAGCGCAGTCGACGGGCGAAATCGATTCCACCTTTACTCCGGAAGACCTCGCCGATTTCCTCCTGTCTTCATGGGAAGGTGCGATAATGCGCATGAAGGTCGAACGCAGTGAGGCGGCGCTGGAGCGGTTCAAGAAGATCGTTTTCGCTACAGTTTTTAAGGAATGCAGGTAAACGATGTGGCGAAGCCGTTTTCGACAGCAGGATTTTTCTTGACGGACTTGAGGACGCGGCGTTTCAACTCAGCTCAGCGGCCCGGCAAATGGAATAATCTGTTGTGGAGGCCGTTTTATCAACACGACAGGCATCCAGCTTCGCGTTTCGGCAGGAGCCAGACGGGCCTTCTCCAACGAGCATGGTGCCCGGATTCGGCATTCAGGATAATCGTGCAGACGGGCAATTGGCATGGCGAAAACAAGAACTGTCGGTGACTTCCTGGACAACCTTTCGCACAAGCGTATTGGTGAGATCCTCGCATTGCGCCGGATAATCCTCGAAGCGTTTCCAACTGTCACCGAGCAGGTCAAGTGGAACGCTCCAAGCTTCTGTTGGGAAGGCCAAGACCGCATCACGATGCGGCTGCATCCCCGTGATCAACTGGAACTGATTTTTCACCGCGGCGCAAAAGTCCGACAGAATGAGGATTTTGCATTCGTTGATCCGACGGGCAAGATCGAGTGGGCTGCTCCAGATCGCGGCGTCCTTCGTATCGCCGATCCTCTCGAGCAGCGTGATGAAATCGTCGGGCTGGTTGCCAGATGGATTTCGGCTACCGGGGACGACCCCGCCGCGTAAGATCAACCCGGCAGCGGGCAGCGGCCCAAGTCGACGAAGCAGGCGAAAAGCCAGCGCCCCGCAGACGGAGAATTGGCAACCCGCATCGATGCGGGTTTCGACACGATCTCCCTTTATGCGGCGGTCATCAGAACCTCGATTCCAGCGAACGGTCCGGTTTTGGGGATGATTTTCGCTTCGCCCGTTTCCGCCGCGTATTGCGGATGTGGTGGCATGATTTTCTGACCGACAGCGCATCTCGGCGCTGAAAGGCCAATGGCCGATTCCATTCGGTTCCCGATCCAGGTCGAAGAAAGCCACCTATTACGTCAACGCACGCCGGTCATTCGATATTCACGAAGGGGCGGCGAATTCGCCAATCCCCAGAAACGCGCCGCCACTCAGGTCTTCCACCAAGAAGAAAGGCGAGCCCTTGACTCAATACGTACGACCGTATTATTTAAGGATCTTAGCCAATCGAGCTGAACACTTGAGCTCCGCATTGGCGATCGAAACAGATCAATAAAGGTCAAACGCATGCAATTCGACATCTCTCTTCCTCATCGCGCGGTGCTAGATTCCCACATGGCCTATCGGGAGGCGGGTGCGCAGGAGGAGCCCGTCGCCCTCTTCCTGCACGGCAATCCCACCTCGTCCTACATCTGGCGCAATATCCTGCCGCACGTGGCGCCGGTAGCCCGATGCATTGCTCCCGACCTCATCGGCTTCGGCCAATCGGGCAAGCCCGACACCGACTACCGTTTCGTGGATCACGCCCGCTATCTCGATGCCTTCATCGAAGCTCAGGGAATCGGGTCGGCGTATCTCGTCGCCCAGGACTGGGGAACGGCGCTCGCTTTTTATCTGGCGGCCCGCAGACCAGATCTCGTCCGTGGCCTGGCCTTCATGGAGTTCATTCGGCCGATGCCGAGCTGGGGCGATTTCCATCAGGCGGAGGTAGCGCGCGAGTCGTTCCGCAAGTTCCGGACGCCCGGTGAAGGCGAGCGCATGATCATCGACGGAAATGCGTTCGTCGAGCGTGTATTGCCTGGTTCCATCATCAGGAAACTCAGCGACGAGGAAATGGCGGTCTATCGCGCTCCGTTCGCCACGCCGGAATCGCGAAAGCCTACCTGGCGCCTACCGAACGAACTGCCTATCGCCGGCGAGCCGGCGGACGTGAATGAAATGCTGGAGCAAGCGCATCGCGCTCTCGCGAGTTCGCGCTATCCCAAGCTGCTCTTTGCCGGGGATCCGGGTGCACTGGTTTCCCCGGCCTTCGCCGAAGCGTTTGCCGCAAAGCTGCACGATTGCCAACTCGTCCAGCTCGGGGCGGGCGCGCACTACCTGCAGGAAGACCACCCTGAAACAATCGGCCGTTCTGTCGCCGAATGGATCGCAAGGAACGAGACGCGCAACGCCGCCTAGTGCCTTTTGCCCGCAATCAAGCGGACCGCCGACAGGACACGCCAGTGAACCGACGCACGTGCTGCATGGGGCCCGTGCCTGAGGCACTCCGCCAATCGGAAGCGCGACAAGAAGGAAGGATCTGGCATGATCGACCTGCACTACGCGGCAACGCCAAACGGCCACAAGGTTCGCATCTTCCTCGAGGAGGCGGGCCTCGCCTATCGAATCGTGACGGTGAACCTCTCCAAGGGAGAGCAGCGCCGGCCAGAGTTCCTCGCGATATCCCCGAACGGGCGCATTCCGGCCATTGTCGACCGCGCTCCGGCGGGGCGTAGTCGGCCCGTGTCGGTATTCGAGTCAGGTGCAATCCTCCTCTATCTCGCCGAGAAAACCGGGATGTTCCTGCCCGCCGAGCCGGACGCCCGCCTCTGTGTCCTTCAGTGGCTCTTCTGGCAAATGGCAGGCCTGGGGCCGATGGCCGGCCAGATCGGCCATTTCAACGTCTATGCGAACGAGAAGGTTCCCTATGCGATCGAGCGCTACCGAGGCGAGACCGCTCGGCTCTACGGCGTACTGGACAGACACCTGGCTGACCGATCCTACATTGCGGGCGACTATTCCATCGCTGACATGGCCTGTTTTCCGTGGATCGTTCCCCACGCTGCGCACGATCAACGCCTGCAGGACTATCCATACCTCTTTCGCTGGTTCGAGGCGATCCGCACCCGAGCTGCGGTCATGAGGGCTTATGGCGACAGCAAGGATGTGTACACCGGTCGACCGCTGCAAGTCCCAGAGAGGCCTGTTTTCGGCGCGAACGTGGATGAGCAAGACCATGGACGGCATTGAAGCCGACGTGGCACTCGTCTCATCCTTCCGTGACGAGGCTCAACTCGCCGGTCTCTACGCCGCCGCGCGGCTTGGAGATCGGCCCGCCTCCGCCATCGTCGAGGCTTTTCGCAACAGCCGGTACCGCATCTTTGCGCGGCACCACGACAGGCTCATCGGCGCCGGACGCGCCTTTGGCGACGAAGTCGACTGCGCCGTCATTTGCGACATGGCGGTTCATCCCGATTTCCAGGGATACGGTCTCGGCTCCCGCATCCTCGAAGCACTCAAGCAAAAGGTGCGGCATCACAAGCGGATCATCCTCTATGCCCGACAAGGCAAGGAAGATTTCTACCTCAAACGCGGATTCAACCAGATGCGGTCCGCGATGTTGTGCTCCTTCGTCGTTCCAGCCGAGCGCAACCGGGAAAACGGAGTCATCGAATAGCAATGCGGTGCCGCCGATCAGGCGACGCTCTCCCCCTATCACTCAGTCCCGCATCGATGAAAGGACCGAAACAATGAACGACGTTACGATCACCTATTGCAAGCCGTGCGGATATGGAAAGCGAGCAGCGGAAGCTGTCGATGCGCTCCAACGCGACCTGTCAATCACCACGAATCTTGTGGCCGGGAAAGGCGGTATCTTCGAAATACGCGTCAACGGCGAAGTCGTGGCCAAACGCATCAAGGGGCACTTTCCGGACACCGCTGAAATCGTCGGATCTGTCCGGGCGGCGCTGAAATAGCCGGGCAGCCGAGGAAAAGCGACCCGCAAGGTCTGGTCTATTTCAAGAATACATAGCGGATATTCTCATGGAACCTGTAAACAACCGCCATCGTGTGCTTGTCGACGCGATCGAGAAGCGCATTTCAGCCAACTATTACGATCCGGCTCACCTGTTGCCAGACAGTGGCCTGACCGAACTCGTTCGGCTCGCCACGCTTGCACCGTCTGCATTCAATTTCCAGAACTGGCGCTTCATCGCGGTCCGGACGCCAGAGGCCAAGCGAAAATTGTGGGAGGCCGCCGGCAGGCAGGCAAAAGTCCTCGAGGCCTCGGCGACTTTCATCATCTGCGGCCAGTTACCCGATCATTCCGTTCTGCCGGAAAGGCTTCGCCCTTCCGTCGAAGCTGGGTTCATGCCGGAGGCGACGTCGGTGCTTTGGGTAAGGGGCGCGAACGCGCTTTACACAGGCAATGCCCGAATGCAGCGCGACGAGGCCATCCGATCCGCCACCTTCGGGGCTGCGACCCTGATGTTCGCTGCGGCAGCCAACAGCCTCGCAACGGGCGCGATGGTCGGCTTCGATCCCGACGAGGTCGTGCGGGAGTTCGGCCTTGGTCCGGACGAGGTCCCTGTATTGCTCATGACGGTCGGCAGAACTTTGCCCGACAACTGGCCGCAGAAGCCGCGGCGGCCGCTGCAGGAAGTCCTGGAGTTCGCATGACGAGCAATTCCGCACCTGTCGATGATCCGGCAGCACCGCGGGCGCCGTCGATACGCGGATTCGACATTCTGTCGACAGCGATCGCGCCGGCCATCTGGGGCAGCACATATGTCGTGACCACGGAGTTGCTGCCTGCCGGTGTCCCTCTCACCGTCGCCATGCTGAGAGCGCTGCCGGCAGGCATTGCGCTGCTTGTGATCGTTCGGACATTGCCGCGCGGGATCTGGCTGTGGCGCAGCTTTCTGCTTGGCGCGTTCAACTTTTCGGTTTTCTGGTGGCTATTATTCGTCTCGGCATACCGGTTACCGGGCGGCGTCGCCGCAACCGTTGGCGCCATCCAGCCGCTCATCGTGATAGGGCTCGCGCGTCTCGCCCTCGGCAACCCGGCGCGACCGGCGGCAATAGCGGCGGCTCTCGTTGGAATTGCGGGCGTGGCGCTCCTTGTTCTGACGCCGGCGGCAAGGCTTGATCCGATCGGGATCGCGGCCGGTCTTGGCGGCGCTCTGTCGATGGCCTGCGGAACGGTTCTGAGCAGGAAGTGGCAACCGCCGGTATCCGCACTCACCTTTACCGCCTGGCAACTGACGGCCGGGGGGCTGCTGCTGTTGCCCGTTGCACTGTCGCTGGAACCTTTTCCGTCAGACCTGACTGCGGCTAACGCACTTGGCTTCACCTGGCTCGGCCTGATCGGCGCGGCAGCAACCTATTTCCTATGGCTGCGGGGGATTGCTCGACTGGAGCCGGCCGTGGTGTCCTTTCTGCTCTTCCTCAGCCCGCTGACGGCGGTCGTGCTGGGCTGGCTTTTCCTCGATCAGACGCTCTCGCCCGCCCAGTGCTCGGGAATGATCCTGATCGTCGGCGGCATCTGGTTCGGCCAGCGTTCGCAGAAGAAGGTCATATCTCAGTTTCAAGTTCGGCTTCGCTGATTGACTTGCCTTATCGCGAAATTGCTTTTTGAACCGACGCAATAGCTCAGATGGAGAAAGAAATGACGGAAGACGAACAGGCGATCCGGCAAGTCATTGCCACTTGGATGCGGGCCAGCGAGTCCGGTGACACCGCCACGATCCTCTCGCTTATGACTAATGACGTGGTCTTCATGGTCCCAGGCCAGGAGCCGTTTGGCCGAGAGATTTTCGAAGCGACCGCCAACCAGCTTGGTGTAGCGGGGATGCAGATCGACGGAACCAATGACGTCGTCGAGCTTCAGATCCATGGAAATTGGGCGTTTACGCGCAACCGGATCAACTTGAGCATCACTCCCGCGGCCGGCGAGCCGATGCAGCGTGCGGGCTACACCCTGACACTGTTCCGCAGGGAAGCGGATGGCCGCTGGCGGGTCGCGCGTGACGCCAACCTTTTGACGCCGAAAAGCTAAGGTGAACTCCAGGATGATTGGAAGCCGGGGGATCAAATTGAGGCATTACTCAGAAAACTGGTACTGTCGCCTTGCACCCGGACGGGTACTGACAGGTATTGTCCATTCGGATCAACAAGGATACAGAGCGGCGCCCGCGGGCTATTGCGCCAGCTTTGTTCAGCCGATCAGCCGGATATTGATGACATCGAAGCGGGTATTCGCAGCCCGATTGCATGTCGCCGGCATTTTGGGTCCGCAGTTCCGAATGTGACAACCGCAGTTCTGATTGCCCGGGTTTTCATCTTCGCCTTCGAAGCTTTCGCCATAGAGGATCGCTATCCGGAATGGACTGCATCGACCGTCGGGGTCAGCCGTCTGAAAATCTCACGGGCTGTGATGTCGAATGATTGACACGGTTCTCACGATGAATAATACTTTGCTACATGGTGAAGTATCGAGCCTCTGCGATGGATCGCACATTCTCTGCCCTTTCCGATCCCACTCGGCGAAGCATCCTCTCGCGACTAAAGGACGAACCGGGGCTTTCGGTAAGTGAGCTAGCCCGGCCGCTCTCGCTGAAGCTTCCCGGCATCATGAAGCATCTGGATGTCTTGTCGACTGCGGGACTGATCACGCGCACCAAAACCGGCCGCACCGTGGCGATCAGTTTGTCGGTCGAGCCAATGCAAGAGGCAATGGAGTGGCTCAACCAGTATGAGCGCTTCTGGACGGCGAGCCTCGACCGGCTTGTTGCGTTCGTGGAAAAGGATGGCGGGGAATGACGAAGAACCTCCCCAGCATAACCATCGTTCGGAGAATTATATCTTCTCCCGCGAAGGTTTACGCGGCGATCACCCTGCCTGAACTGATAATGCAATGGTGGGGCCCGGACGCCGGTTCGACACTCAAAGCCGTGGCCGATGTACGACCTGGCGGCCGCTTCAGCATCGTATTTCGGATGCTGAACGGAAGTGAGCACAATCCCACCGGGGTTTACCGGGAAGTGGTTCCCGAGGAGAAGCTCGTTTTCACATGGGAATGGCCCGGGAAGCCGGAGCGAGAATCGCTGGTCACGTTTCTGCTCAAACCGTTCGATGGCGGCACCGAACTGACACTCATCCATGAGCGCCTTCCCGATGAGGACGCGCGCGAGAGCCACGAGGCTGGCTGGAGCGGCCTTCTCGACAATTTGCAGATTTTCCTGGGAGATGCCGAATGGATGAATTAGTCCTCACTACCTACGATTGGGTTCCCGAGTTTCCTCGGGGCTATGTACGCGACATCCGTGTGCGTTGGGCACTGGAAGAGGCCGGGTTGCCCTATCGGGTCGAGAGCACGTCGTTTGGCGATCGGCAGCCGGCACATTTCGCCCGCCAGCCTTTCGGACAAGTGCCGTGGTTGACTGATGGAGACATCTCGATCTTCGAGAGTGGTGCGATCCTTCTGCATCTGGGCGAGCGAAGTGAAAAGTTGATGCCTGCCGATCGGCAGGGTCGCAACAAGGTGGTGGAATGGCTGTTCGCAGCGCTCAATTCAGTCGAAATGGCGAGCCTGCCTTGGTCCATTTTTCAAATATCCGGCAATGCAGGCGATACTCCAGGATGGAAGAGTCTGGACGACTTCCTAATGGTTTCCCGCCTCAAACACCTTGAACCGGTCCTGGCTGGGCGCGAATGGCTGACTGAAAACTTCTCTATCGCCGACATCGCCATGGCGGACATACTGCGTCTAGTCAACCGGTTCGGCGGTTTGGCGCAATATCCCGCCTGCCGCGACTATGTCACAAGGGCAACTGCTCGTTCGTCCTTTGCAAAGGCATATGCGGACCAGATGGCTCATTTCGGCGCAGCGGATGCCGCCTGAACCTATCTGGTGCGGAGGCTGACTAGCCCAGTTTCAACGCCGTAGGTCCCGTTTGTTCGGAACCAGACGGATCCCTCGGCGCGCTCCCTGCCGTCAGTGCAGGTGAATCTATGGGGATGGGCCAGCTATCGCAGCGGGCCTCGAACGTATCATGCAATGCGACGTCATGCCGCTCGTCACCCTTGTCGCTTCGCCCGCATCTCCTGCATAAGCCGCCAGCTCTTGCCTTGATCGACAGAACGTTCGTTGCACCAGCGAAAGCTGTTTCGCGTGATGTCGCGGTAAACCCACCGGGTCAGCGACCCCGAGGCATCGACATCAGCCAATTGTATGATCTCGTCACCGACCTTGCGAGCAAGCTGCCGGGTGATGTATCCGCCCGGAGGGTTGATCCAGATTATGTGCCACGCGTCAATCTTCGGATCGTAGACCCGTAATGTCGTCGAATATCGGTTCCCGGGTTCGGACCAGCGGACCTCAGTCCCGTTCCTGACCGGTGTGATCCAGAGATCCTGGATCGCGCGCCCTTCGAGCACCCAGTCGAACCGAATATCCCATTGGGAATGGGTTACAGTGCCGTCCGCTGAGAATTCAACCGTTTCCGCCAACCAGTCGCCGACGAATTGTCCGTAAAGCATAAGTTGGTCGGCATATTCGGCGGCAGGTCCACTGGCCGTGAGGCCTTCGAGAAAGCTGCGAGGGTTTGAGATGATCGCTGTGTCCATTGGCTCACCACTTTCCTATGCAAATTGCTCTTACGTGATCGTCCGCCTTCGCCGGAAGGCACAGCCATTTCCGGGCAGACGGCCCGGTCAACCCAATGCGTTGCCGAGACATGCCACGATCGCCTTGGCGTAGCGTCGGTCCGGATCTTTGTCGGGGTCGTAAATCGTGATGTCGACGCCGATGACGGGAATATGGCGTATCAGGAGGGAGACAAGCTGGGCCACTTGTTCGAAATCCAGCCCCGGCTCCCCCGGCGAATCCACCGCGGGCATGACGGCTTCCGCAAGGACGTCCACGTCGAGATGCAGCCAATAGCGCGAAAGGTCACCACGGGATGCCCATGCCGCGACCCTTTTTGCGGTCGCCAGCATTCCCTCTCGAAGCATTTCCTGAACGATGATCCGATTGATCGTCGTGTTGCGAATGTCCCCGTAGTGCTGGGCGTAGTCTGGGCTGAGAGCCTCACGCTCACCCATCTGCGTCACGTCTTCGTCCTGAACGAGAGGTCCGTCGATACCTGGCCATTCGGTGAGAAGTTTCTCCCCACGCCCTGTCGCAAGCGCGAGGTCCATTCCCGCCACGGTTCCGAGGCGGCTCTGCACATCGTAATTCCCGGGATGGAAATAGTCGCTATGGCCATCGATATGAAGCAGTCCGACGCGACCAGAAGCTCTGGCACCCGCGAGGCAGCCGAGCAGGATGCTGCAGTCTCCGCCGATAACGACCGGGAATTTGCCGTCGGATAGGCGCGCCTGGACGAGATGCGCCAAGTCGAGGCTGTAACTGCGGATCGCATGACCATTGCGGATGCGCGTGTTCTCCTCCGGGTCGAACCGATACGCGGGACGAGGCAGCCATTCGACATCTGTTGCTTGAATAACGGCCTGCAGCCCCTCCGACAGCAGGACGAGCGGCGCTTCCCAGGTTCCCGGCTCCCTGCCGCCTTCCTCGGGGCGCAGGCCAAGGTTGCTCGGAGCGCAGATGATTATCTTGCTTCCCACCATTTCAGAATAACTCTTCGTTGAAACGCCTCAGCCGCGTGGAATCCCCGATATCCAGCCGCGGGTGACCTTTGATGCCATCTCCCAACCGGTATTTGGAATTTAACTGGTGACATTGAACTGTCAACCAGTAATATGGATTTTATCGGTTGATCCTGTGTACGCCTCCCGGCAGATTCGTGCCGGGAAATCCACACCGGCAACCGAGGGGCATTGAGATAGCTTTTCTTCCTCAAGCAGCCCAAGACGATGGCAAATGAAATGCGGGACCTTCCATGGATATTTCTGCACCCAGCTACAGCCATAAACTGACCACTGTGAACACACGACAGCCTGAGCGACCGTTTCAGCCTGATATAACAACTGGTCAAAACGTTCCGGGCAGCCCCACCAGATCTGCCAAACAGGTGCCTTTGGTGGCGAAATCAACGCCAGTTCAGTTTAGTGTGTCGATGTTGCTCGCCCTGATGAATGCTCAATCGGAGAATCGACAACCTGAAGGAACGAGCGTAACAGTCTCAAGCGATCAGGTCCCACTCCAACTAGAAGAAATCGACGCCACTGATGCTGCACAGCAGATTATGGATTTGGTCGGATCAGGCGGCGAACTTTGTTTGTCCAGCGTTGAACAATTACTCGGGATAACGAAACCCGAAAGGGAAGAATTTTCTCCCAAGGCTGTGGTCGAGCGAGACTGGTACGGCCTGACTGGCGGCAGTGACACTCTGTCGACTTCCCAGCTTGCCGTTGCAATCCAGCGTTTGTCAGGCGCTCATCTTCAGCCCGCCGGCCACGGCGATCAGATCGTAGACACCTCGGTTCTTCGGCCCATTCCTACCAACTGGGAGGAAACCTGACTCGTCCGCCTTACTGAGCGTGATTACGTTGATGCGAACGACTGGCGAGGCATCAACAGTGAGGCCGAAGAAACATCTTAGCAACTGCAGTGGTAACGATTGAAGGAACTGGATCCGAAAGTTGCGTTCCAGAAAAGACGCAAGTGCAAGCTCCGCTATCTAGCGCTCGCGCGCGCCGACCGCTACTCGGCCATCAGCGCCTGTCCGCTGAGCGATATCTTACGCCAAGATACTCTTGACTCAACGAAAGGAGACACCGAGATGACCGTCTTGCAAGCTCTCTTGATGCGCGCGTTTGGCCGCCCGCAGGGAATTCTCGGGCGCTTGGGCGGCGCCATCATGGCGCGTGCAAATGAGAATTTCGGCGCTTGGGTCAGCAGCCTCCTCGATGTTGGCCCAACTGATGCCATACTCGAAGTGGGATTCGGACCTGGCGTTGTTATTCAGCGATTGTCGGCGCTTGCAGCGGAAGGCCACATCGCGGGCATCGACGTCTCGAGGGAAATGCTCAAACAAGCACGCGCTAGAAGCGCCACGGCTATCCGAAGGGGTCGTGTCGACCTGCGGCAGGGTTCCGTGGAGAACTTACCTTTCGCCGACGCCAGTTTCGACAAGGCGCTGGCGGTCAATTCGATGCAGGTCTGGCCGGACGCCGCAACTGGGTTGCGGGAAATATGGAGAATCTTGAAGCCGGGTGAGAACATCGCCCTCGGCTTTTCTGTCCATTCCGGCCAATCGGGCGAAGGGCTGACCATCAGAGTCGAGGCGGCCGGCTTTAAGGACGTGCGCATGGTGACGGCGCAGAATGGGTTCTGCGTTGTGGCAACGAAGCCAAGCAAACCGAAATATGCTGTCAACCAGTAATTTTGTTTTTATCGGTTGATTGTGCGAGTACGTTTCGTCAAATTCGCCCCTGGGAGTTCACACGCTAACGGGGCGAAATCCACATGACTAGCGAAGAGCCGCTGATCGAACAGCACAAATTCCGCGAAAGCGACTTCGTCGGAGATCATCCGGCCCTTGATTTTGTCAACACGGTCACCGGATGGGACGAACGACCCAGGGACTGGATCCACGACTACGCCGCGCTCGTGGACTGGGCCTTGATCAGAGGTATCGTCACCGGGGCAGATGCGGCTCACCTTCAGGAACTCGCCAAGGCGTCGCCGCGCGCAGCGGCAACGGCCCTGACGAAGGCCAAGGAACTACGTCTGGCCATGCACGGGCTATTGACGGCGCGGGTCGAAGGCGCAGCCCCCCGAACGGACGATCTCGCTGTGGTCGAGTGGATGTGGCGAGGCTTCAACAGCCGCTGCGAGTTGGCGATCGACCCGTTGACAGGAATCCAAATCCGGGCAGGCGATACCGGACTCGACGTCATTTCCATGGCGTTGACGGACGCCTTTATCCGGCTCGGCGAGGATTTTACCTCACCTCGCCTCAAGCGCTGTGCCGGCGTCAATTGCGGCTGGTTCTTCTTCGACAGGTCAAAGCCGGGTCGCCGCCGCTGGTGCGACATGGCCACGTGCGGCAATGCAGCGAAATATGCCCGTCATCGCAAACATCATTCCGCGTCAACGAGGGCAACATGAAGACGATCCGAACGGAGCGGCTGTTGTTGCGTCAGTGGCGGGAGGAGGACTTCGAGACTTTCGCCCGGTTCTGGGCCGACCCCGACATCATGGCCTTCGTCGGCGGCCCTATCCCGCGTCAGGACGCATGGCGCAGGATGCTGTATTTCATCGGACATTGGCAGTTACGCGGTTTCGGTTTCTTCGTCGTCGAGGACAATGCAACCGGGAAATTGGTGGGCTACTGCGGAGCGCAGCGCCCGGTCGACAAGCTTGAGCCTGAAATGGGCTGGGGCATTCTCCCGCAATCCCAGGGACGGGGCTATGCGACCGAAGCCATGCGCGCCGTCCTCGACTTTGCATTCGGCGATCTTGGCTGGTCAACGGCGATAAGCCTCATCGCCGACGACAACCTAGCCTCTCTTGCGGTCGCAAGAAAACTCGGAGGCTCGGTCGAACGCTACACCGACATAGACGGCAGCCGCTACGGCGTCTACCGGCACGTCGTTCCACGCCACAAAGATTCCTTGTGAGAGATCGCTCTGGATTGAGGTGATCCCGCTTTTGCTACCCGATAGCAGGAGAAACCGGAATGACAGCGCGCATATAGCGCGAGCTTGAGACTGCCGTTCTAATCCATGTCGGCCGCAGACAAGAGTAGCGGTGGCGGGCATTCGGGCAACGCAGCCGTAGCAGTCAGATGTTTCTCGGTCGCAATTACCCGTGCCGGGCCGCCAGGGGTGTAGGCATCCTGCCAGTCCAATCTGACGAAAACAAATGGGAACCGATATGACGAACGATCCCGGACCTATCATCCAAGCGCGATTACACGATGGAATGACTCTGCCCGTAGTGGATGTGACAAACCCCGTATTCCGGATCGACGAAAGCGCGACTAGCCTCGATAGGCTACGCGCGTCAATTGTGGCTTCGGTCAATCGGCCCGCTGACGCACGTGCGGCCACGCCCGGGACTATGCCCAACCTTCTGCAGCGGATGTTCGCCCCGCAGGCGCAATATCTGGACGGGTTGGCGACCTACCTCCTCAAAATTGGCGCAGACAATCTCCCCGTGCAGTTCGATACCGAAATCGAACGCCGCTTGGCTTCCTCCCCGAATGCCGTGGCGCTACGAATTCGCTTGCAGCAACTGTCCCGTCTCATGGCAAGAGCGCTAAGAAATGCTCCACTTTCCGCCCCGCTACGTCTTCTTGCAATCGGAGGCGGCACAGCAATCGAAGCCTTGAATGCGTTGATCATTCTCAAGGGCGGCTCCAGGAACACGATTCCTAATGTCGAAGTCGACGTGCTGGATATCGAAGATACAGGGTTACTCCTCGGCAAAGCGATTCTCGCCGCATTATGCGAAACGAAAGGACCTCTTGCCGGAATTGCCGCGACTATGACGTTCGTTCCCTATTCATGGGACCAGCCTTCTTCATTGGCATCCGCGCTGCACGAGCGGATGATTGAAGGAGAATATATCCTGGCTTCATCCGAAGGCGCCCTGTTCGAATACGGTTCTGACAGAGCGGTAATCGCTAATCTCTCGCTTTTGCGCGAGGCTGGCGCGATCCCAATTGCCGGCAGCGTTATTCGGGACGATGCCACTGGGCAGGCAATGGTCGCTCGAAGCCCTTTCCCGCTGAAGGCGCGCGGTCTTCGCAACCTTGAGTCACTAGCAAGCGCCGCGGGCTACCGGATTTCCGATGCGATTGAAGGGGTGGCGAGTGACCAGTTTCTTTTGCACGCGGATTAGGTCCGATGTTGGTGAGCGCGGACACAGGTCGGGTCGATCACGATGATGTAGCCATTGTAAGTGGCGGGTCCGATCTGGCGAACAGAGACCACTATCCGGAAGCAGGGCGCAGTATTCCACCCCGCTCCCGCGTAAAGTCGGGTCAGGCAGCTTCGAGCAGCCCTTCGGCAAGCCTCGGCAGCACGACGTCGCGCCAGCCTGGCCCCATATTCTCAAATGCAAAGCGGTGCCGGGGATTCTCAAGATCGAAACCGCGATGCTCAAGCCTGAGGATCGTCGCCTCTCCCCGAGGAACGATCTCCCAATGTAGTTCGAAATCGCCGAAGGTGTAAGCCAGTTTACGCCCCTCCTCGACGGCGATGACGCGGCATGGAATCATCCCCCATTTCTCCATGTCCATCGTGAATTCATGCCCTTCAACCGGCGCAATGTTTCCTGGCCGCCACCAGCGCGCGATGCCGTCCGGCGTTGAAATCCGTTCCCATACCCGCGCCGGCGTTGTCTTGATAATCTGTTCCACGGTCACGGTTCTCAATTTCATTCGTTCGTCTCCTCGAGGTCCCTCGCCAAGTCGGCGAGGCGCGCCTTCCAATAGTCTTCGTAGGGTGCGAGCCAATCGCGAAGTGCGACCAGCGGTTCGGCATTGAGCGAATAGATCCGTTCCCGCCCTACCTTGATTTCTTGAACGACCTGCGCTTGACGCAGGATGCCTAAATGTTCGGACACTGCGGAACGGCTGATATCGAAAGCCTCTGCGATTGACCCCGCGCTCCTCTCTCGTGAAAGCAAGAGCATCACCACCTGTCGGCGGACAGGATTGGCGAGCGCGGAGAAGATGGCTTCATTCATCATCACTCTAATATGTCGGAAATTTCCGATATGTCAACATTTTCCGACATATCTAGTGATGTTCGCATTGGCGCCCCTTCACGTCAGGAGGATCACGAACGAAAGCGACCGCGCGGGCTCGGCGCTGCGCATCTACGATCTTTTCCGGCAGTACCCGTTTCTGACCTCCAACCAGCTTGCCCAGAAAACGGTTTGTCGGCGCCGACAGTCAATGCGGCCTTGGCCGATCTGGAGAAGATGGGTACCGTCGAGGAAATCACCGGGCGCAAGCGGGGGGGGTGTTCAGCTACCAGCGCTATCTTGCGATCCCCAGCGAGGGAACCGATCCACCGCCCGCCGGCAGCTGAAGTTCCGTTCGCTGACACCGCCCGCCCGAGACCGAGTTGAGTGCCCGTCTGCGCGAGCTTGCCAACCAGCGCCGCCGGTTCGACTACCGGCGGCTGTTCATCCTGCTGCGGCGGGAGGGCGAGACCTCCGGTATCAATCGCATCTACGGGCTTTATCGGGAGGAAGGGCTGACGGTCCGCAAGCGCAGGGCCCGGCGGCGGGCCGTCGGAACCCGCGCCCCGATCCTGGTCGAGGCCAAGGTCAACGCACGCTGGTCGCTCGACTTTGTCCACGACCAATTCGCTCTTGGCCGGCGCTTCCGCATCCTGAACGTCGTCGACGACGTGACGCGCGAATGCCTGCCGGCGATCGCCGGCGTTGGTCCCGCCACGGTTCACCGGACGAATTGACATGCAGTAAGAAGACTGCATAAACTCTGCTATGCAGGATGATCAGATTGATCTCGTCTTCAAAGCGCTGGCGCATCCGGAACGGCGCCGCATTCTGGCTTCCCTGCACCAGCGACCCGGCCGGTCGCTTTTTGAAATCTGTGCGTCATCGGTTGCTGAAAATGGACAACCGCTTTCCCGGCAAACGATCTCCCAGCATCTGGACGTGCTGGAACGTGCGGGACTGCTTGAAATCACCTGGAAAGGCCGAACCAAGACCCATGCAATCAACCTCGACCCGCTGCGGGCAGCGGCCAAGGCGGCAATCAATCGCTACCTGTGAGAAAAGGAAACGGAAATGCGAATTTACATCACAAGCGTCTTCGTCGATGACCAGACGAAGGCACTAGATTTCTACACAAACAAGCTGGGGTTTGAAGTGAAGCACGACATCCCCATGGGCGAACATCGCTGGCTGACCGTGGTGTCGGAAGAACAGCCAGGCGGGACGGAATTGTTGCTGGAGCCTAGCGAACATCCTGCGGTGAAACCTTACAAGAAGGCGTTGGTCGCGGATGGGATTCCCGTGGCTTCATTTCAGGTCGATGACCTGGACGCCGAGTCCGAGAGACTTACGGCCATCGGCGTTGAATTTACCGTCAAGCCCATGGATGCTGGTCCTGTGCGGATGGCCGTCATCGATGACACCTGCGGGAATCTCATTCAGTTGGTGCAGATGGTTGGCAGGTAGCAATGACATGAACTTGCGAACCGACAATGATCAGCTAGCAAGCAAATCAGTCGGTGGCATCCGTTAATCTGCTCTCGCTCTGGACGACTCCCAAGGTCTTGAAAGTCGCCATAAAACGCGCGAGGGGCGCATCATGGCGCCTCCCTAGCGGTTCGGTAAGCCACCGATGAGTCTGCTCGAAAAATTCCGAGTGCGCCTTATTTTGAAACAGTTGATAGAGGCAACGATTATGAGTACGCGCAAAATCGCCGAGACCTATCACTCAAGGTTTTACGGCGGTGACACAGCGGGCGCACGGCGACTGCTGGCGGACCATTCATTTCGCTTCAGCGGGCCGAGCGCTGAGTTTGATGATGCCGACGCATTTGTAAGAGCTTCAGGCCATGCTGCTTCGAGCGTGAAGGATGTCGAACTGCGCAAGGTCTTCGCAGACGAAACCCATGCCTGCATTGTGTTCGACCTCGTTGTCGATCATGCGGTTGGACGTTTGCCGATGGTGGAGTGGTATCGTATCGCCAATGGGCGAATTGCCGAAGTCCATGCGATTTTCGATATAGCTCCGTTCATGCGGCGCCAGGCACCTGCCGCCAATCAGGCGATTGATCCAGTTTGCGGAATGGCGGTCGACAAGGCCGCTTCTGCGGCGCGCCGAGCACATAGCGACACGATCTACTATTTCTGCAGCCATCATTGCGCCGACACGTTCGCGGGCAATCCCGGCCGCTACCTGGCCCGTAGCGGGAAATAGCCGCAGGGTCGCGGTCGCGCCGCATCCGTTGGCGCCCACCGGATAGAGACGCATTTTCCGAAGCGCGGGGAACGTTTCTCAGCCGGCATCGAGAGGTGCAGCGGTGTCGCCGTGTGCCGCAACCAAGAAATTCATGGTCTGCTTGTCCGCCGGCAGAAATGTTTCGATCGTCAATTCCGACAGCCTGATATCGTAAGCACTGCCGAACACCGTCGTGGCGCTGAGGAAGGAAAGCGGGCGATCATAGCATTTCAGTTGCAGCGGCACCGCAATCCCGGCGAACGCAGGATGCTCTCCCGGCCGCCAAGGCTTGGTGCCCGGAGGAACTGGGTATGCGCCGAGTTCATCGCGTAGGCCAATCAGTATCGGATCAGCGGCATTGCCGATCTGCCTGGAAAGACGGTCCAGGACGTGGGCGCGCCATTCCCTGAAATTGAGGATCCGAGGGGCGAGCCCGTCAGGGTGCAGACTAAGGCGCAGGACGTTCACCGGCGGCCGCAGGAGCTTTTCATCGGCTCCGGCAATTAGTGGGTCGATCGCCCGGTTGGCATCGAGCATCGTCCAGTGCCGGTCGAGGGCGAGGGCCGGAAATGGTTCATGGCCCCGGAGAATCGAGGTCACCGCAGCCGTCACCGACTTGATCGAAGGGTCGTCCGGCCGACGTTCCTTGTAGACCGGAGCAAATCCCGCGGAGACCAGAAGCACGTTCCTTTCTCTCAATGGCACGTCCAAACTCTTGCCCAGACGGAGGATCATCTCGCGGCTTGGCACACTCCTGCCCGATTCAATGAAGCTCAGGTGCCGTTGGGAAATCTCGGCCTCCGCTGCCAAAGCGAGCTGGCTGAGCGATCGGCGATTGCGCCAGCCGCGAAGCAACTGGCCGAAAGAAAGTGGCGCGTCATTCATGGCCTTTGATATCCGATCATCGCTTCTGGCGCCAATTACCTTCGGCGTAATCGACATGGCGAAGCGCTGGCCCGATACCAGGCTGTGGAACGACCCTGTCGGGCATCATGAACGAAAAGGTATGTCGCAATGTCGAAATTCTCCAACGGACTCACCCTGCCTTGGCTGCTGCGTCTGGATTCTGTCACCTGCGTCGCGATGGGCGCGTTGCTCGCCCTCGCATCGGACTTTATCTCCAACCTCACCGAGATTCCGGCAAAGGTTCTAATTTACGCGGGTCTCAGCCTGATTCCGATCGCCATCTTCATGGCGCTGGTCTCCTGGAGGAGGTTGCAACAGAAATTGCTGGCCCAGGTCGTGATCGCCGGGAACATAGTATGGGTGCTCGGAAGTCTTGCGCTTCTTGGCATGGTTGAACCGAACGGGTTCGGCATCGTCTTCGTACTGGCGCAGGCCGGCGCCGTAGCCGTCTTTGCCTTGCTAGAGTGGAGGGCGCTCGAGGCTCGCGCGCGCCACGCCGGGACGACGGCCTGAGAACGCGGCGCAATAGCGCCGCTAGGGCGGAATCCGACCGCAACCTTGCCAGTCTTGACAGAAAGAGCGCGATTTCAGGAATTGCAGAGAGGGAGACCTTGCAATGACGATCACTATCACCGCTTTCAAGGATTCGCCCGATAAAGGCAGGGGGCAGGCGCGAGACATGCGCGTGCGATGGGCACTCGAAGAAGTGGGTCAGCCCTACGATGTTCGTCTTGTCTCGTTTGCGGAGATGAAGGAACCTGCGCACCTGTCTCTTCAGCCGTTCGGGCAGATCCCGACCTACGAAGAAGGCGAAGTTGATCTGTTCGAATCGGGCGCAATCGTGCTCCATATCGCAGAGCGCTATGCAGGCCTGCTGCCGAAAGTGCCAAGAGGTCGAGCACGGGCGATTGCGTGGATGTTTACCGCTCTGAACACCGTGGAACCGCCAATACTCGAACTCGAGAACGCGATGTTCTTCGAACGTGACAAGAGCTGGCATCCGCAGCGGTTGCCGATGGTGGAAGATCGTATTCGGCGGAGACTGATGACACTTTCTGAAAGGCTTGGCGATGCCGACTGGCTCGATGGTGCGTTTAGCGCCGGTGACCTCGTAATGGTGGGTGTTCTTCGAAGATTGAAGGGATCGAGCTTGCTGGCCGAGCAACCGCGTTTGTTTGCCTACGTCGCTCGGGGCGAAGCCAGGCCTGCTTTCGAGCGTGCCTTCGCCGCACAACTGGCAGTGTTCACTGGGAAGCAGTCAGTTTTCGAGTAGGGCTCTTGTCCGGCTCAAAACAGATCTTCGCCCTATCCGGTGGCAAACCAACCTCTTACGAATCATGTTCCGTGTGCGGCGAGCTGCGGCGGTTTCACACGACAGGTACGGGGCGGAAGTGGTCCGATACGTCAGGTAACATCGAAGCAAGGGCGGCCCATAGGGCGATGTCCGCAATCTCCACCTTTCCGCCTAAAAGTGCGCGGCCTGTCTCCAAACGCCCCCAGGCTGACGCTAGACATTCGCAGTGCGAGCGACCGCTTTGGCGGCGGCCAGGAATCCTTGCGGAGAAGCAACGGTCGAATTGGCTCCGTAACGGAGAAGATGGGTCTGACGTAAGACCCAATGAGCATTTGCGGCCGCCCGTTCCTACCCGACGGCCAACCCGAAAATCCAGTTCCGCAATTGACACTCACCAAATCCTAGACGTCAGCCTGCATTGGCAAATTGCAACAGAGGCATTCAGTTTTCGATCGGAGAGGATTGGATCACGGCCGTGTTCGTTTTGGCAAACGGGGAGAATCGATCGTTAAGCGCTTCGAGGTCTTCGACGTTTAGCGCAAACGCGCGCGCCACAAAGCAATCGTCGCCGGTAACGCGATCAGCTTCGACAATCGCTCCAGACGCGGGGCACTCGGCTCTGGAACCGGGAATTCAGTCATCGCTGCTAACGTCGACAACTGCATGCGCACGGCTTCCCGACTGGCAATGAAGAGAGCTAAGTCGCCACATCCCTTCGCGCCGCCGCCTCCGGGTTACACCATTCACCGAGCAATAACGCAGCTCGCCGAATCTCGATGGAAATTTCGTCAGCACTTCCCAATACTTGACAAGTGACGCCGCGAGACAAGGGGCGTCGAGTATTATTGGAAAGTGGAATGCTGACGAAGATTCGGGACCTCTTGTTTGTCTTGACGCTCCCGCGCACGGACGCAGTGACTCTGTACGACGGGTTGGCCGCAAGATATGACAGATTTCATCGGCGCTGGCTCATACACGTCGGCGGGGAGCCGTTGGCAGCGCTCCAGGGCAGCCTGGCAGCCGAACTTCGGGCCGGCATGCATGTCCTCGATGCCGGCTGCGGCACCGGTGCGCTCGCGAGATGGATTGCCGATATGGAGCCTGGCGTCCACCTGACCATGGCGGACTTCGCGCCGGCCATGCTGGAACGAGCCAAGACCGTGCCGGGCCGGCATGTCCGCGCCAACCTGCTGGCTTTGCCATTCGCCGATGGAGAGTTCGACGTCGTGATCTGTACCTGGGCCCTTGAGACGACCGAAGATCCCGAACGCGCCGTGGAGGAACTCCACCGTGTCCTGTCGCCGGGCGGTCTGCTGTGCCTGTGTCTTTGCACCGCGCCGGAGTCGCCAAGTTCAAAGCTCCGCTCTCTGCCGCTGCGCCTATCGATAACGCACTTCTTCAGCGGCAGATTCCTGCGCCTCGACTTTCCGGAACAGCTTGCCTCGCGGTCGCTGCGGCGACTGGTCTCGCGACGCGGCCTTGCGTCATTCGTTTGCTGGCGCAAACCTCCGGAACTGCGATCGTTGATCTCATGACAACGACGCCGCCCACTTCCATCCGCCGGCAGCGACGAGCGGTCATCCTAACGCTCATTGCTTTCGCCGGCATCGGTTTGCTTCTTCCCGTCTATCTCGGGCAAGGCTTGCCTTGGCCGCATGCGGCCGCTGCCGCCCTCATGGTCGTCGTGCCGGGCATGGCATTTGGGTGGTGCGCCTGGCGTTTCGCGATGCGACCGCGGGACCGGTTCGATCGATGGCGGCTGCTACTCCACCACGCTGTGGCAGCTTGCGTCTTCGCCATCGGTTGGACGGCTGCGATCTACCTGCTGGCGCTACCGGTTCATTGGGAAGCGGCGCAAGCCTTTCTTTACAACGGCGCGCCCTGGCAGGTGGTGGGCGGGCTCATCCTCTACGCGGCGATCGCCGCCAACGCCCAGTGGACGCGGACACGGGACCGTTTGACCGAGCAGGCGCTGATCGCCACGCGTGCGGAGCTGCAAGCCCTGCGCGCTCAACTCGACCCGCATTTCCTGTTCAACACCCTGCACACGCTGACTCAGCTTGCGCGGGAGGACAGCAAGGCGACAGAGAGTGCGCTTGAGCACTTCGGCGACCTCATGCGCTACGTGTTGCGTGCAAGCCGGGAGGGTGCCGAGGAGGTCGCCGTCGAGGACGAACTCGCTTTCCTTCGCAATTACCTCGCTCTGGAACAAATTCGGCTGGGTGACCGGCTGCGCGTCGTCGAGCAGTTGGACCCGGAAGCTCTCGAGCTCGGCATACCGCCACTCCTGTTGCAGCCGCTGGTCGAGAATGCGGTCCGTCACGGTATCACGCCCCGCCGCAACGGTGGGTGTCTTCGCCTTGCGGCGATGCTGGAGGACGGCTCGCTCGTCCTCGAAGTCGCGGACGACGGCGCCGGCGTGGCGGTTGAAACATGGCGCCAAGCAGACGGGCTTGGCCTTTCCCTGGTCCGGCGTCAACTAGAATTGCGCTTTCCCGACACAAGCCGCATGGAGGTATCGACTGAACCGGGAAATGGCTTCGCCGTTCGCCTCATGCTTCCGGCTCATCTGCCAGAGGGGAGGATGGCATGACAGTGACCGTCTTCGTCGCCGATGACGAGCCGCCGGCCCGGCGGCGGCTTGCATCGCTTGTCGCCGAAGTCCCGTGGGCACGCCAGGTCGGCGAAGCGGGCGACGGGGCCACTGCGGTCACCGAAATCCAGCGGCTGCGCCCGAATGTGGTATTTCTCGACATTCGCATGCCCGAGCTCTCCGGTCTCGCGGTCGTCGAAAGCCTGCGCGCCATCGACGAGATCCCGGCGATAGTCTTTACATCCGCATTCGACGAATACGCCGTGACCGCCTTCGAACTTGAGGCGGTCGACTACCTACTGAAGCCCTTCGGACAGTCCCGCTTCCAGACAGCGATCGAGCGGGCGCGAATGTCGGTGGAGCACCGGGAGGGCGGGGCGACACTCGACCGGGCGCATACCGTCCTTTCTCAGTCGGCGGCACCTGCCGTCCTCGAACGAATCCTGGTGCGCGAGGGTCGCGCCGTCGTGCCGCTCGCGCCGGCGGAAATCACGCGTATTGAGGCTCAGGACGACTACGCGATGGTCTTTGCGCGTGGACGTGGGTATCTGCTCGGCGTCCGCCTTCGCGATCTTGAGACCCGGCTGCCCCGGCCGCCGTTTCTTCGCGTGCACCGTTCGCACATCGTCAACCTCGACGCAGTGGAACGCATGGAACCCCAGGACGACGGCCGCTTCGCCATACACATGAAGGACGGAACCTGCATACAGGCGAGCCGGGCAAGGTCTCAGGAAATCCGGCGGGAATCACGATGACATCGCCGGACAGATCATTCCACCCGGTCGTTATCATCGGCGCCGGCATCTCCGGGCTCGCCCTGGCTTGGCGGTTGGAGCGCCTGAACATCCGCCCGTTAATCCTCGACGGTGCCCCCCGGGTCGCGGAGACATGGCGGCGGCGACATGAACAGCTCCGTCTCAACACCCACCGGCATTTCTCGCAATTGCCGGGGCATCCCCTACCGCAGGACGCTGGCGCTTTCGCAAGCCGTGACGCAGTCGTTCGCTATCTCGAGGCCTATGCGGATGGGCTCCGGTGCCCCATCAAATTCGGCATCTCGGTATCTCGCATCGATCGTCAGGGCGACGGGTGGCGCCTGCGGACAACGGAGGATGATGTGCTCGCGCGCCACGTCGTCGTCGCGACTGGTCGGGAGCGTGTTCCCGTCGTGCCGCGCTGGCCGGGAGTCGAAAGCTTCACCGGCAAGCTGCTTCATGCCGCGGATTTCGGCGATGTCCAGGCCTATCGCGACCGCTGCATCCTCGTGGTCGGCGGGGGAAACTCGGGCATAGATGTGCTAAACCACCTCGTGCGCATCAGAACGAGCGATCTTTGGTTGTCGGTACGCGGCGGAACCACGATCGTCCCGATGTGGCTCCTGAGTATCCCGGTGCAACGGCTTTCCGGCGTGATGAGCTGGCTACCCACTTGGCTGGTCGACCGTTTGCTTCAGGGTACGGAACGTGCTGCCTTTGGGAACTTGCGACACTATGGCCTGCCACAATGTCCCGTCGGGGCGGTGACCCGGTTGGCGAGGGTTGGCGTGGCTCCAGCGATCGATGACGGCTTCGTCGAAGCCCTCAAGAATGGACAGGTCATCGCGCTGCCGGCGGTGACGAGGTTCGAGCGTGACAAAGTCGTGCTCGCCGACCTGCGGGAAGTTCGGCCGGATATCGTCATTGCTGCGACCGGCTATAGTCCCGGCCTCGAGGGCATGGTCGGTCATCTGGATGTGCTCGACGAGAAGGGCATTCCGCACTTTCAGGGGGCTGAAGCCGATCCAAAGCTGCCCGGACTTTGGTTCATCGGCATGAGGCCTCGGCTTTCGGGCAACTTCCACGCCGCCGTTCGCGATAGTCAGGCGCTGTCGAAGCGGATTGCCCAGACATTATCGAGGGCTGCATCACAGGACTGGCAGGTGTCCAGCCGGGCATCGGCGTTATGATGGCAAAGATTCTGAGGCGATTATCCTTGCGTTCAACGCGGCTTGTTTGGACCGGATTCATTTTGGCGGCGGTTCTGCTGCTTTCCTGCGGCGTTGGCCATGCCGCAGGGGAGGCTCCGTCGACCTGCCGTCACAATCCAATCAGCGATGAAGGGCGGATCGCAGCCGGAGATGCCAACCTCTACCTGTTGGTCCGTGGCGCAGACTGCGATGCTCCGTTGATGCTCTGGCTCCACGGCGGCCCCGGTGGTGCGGAAACGCCCCTGTTCCGGCTCTATGATCGGGAGTTAGAGAATTGGTTCCTTGTCGCCTATTGGGACCAGCGCGGAGCCGGTCGTTCATACGATCCCGGCGCAGACACTGCCAAGCTCACCGTCGAACAGCACCTTGCCGATCTGAAAAGCGTCATCAATCACCTGCGCGCCAGATACGGCAAGCGCAAGATTGCGCTCGCCGGTCATTCCTGGGGTTCAGCGCTAGGGCTTTTATATGCGCAAAGGCATCCTGACGATGTCTCGGTCGTTGTCGGCGTGAATCAGTTCGTCTCCGGCCTCGGCGCGCAGCAAGGCCAGTACGAATTCGTGCGCTCCAGAGCCGAGGCGCTTCAGGACGACAGAACACTCCAGCGACTGGATGAAATCGGAAAACCGCCCCTTTCTGCCACTGGCGAGCTGCGGCTTCAGGCGCTAGTGGATCGCTATGGGGGCTTGTTCCACCAGCGGCCGAGCTTCGCCTGGGCAATGATCGCGGGCGCATCGCGCGGCTATGCTGCGCCTTGGGAAATTCCGGCCTTCATCCGCGCGAACGAGATATCGCTATCCGCAATGGAGAAAGAGATCGTGGCGCTCGACCTGACCACGACAGTGCGATCAGTCAAGGTCCCCGTTGTGTTCATGCTCGGTCGATATGACAGGCAGCTTGAAGCGAGGCAGGCCGCAGAATATTTCGATGTGCTTTCAGCTCCGGTAAAGAAGATGATCTGGTTCGAGGAAGCCGCGCACAATATTCCGTTCGAAGAGCCGGAACGCTTCATGGCCGTTCTAAAGACTGTCTTGGATGAGTCTGCCAAATAATCAGTCTTCCATCTGGCAAATGCCGCGGCTCGGCGTCGGCTGCTTGGTACCAAATCCCTCAGGCGCGCGCGGTTCGTTACTTGCTGCCATCGACCCGAGCTCATGGCGCCTCCAGTCTGGCCCAAGACCTATATTCGGCCAAAATCTATTACCTACGTCTCGGGGAAAATCTGTATCGCATGTGTCCGGAATGGACCATTGAGAAATGGCGCACCCGACAGGATTCGAACCTGTGGCCTTCGCGTTCGGAGGGCGACGCTCTATCCAGCTGAGCTACGGGTGCTTACCGGGTCGCAACTGCTTACGCAGTGCTTACGTGAACTTCTCGCGAGTTGAAAGATCAGAACGAGGGCCTCGCAAATCCTTGTTGCTGTACTCCTTTTTCGTCTCCTCATTTTCACGCACCCTGTTGACACCCGCCTTCGGAGGGCAACGCTTTATTCGGCTGATCCATGGCTAGTAACTCGTCCCGCCGATTTGCACGCTACAGTCGCCGGTTGTTGCGCCTCGCCCAAGTTGGACTTTTCATCGCTGATTGAAAGCTCTCTCATGGACTCGTCGATTGTCGGCGGGATTCTGAGAGTGATGGCAGCCCAGCGAGAAAGGAAGGTTACGAAAGACCACAACTCCACGGGTAAGGTGGGGTCTGCCGACGCGCACCTTGCTTTGGACGAACCTGTGCTTCGTCTCGCTCGTCTGATCGGTCGCCAGATTGCGCGCGAACAATACGAGCGGCAAGATTCTCGGGAACGAAAGCTCATTCGGCGAAAGAGCAGAAAACCTACGTAGGCTGCATCACATACAGGCATGTTGCCCCGGTGGTAGGATCGCCGCCGGGGCTTCGACATTTGACCTTGAGACCATAATGGTCCCGTGCTACATAGAGACTCAAATGAGGATCATTGCCCGCCGCACGTTACGGGAGTTTGTCGAAAGCCTCGCGGGGCAAAAGGATCAGCCGGCCGTGAAGGCCGCGCTCGATGCTTGGTTCGATGAAGTCAGCAAAGCAGAGTGGGCGAGTTCCGCCGATGTAAAGAGACACTACGCCACGGCCAGCATCGTCAACGCCGAGCGAATTGTCTTCAACATCAAGGGCAACGACTACCGCCTAGTGGTGGCCGTCGACTTCGAGAAGGGCATCGTCTGGATCAAGTGGATCGGCACCCACAAGGCATATGACAGGATAGACGTATCTGAGGTGAAACATGGCGACTGAGCTGAGACCTATCCGCTCTGAAGCGGACTACGATGCAGCACTCGAAGAGGTCGAACGCCTTTGGAGCGCCAAGAGCGGCACACCGGAAGGGGACCGCCTCGACGTGCTCGCAACGCTGATCGAAGTCTATGAGGCGAAACACTATCCGATGGACCCGCCAGATCCAATTGAGGCGATCCGGTTTCGGATGGAGCAGCAGGGACTCACCCGCAAGGACCTCGAACCGATGATCGGTCCCCGTAACCGGGTCGCCGACGTTCTCAACCGCAAGCGTGGCTTGTCCATCGACATGATCCGGCATTTGCATGAACAACTCGGGATTTCCGCCGAGGTGCTGATCCGGCCGAGCCGCTTCGACAAGGTTGCATGACCAGAGGATTCACATGATGCGCGTCGCGCTCTACGCTCGCTATTCCTCGGACAATCAGCGGGAGGCCTCGATCGAGGACCAGTTCCGTATCTGCCGAGAGCAGGCGAAGCGCGAGAAATGGAAGATCGTCGGCACCTACAAGGATGCCGGCATCTCCGGTGCGAGCATGATCTTGCGTCCGGGCATCCAGTCACTGCTGCAGGACGCCCAGGCCGGGCAGTTCGACATGGTGCTGGCCGAAGCTCTGGATCGCATCTCCCGCGACCAGGCCGACGTCGCGACTTTCTTCAAGCATCTGAAGTTCGCCGGCGTACCGATCGTAACGCTGGCGGAAGGCGAGATCAGCGAGTTGCATGTCGGCCTGAAGGGCACGATGAATGCGCTGTTCCTCAAGGATCTTGCAGCGAAGACCCATCGGGGCCTTCGTGGTCGCGTGGAGGAAGGCAAGTCTGGTGGCGGGCTCTGCTATGGCTACAAGGTCGTCAAGCAACTCGATGCTCGAGGTGATCCTATCCGAGGCGACCGAGAAGTCGACGAGGCTGAGGCAAATATCATCCGCCGCGTCTTCCGGCAATTCGCATCAGGAATCGGTCCACGAACGATCGCCCGCACATTGAATGAGGAGGGCATTCCGGGACCCAACGGCAAGCCGTGGGGAGACACCACGATCCGTGGCCACGTGAAGCGCGGAACAGGTCTCATCAATAACGAGCTCTATATTGGCCGCCTGATCTGGAACAGGCTGCGCTACATCAAGGACCCAAGCACCGGCAAGCGTGTCTCGCGCCTCAACCCGGAAAGTGACTGGCTGATCCGCGAGGTGCCCGAACTGCGGATTGTCGATGATGCGCTTTGGCAAGCGGTGCGCGATCGGCAGGCGGTGATCGCCGACAAATACGCGAACGTCACCGAGGCAGTCCGCAAGCACCACAAGAAGAACCAGCTCAATGGCAAGCGCCGGCCTCAATCTCTTCTGTCCGGTCTGGTCTTCTGCGGCTGCTGTGGGGGTCCATACTCGCTGCGCGGCGCTGGCCGCTTTGCCTGCTCGAACCACATCAGCAAAGGCACTTGTTCCAACAGCCGCACTATTCCGCGCGAAGACCTGGAGAACCGCGTCCTCGCTGGCCTGAAGGACCGGATGATGGCGCCCGAAGTCGCTGCGGAAGCGATGCGAGCCTATGCCGAAGAGACGAACCGGCTGAACCGCGAGCGGCGCTCGAACGGCAATGCCTGGCAGGTGGAACTGGCAAAGATCGAGAAGCAGATCGCCCAGATCGTCGAGGCCATTGCCGACGGCATGTACCATCCGTCAATGAAAGAGAAGATGACGGGGCTGGAAGCCCGCAAGACCGAATTGACCGCGCTTTTGGCCGATGCCCCCGAAGACAAGCCGGACCTTCTTCCGACGGCCGCGACCATCTACGCGAAGAAGGTTGCGACGCTAACGAAGGCCTTGAATCGCCCTGCCGAACGTCAAGAAGCAGCCGAGACCTTACGGATGCTGATCGAGAAGATCGTGCTCACTCCGGGGCCGGAACGCGGCGAAATCTACGCGACACTGCATGGAGAATTGCGCACCATCCTTGAATGGACGGAACGGCAAAGCATTGGAAAGGCTCCAAAAACAAACACTCCCGGAGGAGTTTCCTCGGGAGTGTTGGTATCGGT
>NZ_JANKOF010000013.1 GCF_024655565.1 Nitratireductor sp. ZSWI3 | reverse complement strand
CCAGATCGATAGCTTGTGGTCTGCCCCAAACAGACGGGTCCCATCTGTTTGGGGCAGACCACGGGCCTGGAAATAACCGGCGTCAGACCGGAACGACGGCGACAGGGATGGCGGCCGAGGCTGCCCTAGGAGCATGATGGTCAGCGTTAGACGTGTACTCTCGATCCTGTTTTGCCTGGTGATGGCGGGGCTGGTTGCATCCCTGGCGGTCGGCTACTTCTCCAGCGACGGCATCCAGTGGGTCGATGCGATCCGCATCGTCCTGCTTGCGGCGAGCACCATGTGGCTCGCCTGGGGCGCGGCCTATGCCTTCAACGGCCTGTTGAGCTTTCCCCTGAAGGCGGGCGAGCAAGCGTTCGAACTGGTGCCGACCACCTCGCGCACGGCCGTTCTCGTTCCCGTCTACAACGAAGACCCGGTCAAGACCTTCTCCCACGTGGCGGCCATGATCGGCAGTGTCGAAGCGCTTGGCCTTGCCGATCGCTTCGAGTTCGCCATCCTGTCCGACACGCGCAACGAGCGAGTCGCCGAACAGGAGGCGCACTGGTTCGGGCGGCTCTATGACGAATTCGGCGCTAGTGTCGCGCTCTATTATCGCCGGCGTGAGGCGAACACCGGAAAGAAGGCCGGCAACGTGGCGGATTTCATCCGCACCTCGGGCGCGCTCTACGACTATCTCCTCGTCCTCGACGCCGACAGCCTGATGGAAGGCGCGACGATGGCGGAGATGGTGCGGCGCATGGATGCCGACCCGAAGCTGGGGCTGTTGCAGACGCTGCCCAAGATCGTCCATGCGCGCTCCTTCTTCGGTCGCGCCATGCAATTCTCCACCGGCTTTTATTCCCCTGTCTACACGCGCGGCCTGGCGGAGTTGCAAGGGGAGGCCGGGCCGTTCTGGGGACACAATGCGATCGTGCGGACGCGCGCTTTCGCGCAGAGCTGCGGGCTGCCGGAACTGAGCGGCACGCCGCCGTTTGGCGGGCATATCCTCAGCCATGACTATGTCGAGGCGTCACTGCTCACGCGCAACGGCTGGACGGTGCGCGTCGAGCCCGACCTTGTCGGCTCATACGAGGAGGGGCCGGACAACGTGATCGATTTCGCCAAGCGCGACCGGCGCTGGTGCCAGGGCAATCTGCAGCATGCGCGCGTCATGATGGCGCCGGGCCTGCGGCTGTGGAGCCGTTTCGTTTTCCTGCAGAACATCATGGCCTATGTGACCTCGCCGCTGTGGGCGTTGTTCATCATCGCCAGCATCGCGGCGCCGACCCTGAAGGGCGTTCCGGATTATTTTCCCGAACCGGGCCTGTTTCCCGTCTTCCCGCGTGTCGAGCAGGGCCTCGCGCTGACGCTCCTGGTCGGCGTGTTCGGTCTCTTGATCGGGCCGAAGCTGCTGATCGTCGTGCGCGGCGCGCTGAGCAGTGGCAACGGACAGTTCGGCGGGACATGGCGCGCCCTGCTCAACACGCTGACCGAGATCCTGACCACCAGCCTGCTGGCGCCGATCATGCTCATGTATCAGTGCCGTGCCGTCCTCGAAGTGTTTTCCGGAATGGACGGCGGTTGGCCGGAGACGGACCGTGAAGCGGGCGCGGTCAGCCTGTCGGAGGCCTGGGCGGCGGGTTGGTGGATCAGCGCGACGGGGCTCGTCACGCTGGGCCTGGCGTTCCAGTTCGCACCCGAATACGTCTCGTGGCTGCTGCTCGTCGCCGGCCCTCAGGTGTTCGCGCCGCTCCTCATTCACGTGACGTCGTGGAACGCTTCGGGCCGGCTGCGCGATGCGGGCATCTTCCTGACGGGAATCGACAGCCATCCTTCGCCGGTCGTCCGCGGCCAGGAAGCGGTGCTTGCCCGCTGGCGCGGTGCGCCGGCAGAGCAAGCGGCCGCGCCAACGGGCCGAAGCGGCGGGCTCGCGCCGGCCGAAGCTGACCGGTGAGGTGCAGGCTTTGAACGCTCCCTTAGTGCCGATCGGTCACGGACGCGACCAGCGCCTCGACGTCTTTCGCGGCCTGGCTCTCATCACGATCTTCATCAACCATGTGCCCGGCAACGTCTACGAGTTGCTGACCTCGCGCAATTTCGGCTTCTCCGACGCCGCCGAGGCTTTCGTCCTGATGTCCGGCATCGCCGTCGGGCTCGCCTATTCGCGCGGCTTCAGCGCGGGCCCGATGTTTTCGGCCTGCATGCGCGTGTGGCGGCGGGCAGGGGTCCTTTACGTCACGCACATCGTCAGCTCGGTGATCGCCATCGCCCTGGTTGCCGCCGGCGTCCTCTTCCTCGGCACGGTCGAGATGATCGGCAAGATCAATTTCGCCCGCCTGCTCGACCAGCCGCTGCAGGCCATGGTCGGTATTCCGTTGCTCGGCCACCAGCTTGGCTATTTCAACATTCTGCCGCTCTACGCCGTGCTGCTGGTGATTTCGCCGCTCTATATCCTGATCGGCCTGCGCAGCCGGCGAGCCCTCGTCGGGGTGGCGTTGCTGGTCTGGCTCGTCGCGGGCATGTTCCGGCTCAACATGCCGAACTATCCGAATCCGGGTGGCTGGTTCTTCAACCCGTTCTCCTGGCAATTGATCTACGCCATCGGCATCGCCGGCGGCTTGTCGATGCTCGAGAAGCGCAAGCTCGTTCCCTTCAGGGCATGGCTCTTCTGGGCCAGCACGGCCTTCCTCGTCTTCTCCTGCGCCTGGGTGCAACTGCGCGTCGGTGCCATTCCCGGCGGCGATGCGCTGCCCTTCTTCATCGGCACCTTCGACAAGACGTTCGTGTCCTTGCCGCGCCTGCTCCATGCGCTGGCGCTCGCCTATGTGCTGACCAACGTCGCCTGGGTGATGGCGCTCTTCAGGCATCCGGTCTTCCGGCCCATCGAGCTGATGGGCAAGAACGGGCTCGCGGTCTTTGCGGCGGGCTCGGTCCTGGCGATCGTTCTGCAGGTCCTGCGCGTCCGCTTCGAGACGGATTTCGTTTCGGATGCCGTGCTTCTGGGCGGCGGGCTGGCGATCCAGTACGGCATCGCGCGGTTCCTGTCGGCGCAGAAGGCGCTGGCCGGCAAGAAGAAGGCGCTGGCGACCGAAGCCCCCTATCATCTGCCGTCGGCCGGCAAGCCCCGTTTGAGCGAGAGCGCCTGAGCGGGCCACGGTGGCGTGCATCCATCTTTCGTTTTTCCGGATGGCTGCAAAATGCTTTAACAGCATTCCTGCGTGGACAACGGCCGGCGCCCCGACGTGCTGCTTGGCTGTATGGCGGAAATGCGACTATGGTCGCCGCCGCCCATCGATTCAGGAAATCGCATGACCACCGACTCCAAACGCATCGCCGCCCTTATCGCCACCGAGATCAATGCCCGCCCGGAACAGGCCGCGGCGGCGATCGCCCTGCTTGACGAGGGAGCGACGGTTCCGTTCGTCGCGCGCTATCGCAAGGAGGTGACCGGCGGCCTGGACGACACGCAACTGCGTCTGCTGTCGGAGCGTCTTGCCTATCTGCGCGAGCTCGACGCGCGCCGGGACACCATCCTGGGCTCGATCCGCGAGCAGGGCAAGCTGACGGAGGATCTGGAGCGCAGGATCGCCGCGGCGGCCACCAAGGCGGAGCTGGAGGACATCTATCTTCCCTACAAGCCGAAGCGCCGCACCAAGGCCGAGATCGCGCGGGAACGCGGCCTCGGCCCGCTTGCCGAGGCGATCTTCGCCGATCGCTCCGCGGTGCCGTCCGAGCTTGCATCCGCCTATGTCACGGACGAGGTTCCCGACGTGAAGGCGGCGCTGGAAGGGGCGCGTGACATCCTGGCCGAGGGATTTGCCGAAAATGCCGACCTGGTCGGCCGCCTGAGAGCCTACATGAAGGAACGCGCCTTCCTGCGGGCACGGGTGGTGGAAGGCAAGGAAGAGGCCGGAGCAAAGTTCTCCGATTACTTCGACCACGTCGAGCGCTGGGCTGGCGTGCCCAGTCATCGTGCGCTGGCCATGCTGCGCGGGCGCAACGAGGACGTCCTCTCCCTGGACATCGAGGTCGATGCCGACGATGCCTCGGCGGTGAAGCCGGCCGTGCGGATGGTGGCAGAGGCTTACGCGATTGGCCATGAGCTGCCCGGCGACCGATGGCTGATGGATGTCGCGGGCTGGGCCTGGCGCGTGAAGCTGTTCCTGCATCTGACGCTCGACCTGATGCGCGAGCTGCGCGAGCGGGCCGAGGAGGAGGCGATCAACGTCTTCGCCCGCAATCTGAAGGACCTGCTTTTGGCCGCGCCGGCAGGATCAAGAGCGACGATGGGGCTCGACCCGGGCATTCGCACCGGCGTCAAGGTGGCCGTGGTGGACGGAACCGGCAAGCTGGTGGCGGCGACGACGGTCTATCCGTTCCCGCCGAGGAACGATGTGCGCGGGACGCAGGCGGAGCTTGCCTCTCTCATCCGCAAGCACGAGGTCGAGCTGGTCGCCATCGGCAACGGCACCGGCAGCCGCGAGACGGAGAGGCTGGTCGCCGACATGCTGTCCGACATGCCGGCGCCGAAGCCGTTGAAGGTGATCGTCTCGGAGGCGGGCGCTTCCGTCTATTCGGCGTCCGAGACGGCGGCCGCCGAATTCCCGGACCTCGACGTGTCGTTGCGCGGCGCGGTGTCGATCGCCCGGCGCCTGCAGGACCCGCTTGCCGAGCTCGTCAAGATCGAGCCGAAGTCGATCGGCGTCGGCCAGTACCAGCACGATGTCGATCAGTATCGCCTGGCGCGGGCGCTGGACGCGGTGGTGGAGGACGCGGTGAACGCCGTCGGCGTGGATCTCAACACGGCTTCGGCTTCGCTTCTCGCACGCGTGTCCGGGCTTGGCGCCTCGCTGGCAGAGGCGGTCGTCGCGCACAGAAACGCCAATGGCGCCTTCTCCAGCCGGCAGGAGCTGCTGCAGGTCGCAAGGCTTGGTCAGCGCACCTTCGAGCAATGTGCCGGCTTCCTGCGCATTCCGAGCGGTAGCGAGCCGCTCGACGCCTCGGCGGTGCATCCGGAAGCCTATGGCGTGGCGCGGCGCATCGTTGCCGCCTGCGGCCGTGACGTGCGGGCGCTGATGGGGGACAGCGCGGCCCTCAAGGCGCTCGACCCGCGGACCTTCGTCGACGAACGGTTCGGCCTGCCGACCGTGCGCGACATCCTCGCCGAATTGGAGAAGCCCGGCCGCGACCCGCGCCCAGCCTTCCGCACCGCGACCTTCGCCGAGGGTATCGACGACATCAAGGACCTGAAGCCGGGCATGATGCTGGAAGGCACGGTGACCAACGTCGCCGCCTTCGGCGCCTTCGTCGACATCGGCGTCCATCAGGACGGGCTGGTGCACGTCTCGCAGCTCGCCGACCGGTTCGTCAAGGACGCGCATGAGGTCGTCAAGGCGGGCGACGTCGTCAAGGTCCGGGTGCTCGATGTCGATGCCAAGCGCAAGCGCATCAGCCTGTCGATGCGCAAGGATGGCGATGCGGGAGCGAGGCCGCAGCCGCGCGGCGGCGCGAAAGGCCCGTCGGCTTCCTCACCGCGCAATGGCGGATCCGGCCAGAGCCGGCAGCAGAACCGGCCGCAGGGCGCACTGGGGGCTGCCCTGGCCGAGGCGATGAAGCGCAAGTAGGCCGGCCTTTCAGGGGCTTGCGCGGCTGCCGCATCGGCCGGCATCCGGCGAAATCGATTGACAGGGGGCGGCAGCGCGGCTGTGCTTCGGCCTGTCGGACATCGTCTTGCGGGCACTCATGAATCAACGGCAGATCCAGGCATTTCGCCAAGTCATGCGTCACGGCTCGATCACCGCTGCTGCGCAGGCCCTCAACGTTTCGCAGCCGGCCGTCAGCCGTCTCATCGCCGATCTCGAGCGCAGCATCGGCTTCCCACTGTTCCTCCGCCAGGGGGGAAGGTCGGAGCCGACCACGGAGGCGCGAGAGTTCATCCAGGAAGTCGAGCGGATGTTCTACGGGCTCGACCGCCTCGGCCAGGCGGCGCGCGAGATCAAGGATCTGCGCCGCGCAACGCTTCACGTTGCGACCATGCCCATGGTGAGCTTCGAGATCGTCCCCAAGGCGCTGAAAGGGCTGCTGGCCGAGCGGCGCGGCATCAAGGTCACCCATGACGTGCACACCTCCGCCCGCATCGTCGACATGGTGGCGTCCCGCCAGCTCGATCTCGGCGTGGCGCAGACGCACATCGAGCGCCGGGATGTCGAATTTCTCGCCTCCTACCGCACCTATTGCGTTTGCGCCCTGTCGCCGGACCATCCGCTGGGCGGGCGCGACGTCCTCACGCCGCGCGACCTGCGCGGCGAACCGCTGGTGGCGCTCGCCCACCACACGCTGACCGCCAATTACGTCACGCAGAGCTTCGCCGAAGCGAATGTGAACCCGAACATCGCCATCGAGAGCCAGCCGTCCTATTCCGCATGCGGCCTGGCCGCCATGGGGGTCGGGATCGCGATCGTCGACCCGATGACGCCGCGCGTGTTCCGCGAGAACCTGAGGGCCATCCCCTTCGAGCCGCAGATTCCCTTCGATTTTCACATCGTCAAACCGGCGGATCTGCCGTTGTCGCGGGCTGCGGAGGAATTTCGCGTGCATCTGCTCGAGACGCTTGCTTCATTCTCCGACATTCATGCGTTGGCATAAGGTTTTTGCATGACCCCAGATTGAATTTGTATTTGATTTTATGGGATCGAGCCTGAACCATTGACCTCGAGTGGAACCGGCAAACCCAAACAAATGGGAGTCCCAGACATGACAATCAGCAAGCTCTTCCTCGCCGCCGCAGCGGTGCTCGGCCTCGGCGGCACCGTGCATGCCGCCGACTTCAACATCCGCGTTCACACGCTGGTGAAGTCGCCGCACCCCTACAACGACATGGCGGCCTTCCTGAAGGAAGACATCGAGGCCAAGAGCGCCGGCCGCATCGCCGTGCGGATCTTCGATTCCGGGCAACTCGGCCAGGATCCGGCGGTGATCAGCGAAATCGGTCTCGGCACGATCGACGTGATGATCAGCACCACCAGCAACGCGGTGCAGCAGGTGCCGGAATACGCGATCTTCACGATGCCCTACCTCTTCAAGGGCATGGACGATGCGCTTGCCCGGGTCGGTCCGGGAACGCCGGTCGAGGCGCATTTCCAGAAGGTCTATGAAGACCGCGCCCTGAACATGAAGCTTCTGGCACTCGGCGCCTCCGGCACCCGCAACCTGTCGACGGCGGCAACCGTCGTCAACGGCCCGGACGACCTGAAGGGCCTGAAGATGCGCACCCCGCCATCGCCCATGGACTCGGAAACCTGGGCCGCCCTCGGCATGCTGCCGGTCACCGTCGCCTGGGGCGAGCTCTACGCCGCCGTCCAGACCGGTGTCGCCGGGGCGCTGGAAAGCTCGCTGCCGGGTTATGCCGGGTCAAAGCTCTACGAGGTGGCTCCCAACCTCGCCCTGACGGAGCACACGATCCAGATCAACCACATCTCCATTTCCAACCGGACCTGGAACAAGCTGCCGGAAGACCTGCAGAAGGTGGTGCAGGAGGCGGCGGTGGCCGCCAACCAGCTCGGGGTCGACAAGGCCAAGGAGTATGACGACCAGCTCGTCGAAACGCTTCAGGCCGAACACGGCGTCAAGGTCACGAGGCCGGATACGGCGGCGTTCGTCGGGATCCTTTCGCCCATCCAGGCGGATCTTGCGGCCGAGCTCGACCTCGAAGACGAGTATGCACTCCTGAAGGGGCAGCAGTGACGGGCTTGGAGCGGGATGAGGAAAGGTGTGAAGCGGTTTTCCGCCCGCATCCCGCTCCAATTTTTTGAAAGCGATCGCGATGATTTTGGATCGAGCCGATCCAATCATCGCGATCAAGCGGCACAAGCCGCCGCGCTTCTCCGTTCGGAAGGTTCTGGCATGCTGACCCGCATTGCGAACGCGATCGTCAAAGTCACCGAGTTCGGGCTTTGGATCGGCTTCCTGGCACTCGTCGTGACGGTCGGCCTTCAGGTCGGGGCGCGGAATATCTTCAGGATGCCCCTGATCTGGACGCTCGACCTCGCGCAGCTGTTGTTCTCGTGGCTGATCTTCATCGGTGCGGCGGTCGCGTTCCGCCGCGGCGCCCATTACATGGTCGACATCTGGCCGGAGACGTGGGGCGGGTTCCGCTTCCTGCTCGACATCGTCGGTGTCCTTTCGGCGGCCCTCGTGATCTACGTGCTCGTGGTGCACGGCTGGACGCTGACCGAGATCCGTCGCACGAGCACCGTCGCCTCGCTCGGCATTTCGCATTCCTGGATGTTCCTGCCCATGCCGCTCAGCGGCGGGCTGATGGCGCTTTTCCTCCTGGAAGCCATCCGGGACATGGCCAGCAAGAGGCCCTCATGAACCCGCTTCTGCTCCTTCTCCTGTCGTTTTTCGTGCTCATCGCACTGCGGGTAAACATCGGCTTCTCGCTGATCGTCTCCTCGGTTCTCGTCATGTATGTCGAGGACCTACCGCTGACGTCGGTCGTCAACCAGATGTATTCCGGCATCGACAGCTTCACCTTGCTGGCCGTGCCCTTCTTCATGCTGCTCGGCCGCATCCTCAACGCCGGCTCGATCACCGACCGGCTCCTCAAGGTGGCCGATGCGACGGTCGGCCATGTGCGGGGCGGGCTTGGCCACGTCAATGTGTTCGTGTCGATGATCTTCGCCAGCCTGTCGGGTTCGGCGGCGGCCGACACGGCGAGCGTCGGCTCGATCCTCATCCCGGCGATGAAGAAGGCAGGCTATGACCCGGCCTTCGCCGTGGCGCTGACGGCGGCATCCTCGACCCTTGGCGTCATCATCCCGCCGTCCATCATCCTCATCGTCTACGGCGCGTTCGGCAATGTCTCGATCGGCGCCCTGTTCCTGGGCGGTGTGATGCCGGGCGTCATGATCGGCCTGTTCATGATGGCCTACACCTATCTGCTCGCCATCCGGCGGGGCTATCCGGCCAATCCCTTTCCCGGCGTGCTGGCCGTGGGGCGGGTCATGGTCCGGGGCGCGGCGCCGCTGCTCATCCCGGTTCTGGTGCTGGGGGGCATCGTCGGCGGCTATTTCACGCCGACCGAGGGCTCGATCGTTGCCGTCGCCTGGGCGCTGTTCCTGACGCTGGTCGTCTACCGCGACGTTCCGTTGCGGGCGATGCCGAAACTGCTCACGGATGCGGTCATCGATTTCGCCGTGCCGCTTTTCACCGTGGCGGGTGCCGGCATCTTCGGCTGGCTGATCGCCTATCTGGGCGCTGCCGAGATCGTCGTCGATTTCATCACGGGGGTGACGTCGAACCGCTACGGCATCATGCTGCTTCTGATCGGCTTCCTGCTCCTGATCGGCACGGTGCTCAACCCGATCTCGGCGACGCTCATCTTCCTGCCGATCATCCAGGCCCTGGGCAACCAGGCCGGCTACGATCCCGTCCATCTCGGCGTTCTGAGCACGATCGTCCTGTCGGTCGGGCTCATCACGCCGCCCTACGGCATCTGTCTGCTCATCGCCTCGCAGATCGGCGGAGTGCGGCTCGGGCGCGCCATGCTGGCGGTGCTGCCGATCTGCGGGCTGACGGTGCTCGTCGCGTGCCTGTCGCTCTGGTTCCCGTCGATCGTGCTCGGGCTGCCGAAATGGCTGGCGCCGCAATTCTTCTAGGAAAGGACAAGACCATGTCGCACATCAAGCCAAAGGGTTCCTTCGTCGCGCTCGTCACGCCGATGAACGATGACGGGTCCATCGATTTCGAGGGCTTTCGCACGCTTCTGAACTGGCACGCGGAAAACGGCACCGAGGCGGTCCTGATCATGGGATCGACCGGTGAGGTCTCCATGCTCTCGCCCGAGGAGCGCCGGCAGATCATCTCGCAGACGGCGAAGATGAAGCCGGGCAACATGCTCATGTATTACGGCTGCACGGGCAACAACACCGAGACGACCATCGACTATGTGCGCTATGCGAAGGGCGAGGGGGCCGACGGCGCCATCATCGCCGCGCCGGCCTATATCTGCGCCGACAACGATGCGATCACCGATTACGCGCTGGAGGTCTGCGATGCGGAGGATTTCCCCATCGGCTTCTACAACAACCCGCCGCGGGTGAAGACCGACCTGCACTGGACGGATATCCTGAAGCTCGCCCAGCATCCCAACATGGTGGTGCTGAAGGAATCCACCACCCGCGTCGGGCAGGTGGCCCAGGTCTGTGCGGCCAAGCCGGACATGTCCATCATGTGCTGCTGCTCGCCCAATCTGGGCCTCGTCATCCCCACCATGGCGCTCGGCGGCGATGGCACGGCCAACATGACCGGCAACATCATCCCGCGCGAGATGGCGGTCATCTCCAAGAAGTGGGAGAACGGCGAGGATGCCTTCGCCTGCCGCGAGGCCTGGCTCACCAACCTGCCGATGCTGCATTTCGCCTATTCGGCCATCAATCCGGTGGCGATCAAGACGCTGATGCGCCTCATCGGCCTGCCGGCCGGCCCGCTGCGCAAGCCGCTGAAGCCGATCTCGGGCACCGCCCTTCAGGCCGGCATCGATGCCGTGCGCAAGCTCGGTCTCGAGGAGCGCTACGGCTTCCGGCTGTCGCCCGCCGCGATCGCCGCCGAATAGATGGGCGTCAGGCGACGAACCAGCCTCAGCCACTGGGGCGCTTTCGAAGCGACCGTGGAGGACGGCCGCCTCGTCGCCGCGCGGCCGTGGGCCGATGGCGGCGCCGATCCGCAGATGATCGGCGTCTGGCCGGACCTCGTCTATTCTGAAAGCCGCATCGACCGGCCGCATGTCCGTGAAGGGTTCCTGAGGGATCGCGAGCGGGCGGGCGGCGAAGGCCGCGGCCGCGAGAGGATGGTTGCCGTCGACTGGGATACGGCGCTCGCCCTGGTCGCCGAGCAGTTGCAGCGGGTTCATGCCGAGCACGGCGCGGCGTCCGTCTTCGGCGGCTCCTACGGGTGGTCGAGCGCTGGCCGCTTCCACCATGCGCGCACGCAGATCCGTCGCTTCCTGGCGGCGGCGGGCGGCTTCACCGATCAGGTCGGCAACTACAGCTGGGGTGCGGCGAACGCCATCCTGCCGCATATCCTCGGCGATGCCGAGGCCGTGTCGGGCGCGGCAACGGGCTGGGAGACCATCGCCGCCGAAAGCGATGTGGTGGTCGCCTTCGGCGGCCTTAATCCGAAAAACTGGCGCGTGACCTCCGGCGGGGCGGGGCACCACCACATGCCGCGCCACATCGCCGAGGCCAGGCGCCGCGGCGTCAAGTTCATCATCGTGTCGCCCTTCGCCGGCGACTGCCCGGAGGGTCTGGACGCAACCTTCGTCGCGCCGCGCCCGAACACCGACACCGCCATCATGCTGGCACTCGCCCATCAGGCGCTCGTCGAGGGGAGGCCGGACCTTTCCTTTCTCGAGCGCTACACCGAGGGCCATGAAGCCTTTCTCGACTATCTGCGCGGTGCGGCGGACGGCGTGCCGAAGACCCTGTCATGGGCCGCCGGCCTGTGCGACGTTCCCGAGGCCGAACTGTCGGCATTGTGGCGGACGATCCGGCAGGGCCGTGTGATGCTCACGGCCTCGTGGTCGCTGCAGCGGGCGGATCACGGGGAGCAGCCCTTCTGGGCGCTGATCGCACTTGCCGCGATGCTCGGGCAGATCGGCCTGCCAGGCGGCGGCTTCTGCTTCGGCTACGGCTCCCTCAACGGCGTCGGCGCCGCCGCGCGGCGCGGCTTCGTGCCGGCAATGGAGGGGTTGCCCAACCCCGCCGGCAGCGCCGTTCCGGTGGCTTCCTTCATCGAGGCCTTCCTCAATCCCGGCGGGCAGATCCCGTTCAACGGCCGGACCGTCGTCTTTCCGGATGTACGGCTCGTCTACTGGGCCGGCGGCAATCCATTCCACCACGCGCAGGACCTCTTCAAGCTCGAGGCGGCGTGGCGTCGGCCGGAGGCGATCATCGTGCACGAGCCGTGGTGGACGTCGACGGCGCGCCGCGCCGACATCGTCCTGCCTGCCACCACCAGCGCCGAGCGCAACGATCTCGGCGGCTCCTCGCGCGATCCCTTCGTCTTCGCCATGCCGAAGCTGATCGAGCCGTTGGCGGAGGCGCGCGACGATTTCGTGATCTTCCGCGATCTCGCCGACCGCCTGGGCTGCCGCACGGTCTTCGACGAGGGACTGGACGAGATGCAGTGGCTGCGCCGGCTGTGGGCGAAGACGCAGGCGCGCGGCGGGCGGGCGGGCCTCGACATCCCCTCCTTCGAGACCTTTTGGAAGGACGGGCTGTGGGCGGTGCCGGCGCCCGATGCCCCGGAAGTGCTTCTTGAAGCTTATCGACGCGACCCGGAAGCTCATCCCCTCAAGACCCCGTCCGGTCGCATCGAACTCTTTTCGAGGGTGATCGCGGGGTTCGCCTATGCGGACGCTCCCCCTCATGCGGTCTGGCGCGAGCCGCGGGAATGGCTCGGCGCGGCGCGCGATGGCGAATTGCATCTGGTGACCAACCAGCCGGAGAAGCGGCTGCACAGCCAGCTTTATCAGACAAGGCGCAAGAATGCGCCCGAGACGGTCGAGATCAACCGGCGCGATGCGGAAGCGCGCGGCATCGGCGATGGCGACGTGGTACGGTTGTGGAACGAGCGAGGGGCGTGTCTGGCCATCGCCCGCGTCGGCGAGCGCGTTCGCCACGGCGTCCTCGTCATGCCGACCGGTGCCTGGTTCGAACCCGACGAGCAGGCGGAGCGGCTGGAGGTCAACGGCAATCCCAACGTGCTGACCGCCGACCGCAGGACGTCGGCGCTGGGGCAGGCCTGCGCCGCGCTCAGCGCGCTGGTGAGGATCGAACCCTATCGACGGGACGAGAGCAAATCGGAGGCGGATTGAATGGATCTGGGTATAGGCGGCCGCAAGGCACTGCTCACGGGTGCCAGCAAGGGCATGGGCAAGGCCTGCGCCATGGCCCTGGCGCGCGAGGGAGTCGCGATCACCATCGTCGCGCGCACCGAGGCGACGCTTCTGGCGACCGCCGAGGAAATCCGGGCCGCGACGGGCGGTGAGGTGAGGCCCGTCGTCGCCGACATCACGAGACCCGAAGGGCGGGAGGCGGCGCTTGCCGCTTGTCCGGAACCGGACATTCTTCTCAACAATGCCGGCGGCTGCCCGCCGGGCGACTTCCGCGACTGGAGCCGGGACGACTGGATCGCAGCGATCGATCTGATGATGCTGCCGCCCATCGAGATGATGAAGGCAACGGTGGACGGGATGATGGCCCGCGGCTTCGGCCGCATCGTCAACATCGTCTCGCGCAGCGTGAAGATCGCCCAGCCGGAGCTGGGCTTGTCGAACGGCGCGCGTTCGGGCCTCGTCGGCTTCACGGCCGGGCTCTCCCGCCAGACCGTCGCCAGCAACGTGACGATCAACAATCTGCTGCCCGGCATCTTCGACAGCGAGGCGCAGCGCGAACACATCCGCGGCATGCTGGACCCCGGCGGCAAGAGCTTCGACGAGGTCTGGCAGGAGCGCGCGCGCGGCAATCCTGCCGGCCGCTACGGACGCACGGAGGAGATCGGCGCCTACTTTGCCTTCCTTTGCAGCGCGCATGCGGGTTTCATCACCGGGCAGAACCTGTTGATCGATGGAGGCGGCTATCCGGGCACATATTGAGGTGGGGTGCGGCTCCCGATGAAGGTTCTGGTTATCGGCGCGGGGGTGGTGGGCCTGACCACGGCCTGGTACCTGACGAAGCACGGCCATGAGGTGACCGTCGTCGAGCGTTGCGCCGGCCCGGCGATGGAAACGAGCTTCGGCAATGCCGGGGGCGTGTGTCCCGCATTCGCCGGACCGTGGGCCGCGCCCGGCATGCCGCTGAAAGCGCTGAAATGGATGTTCAGGGAGAACGCGCCGCTGAAGGTCCGGCCGCGGCTGGACCCTCATCAGTGGTCGTGGATGCTTCGTTTCCTGGCGAACTGCACCGCCTCCCGCTTCGCCGAGAACAAGGCCCGCATGCAGATGATGGCCCATTACAGCAAGGCCTGCCTCGTCGCCTTGAGGGAGGAGGTCGGGATCGCCTACGACGATGCGGCCAACGGCGTGCTGCAGGTCTTCGCCACGGAGGAGGAGATGGCCGGCGGCGTGCGGGCCGCCGCCGTTCTGGAACGGCTGGAGATCCCCCACCGTCTCGTCGATCGCGACGGGATCGCCACGATCGAGCCTGCGCTGGCGGCAAGCGGCGCGCCGCTCGCCGGCGGCCTTCATCTGCCGGATGACGAGACCGGCGATTGCCGACTCTTCTGCACCCGCCTTGCCGATCTGCTCACGGAGCGCGGCTGCGTCTTCTTCTACGACACCTCGGTGCTGCGGCTCGTCCGTTCGGGCGACCGGATCGACCGGGCGGTGACGACGGAAGGCGGCATGCAGGCGGATGCCTATGTGGTCGCCTGCGGGCCTTTCGCGCCCTCGTTGCTCGGCACCCTCGACATCCGCCTGCCGGTCTATCCGGTCAAGGGGTATTCGATCACCTGTGAAATCGACTTGCCCGAGCGGGCGCCGCGCTCCTCGGTGATGGACGAGCATTCCAAGGTGATGATCACGCGCCTCGGCACACGTCTGCGGGCGGCCGGCGTGGCGGAAATAGCAGGCTTCGACGGCAGCTTGCGCGAAACGGCGCTCGCCGGCATTCGCGCGCGGGTGCGGGCGTTGTTCCCCGACGCCGCAGACTATGATGCGTCGAGCGTGTGGTGCGGGTTCCGCCCGATGACGCCCGACGGTCCGGCGCGGGTCGGTCCGACCCGGTTCGCCAATCTTTTTCTCAATGCCGGCCATGGTTCGAATGGCTGGACACAGGCCTGCGGGACGGCCTCCTATCTGGCTGACATCATCTCGGGAGAGCGCCCGCAGATTGAGTATGACGGGCATGTGCAGCAGCGTCAGTCGCGCACGACCTCGGCGCGCTCCAGCATATAGGCCTCGGCCGTGGCCATGTGCTCCCGCATGATCTGGCGGGCGCGCTCGGCATCGCCGGCCTTGATGGCCCGCAGAAGGCGTATCTGGTAGTTGAGCCCCGTCTCCCTCAACGTGGGGTTCGCTTCCCGATAGATCGCGCGGCAGGCCGTCATGTCGCGCAGGAGGCTGACCAGGAAGGTGCACAGAAAGCCGAGCAGTGCGTTGTCGGTGCGGCGTGCCAGCTCGACATGAAAGTCGAGCTCCGCGAGCCGCTGGCCGTATTCCTCCTCTGCGGTTTTCGGCTCGTCCTCGTAGAGCCTGATCGTTTCCTGCAGCGCGGCGAAGGCGTCGGACGACAGCTTTCCCGCCACGCTCGCCGCCAGAAGGGGCTCCAGTTCCTTGCGGATCGCATAGATGTCGGCAATCGATGGGGGATGGAAAAGAAACAGGTTGTCGAGGAGGCGGATCGCCTCGTCGGCGCCGACGCCGGACACGAAAACGCCGCCGCCGGGCCCGGTCTTGCTGGTCGTCAGACCCTGGATCTCCAGTATCTTCAAGGCTTCGCGCAAGGTGCCGCGCGATGCCCCCTGTGATTGCGGCGAGAGCCATTCGCTCGGCACGCGGTCGCCGGGGGCGAGCCGGTGCGCGACGATCATCTCGCGCACCTTGTCGGCGATGATGTCCGGGCGCTTCCGGCGCCGCAGGACGGCTGAAAGCTGCGAGGGCACCGGTGTGGGAGCCCCTGGGTCCGGGTCAGGCATGTCCTCTCTCTTCGACGGGATGATAGCACGCGGTCCGGTGGGCGGGGCGGCCGGCGGCCTGCTCGAGCGGCGGATGCGAGGCGAGGCACCTGTCCGTCCCGCGGGGGCAGCGCGCATGGAAGGCGCAGCCGGGCGGCGGGTCGTAGGGATCGGGCAGCTCGGTGTTGGCGTCCTCGGGAACGAGCGAGCGCCGGCCGGGCACCGGCGCCGATTTCAGCAGAAGATGCGTGTAGGGATGGCGCGGCGCGGCGAAGATCTCGCGCGCCGGCCCGGTTTCGGCGATGCGACCGAAATACATGACCGCCACGCGGTCGCTGACGCTTTCCACCACCGAGAGGTCGTGGCTGATGAAGACATAGGTCAGGCCGAAGCGCTGCTTGAGGTCGTCGAGGATGTTGAGGACCTGCGCCTGCACCGAGACGTCGAGGGCGGAGACCGGCTCGTCGAGAACGATCAGTTCCGGATCGGCCGCGAGGGCTCGGGCGATGCCGATGCGCTGCGCCTGGCCGCCGGAGAATTCGTGCGGGTAGCGGTCGAGGAACTCGGGCGCCAGGTTGACCGCTTCCATCAGTTCCTTCAGCCGTGCCTGACGCGCCTTTTTGTCGAGCGCCAGGAGATGGCGCAGCGGCGCCTCCAGAATGGCGCGGATGGTCTTGCGCGGATTGAGGGATGCGACGGGATCCTGGAACACGTACTGCACCCGCCGGGCAAGTCTCTGCGGGTCGCGCCTGGCTTCAGCCACGAGATCGCGCCCGTCGAAGGTGATGGTTCCGGCGGTCGGTTTGTCGAGGCCGACGATCAGGCGCGCGAGCGTCGATTTCCCGCAACCGGACTCCCCTACCACGCCCAGCGTTTCGCCCTTCCTGACGTCCAGCGAAACGCCCTGCACGGCATGGACGGCCGGCAGCTTGCGGCCGAGCAGGGAACGTCCGCCGCCGAAGATCCGTTCGGCGCTGTCGATCTCCAGAAGCGGCTCAGCCATGGGCAGCCTCCCTCGTCAGTGGATGCAGGCACCGCACGGCACGCTCCTCGCCGAAGGACGAGAGGGGGATGTCGCCGGTCCGGCAATCGGCCTCGACGCGCGGGCAGCGATCGGCGAAGGCGCAGCCGGCGGGCAGCTTGTTGACGACCGGGGGCCGGCCCTCGATGGAGGCAAGGCGCCGTTCCGGCTGGCCGAGCACCGGCACGCAGTCGATCAGCTTTCCCGTATAGGGATGGGCGGGAGCGGAGAGCACATCCTGCGTCCGTCCGGTCTCCACAATGCGGCCGGCATACATGACGGCGACGCGATCGCAGACCGCCGAGACGACGCCGAAATCGTGGGTGATGAACAGGATCGCGGCGTCCTTCTCACGCCGCAGCGCATCCATCAGCGACAGGATCTGTGCCTGCACGGTGACATCCAGCGCGGTGGTGGGCTCGTCGGCGATGATGAGCCTGGCATCGTTGGCCAGCGCCATGGCGATGCAGACCCGTTGCCGCATGCCGCCGGAAAGCTCGTGCGGATAGGCCTTCAGGCGCGCGCGGGGGTTCGTGATGCGGACGAGGCGCAGAAGGTCCTCGGCGCGCCCGTCGGCCTGCGAGCGCTTCATCGGCCTGTGCGCCGTGATCGCCTCGGCAAGCTGGTCGCCGACGGTGAAGAGCGGATGCAGCGTCGAAAGCGGATCCTGGAAGACATGGCTGACGTCGGCACCGCGCAACTGCCTCATGCGCTCGTCGCTGACGGCGAAGAGGTCCTCGCCGTTGAGCCATGCGGCTCCGCCGGTGATGCTGCCGGGCGGCGTCGGCACCAGGCCCATCAGCGACATGGCGGTGACCGATTTGCCCGATCCGGATTCGCCGACGATCCCCAGGCATTCGCCGCCCTTGAGGTAAAGGTCGACACCGCTCACGGCGCGATAGACGTCGCCGCCGACGTGAAACTGGGTGCTGAGATCGACGAGGTCGAGCAGGCGGTCCTCGTGCGCCGGCTTCTCTGGCACGTTCTCACGCTTGACCGCCGTGCGCGCCACGGGGCGCGTCAGCGCGCCCGATTTGAGCCGCGGGTCGAGGACGTCGCGCACGCCGTCGCCGAACAGGTTGATGCTCATCACCAGCGCGAAGATCATCAGGCCGGGGATGATGGAGACATGCGGCGCGGTGAAGAGGATCTTCCGCCCGTCGCCGAGCATGGAGCCGAGATCGGCCTGCGGCGGCTGCGCCCCGAGGCCGAGGAAGGAGAGGCCCGCGGTCTCGAGGATCATCCAGCCGATCGTGGTCGACATGGTGATGATGATGATCGGCAGCACGTTGGGCAGGACCTCGCCGAACAGGATGCGCATGTTCGACTTGCCCGACAGACGCGCCGCATCGACGAATTCGCGCCGCGACAGGCCGATGGTGATGCCGCGGATGTTGCGGGCGAAGAAGGGGATGTTGACGACGGCGATGGCGTAGAGCGCGTTGAGCAGGCCCGGGCCGAGCGCCGCGACGATGGCGAGCGCCAGAAGGATGTAGGGAAAGGCCATGACCATATCGATGCCGCGCATCAAGATCGTGTCGACACGACCGCCGGCATAGCCTGCCACGAGCCCGATCAGGGAACCGAAGAAGGCGGCGATGAGGGTTGCCGAAATGCCGACGGCGAGGCTGACCCGGGCGCCCCAGACGAGGCGTGAGAGGATATCGCGGCCGAGGGCATCGGTGCCGAGCAGATGCCCTTCGGCAAGCGGGCGGAGCAGTCGGTCGGCAGGCGCCGTCATGTCGGGATCCGGCAGCGGCAGCACGGGCGCTGCAAGCGCGAGCAGGACGATGAGAAGCAGGACGACGAGCCCCGACGTGGCCAGCGTGTTGTTGAGCAGCAGGCGCAACGCGCTCGGCCGGCCGGCGGAGCGCGCTTTGCCTATCCGCATGGCGGGGGCGGCGGTATCGCTCATCAGCGTAACCTCGGGTCAAGCAGCGTCTGCACCACGTCGGCGGCCAGATTGAACAGGACATAGGCTGCCGCGACCACCAGCACGCCGCCCTGAACGAGCAACAGATCGCGGGTGGAGATGGCGTTGACGAGCATCGATCCGATGCCGGGCCACTGGAAAACCGTCTCGATATAGACCGCCCCGCCGAGGACGAAACCAGCCTGGATGCCGATCACGGGGATGACGCTGACGAGCGCCGCCTTGAAGGCGTGACGATAGATGACGCGCCGCTCGGTGAGGCCCTTGGCGCGCGCCGTGCGGATGTAGTCCTGGCGGAGCACCTCGAGCATCGCCGTGCGGGTCAGGCGGGCGATCACGCCGGTGGCGACGGCCGCCAGCGTCAGCGCGGGCAGGAACAGGTGGTGCAGCAGGTCGGGCAGGTCGCCGCCTCCGTAAATGGCGTACATGCCGCTTGCCGGGAAGAGCTTGATCTTCACGGCGAAGGCGAGGATCAGGAGCAGGCCGAGCCAGAAGGAAGGCGTCGAGATGCCGATCAGCACGAGGACGGTGATCGCCTTGTCGGCGAAGCCGTATTGACGGGCCGCCGAGACGACGCCGGCGAGGAGCCCGAGGATCGAGCACAGGACGAGCGCCGTTCCGGCAAGGATCAGCGTCGCCGAGAAGCGCTCCAGCACCTCGTCGAGCACCGGCCGGTTGAGCGCGTAGGAGCGGCCGAGGTCTCCCTGCAGGAGGTTGCCGAGCCAGATCAGGTATTGCTGCGGCAACGACTTGTCGAGACCGAGATCGGCGTTGAGCCTGGCGACGTTTTCCGGCGTCGCATAGGAGCCGAGAATCGCCGTCGCCGGATCGCCGGGGATCATCGCCATGATCAGGAAGACGATGACCGACAGGCCGAACAGGACGGGAATCGCGGCCAGCAGGCGTTTGGCTATGTAGGCTGTCATGGCTGAAGCCTTGCTTCGGTTGGATCAGGATGAAACCGGGCTCGCTCGTTCAAGCCCGGTTTCCCGCCGCGCGCTCACGGTTTCGCCACATCCTGCAGCATCAGGAAGAAGGACGGCTGGAGCTTGAAGTTCTCGACGCCAGCGCCGGTGACTGCGTTCTGCTTCCAGTTCGCCACGAAGACCCATGGGGCATCCTCGTGGACGATCTCCTGCATTTCCTTGTAGAGCGCGGCGCGCTCGTTCTGGTCGGTTGCCGCCCGTGCCTTGCCGAGCAGGTCGTCGACCTTCTCGTTGGCGTAGTAGCCGGAGTTGAAGCCGCCCTGGTCCGGCATGGCTTGCGAACGAAGCGTCAGGAAGGGCAGCGTGTCGGGATCGTTCGTCATCCAGGCCATCTCAGCCATGTCGGCCTTGCCCTCCAGCCCGGGGTTCACCTTGCCGAGAAAGGTGTTCCACTCATAGGTCTCGATCTTGACCTTCATGCCGACGGCTTGCAGGTCGGCCTGGATGGCGGTGCCCATGGCGAGCGGGTCGAGCATGCCGGAACCACCTTCGGTGACGTAGAAGGTCAGTTGCTCGCCGCCGTAGCCGGCGTCGGCGAGAAGCTGCTTGGCCTTCTCGGGGTCGTAAGGATAAGGCTCCAGCGTATCGTTATAGGCCCAGGCGAAGGCCGGGGGCGTCGGGCCCGCCGCAACTTCCGCCGTGCCCTGCAGGATGTTCTCCACCAGCGCCTTCTTGTTGATCGCGTAATTGGCGGCCTGGCGGATTTCCTTCTTGGCGAAGGGCCCCTCCTTGAGGTTGAGGATCAGGAACCAGACATGCGGGCCGGCCTGCTCCTGGACCGTGAAGGCGGCGTCGTCGCGGAACTGCTGCAGGCTGTCCGGCGGCACTTCGACCATCACGTCGAGCCCGCCCGACAGCATCTCGGCGATCCGGGTGTTGGCGTCGGTGATCGGCCTGTAGATCACGGCTTCGAGCGGCGGCGCGCCATCCCAGTAGTCCTCGTTGCGGGTCACCACCAGCTTGGCGTTGGCGTCCCACTCGGCGAACTTGAAGGCGCCTGTGCCGCTCGGGTGGCGGCCGAAGTCCTTGCCGTGTTCCTCGACAGCGGCCGGAGAGACCATCAGGCCGGTCGGATAGGCGAGGTTCGACAGGAAAGGCGCGTAAGGCTCCTTCAGCTTGAATTCCACCGTCAGATCGTCGACCGCGGTCACCTCTTCGACGGAGGAGAAGAAGAAGGCCAGCGGGAACGGACCCGTGTCGTGGAAGGGGTGGTCCTCCTTCAGCATGCGATCGAAGTTGAACTTCACCGCCTCGGCGTTGAATGGCGTGCCGTCGTGAAAGCTGACGCCCTCGCGCAGCTTGAAGGTGTAGGTCTTGCCGTCCTCGGAAATCGTCCAGCTCTCGGCGAGCGAGGGCTCCACCTCCAGCGTCCCGTCCTTGTAGCGGGTCAGGCCGTCATAGACGTTCACCAGGATGCGGAAGTCGTTGACTGCCGTCACGGCGTGCGGATCGAGCGATTTCGGTTCGGCAATCTGTCCGACGACAAGAACATTCGGGGGCGTCTGTGCGAGCGCCGGCGATGCCAGGAGCATCGAAGCGGCTGTGATGGCGGCTGCCAGAAGATTTTTCATTGAAGGTCCTCCGTTCGCGCTCGCCAATTAATTCTGATAATCTTGAATGGTGCAACCTTTTATCATGATCAATTTCCCGACAGCTCCGACGGGGCGTTCGAAATTCCTGCAAGTGCTTGAAATCGAGGCTGAAGACGTGTCCGGACAAAATCCCCGCATCAACTCCGAACGCCTCAAGGCTCTGCTCGACGGCGTCAACGCCTATGGGCACAATTCGCGCACGGGCGGCTTCAACCGCATCGGCTATTCGGAGCCCGACATGGCCGTGCGCGCCTGGTTCGTGGAGCAGATGCGCGGGGACGGCCTGGCGGTCAGCCGCGACGGCGTCGCCAATATTTTCGGCCGCTTCGGACCGGTGCAGGGTCCTTCGATCCTGGTCGGCTCGCATCTCGACACGGTGCCGGAAGGCGGTTCCCTGGACGGGGCCCTGGGCGTCTGCGTCGCGCTCGAATGCGTAAGGGCGATGCGCGAGGCCGGCGTTGAGCCGGCGACCGCCGTCGAGGTGGTAGCGACGGCGGAGGAGGAGGGGCGGTTCGGCGGCATGCTCGGCTCACAGGCAATCGCAGGCGTTCTGACGGCTGAGCAGATCGATGCCGCGGTGGATGCGGATGGCGTGAGGCTTGTCGAGGCGATGCGCGCCCGGGGGCTCGACGCGCGGGACGGGCTGGCGGCCGCCCGGGCGCCGGGTTCGGTGCGCGCCTTTCTCGAACTGCACATCGAGCAGGGGCCGGTGCTCGAGCACGCCGGAATTCCCATCGGCATCGCCCACACGGTGGCCGGCGTCGTCAATCTGTCGGTTCGTCTGGACGGTGTCGCCAACCATTCGGGCACGACCCCGATGCATCTGCGCGCCGATGCCTTCGCCGGCGCGGCGGCCATTGCCCATGCCGTTCCGCAGCTGCTGGAGCGACATGGGGGCGAGAACAGCCGCATCACCATCGGAAAAGTCGATATTCACCCGAACTTCATTCACACCGTGCCGGGGCGCGCCGAATTCGTCGTCAACATCCGCGATACGGACGACCGCAGGATGGCGGCGCTGGCCGGGGCCATGCGTGAGGTCGTCGCGGATGTCGCGGCCGCGCGGGGATTGCGTTGGACGATCGAGGAGCAGAGCCGGATGGCGCCGGTCGAGCTCGACGCGGGCCTGGCTGCGCTGCTGCACGAGGAGGCGGACCGGCTCGGCCTGCAGGTCCTCGACATGCCCTCGGGCGCCGGTCACGATGCGCAGACGATGCAGTCGCTCTGCCCCTCGGCGCTGCTCTTCGTGCCGAGCCGCGGCGGTATCAGCCATGCTCCCGAAGAATGGACGGCCTGGGGGGATATCGAGAAGGGCGCCGCCCTGATGCTCGCCGCCCTCGTGCGCCTGGTCGAGAGGAGCTGACTTAAGTTTCCGGCAGCCAACCGCCCTCGGGCGTGGCAGCCAGGGCAGGGGTCTGAAGTACTCCGACAATGCGGTCCGCCAGTGCGGGATAATCCTCCGCGAGCCTGCTCCGCCAACGCGTCGTCTGCAGCATCGCCGCGCCGATGGCGGCCGGCTCGATGCCGCAGAGTTCCAGGAGCCGCAGGCTGGCGAGGATCGAGCTTCCGCTGCTGATCACGTCGTCGACCAGGAAAACGCGCTTTCCTTCGAGCAGCGGCAGCATGCGCGGATCGACATAGAGGCGCTTTTCCTGCCCGGGGCTGGTCACCGAGCGAAGCGCGACGGAGCGGTCCTCGTCGTACCAGAACTTGCGCGACGTGCTGAGCGGCACATAGCGGCTGTGGCCGAGCGCGCGGGCCAGCTGGGCGGCCAGCGTCAGGCCGAGGGTCGGCAGGCCGACGACGACGTCCGGCCTGAAGGCGGCGGCTTTCGCGGCGAGCCCGGCGGCCAGCGTGTCGACGACGTGGAAGCTTGCCTGGTTGACGATCAGCGAGGCGAGCGCCGTCTTGCCGCCGGAAAGCACCCGGATCGGCAGCGCCAGCTGGCGCCTGTCGGGCAGAGCGGCCGGATAGAAGGTGCGATGTCCGCCTTGCGGCGCGGCGGCATAGGTGCCGGGTGGCACAATCTTCTGCCAGAATGCATGTGGATGGTTCTGGAAATCGGCCTGCATCATTGTTTGCAAAATGCGCTCACGCTAGAATGTGGTTGATTTATTTGGGTTTCCGTTCCCTGACAATGTGCGGTTTCGATCCTAGTGGTCTGACCGAAACAGATGGTACCCATCTGTTTCGGTAAGTCAGCCCGCAAACTATTGATCTAGTGGTGGCAGGCGCATTATCGGGGTTGCAGTGATGATGGAAAGGGCATTTTGATGACGGGTGTGGATGACGTGCGTGAGGACCTGGAATTTCTCATCGCGCTCAGGCGCGACCTGCACGCCCATCCCGAACTCGGATTCGAGGAGGAACGCACCAGCGCCATCGTCGCCGAACACCTTGCCGGGACGGGCATGAAGGTTCATCGCGGGCTTGCCGGCACGGGCGTCGTCGGAACGCTGACGGTCGGCAACGGCACGCGGGCGATCGGCTTGCGCGCCGACATGGACGCGCTCGCCATGCCGGAAACCGCCGAGCGACCCTACAAATCCACTGTGGCCGGCAAGATGCACGCCTGTGGTCATGACGGACACACCACGCTGCTTCTGGGGGCTGCCCGGCGGCTGGCGAAGACACGCAACTTTTCCGGAACGGTTCACTTCATCTTCCAGCCCGCCGAGGAGGGGCGCGGCGGCGCCCGGCGGATGGTGGAGGAGGGCTTCTTCGAGCTCTTCCCCTGCGATGCGGTCTACGGCCTTCACAACATGCCCGGGCTTGCAACGGATGAGATGGCGGTCGTCGCGGGCCCGCAACTGGCCTCGTCCGACAGTTGGCACGTCACCTTCCAGGGCGTCGGCACGCATGGTGCGAAGCCGCATCTGGGCAAGGATCCGGTGACGGCGGGCGGGCATTTCCTGTCGAGCCTGCAGACGATCGTCGGCCGGGTTGTGGATCCCCTTCAGCCGGCGGTGGTCAGTGCCTGTTCCGTGCAGGCCGGCGATCCCAAGGCGCTCAACGTCATTCCCGATTTCGTCGAGATCGGCGGCACGGCGCGCGCCTATGCGCCGCAGGTGCGCGACCAGCTGGAAGAAGAGATCGGGCGGCTCGCACGGGGCGTGGCATCGATGTTCGGCATTACAGCGGATTATCGCTTCGTGCGGCGCATTCCGCCGGTCGTGAACGATCCGGACATCACGGCGCGCGCGCTGAAAGCCGCTCGCGCCGTGTGCGGCGAAAAGGTGCGCACCGAATTTGCGCCGTCGACGGCCGGAGACGATTTTTCCTTCTTTTCGCAGAAAGTGCCGGGGGCCTATGTCTGGCTCGGCAACGGGCCTGCGGTCGACGGTGCTCTGCATCACAACACGGCGTATGATTTCAACGACGATGCCATTTCGACCGGCGTGCGTTTCTGGACGTCCCTGGTCGAGCAGGAACTCGCCGCCTGACTCACCCGAGGATTTTCAGGACGGGTGTCTCCATCACCGTCGGCCGCGCGATGTCGGCAATGCCAAGGTCGGTCTGGTGCGGGCCGGCGTTGCAGGCGAGCGTGGCGCCGAAGCAGGCTTTGAAGACCAGGTAAGGCGGCTGCCAGTCAACGATGCCGTCCATGGCCTCGCGAAGGTCCGTGAACGCCTCGGCGATGTCTGCGAGCGGCGCTTCGGAAACCAGGCCCGACAGGGGCAGTGCCAGGGATGCAATCACCCGGCCGTCGCGGGCGACGGCCATGCCGCCGCCGGCCTCGATCACCCAGTTCGCCGCGACGGCCATGTCTTCCTCGTTGCCGCCGAAGACGGTGACGTTGTGGCTGTCGTGGGAGACGGTGGTGCAGAACGCGCCGCGCCAGCTTCCCCAGCCCGTCAGATATCCGGTGCGCGGAACGGCCGGTGCCAGGCCGTGGCGATGGATCACGCTGATCAGCGTCGCGCCTTCCGGCGGCACCACGAAACCGTCGCGAACGTCGGTCTCGGCCTCGCCCCACTCGGTGAAACGCGGCCGGTGGATGGTCGCCACCTTGACGCGGCGGCCTTCGGAGCGAACCCTGAAATCATCCGGCGAACAGGCTCGGCAGCGGATGGAGTTCTTGAGCGGAGCGGACGAAATGCCTTTGGTGGGCGCGAGCATCCTGCCGCCCTCTGCTGCGAGCGCGCCATTGGCCACCACCAGCGAGGCGTTGAATGCCGAGAGATCCTCGAACAGGGCGAGATCCGCCCGCCGGCCCGCCGCGACGAGGCCCAGATCCGGACGCGCCAGCCGGTGCGAAGCGTTGAGCGTCGCTGCCTGCAGGGCCCAGGCCGCCGGCATGCCGTAGCGCACCAGGCGGCGCACCACGTCGTCGAGCCCGCCGGCGCGCGCCAGATCGTCGGGGAAGACGTCGTCCGTGCAGAGCGTCACGGTGGACGGCAGGTGGCCGAGCCCGTTCAGCGCCGCGACGAACTCCGGCAGGAGGTGATCGTGCGAGCCGCGCAGTTCGATGGTGAGGCCGGCGCCGAGCTTGGCCATGAGATCGTCGGCCGATGTGAGCTCGTGGTCGGACGTGACGCCGGCGGCCATGAAGGCGTTGAGATCGCTTCCCGCGAGGCCGCGCGCATGGCCGAAGACCGGCTTGCCGCTTTCGAGCCCGGCCTGCACCACATCGGAGATGGTGCCGGCCCGGTCGACAACGCCGCGCATGTCCATCACCTCGGCCACCCCGCCGATTCCCGGCTGGGCGAGCATATCGGCAAGTTCGGCGCCGCCGAAGGCAGCGCCGGACTGTTCGAGGCCGGGAGCCGAGGGCACGCAGGAGGGCGCCAGCACGACGACGCGCAATGGCAGGTCGGCGCAGGCATCGAGCGCCCAGGAGACGCCCGCCAGACCGTGCACATTGGCAAATTCATGCGGGTCCCAGACGATCGTCGTCACGCCGCGCGGCAGAACGGCTTCTGCATAGGCGGCCGGCGTGATCATCGAGCTCTCGACGTGCATGTGCATGTCGATCAGGCCGGGTGCCACGATCAGGCCCTCGGCCTCGACGGTCCGGCGGCTGTCGGCACGGGCGGCGGGCGCATGAACGCTGGCGATCAGCCGACCGGTTATGCCGACGTCGCGGGCGCAAAGGGTGCCGGTTGCGGCATCGAAGACCCGGCCGCCGCGGATGAGAAGGTCGAAGGGTGCATCGCCGCGCGCGGCGGCGACCGCCCGGTCGCGCAAGGCGCGGTCGGCAAGGTCGTGGGGTTCGGTGTAGCGCGCGTTCATGGCCTCGCTGCCTTCATCAGCGCGCCGAGCGCCAGTTCGCGGACCCGCCGCGCATCGGCGCGCATGCCCCAGTCGGCATTCGGCACGACATGCGGGCGCTGATCGACGATGGTGCGCCCCCTGGTGTGGGTGCCGGCGAGCTCCATGGTCACATGAACGGGCTCGAAGGCAAAGGCGTCGGGATCGATCACCGCCGCTGCCGCCGTCGGATCATAGAGAGCCATGGCCGGTCGACCACGCGTCAGGGCGATGTCGATATAGGCGCCGAGAAGGTCGGCGAGGATTTTCGCCCTGGGAGAGGTCAGGCCCTCAAGTGGCGCCAGATCGTCCGGGGAGACGAGGACCTGGCGGCAAAGATCGAGGTCGACGACGCGCAAGGGGAGCGCGTTGGCAAGGACGATGGCCACGGCCTCCGGATCCGCATAGGCGTTGAATTCGGCTGAGGCGGTGTGGTTGCCGCGGGTCGCTCCGCCGCCCATCCATGTGATGCAGGCGATGTTGGGTATGAGATCAGGGCGCGCCAGCGCCAGGATGGCGATGTTGGTCAGCGGCCCGAGCGCGAGGATTTCACCGGGCGCCTCAAGCCCCTCCAGCCAGGAGACGAGGGCGGATAGGGCGCCGGAAGGCGCTGCCGGCGGTGCATCGGGCAACGCCTTTCCCCGCGTCGGAATGCCGGTGGGGCCGAGCACGTGGGCGGGCGTTTCGATGCCGCCGAGAATTGCCGTCGTGGCCCCGGCGAAGACCGGGAAGCGCCAGTCGAGCAGCTTGGCCGCGCCGGCCGCATTGCGGCGCACCTGCTCCAGCGGCGCGTTGCCGAAGACCAGCGAGACACCGGCGATCCTGCGCGGCGATGCCGCCACCATCATGATCGCAACGATGTCGTCGAAACCCATATCGGTATCGATCCAGAGCACCGGTCAGCTCTCCTACATCCGCTGCAAGGTTGCGGCATTCTCGGTCGGTAGGTCGAACGAGAGCCGGCTGCCGGGCGCGAAGGCGGGGGCTGCGGCATCCATCTCCGCCTTGATCGGCCCCAACTCGGTCTTCAGCAGATATTCGCGCGTGCCGCCGGCAAACGCCACGCCCAGAACCTCTCCCTCGAAGCGCCCTTCGCCGAGCCGGACCATTTTCGGACGCCAGGCGAGGCCGGACGTTTCGGGCGGCACCGGCACGGACAGGTCGACGGGGCCGTTCTGCGTGTGCAGACGGCCGTTCTCGACGGAAAAGATGTTCTCGAAGCCGACGAAATCGGCCACGAAGCGGGAGACCGGCCTGTTGTAGACGTCCTCCGGGCTGCCAAGCTGCTCGATGCGTCCGTCCTTCATCACCACGATGCGGTCGGCCAGCGCCAACGCCTCGTTCTGATCGTGAGTGACGAACACCATGGTGACGCCGCTTTCGCGCTGCACGCGCTGCAGTTCGGTGCGCATCTCCAGTCGCAAGCGGGCGTCGAGATTGGACAGCGGCTCGTCGAGCAACAGCACCTTGGGCTGCATCACCAGAGACCGGGCGAGCGCCACGCGCTGTTGCTGGCCGCCGGAAAGTTCCGCCGGCTTGCGGTTGTGGAACCGGCTGAGCCCGACGAGGGCGAGACCGTCCCCGACCTGCCTGTTGATCTCGGCGGAAGGCAGCTTTCTGAGGCGCAGGCCGAAGGCGACGTTTTCGAAGACCGAAAGATGCGGGAACAGGGCATAGGACTGGAAGACCAGCCCGACTTCGCGCTTGTTGGCCGGCAAGCGGGTGATGTCCCTGCCGTCCAGCGTGATGGTGCCGGAGGCAGGCTTCAAAAGGCCGGTGATGGCGCGCATGGTGGTGGTCTTGCCGCAACCGGAGGGTCCCAAAAGCGCGATCAACTCGCCCTTGCGGATCGGCAGGTTGAGCCGGTCGACGGCGATGGTCTTGCCATAGGCGAGCGTCAGCTCTTTCAGGTCGAGATAGGCAGGATCAGACATAGCGTGAAAAGCCCAGAAAACGTTCGGCGAGGAAGACGATGGAGATGGACAGGAAGGCGAGCAGCGCCGCCAGCGCGGCGACCGACGGATCGTAGGTGATCTCCATGTACCAGATCATGTCGATGGGCAGCGTGCGCACGCCGGGGCCCGAGAGGAACAGGGAGACGGGAACCTGGTTGAAGCTGGTGACGAAGCCCAGGATGAAGGCGGCCAGTATGCCGCTCTGGATGTTCGGCAGCACGATGCGGAAGAAGGTCGCCAGGCGCGAGGAGCCGAGAAGGACCGCGGCTTCCTCGATGTCGCTGCGCAGATTGTCGAGCGAGGCCGAAACGACACGCACCGCATAGGGCAGGATCAGCGCCGTGTGGGCGATGAACAGGGCCAGCCCGACGCTGACATTAAGCGGAATCACGAGGTATCGCAGCAGCGCCAGGCCGACGATGATGCCGGGGACGATGATGGGCGCCGAGACGACGGTGCGGATCACCTCCCCGAAGGGCAGCCGATAGCGCGAGGCGGCATAGGCCACCGGCACGCCCAGCACCAGCGCCGCGAGCGTGCCGAAGATCGCCAGGAACATGGAGAGAGCGAAGCTCTGGCGGAAGCTTTCCACCGTGAAGACCTTGGCGATCCATTTCAGTGACAGACCCTGCGGGGGAAAGGCCAGCGTCTCGCCGCCGGAAAGCGCCGCCGCGACGATGATCACGAAGGGCCCGATGAGGAACAGAAAGACGACGGCTAAGGTCAGATAGGAATAGAGGCGTGAGGTCATCGCTTGTTCCTCGCTGTGGCCAGCCGCTTGAGCAGCATGTTGGCCGAAAAGCTCATCACCATCAGGATCATCGCGATGATGCTGGCAGAGGCGAAATCGTTGGCGACGGTCACCCGCTGGTAAAGCAGGGTTTCCAGCATCAGCACTTTCGACCCGCCCAGAATGGCGGGGGTGATGTAGGCCGTGAGCGAGCCGGTGAAGACGAGCGTGCCGCCGATGACCAGCCCTTCCCTGGTGAGCGGCAGAATGACCTTGACGAAGACCTGCAGCCAGTTCGCGCCGAGCACGCGCGCCGCCGGCACCGCATCCTTCGGCATGTTTTCCAGCGCGCTGATGAGCGACAGGATCATGAGGGGCAGGAAGAGCTGCAGAAGGCCGATGAAGACGGCCGTTTCAGTGAACAGGAAGCGCAGTGGTTCGTCGGAAAGGCCGAGGCCGACGATCGCCTTGTTGACGATGCCGGTGCGCCCCAGGATGACGATCCAGGCATAGGTGCGCGCCACTGGCGAGATCATCAGCGGCATGACCACGAGACCGATCATCCGTCCGCGCGCGGTCGGCGGAAGGGTGACGATGGCATAGGCCGTCGCATAGCCGATCACCGCCGAAGCGAGGGTTACCAGCGCCCCGAGCTTCAGCGTGCGCCAGAAGACGACGCGGTTGAGTTCGACGTCGAAAAAGCCGGCATAGGACGACAGCGTCCAGCCGTCGGCGGCCCGGAAACCTTCCGACAGAAGGATGCCGACGGGGACGAGAAAGACGACAGCCGCGAAGATGACCGCGGGCATCGCCAGCGCCAGCGCTTCCGTCCGGTTGTGGAACATGGTGGGGAACCCTCGTGTTCACCCGGAAGCCGCACAGGCGGTGCGGCTCCCGGTTCTTGTCTGGGCGGGGCGCTTTATTGGCCGACCTTGGCGTTCCACTCGGACAGCCAGGCCTCGCGATTGTCGAGGATCACGTCCGGCGGCAGGAGCTTGAGGCTCTTCACCGTCTCCGCGCCATAGGTCAGATTTTCGGCGATGTCGTCGGCGACCACCACCTCGGAATTGGCCGGACTGTCGACCAGCGCCTCGGCGAGCTTGGTCTGGATGTCGGTCGAGAGCCAGAAATCCATGAACTGATAGGCAAGATCCTCGTTCTTCGCGCCCTTGGTGAGGATCATCACGTTCATGCCGCCGGTCTGGCCTTCCTTGGGAGTGGCCCAGGCCATGTCCATGTCCATCTTGGAATAGGGGCCCCAGGAGAAGCGGCCGATGGGAGCGGCGAGGATTTCCTCCTGCTGCATCAACTGGGCGACCTGCGAGGAACGCTCGTAGAAGGTGACGACATCGTCCTTGTGCTCGGCGACCTCGTTGATCGGCGCCGCAAGGCTGGCGGCATCATCGCCCATCGCAAGGCCAAGCATGTAGAGCGCGGGCGGGCCCTGATTGGTGGTGACGTTCGGGAAGGCGACGCGGCCCTTCAACCCGTCCTGGAAGAGATCGGCCCAGCTTTCGATCTTCACCTTGTCGGCGCGGTAGGCGATGGAGGTCGCATAGAAAGTGTAGCCAACGCCGAGATGATCGCCGAGCGGATCCTTGGCGATGTCGTAGAGCTTCCCGTAATTGGTCAGCCTGGACACGTCGATCGGCTGGGTGATGCCCTTGCGGGCGGCTGCCAGCGCGTCATGGGTCGACATCACGGCCATGTCGATCTCGGGATCGTCCTTGCGCGCTTCGAGCTTTGCCAGCCGCTCGACGCTGTTGCCGGTCTCGACGACGAGATCGCAACCGCAGATGGCCTCGAACGGGTCGTAGACGATCTGCTTGAACTCGTCCTGGGCAAAGCCATAGACGGAGATGACGAGCTTCTTGTCGGCTGCGTTGGCGGCGCCGGCGAGCGTCACGAGCGCGACGCTGGAGGTTAGGAGGGATTTCAGCATTTGTGATCGGTTCCTTCTCTGGTGTCTTCCAATATCGATCCGTTTGCTTGATTGTCGGCCCGGCGCGGATTGCCGCCTGGCCTCTTGCCTGCGGGAGCCGCCGGGGCGGGCCCACTGGATTGGCGGATGATGAGTTCCATCGGCACGGCGTGTCCGCCCGGCCGGTGCGGCACGCCGTCTTCGCTGTCCCGGCCACCTTCGATCTGGCGGATCAGGTCGGCGATCGCCAGTTCGGCGATCCTGGCCATGTTCATGCGCATGGTCGTCAGCGTCGGCGCGATGACGCCGGCCCAGATCAGGTCGTCGAACCCGGTAACGCTCACATCGCCGGGGATGGAGACGCCGCCGCGCTGCAGCTCCGTCACCGCGCGCAGGGCATGCAGATCGGACACGGCGGCAAAGGCCGTGACGCCTTTGTCGATCAGGCGCAGCAGGCCGAGCTCGGCACCGGGGCCGCGCTTGCGCTCCAATTCGTCGATCCAGAGAAGCTCGACCCGCGCTTGCCGCGGCAATGCCGCCTTGATGCCGCCGATGCGATCGTTCTGGACGTTCGAATCGGAATGCAGGCCGATGATGGCGAAGGAGCGGTGGCCGAGCGCCGACAGGTGCGCGCCGATCTGTGCGCCGCCGTCCCAGTGATCGGCAGAGGCCGTGTTGCCGGGCGTCGAAGGGGAATCGATGACAGCGATGGGATGGCCGATATTGGCGATCCGCGTGCCGTGGCGCGGCACGACCACGATGCCGTCGGCACCGCGCTCGATCAGGCGGTTGATGGCGCGCGTCTGGGCGTCGATCTCGCCGCGGCTGTCGCCGATCAGGACACCATAGCCGGCTGCGGCCGCGGCATTCTCGATCGCCTGGGCGAACTGGGGAAACAGGGGATGCCCGATATCCGCCAGCACGAGCCCCAGCACCTGGCTGCGTCCGGTGCTCAGCGCCCGGCCCGCCAGGCTCGGGATGTAGCCGAGCTCCTTGGCTTTCGCACGGATCACCCGCGCCAACTCTTCAGAGACCCGCCCCTTGCCCGACAGCGCGTTGGAAACCGTGGCGACGGAAACGCCAAGAGCCTTCGCTATGTCGGAAAGGTTGAGACGGGGAGCCATCGCGCCAGAAAAACCACAGATTAAACGTTTAATCAAGTATGCCGCCCCGGCGCATCGATGTCGACTCCCTTTTTTTCCGGTCATGAGAAGTGCGGGCGGAGCGTGCCTTGCCGGTGGGGAAAAACAGGGGTCAGGGCGCGGTAACCGCGCGCCCATCTCTCGTGATCCTGTGAAGATTTTGGCTGCTGTGCCGGAGGCGATATCGGCCGCGTCTGCGCGGCCGAATGAGGGTGGACGCGAAACGCGCGATCAGTCGGGAAACTTGATGCTCGGCATCTCTTCGCTGGCCCGCTCCTGAATGGAGACCAGCCCCATCTGCAGCAGCCGAAGGGCGCGTCTCGCAGCTTTGAGTGCGGTCTCGCCCTGCCTGGTCGCACCCTCCCTTCTCCCCAGTGCGAGCAACGCCTGGTGAAGGGCTTCATAGACCTCGTCGTCTGTCAGCTTACGATAAGACATGGCTGGAATTGTTAGCAGCACAAGCAACAAAACGGAAGCGGGAATTACGCGGCCAGGATGAAGAGCGCAATTAGTTCAACGTTGCTTGATTCACCCTCCGCTCGATCGTTTGTATGCTTGTAGCTGTTGTTCCATCACGGTTTTCTAGAATTGAATGCAAATCAATTATAAAGAGAATCTATTTTACATTAACTCTTATGGTTGCAATGAGTGCGAGCTGTCCGGCCATACGAATCCTGCGCCTTCGCTGCCGGTTTGCGGGATCTGCCGGCAAGGGCGATCGGCCACCTTATGGATCGCACCACCAGGTCTGAGCACCAGCTGCGAGGTCCTGTATGTGATGGACATTACAACTTGCGCATGCGCGCGGAGGATCTTTGCCCGAAGGTAAAATTCCGGTGCTCTGCTTCGCAGGCGGCATGATTTGCAATTCGGCTTTGTTTGCCTGGTGTAATGAATCGTGAAATACTGCGTGTGAATAGTCGGTGGGCCGGCTTCTGGCAGGAGGGGTTTTGTCGTGCTTGGTGGATTGACCGGATTGCTGAGTGGGGCTGGCGCGCTCCTGCGTGGCGCACATGACGCGGCAAACGACGTCGGTGAAAGCGTTTCGCAGGGGGCCACGGAAGGCCGGACCGTGACCGGAAACCTGATAAACGACAATGGGGTGACCGGGGATCTCATCTCCGGTGTCGAGGAAGGCGACCTGACGGGCGGCCTGGCCGATGTCTATGCCGACATCATCGGCCGTGGCGGCGTGATCAACAATCTGGGCGACGGGTACGGCCTCGGCATCGAGACCCTGCTCGGGAACGTGCTTGGCACCGCCGATGAGCTTCTCGGAGCCGCCGACAGCATCGGCAACGGCTTGCTGGACGGCGTTGTCGGCGACGAGAGCCTGCTTGGCGACGTCCTGGGTGAAGGCGGACTGATCGGCGGCGGCCTCCTCGGGTCGGCCGGCGACCTGGACGATCTCCTTGACGGCGGCTTGCTCGGCTAGAGCGCTCATCTCCCCAACACAAAGGGCCCTGCGGCCGCGAGGAGCCATCGTGCGGCGTCTCAAGACACGTGGCGATGTTCTCGCAGGTAGTCGATCACGGCCTGAGCAAGCTCGTCCGGCGTTCGGGAGCCTGCCGCCAGGTGAATTTCCGGAGCCTGCGGGGCCTCGTAGGGGCTATCGATGCCGGTGAAGTTCTGCAGTTCGCCGGCGCGCGCCTTGCGGTAGAGCCCCTTCGGGTCGCGGCGTTCGGCGATTTCGAGCGGTGCATCGACGAAAACCTCGACGAACTCCCCCGGCTCCAGCAGTTCCCGCACCATGCGCCGCTCGGACCGGTAGGGCGAGATGAATGAGCACAGCACGATGAGGCCGGCATCGACGAACAGTTTTGCTGTTTCGCCGATCCGGCGGATGTTTTCCACCCGGTCGGCTTCGGTGAAGCCGAGATCGTGATTGAGACCGTGCCGCACATTGTCTCCATCCAGGAGATAGGTGTGGCGGTTCATCGAGAAGAGCCGTTTTTCGACCAGGTTTGCGATCGTCGACTTGCCGGCGCCGGACAGACCGGTGAACCACAGCACGAACGGGCGTTGCCCGAGGGCCTGGCTGCGGGTTTTCTTGTCGAGGTCGATGGCCTGCCAATGGATGTTCTCCGATCGGCGCAGGGGAAAATTGATCGTTCCCGCGCCGACCGTCTGGTTCGAGAGCCGATCGATGACGATGAAGCCGCCGGTGGCGCGGCTGTCCTTATAGGCGTCGACGGCGATCTGCTCGCCGACCGCCAGGTTCACGAGGCCGATCTCGTTCAGCTCGAACTGCCTGGCAGCGCCAGGTTCCATCGTGTCGACATTGACCCGATGCTTGATGGCGGTGATCGATCCCGTGACCAGCTTGGAGCCGAACTTGAAGAGATAGGAGCGCCCCGGAATCATCGGCGCTTCGTGCATCCAGATCAGGTTGGCGGAGAACTGGTCGGACAGTGCCGGACGCTCGGTCGGCGAGCTGAGCAGGTCGCCGCGCGAAACGTCGACTTCGTCCGCCAGCACGAGCGTCACGGCCTGGCCGGCTGCGGCGGCCGGAAGGTCGCCGTCATGGGTGACGATGCGCGAGACCGTCGTCGTCCTGCCGGACGGGACGACGGTGACGGCATCGCCGGGGCGCACGGAGCCGCTGGCTATGGTGCCGCTGAAGCCGCGGAAGTCCTGATGCGGCCGGTTCACCCATTGGACCGGCATCCTGAACGGACGGTCCCGCTTCGACGACGCGATCTCGATCGACTGAAGCAAGTCCAGAAGCGGCGGCCCGTCATACCAGGCGAGCTTGTCGCTGCGCCGGGTGATGTTGTCGCCGAAGCGGGCCGATACCGGGATCGGTGTCACGGTGGCAAAATTCAGGGCTGCCGCGAAGATACGGTATTCGGAGGCGATCGCTTCGAAGACCTCCTGGGAATAGTCCGTAAGGTCGATCTTGTTGACGGCGAGGATCACATGCCGGATGCCCAGCAAGGAGGCGATGAAGGAGTGGCGGCGTGTCTGGGTCAGCAGGCCCTTGCGCGCATCGACCAGAATGACGGCAAGATCGGCTGTGGAGGCTCCCGTCGCCATGTTGCGCGTGTATTGCTCGTGTCCCGGCGTGTCGGCAACGATGAACTTGCGCTTGGCGGTCGAGAAGTACCGGTAGGCGACATCGATGGTGATCTTCTGTTCCAGCTCGGCTTCGAGGCCATCGACGAGATTGGCGAAATCGATCTCCATGCTAGGGTGCCCCTGGCGGGCGACTTCCTGTCTGAGGGCCGCCAACTGGTCCTCGTAGAGGAGCGCGGCGTCGTAGAGCAGGCGGCCGATCAGTGTCGATTTCCCGTCGTCGACGGAGCCGCATGTGATGAAGCGCAACTGGTCCTTGCTTTCCTGGCGGAAGATGTATTCGGCGAAGGATTGAGCGTCGGGCGCAGGCTTCATCAGAAATAGCCCTCGCGTTTCTTCTTCTCCATCGATGCCGCTTCGTCGAAATCGATCAGGCGTCCCGAGCGCTCGGAGGTCGACACGGTCAGCATTTCCTCGATGATCTCGGGCAGGGTGGTTGCTGCCGACGCCATCGCCGCGGTGAGCGGGTAGCAGCCAAGGGTCCGGAAACGGATCATCTTGAGTTGCGGCGTCTCGCGGTTTGCCAGCGGCAGGCGGTCGTCGTCGACCATGATCAACTGCCCGTCTCTTTCGACCACCGGCCGCTCGGCGGCGAAATAGAGCGGGACGATCTCGATCCCCTCCCTCAGGATGTAGAGCCAGATGTCGAGCTCGGTCCAGTTCGACAGGGGGAAGGCACGGATCGATTCGCCCTTGGATATCCGGGTGTTGTAGAGGTTCCAGAGTTCCGGGCGCTGCCTCTTCGGATCCCAGCCATGGCCCGCGGTGCGAAAGGAGAGGATGCGCTCCTTGGAACGGCTTTTTTCTTCATCGCGGCGCGCGCCCCCCAATGCGGCGTCGAATTCGTGGCGGTCGAGCGCCTGCTTCAGCGCTTCGGTCTTCATCACGCTGGTGTAGAGCGCCGACCCGTTGTTGAACGGGGTAATGTTCCGGCGCAGGCCCTCCTCGTTGGTGTGGACGATGAGCCTCATGCCGGCCTCTTTGGCCGCTCGATCGCGGAACGCGATCATGTCCCGAAACTTCCAGGTCGTGTCCACATGCAGCAGCGGGAAAGGCGGCGGCGAGGGGTGGAATGCCTTCCTGGCCAGGTGCAGCATGACGCACGAATCCTTGCCGACCGAGTACAGCATGACCGGGTTGCGGAACTCGGCGGCAACCTCACGCATGATGTGGATGGACTCCGCCTCCAGCATGTCGAGGCTCGTGAGACCGGCCGCTGTCGTCGTCATCGTGCCATCCTCAAAATCGCGCTAGACCGGTTCATCGTTTCATGGAAACGTTGTTCTGTTCTATCTCATTGTTTTTCCGCATTTATGCGGTCGTCAGGTGATTCCACCTGACTGCAAAACGCTCTAGAGGAAGGAGCCCAGCAATTCGCTGACGCCTTCGTCTATCCCGATCTCGGGCTCCCATTGAAGCAGCTCGCGGGCGCGGGCGATCGACAACACGTTGCTGGGAGCATCGAAACTCCGGCTCTCCGTGTAGCTGACGTCAATCGTCCTTCCCAGGCTCGCCCTGATCGCATCCAGGATCTGGTTGAGGGACGTGCCCCTGCCAGAGCCGACATTGATCTCGGTGCCGTGAGCCGGACAGTCGGCCGCACGGGCCATGGCGCGCGTCACATCGCTGATGTGGATGAAGTCGCGCTCGACCGTCCCGTCCCCCCATATGGTGATGGGGATTCCGTTCGCGGCATTGTAGCAGAAGGTGGTCAGGGCTCCTTGCGCCTTGCGGATGTTCTGGTTCGGGCCGTACGGGTTGCCGATGCGCAGGGACAAGGTGGTGAGCGGCCGGCCTTTCGCAAGGCCGTCATAGAACCGCAGATAGTGTTCGCAGGCGAGCTTCGAGATGCCGTATGCGGTGATGGGCTGCGTCGGGTGGCTCTCGGCGATCGGGGTCGCCCTGGCGTTGCCGTACACCGTGCCGCCCGAGGAACTGAAGACGATGCGTCTCACCTTGGCCTCGATGGCCATTTCGGCGAGTTTCATCGTGCCGATGACGTTTTCCTGGCAGTCCGACAGGGGATTGAGATTCGATTCCCGCGGAAAATTCGTGGCGGCGAGATGGAAGATGGTGTCGACGCCGACCATCGCCTCGCGCAGGAGCTCGGGTTGGAGAAAGCTCCCCGGCCAATGGCTCAATCGCGCATGTGTCGCAGGAGACGCGACGAAATCGACATTGCGGACGCTCCAGCCCTGCGAAAGCAGCCGGTCGATCAGGGCCTTTCCGATGAAGCCGCTGCCCCCCGTTACCAGAGCCAGTCGCATGTCTCCCATCTCCCTCACCTTCCTTGCGCCGGTTGTTGTGATGCCTCCCGCCGGACGCTCTCCCGTCGTATCGGTAAATGCTTCGTTGCCGGAAACAGGAATTCCGCTGCGCATTGCAGCTGAAAGCGATTCGTTCAGCCGGAAAGGTTAGAGTATCGGCTGACGAACCGGAATCGGTTTTCCGCAAGGCGTATGCCGTGTCTGCAGGCCGTTTGATGTCGTTCACGCCATGGAGGCGATGCTTCACCGTCCCTCTTCAAAAGGGACAGTGAAGCTGGAAGGCCTTCACTGTCAGATAAGACCGTGAAGCAGAGAGCCGTTTGACGCGGCGAAGTCGTGATTGTCGGTGCTGTCGGTAATGGACTGCCCGATGAAGCTGATCGTCGGCGTCAGCTGGCTGATCACCCCGTCGGTGAGCTGCAACGCGCCCTCCGCTGCTTCGAATATGTTTGGCCCCTCCAGAGAGACTTCGATCGTCGCGGTCGTGCCGCCGAGCAGCCCGCCGACAAGTCCCCCGACCGTGTCGGTGACGCCATCGAGAACACCGCCGACGACATCGCCGACCGTATCGGTGACGCCGCCGAGCACATCGTCGACCGTGTCGGTGACACCGCCGACGACATCGCCGACTGTATCGGTGACGCCGTCCAGCACATCGTCGACCGTGTCGGTGACACCGCCGACGACATCGCCGACTGTATCGGTGACGCCGCCGACGACATCGCCGACCGTGTCGGTGACGCCGCCGAGCACATCGTCGACCGTGTCGGTGACACCGCCGACGACATCGCCGACCGTGTCGGTGACGCCGCCGACGACATCGCCGACCGCGTCCGTGACGCCGCCGACGACATCGCCGACCGTGTCTGTGACGCCGCCGACGACATCGCCGACCGTGCCGGTGACGCCGCCAAGCACACCGCCGACCGTGCCGGTCACACCGCCGAGTATACCATCGACCGTATCGGTCACACCGCCGAGAACGTCATCGACCACATCCGTCACGCCGCCGACCACATCGGTAACACCGTCGAGGACATCATCGACGACGTCTGTCACGCCGCCGACGACGTCTGTCACGCCGTCAAGGACGTCGCCGACAACATCAGTGACGCCGCCGAGGACATCTTCGACCACATCCGTCACACCATCGACGACGTCGGTCACCCCGTCGAGGACGTCGTCGACCACGTCCGTCACACCACCGACGATGTCTGTGACGCCATCGAGAACGTCGTCGACCACATCCGTGACACCGCCGACGATGTCTGTGACACCGTCGAGGACGTCGTCGACCACATCCGTCACGCCGCCGACGACGTCGGTGACATCATCAAGAACATCCTCGACGACGCCTGTCACCCCGTCGACGACATCTCCGACCGTGTCCGTCACGCCGTCCACAGCATCGGAGGTATCCGGGATGATCGTGCCGACAACCGGAGCACTGTTCGAGCCGCCGGTTCCGGTCGCCAGATCGTCCAGAAGTCCGTTCGAGATCTCCCCGACCTTGCCTGGTCCGTCCGTCTTGTCCGGCCCCAGCGAGAGCGAAGAACCGCTTCCGACGGGCGAACTCGTGCCGAGGCCGGACCCAGAAGCGTCAGTGACCGTGCCCGCGTCGTTGGAGGCATATTGCACGAGCTCGGACAGGCCCTGCGGATGGCCGGGATGTTCGGCGCCGCCCAGTCCGTTCTCCGCCGCGAACGTTTCCATCTGCTGCAGATATTCCTGGATGGCCTGCAGCAATCCGGACAGATCGATGCCGCCCGCTTGCCCCGCATCGGCGTCGAGGGACACCGATGTCCCCAGACCCCCGAAGGAAAGCTGGTTGGCGGCTGCGGCGAGCTGACCGTCCGCATCTGCCGATATTGACACGCGCGCCTCGTCCGTGAGCTGGAACTCACCGAGGCTGAAGTTGGCCGCGTTGAGGGCCGCCATCGCCTGTTCCTGCTGGAGAAGCGTGATGCCGATGCCAATGGCACCCGCGGTCAGTGAGAAGGCCAGGGCGCTGTCCGACTTGGGCGCCGCCGATCTGCCGCTTTCCGATTTTGCCTCGGAGCGTTTCTTGTTGTCTGCGCTCGTCATCCTAGACATTTGAAGTCCTCACTGTTCGCGAAATGCATGTCCAACCTCATCGAGTAGCGGCCCCAACAGATAGGCGGCCAGAGTGCGCGACTTGGTCGTCACGATCACTTCCGCCGGCATTCCCGGCTGAAGCCTGACCCTCAGATCGCTAAGATCATCGGGGTTCAGCCTGGCGCGCAACGCGAAGTAGCTCGCGCCGGAGTTGGGGTCGGTTATCTTGTCTGCCGAGACGCTGATGATTTCGCCTCTGATCTGCGGCCGCTCGTTTCTCGGGATCCCGACGAGCTGCACATCCACTTCCTGACCGGGCTCGACATAGTTGATGTCGGACAGGGGGAGGCGGGCCTCGACGATGATCGGATTGTCGTCCGGCACGATGTCCATCAGCCGCGCTCCGGGCTGGATCACGCCGCCTTCGGTGAACACCGACAGGTCGACGATGGAGCCGCTGACCGGGGATTTGATGGTGGTTCGATTCACGACGTCCTGCGCGGCTTCCAGCTTCGGGATCGCCCCGGCGAGCGCGGACTGTGTCTGGCGGATCTGGTTGGCAAGCGCGGTGATGCGCTCGCGATCCAGCTTCGCCACGGCAAGCTCGGCTTCGCTGATCGCCTGTTTGGCGCCGGCCATGTCGGCAATCCGCGAACCCTTGTCCGCCAGAATCTGCGCCGCCAATCTCTCGAGCTCATGGACGCGGGTCCTTGGAGTGAAGCCGGATTCGAGCAGCTTCCTGGCGCCCTTCAGCTCTTCCTCCAGGGAGGCCTCCTGCGCGGAAAGACCCTGGATCTGCGCCGTCAGCCCGGAGATCTTCTCCCAGAGCTGGGCGACATTGGAAGTCAGCATCCCCTTTTCGGCCTCGTATTGCAGGCCCCGCGCGAGCATCACCGCCCGTTCGTTGGCGATGGCCTCTTCCATTCCGCGCCGTTGCGAATTGGCGTTCGCAAACGCGTCGAGGCATTCAGGGCCCTGATCGTCCCGCTCGCAAACCAGCCTTGCCTGTTCCGCCAGAAGAGCCACGACTTCCGCGTTCGCGATGTCCAGCTTGGCGCGGGCGTCGGTGCCGTCGAGCTCGATGAGCGACTGACCTTGAACCACACGCTGGCCTTCCATGACCAGCAGCCTGGAGATCACGCCGCCATAAGGATGCTCGACCGACTGCCTCCTGGCCTGGACCTGGAGGCTGCCTTCGGCGATCGCCGCGCTGGAAAGCGGCGCGGCATAGCCCCAGATCACGAAGAGGAGGATGAACAGGACGATGGCGCCGGCGCCCCACAGGGCCGGCATCAATGGGTTATCGTAGCGGATGTTGCTGGTGCGGCCGGCGGAGAGGAAGGCAAGCTTCATGCCTGTGCCTCCTCGAAGAGCTTCGAGCCGAACGATTCCGGGGGGCCGAGCTTGTCGATCGCGCCGCCCTTCAGCGTCAGCACCGTGTCGACGACGCGCAGGATCGCCGGCTGATGGGTGATCACCACGACGGCGGTGCCTTGCGCCTTCATGACGAACAGAGCCTCGCTGAGCGCCTTTTCACCGACGATGTCCAGATGCGCGTTGGGCTCATCGAGGACCAGCAGCTTGGGACGTCCCAGGAGAGCCCTTGCCAGGCCGATGCGCTGGCGCTGGCCACCCGAAAGGCCGAGGCCGCCGGGGCCGAGCACGGTGTCATACTGTTTCGGCAGGCTCAGCACCATTTCGTGGATCCCGGCCAGAGTGGTCGCCTGGATGATCTCTTCGACGGACGGGTCTCCGAAGCGGGCGATGTTCTGGCGGACCGTGCCGGCAAACAATCCGACGTCCTGCGGCAGATAGCCGGTTATGCGGCCGAACTCCGTGGGGTCCCAGTGCACGTAGTTGAGCCCGCCGAAGAAGATCTCGCCGTTGGTCGGCTGAAGAGCGCCGATGAGCAGCTTGGCGAGCGTGCTCTTGCCCGAACCGCTCGGCCCCACGACGCCGAGGACCTCGCCTTCTCCGATCTTGAACGAGACATTGTCGAGAATTGGCTTCTTCCTGCCGAGCGCCTGATAGGACAGTTCCTTGACCTCGAGCGCCGTCTGCTTGATCGGCACCACGGTCTTCAGGTCCGTCACCGGGTTTTCCTTGAGAATATCGCGCACCCGCCGGTAGCCCATGCGGGCGGTCACGGCTTGCTTCCAGGCGGCGACCGACTGTTCGACCGGCACCAGCGCCCGCCCCATGATGATGCTCGCGGCGAAGATGGTGGCGGGCATGATTGCATGGTCGAGCGCCAGCCAGGCGCCGGCGCCGAGCATCAGCGACTGCAGCAGGAGCCTGGCGAACCTGATGCCTGCGGACAGGAAGGCGTTGCGATCGCTGGCGAAGGCTTGCCGGCGCAGCATGCCCGCCCGGTTGCCCTGCCAGTGGCTCTCCACCGACGACTGCATTCCCATGGCCCGGATGACATCCGCGTGCTGCATGATGTTTTCAGTGAAGGTGAAGGCACGCCGCGCCGAGTTCTGCGCGTCCTCGATCGGCCTCCGTGTGAGGAATTCGTTCAGAAAGGCCAGTCCCATCAACACCGCGGCGCCGATGGTCGCGACGATCCCCAGGACGGGATGGATCAGATACAGGAGGCCGAGATAGATCGGGATCCAGGGGATGTCGAAGGCGAAGTAGATTCCAGGCCCCGTGATGAAGGTCCTGAATTCGTCGAGCTCTCGAAGCGGCTGGGCACCCAGCGAATATCCCTGTCTCGACGACTTTTGGACCAGCGCGGAAAACAGGCGGCCGGAAAGCTTCTGATCCAGTATAATTCCGCATCTGATCAGGATTTGCGCGCGGGCGGCATCGAGCGCTGCCATCACGAGCAGGGCGATGACCAGAATCAGCGTCAGCAAGGCGAGGGTGGGAATGCTCTCGCTGATCAGGACACGGTTGTAGACCTGCATCAGGTAAAGCGGAGAGCTGAGGTAAAGAAGATTGATGGCGCTCGAGAAGATGCCAACAATAATAAAATGAAGTCGCAACGACTTCAATGCAATGCTTATCTCGTGATCGACCCGCTTCTCTGTGGAGCGGGAGATTGACGTCGCGTCAGCCATAAACATCGGATTTCCTCGACGTCACATTCATGAATTCCGACATTCTGTTTGCGGAAGCCCAATCTTTCAAGCACTGAGTGCATTGTCTACCAAGTTCTCCGGCAGCATAGAGACCATCGACGGGAGCATTGGCAAGTCCAAATACTCCGGGGGGCAAGCCCCCCGGAGTGGAATCGACTGCGTCAGCCGAGCAGGCCGCCGTCGCCGAGGACGCCGCCCAGAAGGCCGTCGTCACCGAGCACGCCGCCGAGCAGGCCACCGCCGAGCAGGCCGTCGCCGCCAAGGACGCCGCCCAGAAGGCCGTCGTCACCGAGCACGCCGCCGAGCAGACCGTCGTCGCCGAGGACGCCGCCCAGAAGGCCATCGCCACCGAGCAGGCCGTCGAGCAGATTGTCGCTGCCGCCATCGGCCGAGCCGAGCAGGCCGTCGGCGAGACCCAGCACGCTGCCGAGCGCACCCTCGATGCCCAAGCCATGGCCCTGGGCGAGGTTGTTGATCGCACCGCCGGGGCCGACGATGTTGCCGTATGCGTTGGCGATGCCACCGATCAGGTCGCCTTCGCTAACTCCGGTGATGAGGTCGCCGAGCAGACCACTCTCGTTGATAAGGTTTCCAGTCGTCGTGCGACCGTCGGTGGAGCCGGGTGAAACGGTTTCGGCCAAACTATTTACGGTTGCATGTACGTTCTGAAGAAGAGGACCGACAGTGCCGCCGACCGTTGACAATAGACCACCAATCATAAGGATCTCCTCGTTTGATAATGTCGCCCCCGTCTGGATATTGGACGAGGGACGAATATGATTACAGGCTCGAAGAAAGGTTCGCAACCATTGATAAGCAAAACTTGTGCTATTTCTGTTGTCATAAAAAGTAAGAATTGATTAGATTGATAGGATTTTCTGTTTCGTCTGTTTTATTCGGGTGGACGCGTTTATTTTTTCTTGTTTATATTATTTTGACGGTAGTGCGATTTCGTTTACAGGAATCCTACGTTGTCTATGTCATCGAGTGGCGGTTTCTGTCGCAATACCGGCCCTGTTTCTGCGCGACGCCGGCATAACGGAGGTCCGAGCGATAGCCGGCGCGATGCCGATCGCAATGCCGGCTAAGCGTGCGGTGATGATCGGAGCCGGGCGGCTGGCATATCAACTTTCGGTAGGGTAGATTTAGACCGAGTGCCAACCCCGTGCGTCGGGGTCCTGTTCCGATATTCCCAAGGTTAGAAGCAGTGTGATGAATAACGCAGCGGAGAAAGCAAGAGCCGTTGACCACATCAAACGCGTCGCAATCGTCAATTTCACCGGAACGCGCAGGAACTGGGGATGTCAGGCCACAAGTTGGGAGTTGTTGAAGTTTATAAACTCGTCTTTCGGTGCAGATAAACTTCCGCTCATCTCTCTTATACCACTTCTGCCGAGAATGGAGCTGGACAGGGAGTGGGAGAAGGAGCACCTCGACAGGATCTATGAATCGATCCTCTCGGTCTGCGCGCTGGGTGCGGACAATGCCGGCAGCGCGGCACCCGCGGCTTACCTGGAAAAGCTTTGCGTGGAGCGGTGCGGGCGATATGCGCAGCAGGTGAAGGACGCCGACCTCGTCATCTTTCAGGCAGAAGGCACGATGGCGGGAACGGATTTCCTGCGTGGAGCGCGCCTCCTCCTCTTGCCCTTCGTCGCGAAGCACATGTGGAGGAAACCGGTTTACTCCCTGAACCAGACGATATTCGCTGGAGACGACCGGTTCTCGGAAGTCCTCGCCGCGGCCTACAACAGCCTCGATTTCGTTGCGGTGCGGGAGAACATATCCGTGAGCGCGGCGCGGCAGATCGGCATCCGGTCCGTGTTTCACATTCCAGACACGGCGTTCCTGACGCGGCCGGCGCCCGATCCCCGCCTTCCGGACTTGTCGCGCAGCAGGCACTTCATGGTCTCCGGATCGGCCTATTTCTCGCCCGAGATCCATGAGCAGATCTTTTCCGCCGCGACGCGAATCAAGTCGGAGACGGGGTTGGTCCCGGTCATCGCCGCCTCGACCGAGGCGGACGAAAAGCTCGAGCGGCTGGCCGCGCAATATTGGGAGCCTTCCTCGTATGAGGTGATTCCCCCGACCGTCAGCTATTCGGCCGTGGCGTCCGCGATGGACAAATGCCGGTTCCTTTTGAGCGGGCGCTACCACATGAACATCATGGCCGCGAGCGCCAACCTGCCGGTCATACAGGTTCGCGGCAATTCCTATAAGAACGAAGGCCTGGCGGCGATGCTCGGCGACCGGTTTCCGGTGCGCGATCCGGCCGACACGGACGGGATCGCCGGGCAGGCGGCCGGCATCCTCGACGGCGCCTCGCAAATGCGCAAGGACCTGTCCTCTTCGCTCGCGACGATCCTGCGCTCGATCGGCGATGCGTCCGCCTGGCTTGAGGCGGCGTTTGCCGGCCGGGCCGGGCCCTATCCCGCATCGTTCCTCGTCCCGCCGGGAAACGAGATCGACGCCGCCGCCCATATGGAGCCCTATCTCAGCAACTCGATCGAGAATGTGAGGGCATTCGCCTATCAGCCGAACAGCAAAGATCCGCTCGGCCCTCGCCCCACGGGCTCCAGCATGCTGCCTCCGCTATACGCCTCCTATCGCGGAGGAGACGAGCGCGCCCTGCCGGCGATCCGGCAGATCGTTCGAAGCTATCCCGATGCGCTCGCCGAGGTGGCCGACGAGGGCATGCGGCTTGAATTGTCGGAATTATGCGCCGACACACCCGTGCGGCTCGCTGCCGAACCGCGGGCGGGAGCCACCTATGGTGTCGAGATCATCGATCGGCTGCTGCACTCGACCTTCGCCGACATGAAGAGCAGAACCGTCGAGGGGGCGGACAAGACATATTCCTACGGACGCTCGAAAGATCTGTCGGTGCACATCCTGTCGATCAGGAACGAGTTTGTAGGGGCACCGGAACTGTGCCTCTATCACGCGATCCTCGTCGTTCTCATCCGCCGGAACATCAACCTGGAGGAAAACGTCCTCCGTTTCAGGGATCTGTGGGACAGGGAAGGGGCGTTCCTGTGCGAAAGGCTCGACAGCCGGTGGCTCGTTTCCGCGTGCGACACGATCATCGACCACGGGCGCGACACCGGCGAACGCGCGCTGGCCATGTCCGCTACGCTGTTCACCAACACGGTGAAGCTCTACGAGACCGAACGCTGGGCGACCGCCGCGGCGGCGGATGCGGCCCCCTACCGGGAGATCTCGGAACGGGTGCCTTTGCATGACGGGCTGTCCGCCTTTGCCATCGGGCGGGGGGACATGATCAAGAATCTCGAGCATCGCCTGCTGAGCTTTGCCGACGAAGATTCGGCCGCCTTCCTCATTCTCAGGGAGTTGTTTTCCCGAGCTGGCAGGTTCGATACCGTTTTCAGGCGCTTCGCATCGGTGAGCGAGGCCGGGGACGAGGCTTCGAGCCTGTCGCGTTTGCTCGGCTATGTGAGCAGACCCTTGCGAAAGCGCGGCGTCCGGTAAACCGAGGGGCATCAAAACGCTCCGCCCGATTTCCGGCCGGAGCCTCAGGCGTTGAAAGGCCAACCTGTCGTCTTCGCGACCAACCGGGTTTGCCCGTCCTTTTCACCGCGGTGCTGCAAGCTTCGTCTGCCGATTCGGCCCTTCGATCAGCACAGATCAATGTTCACGCATATAAATTTTATGAAATTTTTCGTGTTTTATTTGGTTTTATATGCGCGCGAAAGAACAAGTTAAGGTTGTGCTGGCAATCTTATGCACATGCTTTAGGACGGTGCGGTTATTGCTTGTCGAAAGTGGTTTGTATATGCCCTGCAACTGTGTTTCTTTTTGCTGGCTATTTTTCTGAGCATTTCGAGAGGGAAAAACGTGAAGATTGCGGTTCTCGGCGGTGATGGGTTCGTAGGTTGGCCAACGTCACTCCATCTGTCTCAGGCCGGCCACGAGGTTCACATCCTCGACAATCTGTCACGTCGCTGGATCGACGCCGAACTCGGCGTCCAGTCGCTGACGCCGGTTGAAACGATCCAGGAGCGCTTGCGCGCCTGGCACACCGAGACCGGTCGGCACATCCATTTTCACCTGGTCGATATTGCCCGTGACTACGACGTTCTCAAGTCGTGGCTCGCCGAGAACAGGCCGGATGCCGTCGTTCATTTTGCCGAACAGCGCGCCGCGCCCTATTCGATGCGGTCCGACCGGCACAAAAACTACACGGTGAACAACAACGTCAATGCGACGCACAATGTCTTGAACGCATTGATCGAGTTGGACCTTGACGCGCATCTCGTCCATCTCGGCACGATGGGCGTCTACGGCTATTCGAGCGTGGGCGCGGCCATTCCGGAAGGCTATCTTCCCGTCGGCATCGAAAACCTGGCCGGCGACCAGGCGTCCCTGGAAATCCTTTACCCGGCAAATCCGGGCTCGGTCTATCACATGACCAAGTGCCTGGATCAGCTTCTCTTCCAGTTCTACGCAAAGAACGACGGCGTGCGCATCACCGACCTGCACCAGGGCATCGTGTGGGGAACGCACACCGAGGAGACCAGGCTGCATCCGCAACTGATCAACCGGTTCGATTACGACGGCGACTACGGCACGGTCCTCAACCGCTTCCTCATCCAGGCGGCGATCGGCTATCCGCTCACCGTGCACGGCACGGGCGGGCAGACGCGCGCCTTCATCCACATTCAGGACTCGGTGCGGTGCATCGAGATCGCGTTGAAAAATCCGCCCAAGCGCGGCGATCGCGTGAAGATCTTCAACCAGATGACGCAGACGCACCGGGTTCGCGATCTGGCGAAGCTCGTATCCGGCATGACGGGGGTCGACATCAATTATCTGCCCAATCCGCGCAAGGAAGCCGCCGAAAACGACCTGGTGGTGAAAAACGAGCAGTTCCTCGCTCTCGGCCTTGATCCCATCACCCTCGAGCAGGGGCTGATGAACGAGGTCGTCGACGTCGCACGGCATTATGCCGACAGGGTCGATCGCTCGCGCGTTCCCGCCGCCGTGGCCTGGACGCGGGATATCGCCGAACAGCTCGACGAAGCCTCGTCGCCATCGGCGCCGCGCGCCGCATTGGGATAAGCGCGGGGCGGATACGGGGGCGATCAAGCAACAACGATCTGCAGCGGCGAGGGGAGACAGCACGAGTGCTGACGTGGGCAGAGGACAAATTCGACGCGGGGTTCTACCTGTCGGCCAATCCGGATGTCCGTGAAGCGGGGATGGATCCGTGGATGCATTTCGACCGTCACGGCCATTCGGAGGGACGCGTTCCGCATCCTGGCCTGCAGAAAATCGCGTCGGCCCTGGCTGCCCGGGCAAAGACGTCGAAGACACCTCTGGCCGACATCGTCGGCCTGTTTCCGCAAGCGGAGCGGGACCTGGCGCTGAGCGAGGAGACCTGGAACAGGCTGGTGCAGGTGCTCCAGCCGACCTTCTATGCCGCGCAGCTCGGCACCATCGAGCCTCTCACCGAAGAAGATGCGCTCATCCACTTTCTTTCGGAAGGCGCGTTTGCCGGCTTGCGGCCGACGCTTTTCTTCAATTCCAGGACCTATCAGCGGAGGCTGAGAGAGGCCGCCGAGGCGAGCGAAGACGATGGTCAGGAGGAGCCGGAAGCCGGTTTCTTTCACTGGCTGACCTATGGCTGGCGAAACAGGATCGTTCCCACGCCTCTCTTCGATGAGGCCTTCTATCTCGACACCCACAAGGATCTTTCCCGCTGGAAGGGGTGGTTGTTCGAGCACTACATCATTCACGGCTGCCGGGAGGGGCATCGTCGCCCCAGCCCCTTCGTCGACGCCATGCCGGCCGCTGCGCAGCCGCGCGGCATCGCCATCGTCGACAGGGTCATACGGCAGACCGAGGGGACCGAGGAACTGCGGCTGAGCACGCCGATCGAAGACGTCGCGGCGCATCTGATCGACAAGCTCGCGGTACTCGACAGGCCGAAATACCAGGAGCTGGTGCGCAAGGCGGCAGCGATCGAGCCGCGGATCCTGCGGCCGTATTCGGCGCGGGTGGTGCAGTCGCCGCCCATTCGCCATGGTCTGACCGAGGTCCGAAACATCGTCGAGAAGATGCGGCGCACGATCGGCTGCACGTCCGCCGACATCCTCATGCTGATCCCGCATTGCCGCATGGCGGGATCGGCGAGGGTCGCCGGCCACCTGGCGCGCGCCCTGGCCGAAATCGCGCCCGGGCAGGAGATCCTCGTCGTGACGACGGACCTGCCCGATTTCGAGCGTCCCGAGTGGTTTCCGGATACGGTGCGGGTCATCGACATAAGCCAGCACATCGGGCCGCTCACCCTGGACAACAAGGCGCGGGTGCTGCTCGACCTTGTTCGCGGCCTGCAGGCCAAGAAGGTGATAAACGTCAACAGCCGACTCTGCTGGGAGCTCTACGAGACCTACGGCCTGCAGCTGTCGACCTGGGTGGACCTTTACGCCTATCTCTTCACATGGGATCTCGACGAAAAGGGCAATAAGGGCGGCTATCCCATCACCTTTTTCCAGTCCTGCTTCACCCACCTCAAAGGGGTGTTCGTCGACAACTCCGCCCTGAAGGCCGAACTGGTGGAGCGTTACGCCATGTCGCGGGCGCTTCAGGACCGGATACATGTGCTTTTCACGCCGTGCGAACCTGCTGCCGACGATTTTTCCGGGGTCTTTCAACGCCGCCGCAACGGTCGCCTGCATCGGTTCGCCCTGCGGCGACCGAGACTGCAGGCCATCTGGGCCGGAAGATTCGACCGGCAAAAGCGTTTCGACCTCGTCGTCGAGATCGCCGCGCGGATGCCGGATCTCGATCTGCTCGTGTGGGGAAAGGAAGTTCTCGGGCAGTCGGGCGTCGATTTCAGCAACCTGCCGCAGAACATCACGCTGATGGGCACCTACAACGATCTGTCGGAACTGCCTTTCGCGCATTCGGACTTCTTCCTGTACACCTCCTGGTGGGACGGATTGCCGACGATCCTCATCGATGTCGGAATGCGCGGTGTTCCGGTCGTGGCGAGCCTGACCGGCGGGGTCGGCGATGTCGTCAGCGACGAGACGGGATTTCCGGTTCGCGATTTTCTCGATCCGGAGGCCTATCTGGCTGCCATAGCCGAGATGAAGGCCGATCCGGCCGAGGTCACCGCGCGCGCCAAGCGGCTTCGCCAGCACACTTTGAAGTTATGCGATGCGCAGCGGTACAGCCGTTCGCTTTCGGTCGCATTGGACGGGGTGGTGGATGCCTGACATATCAGCGATCATTACAGCTCATCGCGAAGGCGCCATGGCCGGCATCTCGCTGCGCAGCATGAAGGACGCTGCCTCGGTGGCGGCGGATGCGGGCCTGTCGGTGGAACTGATCGCGGTTCTCGACAATCCCGATGCCGGAATCCGGGCCGTGTTCTCCGACATCGAGGAGCAGGGAGGGCGGCTCGAGGAGGTGTCGTTCGGCGATCAGGGGCAGGTGAGGAACCACGCGGTTTCCATCTCCACCGGCAATTATGTCGCGTTTCTCGACGGTGATGACCTGTGGAGCGAAAACTGGCTGAAGGACGCGCACGCCATGTGCGAGACGAAGCCGGGCCAGATCATCGCGCATCCCGAGATGAACTGGTTCTTTCAGGACAACAACAACCTGTTCTTTCACATCGACCAGGAAGACGAGAATTTCGATCCCGCCTTCCTGCGGGTCATGAATTACTGGGACGCATTGTGCATGGCGCCGCGCGCCGCCCATGAGCGCTATCCTTATGCGGATCGCGATATCAAGGGTGGCTTTGCCTACGAAGACTGGCAGTGGAACTGCGAGACACTCGAAGCCGGCCTCGTCCACAAGGTCGTCCCCGAAACCATTCACTTCAAGCGCCGGCGTGGGGGCTCGCAGACGATGCAGGCCTCGGGGAGAAAAGCGCTCACTAGGACGACCCGGCTTTTCTGTTATGACTGGTACCCACAGCCGGACTGAGGCCTGCCCCCGATACCGATGTTTCTTCGGCTGCAGGTCGCGGCTCTTCGGGAACAGGCATAGGAACCGTACATGAAGAAAGCCATTGTCATCCTTGGGATGCACCGCAGCGGCACGTCCGCCATAACGCGCGTTCTCAATCTCCTGGGCGCCTTCCTGCCGGAGAAGCTGGTGGCGGCGCAGCCCAACGACAATGCGACCGGCTTCTGGGAACCGGTCGATGCGGTGATGCTTAACGAACAGCTCCTGGCGTCGGTCGGCTCCAACTGGATCGAGAGTTCCCGTTTTCCCGTGGAGAGCGTTCCCGAACCGGCGCTGAAAGCCTTTCGGCAGGGGGCTGGAGAGTTCATCGACCAGCAGTATTCCGGCCATGACCTGATCGTCCTGAAGGACCCGCGGGTCTGCAGGTTGTTCCCGCTCTGGGAGGAGGTCCTGCGGGAGCGGGGATATGCAGCGCACGTTATCCTGGCGCTTCGCTCGCCCTGGGAGTGCGCGCGGTCTCTTTATGCGCGCAACGAATATCCGCTGGAGGCCGGCCTTTTGAGCTGGTTGAGATACGAGCTGCAGGCGGAGAGGGATTCGCGGTCAGTCCCGCGGTGCGCCACCTCCTATGAGAAGCTGCTTTCCGACTGGCGGGCCGTCGTCGCCGGGATATCCGCAAGCCTCGGTATCCAGTGGCCGGTACCGGTCGAGCAGGCGGAAGCCGATATCGACGCTTTCCTCTCTGCCGGCGCCCGCCACCAGTTCGAAGACCGTTTCGAGGCATCGTTTGCCGCCGAGGTCGCAGAGGTGTGGCAATCGCTTCGTGACATGGAAAGCGGACCGCTTGATGCGGCGCGTACCGGAAGGCTCGATCAGATCCTCGCCGATCTGGACTCGACGGACCGCTATTATCGATCGATCATGTTGAATTATCCGGGGCTGATCAAGGCGCGCCGCGCCGCAGAGATCCAGCTTGAACATGAGAAGCGGCGATCTGCGGAATACCTGAAGCAGCGGGAGGCGTGGAAGGTTCGCGCGCAAAAGGAAACCTGAGACCGATGGCGTGCTGTGATGTTGATATTGATTTCATGTAGGCTGGCGGCAACCGATCAAGCCCCTGCGCGCGCCGCGTTCGAGGACATGGTGCAATGGGGAAGCATCAACACCCTGTATTGGTGTGACGACGACGGGCTTTATCTTTTCGAATCCAACTACAGCGCGCAGGAGATCAGGGACGAAATCACCCGGGAACCGGCCCTGAAGGACCGGATCGAGCGCCTCGTCGTCTTCGAGATCCCGCGATTCAAGGATATTGCTTCGTTCGGAGTGCCCACGGATCGCATTCTTCGATCCTTTCTGGATGCGTGATTGCCGGCCGGGAGGCACGGCGCTGTTGCAGAGATGGGGCTTGGTTCAGACCGGTTTCAGCGCTTGTCCAGCTTCGCCAGCATGCTGTCCAGCCCCTTCTGGGTCTCCTGGTTGAACGCCTTGAGCGCTTTTTGCGCTTCCCGTCTCGTGGAAGCAGCCGAAGCGATCTCGGCCGCAACAAAGATCGCGATGCCCGTGTGCTTCAGATGTATCGGAATGGCTATTCCGTTGACTGCTTCATGGAATCTGCTGGCGATCGCTTTTGCGACGATGAGTTCTTCGGTTGTAAGCGACACGTGATATTCTCCAAGCGATTTACATCACCATAGAATATTCCTCTGATTCACGCCAAGTCCCGACCGGCAACCGGTTTCGGAAAATGACCCGACGGACGGTGCCGACATGGACGGCAGGTCCAACGGCGGCGTGCATGTTGCATCGCAGCAATCCTCTGCTATACAGCATCCATTCGATCGGACCCGGTGCAAATCCGGGTGGCTCTTCCGGCCGCCAATCCGCCGGACAATCCACAAAGCTCTGCATTTTTTCGCCCGCCGGGCGATGTGGCTTTTCTGTGCATTCGGATCCCCATGCTTTCTCTCGATTCATTCCGCCGTGACTGGCTGTCCAATATCCGCGGCGACGTGCTGGCGGGCATCGTCGTCGCCCTGGCGCTGATCCCCGAGGCGATCGGCTTCTCCCTCATCGCCGGTGTCGATCCCAAGGTCGGACTGTACGCCTCGTTTTCCATCGCGGTGATCATTTCGATCACTGGCGGGCGTCCCGGCATGATATCGGCGGCGACCGCCGCAACCGCCGTGCTCATGGTGTCGCTCGTGCGCGATTACGGGCTACAATATCTTCTGGCGGCGACGATCCTGGCCGGCGTCCTGCAGGTCCTCGCCGGTTTCGCCCGGCTGGGCTACGTCATGCGGTTCGTGTCCCGCTCTGTCCTGACGGGATTCGTCAACGCGCTCGCCATCCTGATTTTCATGGCGCAGCTGCCCGAATTGAGCGGGCAGTCCTGGCAGACATACGCCATGATCGCGGCAGGCCTTGCGATCGTCTATCTCTTTCCGCGGGTGACCAGGGCCGTGCCTTCCCCTCTGGTGTGCATCGTGCTGCTGACGGTCGGGTCGCTGATGCTCGGGCTTGAAGTGCGCACCGTCGGCGATCTGGGCGAGCTGCCGTCGAGCCTGCCGACCTTCCTCGTTCCGGACGTTCCATACACGCTCGAAACGCTTCGGATCATCCTTCCCTATTCCATCGGCGTTGCGGCTGTCGGATTGCTGGAAAGCCTGCTGACGGCATCGATCGTCGACCAGATGACCGACACCGGAAGCGACAAGAACCGCGAATGCGTCGGGCAGGGCATCGCCAATTTCTGTACCGGATTCCTGGGTGGAATGGCAGGCTGCGCCATGATCGGGCAGTCGGTTATCAATGTGAAGTCGGGAGGGCGCGGCAGGCTCTCGGCCTTTGTCGCAGGCGCTTTCCTGCTGGTCCTGCTTCTGCTGCTCAACGACTGGGTGCGCATCATTCCCATGCCGGCTCTCGTTGCCATCATGATCATGGTCTCGATCAGCACGTTCTCCTGGTCTTCCCTCAACGATCTGCGCAAGCATCCGCGTCGCTCGAGCGCCGTCATGCTGGCAACTGTGCTCACCGTGGTCGGCACGCACAACCTCGCGCTGGGCGTCGGTGTCGGCGTGTTGCTCTCGGGCATCTTCTTCGCATGGAAAGTGGCGCAGACCTTCCGGCTGAACTCGCGGCTGTCGGACGATGGCCGGACGCGAACCTACACCGTGCTGGGCCAGCTTTTCTTTGCGACGGCCGACGACTTCCTCGGTTCCCTCGATTTCCGCGAGGACCTCGATCGCGTCCGCATCGACGTCTCCCACGCCCATATCTGGGACCTGACCGGAGTCGGCGCGATCGACAGGGCGGTGCTGAAGTTCCGCAAACAGGGCATCGAGACGGAGGTGGTCGGGATGAACGAGGCCAGCGCCACGATCATGGACAAGCTGGCCGTTCACAACGATCGGGACGCGCTGGAGCGCGCTTTCAGTCACTAAGACGACCTGGAATCGGGGGATTTCCTGTCAAAAGAGGATTTCCCACCTGCCTTCCCGGAAGCGATATGACTAATAGCAGTACCATGCTTGGCTTTGCGCGAGACAATATCCTTTTCCTTCGGGACAACGCCCGATGGATCGGTGCCGGGTTCTTGCTGACTTTGTTCTCGTCTTTCGGGCAGACGTTTTTCATCGGCCTGTCGGGCAACGACCTGCGCAATGCCTTCGGTCTGTCGGGCGGCGAGTTGGGCGGTCTCTACATGGTGGCGACGCTGGCAAGCGCCGCCACCTTGCCGTGGCTCGGGCGCACGCTCGATCTGATGCCCGGCTGGAAGGTGGCGCGTTTCAGCATGCCGGCGCTCGCGATCGCCTGCGTCTTGATCGTGATCGCGCCGAACGTCGTCGTCCTGACGCTCTCGATCTATCTGCTGCGCCTGTTCGGACAAGGCATGATGACCGAGATCGCCTTCACGGAGGTGGGGCGCTGGTTCGTTGCCAATCGCGGCCGCGCCATGGCGCTGATCACGCAGGGCCAGCAGGTCGGGTCGGCCGTCTTACCGGCTGCCGTCGTCGTGATCGCGCAGTTGAGCGGAGACTGGCGGACGGGCTGGATCGTCGGGGCGGCGGCGGTCGTCTTCATCGGCCTGCCGGCGATCGTCACGTTGATGCGGGTCGAGCGCGTGCCGCAATCGCATGAGGCAAAGGCTGCCGGGCAGCGCACGGCGCGCGACTGGACGCGCGGCGAAGTCGTGCGCGATCCCGTTTTATACGTCCTGCTCGCCGGCACGCTGGCTCCAGCCTTCATCGGAACCGTGATCTTCTTCCACCAGGGGTATCTGGTCGAGCTGCGCGGCTATGATCCGCTGGTATTCGCCGCCGCCTATCCGGTCATGTCGGTGACCACCATCGTGTTCGGGCTGCTCTGCGGCTATCTGATCGACCGGTTCGGCTCGCTTCGGCTTCTGCCGTTCTCCCTCATTCCCTTGGCCGTCGCTTCGGCGGGGGTTGCGCTGATAACTCCGGTCTGGGGCGTCTACGCCTTCATGCTGCTGCTCGGCATCAGCAACGGCTTCACATTCACGCTGCTCGGCGCCCTGTGGCCGGAGGTGTACGGTCTTGCCAATCTCGGCGGCATTCGCGCCATCACCGTTTCGGCGATGGTGCTGGCGACGGCGATCGGGCCGGGGATCACGGGCGCGCTGATCGATGTGGGCATCACCCTGCCGACGCAGATGCTCTGGCTCGCCGGCTGGTGCCTCGTCGCCAGTTTGCTGCTCGCATTTGCCGCCGGCCAGGTGCAGCGGCGCGAGGCGCGGGCGGCATATCGCGCGGCCGGATCCCGGTAGTTCCGGTCGCCTCGCCCAGCATCCGGCCCTTCCTCACATTTCGAAGCCCGGCGTAGCCAAACGTGTTGACCCTTGTCCGTGCGGCGCGGGAACAGATCTGCCGCGGCCGCATTTAGGACACGCGGGTGGCGCATCGTCGGCCGGCAGATCCGCAAACATGTCTATATTTCATGCAGTTGTTGACTATGATAATATGTACTGATTGCTTTGGGGTGGCCACGGGATGAGGGTTTTCAGCTTCGACAAACCACCCGTCGGGGACGACGATTCCGAGCTGATCGCAAAATGCGAGCGGCAGCTGAGGCCGATCGTGCTCGAGATCGTGCGGTCCGCTCTGGCGACGGGCTGGAGTCGCGAAGACATCCTCCTGTCGCTGGTGGAGGTCTCGTGGGACCTCTACGAGCAGGGGCGAGACAGCGCCGACACGGATTACGAGGCGCAGAGCTGATCTGGTTTCCGAAAATCGATACCGGTTTCAGGCCGAGGCCCTGAAGCCGGATTTTTCGTCCTGTAAAAGGCGCCGGGGCGGATTCGCTTCAACCATTCCGTGCAGTAGATAGCCTCGATGCGTGAGCGGCGAGCAGTGTTTCATTAATGCGGAATAGCGTGGATAACTAATTTATACACATTTATACAATTGTTCTTTTCAATCCACGAGGTGAGCATTAAGCTTATCATGGGGATGATGCGGTGGGCTTGAAAAATTACTCAGGCAATATGGGCCCCTGTCTGATTGATGGCATGGGGTCTATTGGCCGCCAATGCGGTTGAGGTTGGGCAGGGATGGCGAATCCGGAAGACTACCGGGGACGGGGCGGGGTGTGGACCGCCGACATGCAAGCGGTTGCCGAGGGCTTCCTGGGCGCCTCCGGGGAGGGGATGCACCGCGGCGGGGTGCCCTTGCACGCAACACCGACGGATCGTCGTTTCGATTCGCAAAGGCAGCCCGGCCGCAGCCGCCGGCCGGCCCGCGGCTCTTCCGGGGATGCCGCTTTCGTTTCAGCTATAGCATTTTGCAGTCAGGTGGAATCACCTGGCGTCCGCATAAATACGGAAAATAAAGAGGTAGAGCGTCCTTTGCGCGTCCGAAAGGACGCACGATGCTCCAGAAAGACGCCGCCGAGGCTGGCCCGGTCGGCGCCGTGGAATCCGGTCGCTTGCTCGCCCCCATGCGCCGAGCCCTTCGGGGAGGAAAGGTCCTACGGCAGTCGGCTTTGGACGATGGACACAGGTGAGGCCCGGGCAGCATATGGCGAAAGCTCCGGAGCGGATGCAAGAATCGACCTTGGGGCAGCGCGGCATGCAAAAGTTATTGGACGGTCCGGATAACGGGTCCTGCTGCCGAGAGCAGCGAAGGGCGGCGCCCAAGATTCTCGATGTCATTCCCCGCAGCGTCGGCCCAAGGGCGGAGACCCGCAGGGGCGGAGTCATTTACTCCGTCCGCGAGCCGGGAACGCAGTCCGTGCAGTCAGATTGCCATTTCGCGGCCGTCATGCTTGCGCCGGCGCCGAACAACCGGGCGGCGCTCGGCAGCGACAAGCTGGAGGCATACAATGCGCCGGCCGGGGCGATCGTCGTGCACCCGGCAAGCGTCGATGGGCGCGCCGAATGGTCGTGCACGCGCGAGAGCATCATCATCGCCCTGAGGCCGGAATCGCTGACGGAATTGGCGGCGGCCGAGTTCGACATGGGCGGCGTGTCGCTCCAGCCGCCGGCCTTCGGCACGGTCGATTTCGAGGCCCTGCGCATCGCCGAACGCCTGAAGGCGGAGCTGACGCGTGCGCAGCCGCCCAACGAGCTCTACATCGATTCGCTGGTGACAATCTTCGGCGTGCATCTTTTGCGAAACTATGCCGCCGGGCGCGAGCCGGTGCAGCGCATGAAGGGCGGGCTTTCCGTCCGCTCGGCGGAAGCCGTCAGGGATTTTCTCGAGGAGAATTTCACCCGCAAGCTGCAGGTGGCGGAGCTGGCCGCGGTGTGCGGCCTGTCGCCGCTTCACTTCATTCGCGCCTTCACCAGGACGTTCGGAAAGCCCCCGCATCAATACCTGATCAGGCGGCGCCTGGCCTTTGCCGAGGAGTTGCTGCGCAGGGGCGAGTTCACCATCGCCGAAGTCGCCTATCTGAGCGGCTTCTCCAACCAGAGCCACCTGACTTCGGCCATGTCGAAATATCTGAGCGTAACGCCCAAGCAGCTTCGCACGCTGCAGAAGTGATGCCGGGGGAAGATGGCGGAAACGCCAGTCGAAATTCCCCGTGTCCTATTATCCTTGAAATCGAGATGGCGGAGCTCCGCCATCAAGACTTGATATGTCTTCGCGCTTTTTCCGTGGCCCCGCCGCCGGCCCTGCCTGTAACTTCCCTTTGAGGCGGTTTTTCGAGAAACGCATTTTCTCATAAAGAAATCGCAACTTCCTGAAAGACAATCCAGCCAAATTTGGCCCCCTAATGGCGCCAATGTGTCCGAACTACGGCCCCTTCATGGCAATTGGGGCGGGCGTTGCCATGAGATTCTGGGACCGGACGTTCGGGCCTTAATTCGAGGGGCCCGCTTATGCGAATGCATTCTTCGCTGCCGAAGGCAGTGCGCAGTTTTTCCCGCAACATGTCCGGCAATGGACGTTTTTTGAGGAGGCTCCTGGGCTCCGTCGAGCGGCCTCTCCCGGCGGTGCATTTTCTTGCGCGCGGTTTCAGACATGCGGCGGTGGGATGGTTCGCTTCGCTCGTTGCGCTGATGACGCTGGCCACGGGCGCGCAGGCGCAGGTCGTCTTCAACGAAGATTTCGGCACGACCAATAGTCATATGCCGACGGCGCAAAGCACCGCCGATGGGCCATGGCTGCTGGCGGAATGTCTGAATGGCTTCATCACCCTCAATACAGGCATCTCGCCGACGCATTTTCTTCATCACAACACCCAACTTGGCGCATCTTGTACCTATGCGCCGGGGCAGGCGGTGTGGCGCAACATAAATCCGATCCCGGTCGAACCGAACAGGACCTACACCTTTTCCTACCGGGTTCGCGATCTGAATGGAATCTCGCCACCCGTCCTCAGCCAGACTATTGCGACGAATGCCGGCGGCTCCACGGTTCTTCAAGGCTCTTCTCAACCAGCCCTCGTCGTTGGGGGGTGGGTTACTCGTTCCATAACGTTCAGCACCGGTGCCGGTACAACCTCGGTGGCGCTGGAAATCGAAAACGCCAACACCGCTGTGGGAGGCAACGACTTCCTTCTGGACGACATCGTTCTGGAAGGCTGGGAAGCCGATCTCTCGGTCACCAAGGACGATGGCCAGGAGCAGTATACGCCTGGCGGCACCGTCAATTACACCATCGTCGTCAGCAACGCCGGCCCGGAAAGTGTGGTCGGCGCCTCCATCAGCGATCCGCTGCCAAGCGGCATCAGCACCGCAAGCTGGACCTGCGACGGTGTGACCAACGGCGCCGTGTGCGGCGCGGCGAGCGGCACGGGCGGAATCAGCACGACTGCCGACCTGCCGGCTGGCTCCTCCGTCACCTACACGCTGAGCATGACCGTCCCGGTCGGCTTCGGCGGCAACCTCACCAACACGGCGACCGTGGCGACGCCCGGCAGCATGCCCGACAGCAATTCGTCGAACAACACGGCCAGTGACACGAACACGCAGTTCGTCTTCCCGCCCGACCCGACGCCGAACGCCTGCAATATCGCCACCAACGGCTCGTTCGAATCTCCGAACATTCAAACCGAACCGCAACGGCCGGGCGAGAACACGTCCTACATCAACGGCTATGCGATCTGGCGGACGACGACCTATCCGCTCGACGGCTGGGAGACCGTCAGCGGCACGGTGGACCTGCTCCGCTATCACAGCAATGCCAGCGAGGGGATGCAGAGCATCGATCTGTGGGGCACTGCGCCGGCGACGCTCCGGCAAACCTTCACCGGATTGGTTCCCGGGCAGCAATATACTTTCTCGATCGACTATGCCGGCCAGTCGTCAACGCAATCGATCGCTTCGGTTCAACTGGGAAATGGGAGCGGAGTGACGCCCGTTACCATCGCGACGCTTCAGCCAGTTGCCAATTCCGTCCTCAACGGAGGCAGTGGCCTTCCAACGACACCGTACTATTCCCAGACTTGGGCCACCTATCAGTATACTTTCGTGGCGGCAGGCACCGAGGCAACGGTTCAGTTCGTCAACAATACTGCCCCCGGACCGGGAAATACGGGCCTTTTCATCGACAATTTCGTTTTCGCCGGTAACGCACCCTGCGAGGCCGATCTCTCGATCACCAAGGATAATGGCGAGACGGCATACACGCCGGGTCTGGACACCAACTATACGATTGTCGTCACCAACGCCGGCCCCGGACCGGTGGGTGCTGCACAAATCAGCGACCCGCTGCCGTTCGGCGTCACCGAGGCAAGCTGGACCTGCGGCGGAGAGGTGGGTGGTGCGGTCTGCGGTGCGCCGAGCGGCACCGGCGCGATCGACACCACGGCCAACCTGCCTGCGGGCGCCTCCGTCACCTATACGCTCAACATGATGGTTCCGGCGAGCTTCAGCGGCTCGCTGACGAACACCGCTACCGTCACGCCGCCGAACGGCGTGACCGACACCGACACCTCCAACAACACGGCCAGCGACACCGACACGCAGGAATCTCCGCCCACCTCCGGGGCGTGCTCGCCGCTGACCGTGGAACCGGGCGCGTCCTTCACTCTGGCGCCGTTCCCGGTCACCGGCACGGTCACGAAAACCGCCGGCGCGTGGCAGACAGACAATCCCTGGGCCACGCAAGGGGGCGGGGACTACACCATCCGCTGGACTTTCTCGCAGCCGGTACCGGCCAGCTGGCTCCGATTCGTCGTCGTCGACGTCAACGAACCCGGCACGTCTGATTACACCGCCGTCCCGCCGACCTTCACTGTGTCCCTCGGAGCCGGAAGCACGGCCACCACGGCTGACTTCTCCCTCATCCAGGGTGATCTCACCTATTCGGGCGGTGCCCTGCGCTACAATCCGTCAGGTCCCTACAGGCAGTCGGGTTATCTGCAGGGAACCAGCACCAACACGGTCACCTCCATCACCGTCACCTCCAGCGGCGTAGGCAATGGCGACAACATCGCCAACCCGCTCTTCGTGCGCCCAGCCTGCCTGACCGTCTCGAAGGTGAGCGAGGGCGGCACCGACACCTTCCAGTTCGACCTGTCGAATGTGATGCAGGCGGACGGGACGGGCGTGCCCTCGACCTCGCTGACCACGACGACCGCTGGAACCTCCGTCTCCTCGGCCATCTACAACTCGGTTCCCGGCACCGACATCGTCCTCAGCGAAGTGGTGCCGGACGGATGGTTCGCGGCCTCGGCCGCCTGTACGGACCAGAACGCGGGGAACACCGGCAATCCGACGTCGGTCGGCACCTTCGTGTCGCCAGACATGACGATCGACGGCACCAATGTGCGTCCGGAATCCGATCTCCAGTGCACCTTCACCAACAATGACGAGCTGCCGCCCTTCGCGGGCTGCGATGCGACCATGTATCTGGCGCAGGGCAATCCGACCCGGCTCTACCAGTTCGACACCTCGTCGAATCCCTTCGTCGTCACCCCCGTCGGGCAGGCCTGGACCGGCAATTACAACGCCATCGCCTACAATCCGGTCGACAACTACATCTACGGGCTCAGCGGCCCGGCGCCGGGCAGGCTGGTTCGTGTCGGCAGCGACGGCAGCGCGATGTCGCTCGGCACGATCGCCAATTTCCCGACCAACAGCGTCGCCGGCGAGATCGGTCCGGACGGCACCTACTATGTCGTGACCAGCACGACGCTCTATGTCATCGACATCGCGACGATGACGGCGAGCCCCCGGTCGCTCAGCCAGACCATCGCCGGTCAGGACCTGGCGTGGCATGACGGTCGCCTGTGGATCGCTGGGCCGAACAACGGTCCGCTTTACGAGATCAACCCGGCGAACGGAGTGGTCACCCCGCACGGCGCCACCGGCGTCGCCGGCGCCTTCGGGGGCATGTTCGGTGCCACCAACGGCGTCTTCGGCTCGAACAACGACGGCGGCTTCTACCGTTTCGATCTGGCGACGGGCCGGGCGACGCTGATCTCCGACCTGCAGGGCTCCAGCAGCAATGACGGCGCCAAGTGCGTCAACACGCCGATGACGTTTCCGGCCGACACTGCGATCACCAAGACGGACGACAGCGATACCTACGCGGCAGGCACGGACGTCACCTACACGCTGGTGGTCAGCAACAACGGCCCGTTCGGTGTGCAGAATGCGCTGGTGAACGACCCGCTGCCGGCCTCGATCGCCGATGCGACCTGGACCTGCGACACCCCCGTCAACGGCGGCGTCTGCGAGGTCGCGAGCGGTACCGGTGCGATCGTCGACGCCCCCGTCAGCCTGCCGGTCGGCGGCTCCGTCACCTTCACACTGATCATGAGCGTGCCGGATGACTTCACCGGCGATCTGGTGAACACGGCGACCGTCGCCAATCCCGCCGACGTGCCGGACCCCGACCTTGACAACAACACCGCGACCGACACCGACGTGACGGCTGCTCCCGGCCTGACCATCGAGAAGACCGGCACGCTGAACGATCTCGACGGCGACAATTTGATCGATGCCGGCGAGACGATCAGCTACTCCTTCCTGGTCACCAATTCGGGCAACGTGACGCTGACCGATGTGACGGTCGACGATCCGCTGCTGACGAATGCCGGCGTGTCGCTCGACCAGGGCCCGCAGACCCTTGCGCCCGGTGGCAGCTTCACCTTCACGGCGACCTATCAGCCGACGCAGGCCGACATCGACGCCGGCCAGGTGGAGAACACGGCTACCGGCACCGGCACGCCGCCGAATCCGGACGACCCTCCGGTCGAGAGCCCACCGGACACGGTGACGGTTCCGCCGGACGACGAGCCCGGCATGACCATCGACAAAACGGGCACGCTCAACGACCTCGACGGCGACAGCCTGATCGACCCGGGCGAGACCATCACCTATTCCTTCGTGGTGCGGAACACGGGCAACGTGACGTTGACCGGCGTGACGGTGAACGATCCGCTGCTCGTCAATGCGGGCGTGTCGCTCGACCAGGGCCCGCAGACGCTGGCGCCCGGCGGCAGCTTCACCTTCACGGCGACCTACCAGCCGACGCAGGCCGAAATCGACGCCGGTTCGGTGGAGAACACGGCGACCGGCATCGGCACGCCGCCGGACCCGAACGAGCCGCCCATCGAGAGCCCGCCGGATACGGTGGTGGTTCCGCCGGACGATACGCCGGGCCTGGTCATCGACAAGACCGGCACGCTCAACGACCTCGACGGTGACAACCTCATCGATCCGGGCGAGACGATCACCTATTCCTTCCTGGCAAGGAACACGGGCAACGTGACGCTGACCGGCGTGACGGTGAATGATCCGATGCTGACGAATGCGGGCGTGTCGCTCGACCAGGGCCCGCAGACGCTGGCGCCCGGCGGCAGCTTCACCTTCACGGCCACCTACCAGCCGACGCAGGCCGACATCGACGCCGGCCGCGTGGAGAACACGGCGACCGGCACCGGAACGCCGCCCAGCGGCCCGCCTATCGAAAGCCCACCGGACACGGTCGTGGTGCCACCGGACGATACGCCCGGCATGACCATCGACAAGACCGGCACGCTGAACGATCTCGACGGCGACGGCCTCATCGATCCGGGTGAGACCATCACCTATTCCTTCGTGGTGCGGAACACGGGCAACGTCACGCTGACCGATGTAACGGTCAACGATCCGCTGCTGACGAATGCCGGCGTGTCGCTGGACCAGGGCCCGCAGACGCTGGCGCCAGGCGGCAGCTTCACCTTTACGGCGACCTATCAGCCGACGCAGACCGACATCGACGCCGGCCAGGTGGAGAACACGGCAACCGGCACCGGCACGCCGCCGGACCCGAACGAGCCGCCGGTCGAGAGCCCGCCGGACACGGTGGTGGTGCCGCCGGACGACACATCCGGCATGACGATCGACAAGACCGGTACGCTCAACGATCTCGACAGCGACGGTCTGATCGATCTCGGCGAAAGCATCGACTACACGTTCGTGGTGACCAACACGGGCAATGTGACGCTCACCAATGTGACGGTGAACGATCCGCTGCTGACGAATGCCGGGATATCGCTGGACCAGGGCCCGCAGACGCTGGCGCCTGGTGGCACCTTCACCTTCACGGCGACCTATCAGCCGACGCAGGCCGACATCGATGCCGGCCAGGTGGAGAACACGGCGACCGGCACCGGCACGCCGCCGGACCCGAACGAGCCGCCGGTCGAAAGCCCGCCGGACACGGTCGTGGTGCCACCGGATGACACGCCCGGCATGACGATCGACAAGACCGGCACGCTGAACGATCTCGACGGTGACAACCTGATCGATCTCGGCGAGAGCATCAGCTACTCCTTCCTGGTCAGGAACACGGGCAATGTGACGCTGACCGGCGTGACGGTGAACGACCCGCTGCTGACGAACGCCGGAATATCGGTGACGCCCGGCCCGCAGACGCTGGCGCCTGGCGGAGCCGTGACCTTCACGGCCACCTACCAGCCGACGCAGGCCGACATCGACGCCGGCCGCGTGGAGAACACGGCGACCGGCACCGGCACGCCGCCCAGCGGCCCGCCGATCGAAAGCCCGCCGGACACGGTCGTGGTGCCACCGGATGACACGCCCGGCATGACGATCGACAAGACCGGCACGCTCAACGACCTTGACGGCGACGGCCTGATCGATCCGGGCGAGAGCATCAGCTACTCCTTCGTGGTGCGGAACACCGGCAACGTGACGCTGACCGGCGTGACGGTGAACGACCCGCTGCTTGCCAATGCAGGGATATCGGTGACGCCCGGCCCGCAGACGCTGGCGCCCGGCGGAGCCGTGACCTTCACGGCGACCTATCAGCCGACGCAGGCCGACATCGATGCCGGCCGCGTGGAGAACACGGCAACCGGCACCGGCACGCCGCCGGACCCGAACGAGCCGCCGGTCGAAAGCCCGCCGGACACGGTTGTGGTGCCGCCGGACGATACGCCCGGCATGACCATCGACAAGACCGGCACGCTGAACGACCTCGACGGTGACGGTCTGATCGATCCGGGCGAGAGCATCAGCTACGCGTTCGTGGTGCGGAACACCGGCAACGTGACGCTGACCGGCGTGACGGTGAACGACCCGCTGCTTGCCAATGCAGGGATATCGGTGACGCCCGGCCCGCAGACGCTGGCGCCCGGCGGAGCCGTGACCTTCACGGCGACCTATCAGCCGACCCAGGCCGACATAGACGCCGGCCGCGTCGAGAACACGGCGACCGGCACCGGCACGCCGCCGGACCCGAACGAGCCGCCGGTCGAGAGCCCGCCCGACACGGTCGTGGTGCCGCCGGACGATACGCCCGGCATGACCATCGACAAGACCGGCACGCTGAACGACCTCGACGGTGACGGTCTGATCGATCCGGGCGAGAGCATCAGCTACTCCTTCGTGGTGCGGAACACCGGCAACGTGACGCTGACCAATGTGACGGTGGACGATCCGCTGCTGACGAATGCTGGAATCTCGGTGACGCCCGGCCCGCAGACGCTGGCGCCCGGCGGAGCGGTGACCTTCACGGCCACCTACCAGCCGACGCAGGCCGACATCGACGCCGGCCGTGTCGAGAACACGGCGACCGGCACCGGCACGCCGCCGGACCCGAACGAGCCGCCGGTCGAGAGCCCGCCGGACACGGTCGTGGTGCCACCGGACAATACGCCCGGCATGACGGTCGACAAGACCGGCACGGTCAACGACCTCGACGGTGACGGCCTGTTCGATCTGGGAGAAACGATCGGCTACTCGTTCCTGGTGACCAACACCGGCAACGTGACGCTGACCGGTGTGACGGTGAACGATCCGCTGCTGACGGATGCCGGCGTGTCGCTGGATCAGGGCCCGCAGACGCTGGCCCCGGGCGACAGCTTCACCTTCACGGCGACCTTCCAGCCGACGCAGGCCGATATCGATGCCGGCTCGGTGGAGAACACGGCGACCGGCACCGGCACGCCGCCGGATCCCAACGATCCGCCGATCGAAAGCCCGCCTGATACGGTGACGACGCAGCTGCCGCGTGCGGATCTCGCCATCGAGAAGACGGGTGTCTTCAACGACGTCGACGGGAACGGCATCGCCAATGTCGGAGACCGGCTGGACTATACCCTGACCATCACCAACACCGGCAATCTGCGGCTACAGGACGTGAGCCCGCAGGATCCCGGACCGACCTTCAACGGTCGCAGCGGCGAGGGGACCCTGTCGGCGTTCACTCCGGATGCAGCGACGCTGGAACCCGGTGAGACGCAGGTGTTCACGGCCACCTACGCGCTCTTCCAGGGCGACGTGGACAACGGGGTCGGTGTCGACGACGGCGTGGAGAACACGGCGACCGCCACCGGCTTTGCCAACGGCACGCGTGTTACCGGCACGCCGGTCGAATCGAATGAGAGCGTCTCGGTTCTGGCACTTCCCGCCCCGGTGAGCGACATCACCGTGACGAAGGTGGCCAATCTGCGCTTCATCCGGCGCGGCGAGCAGGCACCGTTCACCATCAAGGTGACGAACAACGGCGCTTCGCTGGCTTCGGGCATCACCGTGATCGATACGATGCCTTCCGGCTTCCGCTATGTGGAAGGCTCGGCAACCGTGGACGGCACGGAGGCGACGCCCGAGATCGTCGGTCGGCAGATCCGGTTCTCGAATCTGTCGGTTCCCGGAAACGGCGGCATGCTCGAGATCCGTCTGAGGCTGCTGGCCCTGAGCTCTGCCGGTCCCGGCGAACACGTGAACCTGGCGAGCGTCATCGGTCCTGATGGCGAGGAGCTGTCGCCGTCGGCGCGGGCCGTGGTGGAGATCATCGTCGAGCCCGTCTTCGATTGCGGCGACATCATCGGCAAGGTCTTCGATGATCGCAACGGCAACGGGTACCAGGACAAGGGTGAGCCCGGCTTGCCCGGTGTGCGGATCGCCACCGTCAAGGGCTGGCTCATCACCACCGACAAATATGGGCGCTTCCACGTCGCTTGCGCGGATCTGCCGGACCAGCGCATCGGTACGAACTTCATCATGAAGCTCGACACGAGAACGCTGCCGACCGGATACCGCCTGACCACTGAAAACCCGCGCGTCGTGCGGTTGACGGCGGGCAAGATGACGGAGCTGAACTTCGGCGCGTCGATCGGCCGTGTCGTTCGGCTCGACCTCAGGGACGAGGCGTTCGCGCCTGGCAAGGTGGAGCTGTCGACGGTCTGGGCGGCGGGTGTCGATCAGCTGATCGAGGTCCTCGCGCAGCAGCGTTCGGTCCTGCGCCTCTCCTACATAGACAGCAGCTCTGACCCGGAGCTCGCCACGGCGAGGATACGCCACATGAAGAAGCTGATCGCCGACCGATGGCGGCAGCGGAAGCGGGAATATCCACTGAACATCGAGACGCGTGTGGAGACCGGGCAATGAGAACGCTTATCGCTGCCATGGGCCTCGGCAGGCCCGTCTTGGAACTCGAGCGCCGCTCCCTGCTCATGGCCGGCACCGCGTTGGGTGTCCTTCTGGCCGCCGTGCCGGCAGGGGCGCAGACCGGCGAGACAACCGATGGAAAGGTGGTTGCAGACAGCACGGCGGCCACGCTTGCGGTCGGTGAGAACACGGAACGGGAGGCGCCTGCCGATCAGCCGGCGGTTCCCTTCATGATCAGTGTCGACGGCGAGACAGTGGCCAAGAGCACTGACGACCGGCAGGAAAAGGCCGAGAGGCTGGCTCCCGGGGAAGCGCGGGCATCCGCCCGCCCGGTCGACCGGCAACGGCAGACGGATGTCGACCTCGACGCCGTCGATATCCAGGTCAAGTTCGACGGCCTCGAGGCCAACAGGCTTCTGAACGCCTCGACCGTGCCGCCGAAGCGGAGCTATCGCGGCGGCGAGGAAGTCCGGTTCCTGGCCACCTCGAACTACCCCGCCTTTATCGAACGCGCCGAAATCCGCATCCACGAAAGGCTGCGGGGAAAGGAGCCGGTGGCGGTGGTTCCGGTCGCCATCAACGGCGAAGCGGGCTGGGTCATGCCGCAGACGGACGAGGCGGAGTTCTCCTATGTGCTGCGCGTCTACGACGCCAAGGGCCGCTACGACGAAACCCGCCCGCGGGCGATCGCACGCACCAATCGCGATCTGCCGTCCGATCCGCAACAGAATGCGGCGGTCGCACCCGGCATGGCCGAGGACAACACCGCGTTGAGCAACATTCCCGTCCGCGGCGGAGCCGTCACGGTGTACGGGCAACATGTGCCGCCGGGATACTCTGTGCATGTGCTGGGCGACACCATTCCCACGGACGGTCAGCAGAGCTTCGTCGTGCAGCGCATCTTGCCGCCCGGCGATCATGAGGTCGACATCGCCGTGAGCGGCGCGTCCAAGACGGGCGGGCTGTCGTTCAGCCGCGACATCAACATTCCGGACAATGACTGGTTCTACGTGGCCCTGGCCGATCTGACCATCGGCAAGCGCACGGGCGATGCGAACATCGAAGCCGTTCGCCCCGGAGAATATGACGACGTCTACTCCAAGGGCAGGCTGGCCTTCTATCTGAAGGGCAAGATCAAGGGGAAATACCTTTTGACGGCGGCCGCCGACACGGGCGAGGATGAGCTCGACCAGCTTTTCCGCAATCTCGACAGCCAGGATCCGAGGCGGATCCTGAGACGGCTCGACCCGGACGACTACTATCCGGTGTATGGCGATGATTCGACATTTGTCGAGGATGCCCCGACCAAGGGAAAATTCTACGTCCGGCTGGAGCGCGGCGACAGCCACGTCATGTGGGGCAATTACAAGACCAGCATCACGGGGACGGAGTTCCTGCAATCGGATCGCGCCCTTTATGGCGCGAGCGCGGTCTACAAGTCGGAAGCCACGACGAGCTTCGGCGAGCGGCGCACCGAGGTCTCCCTCTATGCCGCGCAGCCCGACACGCTGCCGGCGCGGGAGGAGTTCCTGGGCACCGGCGGATCCGCCTATTTCCTCAAGCGCCAGGACATCGTTGAGGGTTCGGAGACGGTCCGTGTGGAGACGCGCGATGCGGTGACCGGCCGCGTCATCGAGCGCCGGACGCTGGTCTACGGCCAGGACTATTCCTTCGACTACATGCAGGGCGTCATCATCCTGCGGCGCCCGCTGTCGTCTCTCACGGGGACCACGGCTCCCGTACGCGATGGGGCACTGGGCGGCGGCAAGCTCTATCTCAGCGTCCAGTACGAGTTCGAGCCGGTGGTCAGCGACGTCGACGGTTACGTCTATGGCGGCCGCGCCCAGCATTGGCTCAACGAGAAGGTCCGCGTCGGCGTGACCGGCATGGACGACAGCACCGATCTGGCCGACCAGCAGTCCTATGGCGCCGACATCATGCTGCGCCATTCCGACAACACCTGGGTGTCGGCGGAGATCGCCCATTCGAAGGGACGCGGCTTTGACCTGTCGCAGTCGTCCGACGGCGGCCTCACCTGGGGCGGCAACGGCGGCGCCTATGACCCCAACGACGACGAAGGCACGGCCTGGCGCGTCGAGGGCCAGGTCGATCTTGCCGAAGTCGGCGCCGGCATCAAGGGCAAGGTCGGCGGCTATTACGAGGAGAAGGAAGCAGGCTTTTCCACGCTGTTCGACAACATCACCGTGGACCGGCGCGTGTGGCGTGCCCATGCCGATCTCGACGTGACCGACCAGACATCCTTGAGCGTCAGCTATGACGATCTGGCGGACGACAACGGACAGACCCGGCGCGACGGCAAGGGCAGCGTCAGCTGGCAGATCGACGAATACTGGAAGGTCTCCTTCGGCGTCACCTACACCGAACTCATGTCGCCCAAGGCCATTGAAGCCGGAAAGTCGGGTTATGACGGATCGAGGCTGGATGCCGGCGTCAGGGTCGACTACAGAATCGACAGCGATCGGCTGATCTACGCCTTCGCGCAAGGGACGCTGGAGCGGTCCGGCGACATCGATCGCAATGATCGAGGAGGCGTGGGCGCCGAATGGCGGCTGACCGACAAGATCGGCCTGTCCGGCGAGGTGTCCTACGGAACGCACGGCCTTGGAGCCCTGGCCGGCGTGACATACGATCCGAACCCCGACCAGCATTACTACCTTGGCTACAAGCTCGATCCCGATCGGGCTTTCGATCTCGATCGCGACTATGAGCTGTTCGGCTATGACAAGGGATCGCTGGTCGCGGGAATGAAGCGGCGCATGGGTGACACCGCGTCTGCCTATTCGGAATCGACCTACGACATGTTCGGCGACCGCACCTCCCTGACCCAGACCTACGGCGTCGTCTACACGCCCGATGCGATGTGGACGGTCGACGCGGGCCTGGAGATCGGCAGGGTGCGCGACGAAACGCTGGACAGCTCCGGCAAGCAGATGTCGGATTTCGATCGTTACGCGCCGTCGCTCTCGCTCGGCTACAAGGACGAGGAACGCGGCATCGCGGCGCGTGTGCGCGGCGAGGTGCGCGTCGAGCGTTCCGACGACAACACGCGTGACCAGAACACCTATCTGTTCGCTGCCGGGCTGGGCTGGAAAACCAACCCCGATTGGCGCCTTCTGGCCCACATCGACGCGGTCCTGTCCGATTCGCAATCGCCGGAGACGTCCTACTCCGACACGGACTATGTGGAAGCCTCGATCGGCTATGCGTATCGGCCGGTGGACAACGAGCGCCTCAACGCGCTGTTCAAATACACGTGGCTCTACGACCTGCCGGGCAACAACCAGCTCATCAGCGGCTCGACCGGAGACACGTTCGCGCCGGCCCAGCGCAGCCACATCCTGTCGGCCGACGTGATCTACGATCTCACCCCGTGGCTGTCGATCGGCGGCAAGTACGGCTTCCGCTACAGCCAGGTCCGCTATCGCACCGACGGCGGATCGGGAACGGATTTCGAGGCCGAGTGGCAGCGTTCCTCCGCCCATCTGGGCATCATTCGGGCCGATCTGCATCTCGTCAGGAAGTGGGATCTGCTGCTTGAAGGAAGGGTGCTTGCCCAGCCGGAGGCCGACACCGTGGATTACGGCGCTCTGGCGGCGGTCTACCGCCACGTCGGGGACAATTTCAAAGTGGGCGTCGGGTATAATTTCGGGCGCTTCTCCGACGATCTCAGGGATTTGACGCTGGACGATCAGGGCGTGTTCCTGAATGTCGTCGGCAAATTCTGACGGGTGACCTTGCTCCGGGCAGAGGGCGATCCAACAGATTGAAAGATGGCAGAGAGCCGGGC
>NZ_JANKOF010000012.1 GCF_024655565.1 Nitratireductor sp. ZSWI3 | reverse complement strand
ATTCCGCGGCCCCTGTCTGGCCCACTGCACCTTCTGCGCTCACCTGCGATCCGGCCGCTTCGCATGCGTTCGCTCCGATCCGAGCGGCACGAGATTTCCGCCATCCGACCGAACCTCGGGAACGCCGTTTCGAAGGAAGAACAGCGAGCGCCCGGACGGCATATCCGGTACCTTCGCGGGACGGGATTTGCCCCTGAATCCATCCATATCGGCGGCCGAAAGACCTGCTTCCTTGAGGCCTTTCAGATAAAAAACCGTCTCCTTTGGAAGCGGTCTGCCATCCCGCAAATGCTCCTCGTATCGCCCCGGTCCGGCATTGTAGGCAGCAAACAGGCCGGGAAATCCGAAGCGGTCATACATGGCGCGAAGATATCCCGTGCCGGCCAGAATATTGTCGCGCGGATCATGGGGATCGGCGCCGAGATCGTGCTCGCGGCGCATGTCCCGCCAGGTCTCGGGCATCACCTGCATGAGGCCCATGGCGCCGGCGTGGGAGGTTGTGGGACGGCCATCGAGCATGGTCCGGCCGTTGCTTTCGGCATCCATGACGGCATAAATCCAGCTCTCGGGAATTGCGAACCGGCGCGAGGCTTCCGAGACGTGGTCCTGCCAGCGCGCCAGCCGCTGATCGAGGGAAACCGCAGCCGGCTCGGCGTCGGTGGAGGCGGAGCAGGCGCAGGGCGCGAGGGCGATCGCGCCCAGCATCAGGAGGGTCAGCCGGTCCATAGCGGCACGAGCCTCCCGATGACGTTTTCGACTGGGACCGGTCCGAAATACCGGCTGTCGAAGGAGCCGGGCGCGTCACCGTTGAGCAGGAAGACCTCGCGTTCCGAGAGCCTGCGGCACGCGTTCCACCAGGGCAAAGGACGACCCCTGTGGTCTTTCTCGAGACGGCGCGCGACGATCTCGCCGCCGATGATGATGACCTCGTTGAAGGCGCAGACATGCTCGCCGGGCTGTGCTGCAATGCGCTTCACCAGCGGCACGCTGCGGGGCAGATAGCCGCGTCGCGCTGCAAGCGCGGCGACGGATTCCGGCGCGCGGGCAAGCATGAGGTCACCGCGCGCGGGCGCATCGCGACCGACGCGGTAAAGGCCGACGGGCGCGCTCGCCGAGGCGTTCCACACCAGCCGGGGCGACGGGTCTGCGAACGCGGTGAAGCCGATCAGACCCAGGCCAATCGATGCAACGGCGATCGTCTTGAGCACCCGGGCGCGGCTCAGGCGGCTGCCGATTAGACGGATGGAAGGAGGCCTGCTCATGGCCGGCCTCCACCATCGGCGCGGCCGGATCCACCCCGGTCGTCATCGGAATCGGCGTCCTGCGAACGGCCTTTCGACCAGTCGTCGAGTTCGTCGATGTGGTAGCGGACATAGCGGCCGTGCTTGCGGTATTTCGGGCCGCCGCCGGTCACCCGCATCTTTTCCAGCGTGCGCTGGGACAGGCCGATATAGAAGGCGGCCTGCGCGGTGTTGAGAAACGGGCTGCCCTTCTTGGCGCGGGCCGCGCGCTCGTTTTCGTCGTCCATGATCGTCCTCGCATCGGTTCGGGAGAAGCGCTGGCGAGGATGGGGACGCGAGGGCGCCGCGGGGACGGGCGAAGAGTCGGACGGGAGTTTTCGCCGCCCCTGGAGCGGACGAGATCGGACGGGAAGACCTGGAAAAAGCCCCCGCGCCGGCTGCGGCGCGAGGGCTCGGATCTCCGGTCAGTCGACCGGGTTCCAGATGACGGCGTAGGTGTCGTCGTCGTCCTGGCCGGCGGCGCGGCCGAGATTGGCGTAGAGCTTGCGGGGCCCGAACTCCGGTGCGGCGATTGCGAGGCTCACATAGTCCCTGCCGGAGGTCTCGCCGGTGCGGATCCAGCCCGCGCCCACCTCGATGCCCTGCGTCAGCACCCGGAAGTCGGGATGGTTGTCGGCGCTCTTGGCCTTGTTGGGCACGATGTCGATCTCGGCGCGGACGCTGAGCGTCCTGAGCTGGCCCTTGTAGCCGCCGTTTTCCTTCCTGGTGACGTATCCGATTGCAGTCATGTTCCTGTCTCCCTTGCTTGTCGCCGGGGACCATTCCCCTGCGATGGCTGACCGTGATGGGCGTGTTCGGTCCGCCTGAACCCGGCAGGACCGCAGCGTTTGCGGAGGACCCGAGCGGACAGCTTTTTTGGAGCGAAGCGGCGCGAGGAAGCCGCCGCAGGCGGCAGGGAAAAAAGCTGGCGGCGAGGGTTTCGGGCGGGCCGGACCCGCCCATAGGTCAAGAGGCCAGCGGCAAGGGAATGGTCCTCAAGACGAGCAAGGGAGACAGGCAAGACGAGCGGACGGTGCAGCAGGCAGGTGACGCAGGTTCGACGGGTTTGCTCACGTTCAGATGCCGTGCCGGATGGCATTGTGCCGAAGCAGCCATCGCCAAATCCGGCAGAACTGCGCGGGTGTTCCGAGCGCCCGGCGCCGGAGGTCATGCGGCTGAATCCGGACGAATGCCGTGCTGCAGCGAGGGCATGCCGTGCGTCCAATGCGACCGGAAGGCGGGCAAGCGGCGGCAGTTCGAATGCTGCCGCTTGCCGTCCAGTGCTCATTCGGAGACGAACAGATGCCGGACCCTTGCCCACTGATCGGCGGTGCGGAAACCGCCGCGTTCGGTGTAGTTTTCGACCGGGAATTTCATCCAGCGCGGCAGCCAGCTATCGACCTTCTGCCTGCCGTTCTCGCCCGACAGGAAGTCGCGAATAATCTTCTTCTGCGTCTTCACCTTCTCGCTGACATTGCCGTCCGCGACATGCTTGCCGGCGATGTCGGAGAGCATGGCATTGGCAATTTCCTTGTCGCGCAGGAGGTCGAAGAAGGCGTCGTCCGGCTGCCACCGGTCGCCCATGTCGACGTTCAGATGGTTGCCGAGCGCCTCGACCACCGCGCTGCCGGCCTCCAGTGTTTCGGCCATGACGACGGCCAGAACGCGCATGACATCGCCGTCGGACAACGCCAGCAATCGAGCGAACACGCTTGCCGTGGCAAAGTCGTCGCCGTTGCCGCCGGCGACACTGCCGTCCTCGTCGGGTGAGCCGAGCAGGGCCAGCGCCGCGCGCCGCTTTTCGGCGAAGGCGGCTTCGGCCCTGCTTCCGGCGATGCTCGCGGCAATGGTTTCGTTGGCCGCACGCTGCGGTTCGGGGCGCACCTGCCACAGGCCGGAACCGGTGATGACATGCGCCACCATCAGGCGCAGTACGATGCCCGGATGATCGAGCATGACTGTACGCACGGCGGCATGGCGATGCAGGTCGACATAGTTCTGCATCGGTCCTGTGAGTTTGGGTCGCGACGGTCTGGCCGGCGTTTCGGCATCCTGGCCGGACTCGCCCTTCGACCGGGCCCGGCGGGCTTCCCTGCGCGACAGCCAACCCTCGTGGCACTCGACCTCGCCGCGGTGCGAGACGCTAACGAAGACCTTGCCGCCCTTATTCTTCGGCGTCTTTTCGTGCTCCCAGGAATGGAAGTACTGGCCCGGCTCGAGCACGACCACCTCGCTCCATCCTGCCTCGATATAGGCATCGCGTCTGGCTGCAATCGCCTCGTTCTGCAACTGCCAGAACAGATCGGCGTCGGCGAAATAGCGCTCCTCGCCGAACAGGTCGGAGACGATCAGGCCGGGATAATCCTCGACCGCGAACAGCGCCACCTTGGTGGAGATCGACTGTCCGCCGAACAGCCATTGCTTCAGCTGGAAGCTGCGCGGGGCGTGCCGCTCGGGATCGATAAAAAGCGCCAGCCACTCCTTCTGTTGGACCCTGGAGGCCATGGTGAGATGACGTACGGTCTCGGCATCGATCTCCTCGCGCCGATAGGCCTCGCGTATCTTCGGGAGCAGGTCGCCGAGCGCCAGAATGCGTTTGACCAGAAGCTCGGTGATGCCGAAGGTGGCGGCGATCTCGGGAACGGTGCGGCCTTTTCTGATCAGCCGCGCAAAGGTCTCCCATTGCGAAACCTCGTCCGGGTCGAGACGGGCGATGTTCTCGATCAGCGAGGCTTCGAGCGCATTGGCATCGTCGCCATCCTCCATGATCGCACAGGGCAGCGGCTCGGTCTCGCCGCGCTCGTCGGCGACGGTTCTCGCCGCGAAATAGCGCCGCCTGCCGGCCACGATCTCGAAGTGCTCCGGCTCGCCATTGGGGCGCACCAGAAGCGGCACCAGTACACCGCGTGCGCGGACCGACGGCAGGATATCGGAGACGTCCGGTGCGCGTTTGGCATGGCGCATGTTGACCGCCGATATGTTCAACCGGTCGATGGGAATGTGGGCGAGTTGCATCGTTCTCTCGTTGGTCTGGGTTGGAATGGTCTCCGCCGCTGACGCGACAAGCGGCGCGGCGGGGACGGTTTGCGCCTACGGGCGCTCTGGTCCCGCCACATCGGGCGGAAGCTCGGAATGGGGACTGGAAAGCCTGATGGCGGCGCGGCGCAGAAGGCGTTCGGCGTCGGTGATGTGGCCGGCAATGCGCGCGGCCTCGGTATAGACCGACAGCGGAAAGCTCGCTTCGAACCAGAGGTCGCGCTCAATGCCGAGGCCGAACGCGCTCTTGACGCTTTCAAGCTCGGCGAGGCTGACGCTGCCAAGTTCGGGCGCGCCGAAGCCGAGATCGCAAAGGCCGAACAGCGTGTCGCCGTCGGGGGACATTTCGGTAAGGAGCCAGGTCGCGGCGCCTGCCGGATCGAACAGTTTCACGACGGGGAAATGATCGGTCTCGGCTTCGGCGGCGCCATTGGCGAGAAGCCGGGCACGGATGTCATCGGGGATAAGGATCATTGCTGGTTCTCCATCAGAACAGATCAAGCTGGTTGCGCGCTGCTTGATCGAACGGCCGATATCGAGCGGCTTCTGCGCCGCGCGTGGGCGCATCGGCACGTCCATCAGGACCGCCAGCCGGTCGCGCGTGGTGATCGGGCGAACGCTGGGAACGAGCGTCCGCTCGCCTTCCGCGGTCGCTTCGGACTGAAGTGTGTGGGGATCGCGGTTCTTCATGCCGCGATCCCCGCATGCGCCTCGTCTTCGGCCTCGGATCGGAAGGCGAGAAGGAAATCGGCGGCTTTCGATGCATGGCTGGCGGCGCGGAAGATGGCGCGATTGTCCTCGCGCAGCACCTTCAGCCACGAGCCGATATAGTCGGCATGGCGCACGGTCGGCGCGATGCCGAGGGCCGAGCACACGAAGGCTGCGGCCATCTCTGCAACCAGCTCCTCGCGGGCGTAGGCCTTCGAGCCGAACGTGTCGGACAGGTCACGGGCAAGCCGCGATGGATGGCCGGTCCAGTGGCCAAGCTCGTGAAAGCAAGTGCGGTAATAGTCGATCTGCTCGAAGAAGGCGGGCTGCGGCGGCAGCTGGATGTAATCGCCGGCCTGGGTGTAATAGGCACGCGCGCCGCCGATCCGGACATCCGCGCTGCTTGCCTGAATGAGCGCCTCGGCCTGCGGGATGATCTCGCGTTCGGGCAGCGGCTCGGCGTTGCCGTGAAGGTCGCCAGGCAGGCCGTCGCACTGCGCGACGTTGAAGACGGTGAAGCGCTTCAGGTACGGCACTGCCTGCGGCTCGTCGCCTTCGGCTTTAGCGCGCTCCTTTTCCTCCTTCGGAATGAAGCGGTCGGCATGAACGATGGTCGTGCCACGCTCGCCCTTGCGGACATTCCCGCCGAGGGACAGCGCCTGCCGGAAGGTCAGCCAGTTCTGGCAGGCAAAACCGCGCTCGATGACCGCGCCCCACAGGATCAGGATGTTGATGCCGGAATAGGTGCGGCCGGTGGCGGCATTCCTCGGCAGGCCAAGGGTCGCCTTCGCCCGCCCCCATGGCCTGACCCAGGGCACAGCCCCGCGCTCCAGATCGGCGATGATGCGGTCGGTGATTTCGGAATAAAGGCTGGCCGTCGGGCGCTGCCCCTTCTTGGCACCTGCCTTGCCACGGGCAGGATGCTTGCCGGTCTTGCGCATGATCTCGTCCTCCGCTCGCAAATCTCGCGCGCCTTTCCCCGGAAGCGGGGTGGGCGGCGAGAAACGACCGGAAAGGCCCACCGTCGGAGGCGGCCGGCATCCGTAGGAACGAAACGAAGTGGAGGACCCGGAGCGCAAGCGGAGGGTTGCGGGCCGCCGCGGCGGGCCTAGAAGGGAGTGCCGCCCACCCTGCGCCCCGGGGAAAGGCCAACGGACAAAGACGCCGCCTCAAAGGCGGCGGCCGTACCAGCCCGGAGGGCTGCCCGCGCTAGGGGGCGAAGCCGCATGGCCGAGACCGCCTGAGCGAAGCGAGGAAAAAGCGGGCTCGGTTCACAAGCACCCGGTGCGCGCCAGCAGGCGCGCGGGCGCAAAGGTGTCAATTCGGCCAGGCTTGGCTTGCGTGGATTTCTATCGTTGTCGTGGCGTGATCAGTGCGCAGGGATCGACATCCAGCGCTCTCGCTAGCCGGCCCAGCACGCTGACGCTCGCTGCGACCCGAGCGCGCTCGATCGAACCCACATAGCGCATGCTGAGCTCTGCGCGGGCTGCCAGTTCTTCTTGCGTCAGGTTCTGCTCATGGCGCAAACGACGCATGTTGATCGCCATGACCTCCTTGAGGTCCATGGCCAGATAGGGACCAGAACCGGAACTATCGTTCTAGGAACGATAGTTCCTATTCGTTATACTACGCAGGTCTAGTGAATGCTTTGTCTTGTCCGATAACAATCGGACCGCAGGGCATTACATTCAATTTCGAATCTGCACGAAGGCCGCAATGAAACTGGAAATCCAAGACGAAGTCCCCTGGTCGGACAGTCTGACCCGCTACGACAACGAACACTTCACAACCTACATGAGGCTCCTGGACGCGTCTGCGGAAGATGCCAGCGAGGGGGAGATGGCGCAGATCATCCTCGGCATCGATCCGGTGCGAGAACCAGACCGCGCCCGAAAAGCCGTGCGAAGCCATCTCGCTCGGGCAAACTGGATGGTTACGGAGGGATACAAGGAACTGTTCGCGCACTGATCAGCGTGGGCGAGACGATCCCAGTTTCCTTCACACGAGGAAATCCCGATAGCCACGATTCATGAGCATGCGGCCGCGCCGGACAGCGCGGCGGATGCGGTCACGGAGGTGGTCGCCCGGATCCATCCAGTCGACCTGGACGCGCCGCTCGCCCAACAAGGCCGTCGCGATTTCACGCTGAGACGCTCCAGCCAGCGATCCGTCAAGCGCCTGAAGCACAAAGCGTAGGCGGTTGCCGCGCGCCTCAGGTGGGAACAGCCTGTCCGGGAGCTGTTCGGTCGCGTGAAGAGCATTGAGACATTCGAGCGCATTCATGCGATGTCTCAACTGATCGGCCGGCCAGATCGCGTCGGTGCGGAGCCGAACGGGCTGCAGAACATTCGAGCCCGTCACCAGGAGCTGGAGATCCCTGCGAGCATCCCGCAGCAGGACATGCTGGCGACCATCGGCCGTTTTCAGGATCGTTGCCTGGCATGGCAATGCAACGAGATCGAACGAACATCCCGCCGCCGGCAACGATGCCGGTTCGGCGACAACCGGCAGCACATGCGGGCATTGGCAGGGGCACCAGATCACCGCCGCATCACTCCTCAAGGAGCTTGCGAAACAGGAGCCCCCATCCTGCCAGGTTGAATGACGATGTGATCACGTCGACATCCATGCGCCTTTCGGCATACCGGGCGTGCTCCAGCGCGCGCATCAGATCACGCCGGAATGCCGGATTGCGCCTCAGAAACTCCCAGGCCCAGCCGCGTCGTGTCAGGCGCCGCGTATGGCCATAGGTGTTGCGAAACCGCCAATCCGGCCAATCGGCGACACTGCCCGTCAAAACCATGTCACGCAGCGATGCCGATTACAGGCGCCCACAGCACGGGACCTGCGAGACCGCCATTGTGACGGATTGCAGCAAGGCTCTCATCGGAGACGTCCAGAAAGCCGGCAACGGCGCGAGTGGTGCCGATGGTCTGCGGTGCACCAATCCGGTCCAACGGCCAGCCGGCTCGACGCAGAATCCGCTCCATGCGCAGGTCGGTTACCGTCACGATCCTGCGCAGTCGGCGCGCCAGGCCGAACTCGATCATGCCGGCGAAGAGTTCATACGTGCCGAGCGCAATCCCTCCTGCCCGTTTCGGTGCGGATGACGGCAGATCAAGCGCGAAGCGGCTGCTTTCCCAGATTTGGGCCGTCTGGGGTGCCGACATGCCGCTCAGAAGCGTGGAGAACGTATCGCGCAGCATTGTGGGTCCGGTTGACGGAAGAAGACGCACGCAACCATCGACGCTCCCTTCATCACCGCGCAGCAGCAGGTAACATGGTTTCAGCGCATCGAATGCATCGATTTCGAACCCGCCGCGCGTGCGCACGTCCCAGCCGAGCCGCTCCTTGAAGACACGGTATCGCAGGCGGTGCATGTCATGGAGTTCGTCGGCAAAATTACCGTACCAGTCGGGCGCAATAAGCTGCATCATTGTGGCCTCCTTGCAGGAATGACCCTGCCATTGGAGGCGAATGCTCACGCCGAGACAGCCTGCGCACACGCACAGGTAGACACGGTTTTCAGAGAGTTGAAGAACTTGAAGAGGCCAGCAAAACCACCGCCTGATTGATGGTGCGCACGCCGAGTTTCCTTCTCGCATTGTCGAGATGGAAGGAGGCGGTGCGCTTCCTGATTCCGAGGATGCCGCCGATCTCCCAGGCAGACTTTCCGCGGGCAGCCCACTGCAAACATTCGTACTCACGAGGCGTCAGCTTGACGCCGTCCACCCTTCGATCGCCAGACAGCTTCCGGCGGACGCTTATATGAAAGCACATCGCCATGAGCTGGAGCGCCTGCCCATAGCGCTCGGCGACGCGCAGGAACGTCGGATCGGGTTCATCCGCGGCGAAGGTCATCGCAGCGACACCACCCCGGTGATCAACAACCGGGATCGTCAATCCGCAGCAGATACCGAAAGCCGCTGCCTCATCGAACACCTGACGCTGCCGTTTCGATGAGCCGATGCGACCGAATTCCGGACCCCATGGAAAGGGGCACGTGCCGCACCGCACCTGCTCGATCACCGGATCGAAATCTTCGTATCGCTTGCGCAAGTAATACGATGTCCAGCAGGACGGGTAGTTCGAGATTAGCTTGGGTTTGGCCGCGGTTTCGACGGGCAAGGACAAATAGGCGAATGTTTCCAAACCGAGCGCATAAGCCGCTTCGGCCATCGCCTCGCGAAAGTCGACCTCGTCAATGCTTTCCGACAAGCGTTCGAGGAAAGTTTCGAAAACAAGCTGCATGACTTGCCGTCATTCAATTTTCCCGATGGCCGGCGCGTCTCGATCCGGCGGTTCTGGCAATATGCATTTCTCCTGGGTGAGCCAAAGGAAACGTGGTCGGAGCTTTCGAAGGTGTCAGCCGAGCGGATGTAGTTCGATCGCCAGCCAGATGCCTTCGCGAACCGTATAGTAGCGGTGCCAGGGATAGGTCCATTCATTGGCGCCGGTAACCCTGCAGAACGGTTCATGGGTAAAGCCCGGCATCATTACGACATCCTCGTATATGGTGGATGCGTCGTTCTCGCGAAACTTCTGCATTCGGCCTTCGCCGTGAATCTGCGTGTGCACCTCGAGAAAGGGATGCTCCGTATGGATGAAGCAGTCCGTCTCGCATGGCGACCACCAGCATTTGAGCCTGATTTCGAATTCCTGCCTTCGTGAAGGCTCGGCGACCGGCTTCTCGCGGGTGAAGGCGAATGGATCTTCTTGCACCGTTCCGACGCTGTCGATCTTCGAAACATATAGCGGCGTCTCTCTGGGAAAGCCTGCGAACTGTTCGCCGAACCATTGCCAGCCGCGAAACATCACGCCGCCGAGATTTTCGATTTCCGTGATCTTGAGAACGGCGATCCGCCGCGCCGAGATGACCTGCTTGTTCCGCACGATCGTCGAGCGCCAGGGAAAGATCGGAGCGTTCACCTTACCTTCGACCTCGATGATTTCCGGCGACAGGTTGACGACAATGCCGTCAACCTCACAATTCTCCACGTTTTCGATCAGAACGGCCGACATATGCCGGTCGGCAAAAATCAGATCACGCCGCGTGTTTTTCCCGGACAAATCGAGACTCCTCAAAAAGCGAATTTGTGGTATCGATATATTAGATCGATCTAGTGATCTAAACAAGCGTGATTATAGCCAAAATCAGCGGAGAGGAAGGTAGCCATGAAAAAGATCGTAGTTGCGGTGCTGGGGGCAAACGGGTGGATGGGAAAGGTCCACTCCAACGCCTATGCCGGTCTCGAACGGCAATTTGGAGATCTTGGCGCGGAGGTTCGGATCAAATGGCTGATCGACCAGGACGAGGCAGCGATCGAGAAACTCGCCCGCCGGCTGGGCGGATGCCAGACGTCGACCGACTGGACCGACGCGGTCTCGGACCCGGAGGTCGATCTGATCGACATATGCCTGCCGGACAAGATTCACTACGAGGTCGCCAAGGCGGCCCTGCAGGCCGGAAAACACGTCTATTGCGAAAAACCGATGACTGACACGGGTGATCAGGCGCGCGAGATCGCGGCCATCGCACGCGAGAAGGGGCTCATTACCCGCGTCGGACACAGCTTTCCGGTCAATCCGGCGCACCGGCTGGCAAAGCGCCTGATCGACAACGGAGACATCGGCGATATCACCTTTTTCAAAGGCGCCCAGCACGTCGATACCCATGGCAGTCCGCTTGCGCCATTTATCTGGCGCCTCGACGGCGATCTCGCCGCCACTGGCATTGTCGGCGACACGGGTTCGCATGTTTTCAGCTTCATGGACTATCTGGTGGGGCCTATCGACGAACTGACCGCCCATTGCCCGATACTCTTCCCGGAGCGGCCCGAGGTCTCCGGTGCAGTCTACGGTCAGGCCGTCGAAATCGCCGCGGATACGCCGAAGCGCGCGGTCACGAATCCCGATCTCGGCATGCTCATGTGCAGGTTCAGGAACGGCGCGGTTGGCATCGTTGATTTCAGCCGCATCGCGACCGGCAAGCGCTTTGTTCAGCGCTATGAAATATACGGCACCAAGGGCGCGATCACCTACGACTACGACAACATCACACGCCTGCATGTCTATCAGGCCCCGGGGAATGGAAGGCCTGCGGGATTCACAGCTGTCGATGTCGGCCCCGATATGCCCGAATACGGGGCCTATCTGCCATTGGCCAATTTCGGCCTGGGTTATAATGAGATCAAGGCCTACGAGGTCCGCGAGGTCATCGGCTCGATCGTCGACAACAGGGAAATCTGGCCCACCTTCACCGATGCCCAGCGTATCGTTGGGCTCGTGGATGCGTGCATGGAATCGCACGCCTCGAGGAAGTGGGTTCAGGTCAACAACGGCAATTGAACAAGAACTTCCGGAAACGCGGGGTGCGGCATTTGCCGGCCCCGCGCAAGCCGATTGTCTGCCGGACGCATCTAAGGGCGCGGAAACCAGCGCCCCTGGCGTGGTCCGGTCTGGAATTGGACAGTCTTGATCTCGGTGAATTCCTCAATGCCGGCCTTGCCGTTCTCCCGGCCGAGTCCGCTCTGCTTGCAGCCGCCGAACGGAAGCTCCGGAGGTCCGCTGAGATAGGTGTTGACCCACACGGTGCCGGCCTGCAGTTCCCTTCCAAATCGCATCGCCCTTTCATAGTCAGACGTCCAGACGCTCGCAGACAGGCCGTACTCAGTCTGGTTGGCGATGCGAAGTGCCTCGTCGTCGCTGTCAAACGGCATTGCCACGGCAACCGGACCGAACACCTCCTCATTGGCGATCGGCGCGTTATTGTCGACGCCCGTTACAAGGCAAGGCTGGGCATAATATCCGGCCTCGGATCTCAGCCGGCCTTTGCCGAGATGGATCCGTGCACCATCCCGCTCCGCGCGGTCGACAAACGCACAGATCTTGTCGAGGTGCTGCTCGTGAATGATGGCACCGACCTGAGTTTGCGGGTCCAGGGGATCGCCTACCCTTACCTGGCTGGCCAATTCCTTGACCCGGCCGATGAACCGGTCGAACACCGAGCGTTCCACCAGAATGCGTGCGCCGCAATTGCAGTTTTCGCCCGCATTCTTGAAAGCGCCTTCGACGACCGCGTCCGCGGCATCTTCCAAATCCGCATCGGCAAAAACGACCTGGGCGTTCTTGCCGCCCAATTCGAGCGAGACCTTCTTGATGTGCGCCGCCGATGCCGCGATCGCCACCTTCCCGACCCGGGTCGAGCCGGTGAACGATATCATGTCCACATCGGGGTGATCGAGCATCCGCTGGCCCACAGGATCGCCGAAGCCGGTAAGGACGTTGAGGACGCCGTTCGGCAATCCGGCCTCTTGCACGAGCTCGGCGATCATCAGTGTCGTTGCCGAAGTGAACTCGCTGGGTTTCAGGACCACGGTACAGCCGGCCGCCAGCGCGAAGGGCAATTTTTGCGAAACAACGAGGACGGGGAAATTCCAGGGCGTGACAATCGACACGACCCCGACCGGTTCGCGCAGAATTGCGGCTAGAAGATTGTCGCCCAGATTCGAGTGCGCCTCGCCGTGCAGTGTGCGGGCCAATCCGGCGCAATAGTTCCAGATATCCGCCGACGCAAATATTTCCCGACGCGCGGATGTAATTGTCTTTCCGCTTTCCAGCGTTTCGAACAACGCCAGTTCGTCCGCATGCTCGCGCATCAGATTTGCCGTTGCGGCGAGTATGCCGGCGCGTTCCACGCCCGGCATACGCCGCCAGCCACCCGTGTCGAATGCCTCGCGCGCAGCTCCGACAGCCATATCCACATCCGCGACACCCGCTTTTGGATAGTTGCCCACTTCGCGGGAATTGCCCGGAGAAGCACGCACAAACGTCTCTCCCGAAACCGCGTCGCACCAGCGGCCGTCGATCAACATCTGGCGTTTCACAGCTTGTTGGGGAATGCGGTCGTCAAGATATTGTCGGATCAGTGCATTGTCATTGTGAAGCATTTGAAACCCCTTGGGGCGGAACAGTGGCCAACAGAAAGGGCGAGACGCGATGCCCCGCCCTTCTACTCCCGGCAGCCTGCCTCAGAGCGAAGCTAGACCGTCGACGATGCGCTGCACGGCATCATCGGCCGAAATAGAAGTATCATTGGCGAAGGCCGTAATCGCGTCTTCGAACACGCCGCGGACCTCTCGAGGCTGTGCGTGGTTCTGAGCGAGAGACGGCAGCATGGTGCCCTGCTCCGTCGCTTCCGCACGATCAGAAATGGCTGCAGCGCCGCACACATCGAAGGCGGCCGCATCAATGTCCATACGCGCCGGGATCGAACCCTTGCGGATATTGAATTCGGTCTGGACTGCGGGATCCATGGTCATGCGCGCCATTTCGGTCTGGGCCTTCCGAGCCTCTTCGTCCCTGACGGAGAAGAAACCCCAGTAGTCAGCCAGATAGATGAAGGTGCCATCAGTGCCAGGCGCCGGCGCGCAGACATAATCGGTATCGGCCTCCTTTTCGGCAACGATGAACTCACCCTTCGCCCAATCGCCCATGAAATGGAAAGCGGCCTGGTCTTCGATCACCATCGCGGTGGCAAGATTCCAGTCGCGGTTTGAAGCGTTGGGATCGGCGTAGCTCAAGACCTTACGGAAGGTCTCAAACACGTTTTTCATCTCGTCCGAAGTCAGAGTCGTCTTGTCGAGACCAACGAAAGCCCTAGTATGAAAGTCGGGCCCGTAAAGGCCAACCGCAATGTCTTCCCAAAGCATGAATTCCTGCCAGGCTTGGCCACCATGCGCAAGCGGCAGAACGCCATCGGCTTTCATCTCGTCGGCGACCTCGAACCACGCGTCCCAGGTGTCCGGCATTTCGCCACCATAATTGTCGAGGATCTCCTTCGAGGCCCACATCCAGTTGTGGCGGTGCATGTTGAACGGCACTGCAACGTAGGTGCCGTCACGCTTTGCGTAGTTCTGCAGGTCAGGTGACATGACAGCGTCCCAGTTTTCGGCAGCCGCGAGTTCGTTGAGATCGCCGAGAAGCCCTGCATCCCTGTATTCAATGACCTGCTGGCCATGCATCTGCATGGCGGCCGGCGGATCTCCCGCGGCCACGCGAGCCTGCAGCACCTGCAGAGCGTTTGTCCCGGAACCGCCGGCAACGGCCGCGTCCTCCCAAGCGATACCGTCGCTCTCCAGTGCCTCCTTCAACACATTCAGCGCGTTGGCTTCGCCACCGGACGTCCACCAGTGCATGACCTCGACGGACTCCTGCGCAGCGGCAGAAGAAACGCTCATCAACGCCGCCACGCCGGTGGCGGTTGCCCATTTGATTATCGACACTCTCGGATTTGCAGTGTACTTCATTGTGTTCTCCCTGTCCTTCTTCTCTGCCGCTTTTGCGGCGGTTACCGGCATCTCCGTGAGGTACACGACGACACCAAGTTCCTCCGATTCTATTATATCGATCTAACTAATAATAACCCTTCTCCTGGTGCTTGTCCGCCGCCTAGGAGGCCAAAGCCGCCTGGACGTTTTTCCTCACCGCCTGCTCATGCGTGTAAAGACCAGTCGCCGCCGCCGCGACAGCGTCGAGATCCGGCCCGAAAACATTTGAGAACATCGGCACCTGAGGACCACAGTCGGCGACACCCGACGCCGTGACGGCGTCATGAAGCACGCGTGCCGGGTGTATGCGATCCCGCTCATCCTCCAAGGGCATGAAATACTCCACGAGGCGCTCGGCTCCGGAAAAGTCGCCGGCCACGAGTTTCCGGCGCAATTGCTCGCAAAGGGACGGGGCGACACTGCACGAACCGGAGGTGAACGAGAACAGTCCGAATTTCCGGAAATGGACCACGACGGGACGCTCTCCAATGCCGCTGACGAGGTAGCGTCGGTCGATCGTATCGCAGAGTTCGGCGAGGTAGTCGTCCCGTTCGGGATCGGGACGCACCACCGCATATTTGATCGACGCTACAAGACTGTCTTCGACAAGGGAACGGATAAGCTCCGGAGTCAGAAAATTCTCTGCCTTCAGATAGAGAACCGCCTTCAGACCGGACCGTTCAACGAACTTCCTGATCGCCGCCGCGACACCGTCGGGCGTGAACATCGCAGCCGAGGGGAGCAACATCGCAGCGGGAAATTTCCGTTCCGCAAGGATGTTGGCCTGGTCGCGCATCTTGCCGAAATCCGGGCCGATGGCAGGCAGCACCCAGGAGTTCGGGGCTGCAGTTTCCACCAGGAAGTCGACGGTGTCGGCGTATTCGGAGATCGGCAAGTGGTAGAAATTGGCGTTCCCCCCGAACATCAGGCTGGTGATACCGCCGCTTTCCAGATGCCGCACAAGCCGCCTGGTTTCGTTCTTGGCCAGCCCGAGGTCTCTGTCCCGTGGCAAAGGCGGCACCCCGATAACGGATGAGGCCAGATCCTCGAAGGTAATTGGGGTGGTTTTCACTCCAGTTCTCCTTTGTCATGACGCTAACAGTGTTATTAGATCGTTGCAATGGAATTTTGCGGCTGTTCCGCTCAAGTCAATCCGGCCACGATCTAGCGAATTCCGAACTCGGACGCGAGAATATGATCGCCGGCCCTGAAGGCCTGCGCCGCGATTGTCAGCGACGGGTTCATTCCACTTGACGACGGGAAAAACGACGCGTCGATGACGAACAGATTGGGATGGTCAAAGGTACGACAATATGGGTCAAGCACGTCATGAGCCGGATCCGTGCCAAAACGTGCGGTCCCGCATTGGTGCGATGTGGTGCGGATGCCGAACTCCCGACTGACAACGATCGGATAGCCCTGATCGCGCATGATCTGTGACACGCGCTTGACGATTTCACGATGGGGACGCCGGTTCGTCGGCACTTTTGCAAGCTGAAGAGTCCCGTCATTCGCAATGCGCACACCGCTATCCGCGCACGGCAGGTCTTCGGTCTGAACATACCAGTCGACGCTTCGTGCGCTTATGGCATCACCGATCGAACGCGGCATCAATGGCGTCTGGCTGGCGAGTACAGCGCCGCTCACCTTGCCGATAAGCTGGGCATTTCCCATGGGGAAGGGGTAGTCGGCGTCGCCGAAGTAGAAATCGTTCAGTCCCATCGTTTTCTGGAACGTGACACCGGTCTTCTTGCGCCCGATCGCCATGACTACGGAGGAGTTGTGCGCCATGTAATTGCGTCCGACCAAACCGGAGGAGTTGGCGATTCCCCTGGGGGCGCGCTCGTCGGCGGATCTGAGCAGCAGCGCTGCCGAATTGATCGCCCCTGCCGAAAGCACATAGACATTGCCGCGTACGAAGATCTTCCCGTCTTGGGTGGAGACGATCAGGTGGTCGACCTTCCTGCCGGCTTCATCAAGGACGATGCGCTCGACCTTGCTGTGCGTCTTCAGCGTCACATTCGGGCGCTGAAGAAGTTGCTGGACCAGAATCTGTTCGACATCGTTTTTCGCCCCGAGCTTGCACGGGAACCCATCGCAGGTTGCGCAACGCACGCAAGTGCCGCCAGCGTGCCGCTCGACCGCGAGCGGCAATGAATAAGGGTGATGACCTTTCGCCCGAATCCCGTTGAACAGATTGAGAATGGTCTGCTCGTGGTCCACCGGACCGAAATCATAGCCTGCGGAATGCGGTGGCTCGGTCGGGTCCAGTCCCAGGCGGCCATGCACGCGAAACAATGATTCCGCCTCCGTATAGTAGGCTTCGAGGTCCTGGTAAGTAATCGGCCATGCCGGGGACACACCGTCCTCGAACGAAAGCTCTTCAAGATCGCGCGCACGCAACCGGGCAAGGACCCCGCCAAACATCTTGGTGGCGCCGCCGACATTGTAGTAGCTGGCAGGCCACTCGGGCTTTCCGCCGTTCAGACTCCATTTCTCATCCCGCGCAACGTAGCGCTGGTTGAGGAAGACTTCTTCAGGCGACCAGTTTTCGGGTTCTTTCGGCAAATAGCCTCCTCGCTCGAGAACCAGTACGGACACTCCAGCGCGGGCCAGGCGATACGCGGTGCAGGCGCCGCCGACACCACTTCCAACAATCACAACGTCGAACTCCGTCATCTGACATTGCCGATCCTGTTTCCGGACCTGGCGTCGAAAAGGACCGCCTTGTTCAGGTCCACGGCCAGCGCGATCTGCTCGCCGGCGGTGCCCGATCCCGGCCTCAGTCGCGCCGTGACCTCCTGACCTCCCAGGTCGAAAATCGCGAGGTCGTCCGACCCGGTCGGCTCAATGACGTCGAGCTTGACATCGAAACGGAAGGGCTCGACCTCCGGACCCGTGCGATTTGCTTCGAAAATCGTTTCGGGACGCACGCCCAGAAACACCTCGCGACCCGCATCCGCCGGGCGGCCGAGATCGGACGAGACGGGGATGTGAAGCGCCTCCGATGCGGAAGCGACACGAACGAAGGTTCCACCCTCGCTCCGCTCGAGCGACCCCGGAACGAGGTTCATCGGCGGGGAGCCAATGAACCGGGCCACATATGTGTTTTGAGGTTGATCATAGATCTCCTGCGGCGTGCCGATCTGCTGGATGCGGGCTTCCTTCATGACGACGACCTTGGTCGCCAAGGTCATCGCCTCGATCTGGTCGTGGGTGACATAGACAATGGTCACGCCCAGGATGGAGTGCAGCTTCTTGATTTCCGTGCGCATCTCGACGCGCAATTTGGCGTCAAGATTGGACAGCGGTTCGTCGAAGAGGAAAATCTTCGGATCGCGCACCAGAGCTCGACCCATTGCAACGCGTTGGCGCTGCCCACCGGAGAGTTGGCTCGGCCTACGGTCGAGCATCGATTCCAGCTTGAGCATCTTGGCGACACGCTGCACCGCCTCCTCGCGTTGTGGTTTGGGAACACCCCTGATCTTGAGGCCGAAGGAGATGTTCTCGCGAACGGTCATGCTCGGATAGAGAGCGTAGGACTGGAACACCATGGCGATGTCCCGGTCTTTGGGATCGAGATGGTTCACCAGCTCACCATCGATCAGCACTTCACCGTCGGTAAGCGTTTCAAGTCCGGCGATGATGCTCAACAGGGTGGATTTGCCACATCCCGATGGCCCGAGAAGCACAAGGAACTCTCCCGACTTCGCCTCTATGGTGACATTGTCGAGAGCGGTGTAGCCACCGAATGCCTTGTTGATGTTTTGCGCTACGAGTGAAGCCATACCACTAACCTTTTACCGAGCCCGCAACCAGACCGCGGACGAAATACCTTCCGGCCAGCACATAGATGACGAGCGTGGGCAACGCCGCCATGATCGCCGCGGCCATATGCACGTTGTAGGGACGCTCTCCGGTCGACGTGTTGACGATATTGTTGAGCGCAACCATGATCGGCGCGTTCGCCCCGTAGGTGAACGAGGCGCCGAAAAGAAAATCATTCCAGATATTGGTGAACTGCCAGATCACCGACACGATGATTATCGGCGCCGAGATCGGGAGCATGATGCTCCAGAAGATCCGGAAGAAGCCAGCGCCATCCACACGAGCCGCCTTCACCAGTTCCTGCGGGATGCTGATGTAGTAATTGCGGAAGAACATCGTTGTGAACGGTATGCCGTAAACGGTGTGAACCAGTGCCAGCCCCCAAAGGCTTCCCGACAGGTCCATCATGCCCAGCGCACGAGCCATGGGCAGAATGATCGCCTGATGAGGAATGAAGCAGCCGAACATGAAAAGACCGAATACGAGCCGGTGGCCGGTGAAGCGGTATTTGGTAAGCGCGAATCCGTTAATTGCGCCGAGCAAGGTCGAGACGGTGACGGCCGGGATGACCATCAGAAACGTGTTCTTGTAAAACCCGCGGATGCCGGGACATTCGACGCCGACGCACGCCTCCTGCCAAGCGACGCGCCAGGCCTCGAAACTCGGATCCCGAGGCAAGCTGATGATGTTGCCCGCCCGGATTTCGGGCATCGACTTCAACGACGTCGTGATCATGACGAAAAGCGGCGCGAGGAAATAGAGAACGAACAACGCCAGGGTTCCCAGGACGAGGACGCGCCCAGCAATCCGTCCAAAATTCAGACCAACACCGCTCGAGGCTGAGACGCTATTGCTCATGTCGCGCCTCCTGACGCAGTTCCGAATAGATGTAGGGGATCATCACCGCCGCGATGGTCATCAGGATCATCATCGCGCTCGCAGCGGCGAGACCCATGCGGTTTCGGCTGAAGGCGGTTTGATACATGAAGTTCGCGGGCAGGTCCGAGGAGTAGCCCGGCCCACCGCCGGTCAATGCCACGACAAGATCGAAGGACCGGACGGCCTGGTACATCAGGATCACGACCACCGTCAGGAAGACCGGGCGCAACATTGGCAGGATGATTGACCAGTAGATGCGCACAAGGCCGGCGCCATCGATACGGGCTGCCTTGACCACTTCTCCATCGATGCTGCGCAAGCCGGCCAGAAAGATGGCCATCGCGAAACCGGTGCTTTGCCAGACAGCGGCGATAACCAGGGTGAAAACGGCCATCTGCGGATCGACGATCCAATCGAACCTGGCGCCCTCGAACCCCCAGTCCACAAGGAGTTTCTCCACGCCGAGACCCGGGTTGAGAATCCACTTCCAGGCCGTACCCGTCACGATGAAGGAAATGGCCATCGGATAGAGATAGATCGAGCGGATCACGTTCTCGGCGCGGATTTTCTGGTCAAGAAATATCGCAAGCACGAGCCCGAGCGCCGTGGAAAGGCCGATGAAGAGCGGCGCGAAGATGGCCAGATTGCGCACCGCCACGTGCCACCGATCGGTCGACCAAAGCGTCACGTACTGGTCAAAGCCGATAAAGTCATGGACCGGGATCAACTTGGACGACGTCAGCGAGACCATGCCCGACCAGCCCATGAAACCATAGACCGCCACCGCGAGCACCACGAAGCTGGGCGAAAGCACGATTATGGAGATGCTGTCGCCCAGATATCTCTTGAGGCTGTACGTTCCTGCCCCGCCAGTACGAGTTTTCGATGCATCTGCAGCCAAGTTCACCCTCCCAGACGCCGCCCCTGATGATTTATTATATCGATCTAATTTACGAACCGCCCCGGTGAAAGTCAACTCTTAGATAGCGGTTCGACAAACTACTCGAGCGCTGCTCGGACGGGCAACTACAGGATCACCCCTCAACCCCATCCGGAAGACCGGCGTGCGACCAATGCTCCAACGGAACGCGACGCAATTGCATCGATATAATAACGATAGTAGATTTCCGATACCGTGCCGGTGCAGCAGGAATTCGGTTTCGCCGCGCCAGGGGACGGGGAACAGCCACGCCCGACCGATCCGGCGGCGAACAAGCGATGTGGATGTCATCGAATGGACCCGACGAGACGAGACACGATTTCGGACAATCTGCGGCAATTGGTGGTTGCGCACGGCAACATTTCCGCCGTTTGTCGAAACCTTCACATGAACCGCCAGCAGTTCAACAAGTATCTGAGCGGGCGGCACACGCCCTCGCAGTCCAACATCAACGCGATTTGCAGATACTTCGGTATTTCATCTTCTGATCTGACTGATCCGGACTTCGATCCGGCCGGGACGCATTCCCCTTCCCGTACGCAGGACAGCTTCTCTGCCGCTATCGACTCTCCCATCTTCGCGCATCTGCTGGAGGCGCATGACTCCGGATGGGTCGAGCAGTTTTGCGGCATCTATGAGAAGTATCATTTCTCATCGATCTACAAGGGCGACGTGGTGCGCTCCATTCTCAAAATCTCGCCGGCGCGCGGCGTTTGCACCTATTCCAACTACGAGATCTTCCCGAACAGGCGCGATCCGGAAAAGGTCGAGTTCCTTTTCAGGTATCACGGCATAGTCTTCGGCGTGGAACAGAGGCTGTTCCTAATCGACTTCGAAAAGATCCAGCGCAACGAGCTGACATTCTCGATATTCGCGCCGCTCATCAGGAAGCCGACGCGGTTCTTTTTCGGCGTGACGTCGGGCGTCGCCGCCAATCTCGGCCGTGCCCCCTATTGCTCGAAGGCCGTTCTGGATTTCAGAGGAGACGTCCCGGTGTCAAAATCCCTGGTGCGGCGCGCTACAGTGCTGCCCCCCGACGATCATTCCATTCCGCTTGAGGCAAGCGACTATCTGATGCCGCGCTAGCCCCGGCAGCCCTTACGAAGACATCCCACCTTTCGGCAAGTCCGCCTAAACCCGCCATGTACGGAGATCCAGCAACATGTCGCTCATTCGAGACTTTCAGTCTATCGCCAGACCCATTTCCGGATTCGTGGCGTTGGGCAGCTTTGCCGGGACACTGGGGGCGCTTTTACCGCATTTGCAGGCCGGCTTGGATATCAGCCATACCCAGCTTGGCCATGCGCTGATAGCGATGTCAGTCGGAATGGTTCCTGGCCTCGTCCTGGGGGCGCGGCTGACCAATCGTGCCGGTGCGCTTCACTCCGCCTGGGCGATCGCGAGCTTTGGCGCTGCCGTCGCAGCTTTGGGAATAGCGACGGGTATAGTTCCGCTGATCGCGTTCTTTCTGCTGGCGGGCATGACACACGGTATAGTCGACATCGCGATCAATGCCGAGGTCAGCACCATCGAGGCGAAAACCAAGCGGCAGCTCATGCAACTCGCACACACGTTTTTTGCGCTCCCCTTTGGTGTCTGCGCCCTTCTGGCGGGTATGTTGGCGAGCTTCGACCTCCCCTTCAAGGTCATTTTCCTACTCAACGGTGCCGGTATTCTTGCGTTGGGTGTCCTGACGGCCCGGACGAAGCCGTCCGGCGATCCAGTGTCCAGCACCAGCGAACAACCGTCACTGCCCGTGCGGGCCTTTATCCCGCTTACAATGCTTTTGGGCGGTGTCATCCTGCTCGCCTTTTCGGCTGAACAGACGCTCCAATCCTGGAGTGCCATCCATCTGCTCGCGAGCTATCAAGCAAGTACCTTTCAAGCCTCGCTCGGGCCGGCGACGGTCGGGTTCGGATTGGCTCTCGGCCGATTTGGCGCTCAACTTCTCAGTCAGCGCGTGCGCGAGGACGTGTTGGTCATGTCGAGCACAGTGTGCGCAGCACTCGGTATCGCCGTCTTTTCCTTATCCTGGTCGACGATGGTCGGGCTTGCCTCGCTTCTCCTGGCGACGCTCGGTTATTCGGTGCTTGCGCCTACGGTTTTCGGGGCGGCCGGGCGCGCCGCGCCGGCCCGCCTTCGCGGCAGCATCCTCGGCGCAGTCATCTTCATCGGTGCCGCCGGTATGTATGTTGTTCCTGGAATGGTCGGCTACGCAGCGGACGTATTCAGTCTTAGCACGGCTCTCGCCGCAGTCGCCGTTGTGATGTTGCTGGCTTTGCCACTTTGGATCGGCGTCAACATTCTCACCCGCAAGCTGGCGGCGGCTGCTGCCTGACCGAAAGCCAGAACCTATCAGAGAGGCGGGATCGAGACTCGAGTCTCGCCCCTGCAAGCGGCTTCGGCCGCAAGAGCGATTTCAAGGGACCGGCGGCCATCCCGCCCGCTGACCAATGGCGCGCCGCCATTCTCGATCGCAGCGACGAACATGGCGATCGTGTAGGCGTAAAGCGAATTTCGGTCAGTATCGATCAACTCCACAGCATCGCCCCGGCGAAGCGTAAGCGCTCCCCCTGGCGCCTGGGCCATTGCGCCAGTGGCGACAAGGCTGCCTTCGGTACCCATCACCTCTATGCGAGAAGGTCCGGCATGCTTTTCGACAAAGCTTTCATGCACTATTGCAAGAATGCCCGATTGCATCCGCAGTACGAACATGGCGGTGTCATCAAGCCCCGCTTGAGCCATGCCCCGCCCGGCACTTAACCCGGTCACTTCGACCGGCTCCTCGCCAAGGATGTTGCGTAACGTGTCGGCATCATGCACGCCAAGATCGAGCGCAACGCCGCCTCCTTTTTCAGGATGCGTCAATCGCCATGTCTGGAGGTGCTCAGGCAGATAACCCGCGTGAAACAGGCGTACTGAGTTGACCTTGCCAATCGCTCCAGAACCGATCAGTTCCTTGAGCTTGCGGTGCAACCCGGACCCACGCATGTGGTGATTGGTGGCAAAGACGACGCCCGCCGTATCGGCAGCGGCGATCATCGCATCGACATCGGCCAGTTCCAGGGCAAGCGGCTTCTCACACAAGACGTGCTTGCCGCCATTGGCCGCAGCGATGGCATGCGGCTTGTGAAGCTCATTCGTGGTCGAGATATAGACGCAATCGATATCATCATCGTTGACGATATCGCCGATATCCGTCGACGCCCGTTCGATCCCGCAGTCACGCGCAAAGGCCTTGCCCCGTTCTGCTTCCGAGCTCAGCACGGCAACAAGGTCCTGCCCTTCCGCCTGGAGGGCCGGAATGACCCAATCCCGTGCGATGGCGCTCGCGCCGATGATGCCCCAACGCTTTTTTTCCGTCATGATATGCTCCCGCTTATTCTGGTGAGACGGCAGACCCGTAGGGCACGTTGCGCCCGCCATAGCGGCGAACGCGCACGTTGGCCTGCTCCGCGTGACCGACAAAGCCTTCCATCATGCAAAGACGGGAGCAGTACGCTCCCATGTCTGCGCTGGCCTCGTCGGTCGTGATTTTCTGGTAGGTGCAGGTCTTGAGGAACTTCCCGACCCAAAGGCCACCGCTGTAGCGCGCGGCAAGATTGGTCGGCAGCGTGTGGTTGGTGCCGATCACCTTGTCGCCATAGGCCACGGTGGTGCGCGGACCGATGAACAACGCTCCATAGTTCTTCATATTGTCCACGAAATAGCTGTCATCGCCGGTCATGACCTGTACATGCTCGGATGCGATGCGATCTGCTTCCCGCAGAGCTTCGGCCCTATCTTCGCATACGATAATTTCGCCGAAGTCCTCCCAGGCCTGCCGAGCGACTTCCGCGGTGGGAAGCTTTTCCAGCAACAGCTCGATCTGACCCATAGTCTCCCTGCCCAGCCGCTCAGATGTCGTCAGCAGGATCGCCGGCGAGTTGGGCCCATGCTCGGCCTGACCCAGCAGATCGGTGGCGCACAGCTCCCCGTCCACCGTTTCGTCGGCGATGACAAGAACCTCCGTGGGACCTGCAAACAGGTCTATGCCCACCCGGCCGTAGAGCTGGCGCTTGGCCTCCGCAACAAAGGCGTTGCCCGGACCGACCAGCATATCGATCGGCGCAATCCTCTCGGTTCCCACGGCCATGGCGGCAACGGCCTGCACGCCGCCGAGACAGTAGATCTCGTCAGCGCCATCCAGCGCCTGGGCTGCAACGATGTAGCGTGCGGGTTCGCCCTTGAAGGGCGGCGCGCAGGTGATCACGCGGTCACATCCGGCGATCTTGGCTGTCAGGACGGACATATGGGCGCTGGCAAGAAGCGGATAATTCCCGCCGGGCACATAGCACCCGACATTCTCGATCGGGATATGCCTATGTCCCAGAATGATCCCGGGACGCTGCTCGATTTCCAAGTCCTGGAGTGTCGCCCGTTGCGCCTCGGCGAACATACGCACCTGATCGCGCGCAAACTCAATGTCCTCACGTTCCTGGGAGGTGAGCGAGTTGATACAGGCACCGATCTCTTCGGGGCCCAACCGGTAGTCATCGCGGTCAAGACCGTCGAACCGGCGCGCATATTCCCGTACGGCCGCGTCGCCGCGCTGCTCGACATCGAGGATGATCTTCGAGACCGTCTCACGCAGCTGAGCACTGGCCGCTTCCATGGCCGCTTTCCTGCGTGCAGCCTTCAAGTACCTGACCATTCGTCCGATCCTGACTGTGTATGAAGAGCTCATAGGGCGCCGAGTTCACGGCGTCCTTCTTCCTGTTGCGGCGGGGAGGCCTTATAAATGCTGCTCTCTGGCGCGCATCTCCGCGTAGGCCGCCTGTTCCTTCTTGTAGTATTCGGGTGACGGGAAATCCCACCAGCCGGGGGTGAACGGACCCGCGGCATCGCGTGAGGTCATCACCTCGACAAGGGCGGGGCCGCCGCACGACAGAGCTTTTTCGATGGAAGGCTTGAGATCGTCGTCACTGTCGACCTTCCAGCTCTCGATACCGAAATTCCTGGCGACGCCGCTCAGGTTAGCCGAATATGGCTCGCTATTGCCCTTCGCGTGATGATTGAATTCCGATCCTACGTGGCGGCCCATGAACTTGCGTTGCCCACCGCGGATCGACATGTAGCCGGAATTGTTCTGAACGAAGAACACGACGGGAATGTTGTGCATTGCCGCGACACCGATTTCGGGCAAACACATCATGAAGTCGCCATCCCCGAGGATGGAGACCACCTGCCGATCGGGACAGGCGAGCTTGGCGCCGAGAGCAGCCGGCAGCGCCCAACCCATCGGCGAATAGGATCCTGACGTTATGTGCGTGCGGGGCTCGTAAACCGGGAAGCCCTGCTTCACAGCGCCCTGCGTGTTGCCGGAACCGACCGTCACAATGCCGCTGCGGTCCAGGACTTCCCGAAGCACGGACAAAGGGCGCTGCGAGGTGAAGGGGGCTTCACGAGAGTCCCGGCGCGGCGCCAGAATTTCTTCCCATTCACCCTTGGCCCTGCGGATATCGGCGTGAAAGCTCTCACGGCGCGACCGCACCCTTGAAGACTGCAGATCGGATACCGAGTCTACCATCGCCTCAAGAACGACCCGCGCATCGCCGATAATTCCGACTTCGGTGGGATAATTCTTGCCGATCTCATGATGATCCAGGTCGATGTGGATCAGCTTTCCGGGCGGAATGGAGAAGCTGACGCCCTTGGCGTAGGACGACGCCGACCAATCCGTGAATCGACAGCCAACCGACATCACGACATCGGCACTTGCGGTGATGCTGTTTCCGCAGCTCGTGCCGGTCTGTCCCACCGCGCCTATGCATAATTCATGCTCGTCGCTGATGGCGCCCTTGCCGTTCCAGGTGTAGGAAACGGCCGCACCGATCCGCTCCGCAAAGGCCGTCAGTGCCTGCGATGCGTCGGCCGACACGGCACCGCCGCCAGCGACGATGACCGGGCGCTCGGCTGCCAGCAAGAGCTCAACCGCTTTCTCGACGGCCACCGGATCGGGATAGTTCACCCCCATCGGCATGCGCTTCGACAGGTCATGAATATTCACGTCCGCCGACTCACACTGAAGATCCATCGGCAATTCGACGTGCACGGGGCCAACACGGCCCGATAGCATTGTGTTGAACGCCCGATGCATCACGAACGGGATCTCGTCGACCCTCCCCACCTTGTATGAGCGCTTCACGACGGGCTCAATCACGCGGCAGAACGAATTCTCGTTCTGCCGCTCGATCTCCTGCATGACGCCATGGCCCTTCATGTGGGTGGCCGGGCTACCGTTGATATAGAAAGCGGCGGTAGAGTCGGTGTAGCAAGTGGCCAAGCCGATGACCGTGTTTGTCGCCCCGGGACCGACGGAGGTTGTGCAGGCCATGGGCTTGCCGCTGGCGCGATAATAGCCATCCGCCATATGCACAGCACTCTGCTCATGCATTGTTTGAATGAAGGGGATGTCTCCGCCCTTCTGCAGGAAAGCATCGACCAGCGCCCAGTTTCCGTGGCCAGGCACGCCGGCAATGTACTCGATGCCATACTGCTTGAGCGCGTGGCTGACGATTTCACCACCTGTGAGTTTCATGTTCCACCCTCCTTGGTCGGCCTGCGAACGGCAGCGTGTTCGCTTGGATATGGCCTCCAAGTAAGCGCAATTGCCTCCCTCCAACAATTTCGCAAAACCGGAAATTGCCTACGTCAGGTCGCGACAGACTGCTTCAAAGTGCGTCACCTCTCGTTCGCTCCGGACAGCAAAAAAAGCGCCGCCGAGGAAGCCTCGGCGACGCAACTGCCTGTGGGAGGATATCTGACAGCATTGACGGATCGCTTGACCCGTCGACATGCGACGGCGAACCTTGAAAAAGGTTATTATATCGATATAATAAATGCAAGCACTGTTTTTTCGAGCGAACTTGTCACAAGAAGGCCGAGAGGCTGCCGACTAAGACGATTCGCGCGCGATAAGGGTGGGCTGAACGATGATGCGCTGGCGCTGCCTGTCCGGATCGGAAATGCGCGCAAGAAGCTCTGCGGCGGCGAGCCGCCCGATATTCTGAGCGTCGATCGAAACGGTCGTGAGCGACGGCGTCCAGAGGCTGGATTCCGGAATGTTGTCGAATCCGACCACAGCGACTTCTTTGCCCGGCGTCAGTCCGCACTTTAGCATGGCGAGCATCACGCCGAACGCCATAACATCGTTGTAGCATATGATCGCACTTGGCCGATCTTCGCGCTGCAGAAGCTCAAGAGCCTCGGACATGGCAGCAGCGCGGCTGATCGCGGAGGCCCTGAGGTTGCTATCCTTGACCTCCAGATCATTGCGCTTCATGGCGGAGAGAAACCCCTCGTAGCGCTCCCGGCTGGAAGATTTCCTCGGGGGTCCCCCGATATAGGCGATGTCGCGATGCCCCTTGCCGGCCAGATGGTCGACAAGCATTCGCAAACCCAAATGATTGTCGGGACCGACATAGCTGGCGGAGATGTCCTCCAAGTATCGCATTATCAATACGACAGGGATGCCGGCCTTTTCGAGTGCTTCGAGATTTTTCGCGGAATTTTCACCGGAAGGGCAAAGAAAGGCACCGGCTACATTGTGCTCGATAAGACGTGAGATGATCCTCGATTCCTGCTCTACGCTCTCTGCCGTATCGGCGAAGATCGTCATGAACTTCTTATCGCCGCACTCATTCTCGATCCCGGATGCGAGCACGGCATAGAAGGGGTTGGAAATATCGGCGATCACCATGCCGAGCGTTCGCGTTTTCTGTGTGCGCAAATTGGCGGCGGATTGATTGTAGACATAGCCGAGCGCCTGCATCGACGCCCGAACGCGCTTGTGTGTCTGCTTGGGGATCAACTTGCTGTCGCGCACCACCAGCGATGCTGTCGACCGCGAAACGCCCGCATGTGCTGCTACGTCGTCCAGCGTGACGCTCGTCTTACCCTTACCTTTGCGGCGCTTCTTTACAGGTCTTTCTGTCTGTTCGGTCATCAGGGCCCTCTCGTAGCGATCTACTACACAAAGGTGCACTGAAAGCCAAGGAATCATTGCCATTTTGCATAGCAGAAAAACAAACGATGGACATTTCAATTAGATCGATCTAACATTCTTCAACCTTCTAGGAGCGACCATGACCATTGATACCACACAATCCTCCCCGCGCCTGGCGGCCGATATTGGAGGGACATTCACCGACGTCGTGCTCGAGATCGACGAACGCCGGGTCACCTCAAAGGTCCTCACCACGCCGCAGGCGCCCGAACAAGGCGTGCTGACGGGAATTGAAAATGTACTCAAACAAGCCGGTATGTCGCATACGGACATCAGCCTGTTCATTCATGGCACGACGCTCGCCACCAATGCGTTGATCGAAAAGAAAGGCGCGAAGACAGCCTTCATCACCACCAGAGGCTTTCGCGATACTATAGAGATCGGCAAGGAAAGCCGCTTTGACCAGTACGACATCAACCTCGTCAAACCGGAGGCCATCGTTCCGCGTGAGCTGCGCCTGACGGTGCATGAGCGCATCGCCGTGAACGGCGAGGAAGTGGTGCCGCTAGAACTCGGGGATATCAAGCAGATCGGATCCGCTCTTAGAGACCAGGGCGTCGAAAGCGTCGCCATCGGTCTGATGCACAGCTATGCCAATCCGGCGAATGAGAACGCGATCGAAGCTGCTCTCCGCAGCGAATTGCCCGATCTCTACATCTCGAAATCCTCGGAGATCTGTCCGGAAATCCGCGAGTACGAGCGCTTCGTGACGACCTGCGCGAACGCCTACGTGCAGCCAATCATCGCCAGCTACCTGACGAGGCTCCGCGAGCAACTGGACAGTTTGGGCATGGCCTGTCCCATGCTTCTGATGACATCCGGCGGCGGACTGACAACGCTGGAGGCAGCCCGGCGCATGCCGATCCGGCTGGTGGAGTCGGGCCCCGCGGGGGGGGCGATCCTTGCCGCTCACATCGGCCGCGAATCCGCCAATCCGGATCTTCTATCCTTCGACATGGGCGGCACCACCGCCAAGGTGTGTCTCATCGATGACAACCAACCCATGAAGAGCCGATCGTTCGAGGTCGCACGCACGAAACGGTTCATGAAGGGCTCAGGCATGCCAGTGCGTATCCCCGTTATAGAAATGGTGGAGATCGGCGCCGGTGGCGGATCCATCGCGAGCATCGACACCACAAGACGTATCCAGGTCGGCCCGGAAAGCGCGGCCTCGGAGCCCGGTCCGGCGTGCTATGGGCGTGGGGGGCGGAGACCCACGGTTACCGACGCAGACCTCACGCTGGGCAAGATCGACGCCCGGCTTTTCGCAGGAGGGTCGATCTCACTCGATCCCGGGAAGGCTGCTGAAGCCATAGCATCGAGTATTTCGGAGCAGCTTGGAGTCGACGCCGCGACGGGCGCGCTCGGCATATGCGAGATCGTCGAGGAGAATATGGCGAACGCGGCTCGCGTGCATGCAATTGAGCGCGGGCGTGACATCACCGCCCGCGCCATGATCGCATTTGGCGGGGCGGCGCCGCTTCATGCAGCCCGGTTGGCTGAAAAGCTCAATGTCGGCAAGGTTATAATACCTCCGAGTGCCGGGGTCGGGTCGGCGGTGGGATTTCTCCGCGCTCCGATTTCCTACGAAGTCGTCCGCAGTTTGATGCAAAAGCTCTCGCGTTTCGACGCTGAACTCGTGAACGGGCAATTCGCCGACATGATCGCCGAGGCGACCGCGATCGTTTGCAGCGCGGCACCGAAAAGCGATCTAATAATCCAGCGATCTGCCCATGTGCGCTACTCCGGCCAGGGCCATGAGATCGAGGTGGACCTGCCGAACCGGGATCTCTGTACGGATGATGCGAAACTGATAAAACGTGGCTTCGAAACGCGATATCGCCAGCTTTACGGCCGCGTCATCCCGCATGCGGATGTGGAGATCTTGAGTTGGACCTCGACAGTGACGGCCGCGGGCCCGAACGAGCCCCACAAGATCCGGATCGAGGTCCCTCCCGCCGATGCCCCAATGGAGAAGATCAACACCGCAAGGCTCTTCGACGCCCGGTTGAACACCTTCGTGGACGCACCGATTTTTTGGCGGTTCGCCATGCCGGCCAATCGCACGGTGAGCGGCCCGGCGATCATCGCCGAAAACGAGACGTCGACGATCGTGACATCCAGCTTCAACGCTCATGTCGACACGGCCGGCTGTATCGTGCTCCAAGTCCGCGAGACTGCAGGAGACAACAATGCCTGATCAGACCAGCCCGCTCGTCGAAATCCAAACTCACATCATGTGGAACCGATTGATTTCGCTTGTGGAGGAGCAGGCACAGACCCTCGTGCGCGCAGCATTCAGCCCGATCGTGCGAGAGAGCGGTGACCTCTCGGCAGGCGTGTTCGACGTCAGGGGGCGGATGCTGGCGCAGGCCGTCACCGGGACACCGGGGCACGTCAATTCCATGGCGGAATCAGTGAAGTTCTTCATCGAAGAGTTTCCACCTTCCGAGATGAAACCGGGCGATGTGTATCTCACCAACGATCCCTGGAAGGGGACTGGCCACCTGCACGACATGGTGGTGGTCACACCGGCTTTCTACAAGGAGAAGCTGGTGGCGCTGTTCGCCTGCACCAGCCACCTGATCGACATCGGTGGAATCGGCTTCGGGCCGGACGGCAACGACGTGATCGAGGAAGGGCTCTATCTGCCGTTTCTCAAACTTGCCGATGCGGGAGAGTTGAATCAAACGCTTCTCTCGATCCTGCGCGGCAACTCCCGCTACCCCGTCGAGGCCGAGGGCGACGTGCTTTCGCTGGCAGCCTGCAACGACGTAGGCGCCAGGCGGCTCTTCGACATGATGGACGAGTTCAACCTCGACACACTCGACGCGTTGGGGGAACACATTATCTCGACCTCGCGCGAGGCGGTTCTGTCCGAAATCCGGAATCTGCGAAAGGGGACGTTCAAGGCCGAGATGCGGATCGACGGCTACGACAAGCCCATCGACCTCATGGCCGCACTGACCATATCGGATAGCGGCATCGATATCGATTTTGCCGGGACGTCGGGACCATCGGTCAAGGGGATCAATGTTCCCCTTACATACACTCAGGCCTATGCAACTTATGGCGTGCGAGTGCTCATCGCGCCCGAGGTGCCGAACAACGCTGGTTCTTTGGACGTCATCAGGGTCAGTGCGCCGAAGGATTGCATCCTGCACGCGCAACGCCCAGCTCCCGTATCGTCCCGCCATGTCGTGGGACAGATGCTACCTGACGTGGTGTTCGGTTGTCTCTCGCAGGTGCCGGAGCTTCACGCTCCCGCAGAAGGGACTTCCTGTCTGTGGAACCTTATACTCGAAAACCGCGCCACACAGATCAATGGCGCGATGGAGGGATATACGCGGTTCTCGATACTCGCTGTGCAGACTGGTGGCGCCGGTGCGCGGCAAACCTTGGATGGCCTTTCCGCCACGGCCTTCCCGAGCGGAGTCTCGGGCGTGTCCGTCGAAATCATTGAGTCCATCTCTCCTCTGCTTTTCCAACGCAAGGAGCTTCGCGAAGGCAGTTGCGGGGCTGGAAAATTTCGCGGCGGTCTGGGCCAGATCATTGAAATCCGGAATCGCGAACATATCGAGTTCCAGATCTACGCCGCACTGGATCGAATCGAGCATGCCCCCCGGGGCCGCATGGGCGGCGAGAACGGAGCAACAGGCTTCATTGGTCTCGGGTCGGGCCAGGTGATGAATGGCAAGGGCCGGCAAGTCGTACCGGCAGGCGACACCCTGATCATCCACACACCGGGCGGCGCCGGCTATGGATCCCCCGCCGAAAGATCGGCTGCGGCAATTGAAGCCGATCGGCGGGGGGGATTGGTCCCCACTCGCGACTGACATTCGTTCCAAACCGCGCAACTCTGAAACCGGGAAGAAATCATGACCACCCTCAGGCAAGACGCTTATGCCGTGATGCTGCCAGCCTTCGACACGCTCGAGCTTTCCCCACCGGTCCGGGGCTTCCTCAAAAGCGGCGGTTGCTCAATCTTGCTTGGAGAATCGCGCGAGGAGTACGTTAACCGCTCGATGAGCGCCGATCGCATCGCCCGCGAAACCGGTAGGGACTTCAAGAATGTCACCGACACGGCGCGTGACCTGGCCGGTCAGGACATTCTGGTTGCCATCGATCAGGAAATGGGCGGCATATGCCGGCTCCACAAGCTTGTGCCGCAGTTCCCAGCCTCCACGGATATTTCCAGTACGCCGGCCTCGCAGATCGAAGCGATCACCCGAGAGATCGCCGAGTGTGCGCGCTCGATCGGCATCAATCTTTTTTTGTCTCCGGTTCTCGACATGATCACGGGCACGAATCCGTGGCTTGAAAACCGCACATGGTCGACGGATCCGGCCAAGGTCGGGACATTGTCCGCCGCTTACATCCGTGGTGCTCAAGCCGGTGGGGTCGCCTGCACCGCCAAACATTTCCCCGGCTTTCACAACGTCACCGGAGACCCGGCCATCACGGCCGACGTCGTCGCGCCGGACGCGGCCGGGGCTTACGAGGCCGGGTTCGGTCCTTTTGTCGACGCCGTTGAGGCTGGCGTCGAAGTCATCATGGTCGGCCCGGCACCGGTCGAAGCCTTCGACCCAGGAGAACCGGCATCGGTGTCCCCGCGAATCATGAACATGCTGCGGAGAGATATCGGCTTCAGCGGACTGATCCTCGCGGACGACCTGGATAGCGCGGCAACCATGCAGAACGGCCGACGCAGCGTGCCACAAGTAGCTGTCGACGCGCTCGCCAACGGCTCACAGTTTTTATTGCTCGCGGCCCACAACGACATGAGCGAAATCGCCGACGCCATTCTGAAAGCCGTAGACGACCAGATCATCGCCGAGGCACACCTCCGGGGGGCAGCGCATAGAATTCGTGCATTGGTTGGCAAGTACAGCGCCTAGAGGTCTTTGCGGGCAGGATCGGCAGGCCGGATTCTTTCATCGCGTTCCGGTTCCCGTCCAGTACTGACCTCACCGATGCAAGGCGACGGTGAGTTCGACCTCGACGGGAACGTCACGCGGCAGTTCGGCAACGCCGATTGCCGAACGGGCGTGTCGTCCCTGCTCGCCAAAAATCTCGCCCAGCAATTGTGAGGCGCCGTCGATTACCTTGGGCTGCATATTGAATCCGGCCGCAGAGGCAACGAATCCGGTCAGTTTCAGGAAGCGCGCAATACGTTCAAGATCGCCCAGTTCAAGCCGCAATTGCGCAATGGCGTTCAGAACGCAAAGCCGTGCGGCCGCCTGCCCGTCTTCGAGGGAGGTTTCGGCGCCCAGCTTACCGCGAAATTGCACCTCGCCGCCAATCCACGGAATCTGCCCGGAGACATGCGCAATATCCTCATGCACGAGTACGGGCACGTAGATGAATTGCGGCGGCGTGACGGGCGGCAGCTCGAGTCCCAGTTCCGAAATTCGACGCTCGATCGCCGCGCCTGTCAGTCCATGACCGGACATATTTCTGCGTTCCCTAAAACCAGGTTTGATGTCGCTGGAGGATGTTGAAGTCGTCGTCCACTTCAAGAACGTGGCGCCATTTGTCGAACAGCGTGCAAGGGTGCGAGATGCCCAGCCTCATCAGGTCGCCCACAGCCAGCTGACTGTCTGCAGGCACGCGTACATATCCATGCTGATCATGCAGGGCGAAAATCTCGTGTCTTGACGCGTCGAGCCCAGCGATCTGCCTCCCGTCAGCGTGGAATCCGCCAAGGACGGTGGGGAAACCGGCATCATACGGGCAGTGCCTTTTTCCGGCGTTCAGGATGACGATGCCTTCTTCAGGACGCGAGAGCACCTGTGCCCAGACCTCGAGCGCCGGTTCAAGGCGACCGGCCGCGCGCGCGGCCTCCGAACGGTGGAGCATCAACTGATGTGCTTCCTCGTATATGCCGTGATCGTGAAACAGATAACAGCCACTCCGGATTACCATCCGCTTATCGCGTTTGAGGGCGGCCTTCTTGAAACGATCGACGACGATGTCGTGAAACTTGGTCCCACCGGCGCTGAGGATGACCTCGCCTTCGGCTATCAGATTCCTCTCGTCCGCCAAGCGCGCGATCTCGCAGAGGAAATCCGCGAATGCAGCGACGCGCTGCACGACATCTTCGTCTGTAGGCTTGAGCACACCCTCATAGCCCTCCACTCCCAGAAGGCTGACAGCAGAGCCCGCCGCAGACAGAGCGTCGAATACGGCGGATGCATCCTCGAGCGAACGCACACCGCAGCGACCACCGCGCAAGCCGCCCTCGATCAGGATCGGCACCGGCCTCGACAGACCGGCTACGTAGGCTGCGTCCACGAGCTGTCGCACACCAGCGACCGAGTCGACCAGGGAGATGATTTCGAGATCGTCAGACCCCGCAAGAAGGTTGGCCAGCTTCAGTGTATCGGCATGGCCGACAACCTGGTTGGCAAGCAGTATTCGACTTATCCCGGCGTCAATCGCTACCTGCGCCTGACGTAGATCGGCCACCGTAATCGCCCAGCTGCCCGCCTGCATCTGCCGCTCGAACATCGCCGGTATCATGGGCGTCTTGCCATGTGGCGCGATCTCGACGCCTAGCGCGGCACAATAGGCCGAGATCCATTTCTGGTTGTGCTCTAGACAGCTGCGCCGCATCAAGGCAACGGGAAACACCTGTGACGGCGAGAGCAACGACACTCTTGCATCGGACACCATCTGCTTCATTGTCCGGTTCCTCGTAAACGTCGCTGACCTTGCCAGTCTAGCGGGCGTATTTCGCTGAGGCGGAGATCTCGACCGTTCGGCCGGTGGCGAGCGCTTCCCTTGCCGCGAGGACCAGCCGAAGGGAATCCGCACCGTCGCGCCCCGATGCCGACGGCACGCCCTTTCCACGCACGGCGTTCACGAAATCGCTCACCGTGCGATGATAGGGAATCGCGTGATTGAAATTGATCTCGCGCTTTCCATGCTTCGTGGTGACATAAACCTTGCCCTGCGGCTTCTGCCATAAGATCTGCTCACCGGAGATGGAGCCCTCGGTGCCGTGAATCTCCACTGCCGTACCACCGTATGGCACCAGGAAACTGTCGTGGCAGATGACCAGGACCTTTCCCGGGAATTCCCAGACAGTCGTTGTATTGTCCAGAACGCCCTCGGGCGTATCCGCGCCCGTCGTCAACCCAATGCCGCTGACACGCACGGGATCATGCCCGAAATAGTATCTGAGCGTATCCAGATCGTGCACAGTCAGGTCGAGCAGCACGCCTGCTCCCAGCGAGGGATCATTCAACCGCCAGCGCGCCAGATTGTCGGGAAGATCGACCGTGAAGCTGAACCGAGCAGACGTCACATCGCCGATCTCGCCGCTGTCGATGATCGCCTTGATCGTCCGGTGCGTTTCCATATTGCGCAGGTGATGGTTTGTGGCCAAGACGACGCCCGCGCCGACTGTCGCCGCAACCATCGCCTCGGCATCTTCGTACGTCATCGCTAGAGGCTTTTCGCACAGGATATGCTTGCCGGCCTTGGCGGCCGCCATTACTTCGGCACAGTGCCTGTTGTTTGTCGTTGAAATGTAAACCGCGTCGAGCTCGGGATCCGACAGGAATGCGTCAAGTTCCGTATAGTAGCGCGCGATCCCGAGATCCGCCTTGAACGCTTCGCCACGCTCCTCGCTCGAGGTGAAAACCGAGACGACACGACAGTCGGGATGCTGACTGATCGCCTCGTGCATCCATTCGCGTGCGATGTTGCTTGCGCCGATCAGACCCCAATTCAGACTTGGCTTCTCGCTCATACGTTACTCCCAGCTTGGCTTCTTCCAACGCACTCACGATGTCACGTCTCAACGAGCTGGCGATTACAGCGCGATACCCAGCGCCGCCAGTTCCCGGCGTGTATGAGTTGCCGAGCGGTGGTGAATGGCGTTCCATCCCCTGCCACGCGCAACTTCAATATTCGCAACGTTGTCATCGATGAAAACGGTCTGATCTGGGATCAGGTCGAAGGTCCGCTCGTGGAGCGCGTAGACTTCAGGATCGGGCTTTATCAACCCGACCTTTCCCGAAACGGTGGCGCCATCAAATCGCAGGAGGTCGGGAAACCGGGCCGCGACCTCGTCGAACGTTTCGTCGTTCCAGTTCGACAACGCGGTAACGCGATAATTCGACGCCAATGCATCCGTCAACAATTCGAATCCGCCATCGACGGGCCCTGCTACCATGTCGTGCCAGGACGCTCGATAGGCTCTGATCTCGTCGGCCCATTCCGGATGGCGGGCGATAGCCTCTGATTCCGCTGACGCCCAGCTGCGTCCCTTGTCCTGCTCGGCGTTCCACGAGGGAGAGCAGACGTTCTCCAGGAAAAACGTTCGCCGAACCGGATCCGGTATGAGCCTGGAAAACAAGTAGGTGGGATTCCAGTCAATCAGAACCCCGCCGATATCGAACACCATATGCATCTTTTGGCTCCTGAGCGACGCACGACGCCGACTTGGAAATAGCTTTACGAATGCATTGTATCGATATAATAAGGATTGTACGCCGTCAACACGGAAGCTTGCTGAAGGAGGCTCGCGAGTATGACCTTCCACACGCTCATACACTCATCTGCAAAGGCGATGTCGGAGGTCGCGCAAGCTCCGAGAACTGCCGATTACGTGATCGTTGGCGGCGGCTCCTCCGGTTGCGTCCTGGCCAACCGGCTGAGCGCAGAACGGAATTGCGAGGTTGTGATGCTGGAAGCGGGAGGCCCGGATTCCTCTCCTCTCATCCACCTTCCGGCCGGATATTCCAAACTTGTGGGGCCCAGAGTGAGTTGGGAGTATCGGACAGTCCCGCAGAAGCATGTAAACAACCGCGAACTGCACTACCCCCAAGGCATGACGCTGGGCGGCGGCAGTTCCATCAATGCGATGGTCTACATTCGCGGCAATCGCCATGATTACGATCAGTGGGAAAGGCTGGGAAATGCCGGCTGGGGTTATGCAGACTGCCTGAAATATTTCCGCAAGGCTGAGAATAACCAGCGGATTTCCGATCGGTTCCATGGCAATGACGGTCCGTTGATGGTGTCCGATCAGGTCTCGCCATTGCCTCTGACTGAGCACTTTATTGAAGCAGCCCGGCAGGCCGGCCATCCTCTCAACGATGACTTCAACGGCGAGCGGCAGCATGGCGTCGGCTATTATCAGGTCACGCAGCGCCACCGGAGACGCGGCAGTTCCGCAGTTTCGTATGTGCATCCCGTCCACGATCGGAGAAACCTGAAAGTCGTGACTCGGGCCAGGGTTCAACGCATTGTCATAGAAGGCGGGAAAGCGGTGGCTGTCGACGTCTCGATTGCCGGTAGCCGGCAAGTGACGCGCATACGCGCCGAACGCGAGGTAATAGTCGCAAGCGGCGCCATCGGATCACCGAAATTGCTGATGCTGTCGGGCATCGGACCGGCGGACGAATTGAAGGCCATCGGTGTAGACCCGGTACACGACCTCAAGGGCGTCGGGAAGAATCTTCAGGACCACCTCGATGTCTATGCTGTCGCCACCTTGAAGCAACCGATGAGCTATGACGGCGAGGATCGTCTTCTGCCCATGCTGAAGCATGGCCTGCGGTACCTTCTCACCAAGACCGGGCCGGTCACGTCCAACGTCTGCGAGGGCGGCGCATTCGTGTCGTCGGTCAATGATACAGAATGGCCGGACAATCAGATGCATTTTCTGCCGGCCTATGTCGTCGATCACGGCCGCATGAAGATCGAAGGTCACGGAATGACGCTCAACACGGCGTATCTACGGCCCGAGGCGCGCGGTACGGTTACCCTACGCTCTGCCGATCCCCTGGATGCGCCATTGATCGACCCGAATTTTCTTGGCGTTGAAGAGGACCTCAATCGCTCGATCAATTGTTTCAAGATGGCGCGTGAAATCTTTGCGCAACCTGCGCTCTCCGGTCTGATCAAGCAGGAGTACTTGCCGGGCAACGGGTGCAGAACTGATGATGAGATCGCAGATTATGTCCGAGAATGGAGCAAGACCGACTATCATCCGGTGGGCACATGTAAAATGGGTAGCGACGAGACAGCAGTTGTCGATACGCAGTTGCGTGTTCGTGGCTTAGATGGACTGCGTGTTGTTGACTCATCAATCATGCCGACGCTGGTTAGCGGCAACACGAATGCGCCCTCGATCATGATCGGTGAGAAGGGCGCAGCTACCATTCTGGCCAGAAAGCTCGTTTAGCTGCACATCCAGCAAGAAACCTGACGTGAGCTCTTGCGCCGGGAAGCCAGCCCAGTTTCTAGATTTTCAATGAATCCTCAAGGAGATGTTCTTGATTTTTGGGAAGCACCTCATATCCGGGAAATGGGTCGCCGGCAGAAAGCATTTCCGAAATAATCCAGTCAAAGGAGAAACGCACTCCTTTTCAATGGCGACACCAGAACACATCGACAAAGCAGCGAGCGCAGCTGAGGAAGCTTTCTTGTACTATGGATACTCGGATCGTGAGGGCCGAGCTATCTTCTTGGAACAAATTGCTGACGAGATTGATGCCCGAGGCGAGGAGATCATTCAGGTGGGATCGGCGGAAACCGGTCTGCCAGCCGCGCGGCTAGAGGGCGAGCGAGGCCGGACAACCGCACAGCTAAAGCTCTTTGCTGCCCACATAAGGATGGGTGACTACCTCGACCGCCGCCATGATGAAGCTCTACCAAACCGCTCCCCATTTCCTCGTCCAGACTTGCGTACAATCCAACGTCCAGTCGGCCCAGTTGCCGTTTTCGGCGCTTCGAACTTTCCGCTAGCGTTCTCTACAGCAGGCAGCGATACGGCATCTGCATTGGCTGCTGGGTGCCCGGTGGTTGTCAAAGGTCATCCTGCGCACCCCGGGACCGGAGAACTTGTGGCACAGGCAATCGATTGCGCTGTAAAGAAGCTGAGACTACATCCAGGCACGTTCTCGTTTGTCCAGGACAACACACACGAAGCTGCGCACGCGCTTGTCATGCATCCTCTGATCAAGGCAGTTGGCTTCACGGGATCATTAGCAGGCGGGCGGGCTCTGTTTGATCTGTGTGCATCCCGTCCAAACCCTATACCTTTCTTCGGAGAACTAGGTTCGGTGAATCCGATGTTCGTGCTTCCGAGTGCGTCGGAAAATAGAGCCACCGAGATTGCGGAAGGCTGGTCATCATCACTGACTATGGGAGCCGGTCAATTCTGTACCAAACCCGGCATCGTAATCATGATTGAGGGCAGAGGCGCCGACAAGTTCGCCGCTACAGCAAAAGCGTCCTTGGAATCGACTGATGCACAAACCATGTTGACAGAGGGGATAGCCGAAGCATTCCATTCAGGATGCGACAGGATTGCGAACAGCACCGGTGTCCGTGAAGTTATCACGTCGACGCGAGAACGACGCCATGCGACACCGTGCTTTTGTGAAGTGACCGGATCGGATTGGCTGGGAAATCAACAACTAGCGGAGGAGGTTTTTGGCCCGCTAGGAATACTCGTGCGCGTCGATCATATGAAGCAGATGGTCGAACTGGCGAGACGCTTGAATGGCCAACTCACTGCAGCCATTCATCTTGATGACGCCGACCACGCCATTGCAAGTCGGCTTATCCCGATCCTCGAACGCAAAGCAGGCCGTATTCTGGTCAATGGCTTCCCGACCGGCGTGGAGGTTTGCGACGCTATGGTGCATAGTGGCCCCTATCCAGCATCGACAAATTTTGGGGCCACTTCTGTTGGTACTCTAGCAATCCGCAGGTTCCTGCGTCCCGTTTGCTATCAGAACGTACCCGAACAACTTCTGGACATTGACCTTAGATGATTCCAGCCACCCGATAATCGGGACGATGAAGAGCCCATTATTGTGGTTGCTCACCGGGCTTTCCGCTCATTAATGAGCTCGTAGGAGCTGACTCAATGCACGCATGATTTGGCTCGTTCGAGTACCGTTGCCGGATGTGGCACATCAAACCCCGTCGAACCAACTTGAACTGATGCGGTGGATGCCCATTCCATCCATTCACTGGTGATACGCTCCATATTGCAAACTTAGCGCCCGCACCGCGTCAGCCGCCGCGGCAAGCTTTTCCCGCGCCAATTCGCCACTCATAACAGCCTCGGTGATAGTTGACGCAAGATGCTCCAAAAGCTCATCACCGTGGATTATCAATAACTGCCCACCGGCATTCAACGCATCCACTGCGCACCTTCCAATGCTGCGAGTTTTGAGCAGTGTGGCAGAATCCAGATCGTCTGACACTGTCACCCCATCAAAACCGAAGTCCTCGCGCAACATGTCATAAACTGCAGGCGAGACGCAGGCAGGGCGCTGCTCATCAAATGCATCCAGGAAGGCAGGTCCGACCATCACCATACCGACGCCTGCCGAAATTGCCTTGCGGAAAGGTTCAAATCCCGCTTCGAACATGCTGCGAGCATCCGTTATTCGAGCATCCTCGTGGATAGCCGGATCCCGAGCAATCTGGTGATGTCCTGGAAAATGTTTGGCAACAGCGACAACGCCAGCAGCCTGCACACCGCGTATATAGGCTGCTGAAAGTGCGCCGACCAAATCTTTGTTTGACGACCACGTTCGTCCATCAAGCCATGGCGTCGGTCCGGTGACGATGTCGAGCGTTGGCGAAAGCAGGCAGTTCACGCCGAGATTCTTAGCCGCAATGGCCATTTGAAACGACACTCGCTCAATCTGTTCTGGCGACGAACTTCGTAGCTCCTCTTTATCCGGGAATTCAGGAACCAGGGAATGTAGCCGGTTGGTACCGCCCAGTTCGTGATCAACGGCAATCAGTATGTCCCCACCGGCTAGACCCGTGAGCTGTGCGTGAAGCTTCGTGAAATCAGCCACCCTTTCGGATTGTCTGCGCTGCTCCGACATAACGGTACTCACATACTCCTCTCGCGTTACCCCAAGCAGAAGGCTGCGCCCACCGTTCTGAAAAAAATTCCGAATGGCCGAAGTCGGCTCGATTGTCTCGATCGACGGAAGCAGAACAGCGAAAGCGTCTTGCATGACCGAACATGACATGACTGGATCCCTTGAGTTGAACCTTTAAGAATGAGAGCCGCGACGCGGAGGAGCAGCCGCAGCAAACAGGGCACCGCTTGCAAACGGTGCCAAGCGTGGCCTGCAAACCAGTTGCCTGTACTATGCCGCTAGGTGCCGACTTGCGCAGATGTCGTAGGTATGAGCCCAGGGTTGGGCCGCTTCGAAGGCGGCAGCCGCCGCCAGCACGTCGCAATCGGCAAACCGGCGGCCGGCGATCTGCAGGCCGACGGGCAGATTGTCATGTGCCAGGCCTGCCGGCACGGAAACCGCCGGATGGCCGGTGTAGTTCTGGATATAGGTGCAGCACCAGCCGATCAGTGGATCGACCTCGATCCCGTCGATCTGGCGCGGCCCCATCGTATTCCCGTCACCGGTGTTGTCGACCGGCAGGCAGGCGAGCGTCGGCGTCACCAGCAGATCGTATTTCGCCATCGTCGATTGGATCGCGTCATAGACCTGGCTTGTGGCGTGATGATCGTTGAGCCAGTCCTGGGCGCTCTGCTTGCGCGCTTCTTCGATCCAGAAGTGAAGTTCCGGCGGCAGGTTGTCCCGGTCCTTGCCGGCCAGATCGACGCCCATTGCCCTGAAACCATCCATAGCCTGCAGCACATTGTGCGCGGACATCCGGCACCAGATGTCGCTCAGTTCCTTCTGGGATACCGGAATGCCGGGATCGATGAGTTCGACATGCGCTCCGAGCGCCTCGAAGGTCCGCACCGACCGGTCGATGACCTCGCGCACGGCCTGCTCGATGGGGAAAATCCCGTAATCCGGGCTGTAGGCAATCTTCATGCCCTTGATGCCACGCTTCAGCGAACCAATGAAATCGACCTTTTCATCAAGGCTGTTGGGATCGCGCGGATCGTAGCCCGAGGTGACCTGGATGGCGATGGCCGCGTCCTCGACGGTGCGGGTGATCGGCCCTTCATAGATATAGGGTGAGGTCGTGGCAAAAGCGTTCGGGCGCGCCACATTCGGAACCCGGCCGAAGGACGCCTTGTAGCCGACGACACCGCACCAGGAGGCTGGAATGCGGATCGAGCCGCCACCATCCGTGCCTTCAGCAAGCGGAACAAGCCCGTCTGCCACCAGCGCCGCCGAGCCACCGGACGACCCGCCGGCATTCTTGGCGAGGTTGAACGGGTTCTTCGTCGCGCCGAACAGGTAATTGTCGGTCGTGCCACGAAAGCCGAGCGCGGGACTGTTGCCCTTGCCGACCATGATGGCGCCGGCGGCCTCGGTGCGGGCGACGAAATTCGACGTGCTGTCGGCAATGTGATCCTTGAAGGCCTTCAGTCCACCGAAGGTGGTCGGCCAGCCGGGCTTGAAATTGAACAGATCCTTCATGGCGATGGGCACGCCGTGCAGCAGCCCCAGCGCATCGCCCCGCTTGACCGCCGCCTCGGCCTGCTCCGCCCGCCGGCGTGCATCCTCGAAGCCGAAGACCACCATGGCATTGATACTGGGGTTGCGTTCCTCGACCGCGGCAATGACGGACTCCGTCAACTCCACGGGCGACAGCGCGCCGGAAGCGACCGAGGCTGCCATCTGACTTGCGCTGAGTTTCGAATATTCGGAATGCTTGATCACAGTTTCAGCTCTTTCTCACGGGAGACTTTTTCGATTGCGTTGACGAGGGCGCGCGCGCATTCGGCGAGCTGCTCTTGCGTCGTGACGAGGGGTGGGGCAAACTCGATGGCCGTGCCGATGGCACCGGCCAGAACGCCCTGATCGAGCATGGCGGCGGCGATGGCCGGCACCGTGTCGTCGGCAAACGGAGCACCTGTTTCCCGGTCGCGGCAGAAATCCACCGCCTGCCAGAACCCCAGCCCGCGCACTTGGCCGACGATTAGCAGATCGCCCACCGCCTCGCGCAACATGGCGGCGAAATCGTCGCCGAGCCGCCGCGCCCGCTCGACAAGTCCGTCACGCTCCTTGATTTCGATGACCTTGGAAGCCGCCGCACAGGCCACTGCGTGGCCGGCGAAGGTGTGCACATGGCGGAATATGGGCAGCGCATCGGCGATCTCGTCGCGTGTCATGACCGCGCCGATCGGCGCGAAGCCGGCGCTCATAGCCTTGGCCATGGTCATGATGTCAGGCTCGATCCCGAAATACTCGCAGGCAAACCAGTGCCCGGTGCGCCCGAATCCGGAGATGACCTCGTCGGCGACCAGAAGCACGCCGTAGCGCGAGCAGACCTCGCGTACCCGCTGCCAGTAGCTGCGGCTCGGAACCTGCGCGCCGTTGGCCTGCATGATCGGCTCGCCGATGAATGCCGCGACCAGATCCGGCCCCTCGTGCAGAATCTGGCGCTCCAGATGCGCGACGCAGATGTCTTCGTACTCGTCCTCGCCCAGCCCATAGGGATTGCGAAGGCGCATCGGATTGGCAACGAAGCTGTGGCCGGGCGCGCGCGGGTCGGGAATATCACGGATACCGAGCCAATCGGTGACCGAGAGCGCACCCAGCGTCGAGCCGTGATAGGCGTTCCAGCGGGAGATCACCTTATAGGCGCGCGGCTTGCGCCCGCTCTCGCGCTGATACTGTCTGGCGAGCTTCAACGCCGTTTCGGTGGCCTCGGAGCCGCCGCTGACGAAGACGGTGCGGTTCAGCCGGCCCGGCGCCAGTTGCGCAAGCTTCTCAGACAGCCGCACAGCGGGCTCGCTCAAAAACCGGCCGGATCCCGAATACTGCATCACCTCGGCCTGCCGCGCCATCGCCGCGCCGATCTCGGCATTGCCGTAGCCAAGCGAATTCGCCCGCGTCGTGGCGCTCAGCATATCGAGGATCGTACGGCCTTTGTGATCGCTGACCCGTGCGCCGCTGCCGGCGGTCAGAATGCGCGGCCCCTCGGCCTCGAGTTCCGCCCTCGGAACAAGCGAGAAGACCGTATGGTCGAGCGCTGCCCGGTCGAGACCGCCCCCCTCCCCGACCACGCCGCTGCTGGCCTGATTGCTGTCATGCATCGTCATTTGAATATCGTCACTGTGTTTCCGATGAGCCGACTGTATGAAAAATTGGCTCTTACAAAAGGTCCAGATTTCACGAAAAAATAAGAACCAGTTTTTCGTACCCGAACGAATGCGCTGTTCGCTCTGCGCCGGCGAAGGCGCCTGCACGTTCAAGCAACGAGGAACTCTCAGATGTCGCCGGCGGCGGCGAGCCTTGCCAGATCGACCCGGCGCCGGAAGGCACGCCCCTTGCCGTCGAACAGATGGCAGTCTTCCGCGTTGATGCCGACGGTCAGGGCCTGCCCGATCCGAACCGGAGCCGTTCCCTTGTGAACGGCGCAGAATGGCTCCTGCATGCCGGACATGCCGGCATAGGAAACCGTCTGGGCACCGAGGTGCTCGACCACGTCCGCCGTGAGACGCAGGTTCAGGTCGCTCTTGTCCGGTGTCATGTGCTCGGGCCGGATGCCAAGGGTCAGCGCGTGCCCGGGCTTGGTGCCTCTCCGCCGGTCCACAGGCACGTTGATCGTGCCTTTCGCTTCCGGCAGAGCGACCTCGATGCCGGCGTCATCGACCTTTTCGCAACGCACCTTGATCAGATTCATCTTCGGATTGCCGATGAAGCTTGCGACAAACAGGTTTTGCGGCAGGTGGTAGAGCTCGAGCGGCGTGCCGACCTGCGAGATTTCGCCGCCGTCGAGCACGACGATCCGATCCGCCATGGTCATGGCTTCCACCTGATCGTGCGTCACGTAGATCATCGTCGCACCGAGTTCGGCATGCAGCTTGACCAGTTCGACCCGCATTTCCGCGCGCAGCGATGCATCCAGGTTGGACAACGGCTCATCGAACAGGAAAACACTCGGTTCACGAACGATTGCCCGGCCGATCGCCACGCGTTGCCGCTGACCTCCGGACATGTCCCCCGGGCGGAAGTGGAGCCGGGAATCGAGCTTCAGGATCGAGGCTGCCGTGCGCACGCGCTGTTCTACCTCGGCCTGTGGGCGCCGCTCGACGCGCAGCGGAAAGGCGATGTTCTCGAAAACGCTCATATGCGGGTAGAGCGCGTAAGACTGGAACACCATGGCGATGCCACGCTTGACCGGCGGCAGGGTGTTGACCACCACGTCATCGATGCGCACCTCGCCGCCGCTGATCTCCTCGAGCCCGGCGATCATGCGCAGCAATGTCGACTTGCCGCAGCCGGATGGCCCGACGAACACGACGAACTCCCCATGATCGACGTCAAGCGACACACCGCGGATGATCTCCGCTGCCCCGAAGCTTTTCTTCACGTCCTTCAGATTGAGCTGACCCACACAAGCCCCCATCACGCGACCGCGTCCCGCCCCTGCCATGGCGGGAAAGCGATCCGGCTTTCTTTGCTTCAAAAAAGGATTGCGAAAGCCGGCATTTCTCCAGCCGGCCTTGCGCAATGCGTTCCGTGACCCGGAAAGGCGCTGGGCTCCGCCAGGCGGGCCCGGCCGATGCTTGCTATTTCACCTCTTCGAGGCGCCGGGCCGCTTCGGCAATGGCGTCGGCGGGCTTCACCTCGCCCAGCAACACGCCCTGCACGGCCTCGATGATCGCATCCTCGAGCGCCACATAATCGGTGACGAAGGGCTCCGGACCGCCGGTCTCGACCGCATCCAGGAAAGCCCCCCAGGAGGGATCCTCCTTGCGCAGGTCGGCAACTCCGGCAACGTTGCGCAAAGGCGTCAGGCCGGCCGACTTCTCGAACTCGAACTGGTTGTCCGGGCTGGTGAGGAACCTGGCGAGATCGCCGGCAGCATCCTCCATGCCGCTGCCCTTGAAAACGGCAAGAGAGTCCGTGATCAGCAGCGTGCTCGGCCGCCCCCTTGGGCCGACCGGAATCGGCGCGACATCCCAGTTGACGTCGGTGATCTCGGCGCGCGCCCAGGGGCCGGTGATCATCATCGCGATCTTGGCCTCGTTGAACAGGGGATGCAGCTTGTCGCGGTCATAGGCGATCGGACCGGGTTCGGAGACTTCGGCCATCTTGCCGTAGAACGTCAGGGCTTCGACATTGTTCGGCGAGTTGAAGACGATCTCGCCGTCGGCGTCGATCACCTCGCCGCCATTCGTATACACGTAGTTCATGAACTGATGCATGGTGTTGTTGAAGGAAGCGGCCGACAGGCCGAAACCGTCCGCGTCGGTCTTCTCCTTCACCGTGCTGGCGAAAGTATACATCTCGTCCCAGGTCTTGGGCGGCGTTTCAGGATCCAGCCCGGCCGCGGCGAACAGATCCTTGTTCCAGAAGAGCGCCTTGGTCGAGAACGCGCGCGGCGCTCCCCAGACCTGGCCGTTGGCGGTGACCGTGGCGAGGATCGGAGCAGCATAGCTCGCCTTTTCCTCGTCGCTCATAGCGATCGGCACGATCAGGTCGTTTTGCGCAAGCTGCTTCAGCGTCCGCGATCCCATATAGGCGAGTGCGGGCGGCTTGCCTGCCGCGGCAAGCGTCTTGCTCTTTTCCTGGCACTGGCCCCAGGGCACATATTCGAGTTCCACCGAGTAGGAGGGGTTCGCCGCCTCCCACTTGCCGATGTGTCGTTCGGCCGCTTCGCCGCCCCATTCGTAATCGCCGCAGACGATCATGTGCAGTGTCGCGGTCTCGGCCCGCGTTGTTGTGGTCTGGACGAAGGAGAATGCTACCCCCAGCGCCATCAGCACGGTCATTGTCGTCAAATACTTCACGGTTTCCTCCCTTTGTTTCTGTCTGAAATTCATTCCTTCACGGCACCTGCGGTGAGGCCGGCGACGATGTAGCGCTGAAGAACGACGTAGATGACGAGCACCGGCAGGATGCCGACCAGGCTTGCCGCCATCAGCTCGTTCCAGATCACTCTCTGGCGGCCGAAGAACTGGTAGATACCGACTGGCAGCGGGCTCAGCTCGTTGACCGAATTGAAGGTCAGCGCGAATAGGAACTGTTGTGCATAGGCGGTGATGAAGGTGGCGATCGCCGCCACGACAATCCCCGGCATGGCGATCGGCACGATCACCCGGCGCAGAATGTAGAGACGGCTGGCGCCATCGACCCAGGCAGCCTCCTCCAGCTCGCGTGGGATCCGCATGAGATAGGACCGCAGCAGCCAGATCCCGGTAGGAATGGTGAAGGCCGCGCCTGGAACGATCATCGCCATGTAGGTGTTCAGGATGCGGAGCGTCACCATCAGCTTGAACAGCGGAATGATGAGAACGGCGCCGCCGACCATGTTGACGGCCAGGAAAGCACCGAGAAAGGCATCGCGGCCGCGGAATTCGAACCGCGCGAAAGCCCAGGCGGCAGGGATGATGGCCGCCAGTGCCAGCACCGTGACCGAGGTGGCGATGAAAAGGCTGTTCAGGATGTAGCGCCACAGAAGCGGCACGTTCTTCCACATCGTTACATAGGCGTCGAAGCCCATGTCCGGCGTGACGAAGCGATAGGGGATCGAGAAGATCGCATTGAGCGGCCGCAGCGAGACGAGCAGCGCCTCCAGGAACGGTGCCAGGATGAAGATCAGGAGCAGCAGGTGGGCCAGATAGATCAACCCGTATTCGTACCAGCGGAAGCGATGGATCATCGCTCGCCTCCCGCGCGGATCGCCCTTCTGGCCAGACGCGCCAGCAGATAGAAATAGACGCCTGAAAAGAGCGACAGGAAGATCACGATCATCACCGCGCGCGCCGCACCCTCGCCATATCGGTTGCGGCTGATGGCCGTCTTGAACGTGTCGATGATCATGGTGGTGGTGGCGTCGCGCGGACCACCCTCCGTCAGGATCCAGATGATGTCGAAGGAGTTGAAGGTCCAGATCGCCGAAAGCAGCGTCATCGTGGCGATCGACGGCATGATCAGGGGTAGTGTGACACGCCGGAACCGATAGAAGCGGCCCGCCCCGTCACACCAGGCCGCCTCATGCAGGTCGGCAGGGATGGATTGCATGGCCGCCAGCAGATAGAGCGCGACCATCGGCGTGCCGATCCACACATCGGTGACGATGGTGGCGAGAAACGCCGCATCCTTGAAGGCAAGGAACTCGAAGGGCCCCGACAACAGTCCGAACCGCTGTCCCAGGCCGGAAATCATGCCGAACTGCCCATTGTAGAGCCAGCTCCACATGAAGACGCCGATCGCGATCGGCACGATCCATGGCGGCATGACCAGAACGCGGATCACGTTGCGACCGGGAACCGAGGCGTTGAGCAGGGTGGCCGCAGCCGTGCCGATCGCGATCTTCAGCCCCACCGAAGTGGTCATCCAGACGAATGTGCGGGCAATGACGGAGGGGAAACTGCCGTTGAAGATCTTCGCGTAGTTGGCGAAGCCGACATAATTTTCCGTCGGTTTCAGCGCTGCGTCGGTGAACGACAGACGAACCGTTTCGACCAGAGGCCAGCCGACGATCGCCAGCGTCACCACCAGTGCCGGCATCAGCAACAGATAGGGGAAACAGGCCTGGTGCCCTCCCAACGCGCGCATCAGACGGCTCCCGCAGCACCGGCTGCGACAGGAGGTTGCGCACGCCCCCGCACCCTAGCGGCGGGCCGGCCCGCCATTGTCCGCGCAAGCCCCCCACTCTCTGCCCGCCGAGATGACTGCCCATTTGCCCTCATGCCAAGCCCGCTCTCCCTTGCGGCATTGCATATCCAGGCGAGAACGCTAATTTCGATCTGGTTTCATATTAAGGACCACTATATTGAAAAAATCAGGAACCAGTCAGAATGACTATGAAGCGGTTCTGGCGACCATCGTGCTGGAAGATGCGGGCGACGCCCCGAAATATCTGCAGCTCTACCGGCAGCTCAGGGACCTGATTTCGAACAACGCGTTACAGGCTGGCATGCGCCTGCCTTCGACGCGGGCGCTGGCTGCCGATTTCGGCATTGCGCGCAACACCGTGGTCCAGGTCTACGAGCAGCTCGAGACCGAAGGCTATATCGAAACCGCCCATGGCAAACTGGCACGCGTCGCCAACTTGCCGACGCTACGCCAAAAGGACAAGGTGGCCGGACTTCCCGACATGGCCGGATTCGTCTCCCATCGCGGCCGCCAGCTCATCGAGCTTGATCATCGATCGGGCGAAGCCGAGCATCACCGGTTTCAGCCGGGCATGCCTGACATCGGTGAGTTCCCGTTCTCGATCTGGCGACGATTGGTCACCCGGCACCTGAAACCTGGCAAGCGCGACCTGTTCGGATATTACAGCTACAGCGGACATGCTCCGCTGCGCGAGGCAATCGCATCTTATGTCGAGACATCGCGCGGCGTGAAATGCTCCGCGCAGCAGGTGATGATCACCAGCGGAGCGCAAAGTGCCATGAACCTGCTTGCCATTCTGCTGACAAATCCCGGTGATACTGTGCTGATGGAGGAGCCAGGTTACACTGGCGTCCAGGGAGCAATCCTTGCCGCGAGGGCCAAGCTTGAGCCGCTCCATGTCGATGAGCATGGCTGGCGGATACCGCAGGTGGGTGAGGCAAGCCCGCGGCTGATCTACGTCACCCCGTCCTGCCAGTTCCCGATGGGTGCAACCATGCGCATGGAACAACGCCTGCAATTGCTGGACTATGCGCAGGAGGTTGGCGCCTGGGTCATTGAGGACGATTTCGACAGTGAGTACCGTTTCTGCTCGCAGCCCATTCCTGCGATGCAAGGCGCTGACCGGAACGGGCGCACAATCTATGTAGGAACCTTTTCCAAAACACTGTTCCCCTCGCTGCGTATCGGATTCATCGTCTTTCCCGGTGAGGTTGGCGCTGATTTGGCAAAGGCCGGCTTCCTGTTGGGTAATACGCCGCCTCTATTCCTGCAGGCGGCTCTCGCTGATTTCATTACGGAGGGGCACTTCGCCAAGCATCTCAGGCGAATGAAACGCATCTATGACGGGCGGCGATCTCAGTTTATGAAGCTGGCAGGACCCATGCTGGAGGAATGGCTGGAACCGCTCGATTCCGGCTCCGGTTTGCAGACAGTCTGGAAGTTTCGTCCGGTGATTGAGGATATTGTTGTTACTGCGGCCTGCGAGAGAGTGGGATTGAATGTCACACCGCTTTCCGTCCACTACCGGCACGGGGCCGGGATGAGTGGTCTGATTTTGGGGTACGCGCTGATGAGCGACTCCCAGATGGGAGCGAGTCTCGGACTGCTGCAGAAGTCCATCCGGGCTATTTTGTCGAGTACCGGAAAATCACCAATCCATCTCGGTTCGGATTTCTAACAGTTAAACGTCCGCCCCCTCTAAACAAGTTATGACCAGGGGCCGGGAGCGTTTTCCCAGCACTGCTGGCGGGATACGAAATCGCCTTCCCAATTCAGAACTAAAATGGGTGTAGGCAGCCATACGAACGCGCTCGGTTCGTTTACATTCGCGGCTGCCTTTATGATTTGTCACTCCAAGCCCCAGGACCAATCAGCAGGCTTCTGGCTGCGAAAGCGGCGGTTAATCACCGTATGCATGACAATATGTATCTTCGGGCTGTAGTATCCGTGATCATTCCCTCTGCTCTTCATTTACAAAGGTTGTTTGGTGTTTCCACGCCCATATATATACATCGTACATATAGCAATGAGGACTGGACATGGTTAAGGCATTTCACATCTTCGCGCTCCTTCTGGTCGCCGTCGCGATGGCTCTATCCCTCGCTCATGCTCTCGAACTGCCGGGTAAGATGCGGCTTTCGAAGGAAACCTACCTTTCGGTCCAGGAGATTTACTATCCGGGTTTCACTTACGGAGGGTTCAGCGAGATTGGCGGTATCCTCGCGCTTGCAGTTCTCCTCTTTCTCCTGCCGTTTGTGGGTGCACGGTTTTGGTGGGTGGCCGTGTCACTGGCGCTGCTGTCGATGTCGCATCTGACCTACTGGCTGTTCACCCATCCGGTAAACGGCTTTTGGCTAAAGGACATGAACCTGTCCGGCTTGGGAGGCGTGTTCTTCTCGACCTTCGGAGCCGCTGATGCGGCCGACTGGACGAGATTGAGGGACATCTGGGAGTATTCGCATGTAGCACGCGCGTGTTTTGCCATGCTCAGTTTCATCGCAGCCGCAACAGCGCTATCGTTTTGAATCGATCAGACGCTATGACGCGATCTCGATCTGAGCCGGGTAAGACCTCCACACAATCAGCTGAGCGCAGAACCCGTTCGTTGAACAGGCAGCGTGTGATCGAAGCCACCATTGCTATGGTCGATCGTGACGGTGCCGACGCATTCTCACTCCGCGCTCTTGCCAGCGAACTGGGCGTTACTCCAATGGCCCTATACAATCACGTGGCCAGCAAACGGGACCTACTGGTTTCAGCAGCGGACCGCATTCTCGCCAGCGCAAAATTCGATCATGGCGAAACGAATTGGCGGTTGCAAATAGAAGGCTGCTTCAGAGCGCTGCGCGAGGTTTGCATCCGACATCCGGGCACCGCCCGCCTGATGGAGATCGAAGGCATTGCGCCCAGCGCCGTGTTCGGCCCAATGGAAGTGACGCTTGATGCGCTTTCCAAGGTCGGCCTGAATCCGACGGATGCGATGCGTGCATATTTCACGTTGGTGAGTTTCACCCTCGCCCAGGTATCTTATCAGACTCGCGGTCCGTTCTCGCATCTGGATCCGGCTGAAGCTATTCGGAAACAGAACCTCTCGGCAAGTCTGGTAGAGCTGGTCCGTGAAGCGCTTCCAGCTTCGTCATCATGGGATTTCGATCGCGCCTTTGAGTATGGTCTTTCCCTGATACTCGATGGGATCGAGAAAAGCTGATTGACCGCGAACGCTGACGATAAAAAGCACAGGCCTCAAGAGGGAATATGAGCTCGGCAACGGCAAAAGGGACCGCACCCATAAGGGTAAAAACCTGAACGGCAATTCCGATGAGGAGGGAAGTTCACAAATTGATCGAAAGCCAATGTATGTGCCCGCTGTGCGGCGATGAGAATATGAACAACCTGGAAAGCTGTCTCGCGTGGTTTGCAGGGTCCGACCACTGGGATCAAGCCCGCGCGTGAGTAGACGAGGCTCGTGGAATGGGATGAGCTCCGATACGATAGCCCAGTGATCGATGCGTGACTTTAGGCATTATTCTTAGCCCGTCATTGGCTTTGCTGCGGCATCGCCGCAGTTAAGCCGGCTCATGTTACATCAGATCTCCAGTACCGTTTTGTCGAATGCGATACGATACGCAAGCCGGCGGATGCGGCGAGACGCTCCGCGCCAATATTGCCGGGGGCCGTTTCGGCGACGAAGTTCACGATCCCGTGCTTATCGCGCGCCCAAGGCAAAAACGCGCGCATGATCTCGGTTGCAGCGCCAACACGCCAAAATTTCGGAACGAGCTCAATACCGAGTTCGCCGGCGCCCGTTGGCAAACCGCGCATTCGCAAGCCGACATTACCCACATATGCGTGGGCGTCGTGACGCAGGGCGATCACGAGTTGGAAATTCTCCCGCGGCTCCTCTGAGCGCCATGCGAGAATGTGACTGAAAACCGACGTGGCGTGTTCTCTTCCGCGCTCGTGTTCCAGGTGGAATTGCGCGAACTGAGGATCCAGATGGCACGCGACGAATGCTTCGCGGTCTTGTTCAGTGAACTCGCGCACGAGGAAGCGCTTCGTTTTGAAGAGGACTATGGCTGACATGGCTCAATCCGCCTGTTCATCGGGTAAGTTGGTAGGCTCGGGCGTTAGACCGATTACATTTCGATGCATGCAGATGAGTTCTGTTGCTGCCTGGCGAAACCTGGCCGGGTCAGAGAGAAGCTTCTCCACCCTGGAGACGGATGGTAGCACGCGCTCATCTCGCACTGATTGGAACAGGAGCGCTGCACCGCTCGTATGGCCCGATAGCCCCATCGCCATTGCAGCATCGTATGCACCCCAGCCGCCCCGTGCGTGTTGTGGCAGCTTGCGCTCCGCATCGGAAAGGACGGTGGCGGCAGCCTCAATGGTTGGGAACGTCTGCTGCAGTCGAAATGCCTCATCAGCAGCCGTTCGGACCAACCGTGTCGCTTCAGGCAAGAATTGAGCGTCTGACACGTATTCGACGAACGTTTCGCTATGCTGGAAGTGATCGAAGCTTAGATTCGGCTGATCGGTCCATAGCCAGTGTGCGGCGACATCCAGCCCGGCGCCCCTGGCCCAGGCGCTTGGTTGAAATGCCACAACCGTGACCCACCAGCCATGATCCCACAACCACGTGCGTGATCGGCCCTTCCGACGAAAGCCGAGCGGAGTGAGGATCTTGCTGGCGATCTCACCGATCAGCTTGTTGTGTGAGTTCACCAACGTCTGAGCCTTTCACATATAGCGGCATCGCGCTCACCCGATCGCCTAACAATGCGCCCCCCGGCAAGAGCGCACCAAACAGGTTGAAGAATGAAACGCCTTCGCTCGCTAGGGCGCAGGCCGTTGCCGGGCCGCGAGTTCGCGACAGAGCGGCATGACACTTGTTTGAGAAGAACAGGGTCACGCGGCACTGCGCAGCGGCTCCAATGCCTCGGCCTCGAGGGCAGCTTTCACCGAGGCGCGACGCTCGGCTTGTTCTATAAATTCCTCGAATTTATCTTGGGTTTCAAGTCCAACCATCGCGGCCCAGCGGAGCATGACGTAGAGAAAGGCATCAGCACCCGTGAAACGTTCACCAAAAAGGTAGTCTCCTTCGAGTTGTGAGCTAATCCAGCCAAACCGTGGCACTACCGTCTCGCGTATGCGGGCTTGCTCGGCTTCGTCTTCCACAAAAAACAGCGGGATGAACGGCTTGTGGATCTCCGTCGAAATGAACGCGAGCATCTGCAGATGTCTGGTCCGCCCCATCTTTCCTTCGGGAAGGAGCGCGGCCGACTGACTGGCGATCCAATCGAGGATCGCGGCGTTTTCGGTCAGCAACATGCCGTCGTCGAGGACCAGCGCCGGTACATAGCCTTTCGGGTTGATCTGCGTGTAGTCGGCGCCATCCTCGAGCGCGTGGCTGAAGATATCGACCTTGTGAGGGCGGAAATCCAACTTTGCTTCTCTGAGCAGGATATATGTGGCCTGGGAGCAGCTGGCCGGGGCGTAGTAAAAGTCCATGACTTATTTCCCTTGTTTGCTGATTGTTGTGGTTCTTCACGTCACAACAGTTGCAAATCCGGCAGGGTCAAGTCAGAGGCGGATTCATCACTTTCGGGGCAAAACGGCCATCAGGCAAGTATCCCACGAATACGGTTGCGCTGGCGGTATTGAGCCGGGGTCACTCCGGCACGGCGTTTGAACAGCCTGCGAAAGAAGGTTGGGTCTTCATAACCCACAGCTGCGGCGATTTCGTCGATACCCATATCATCGGTCTCGAGCATCTGCTTGGCCTCCTCGACCCTGAGTGCCTGAACGTACTCTACCGGCGTATATCCTGTCGCCGCGGAGAACCGACGCTTGAAACTACGCTCCGACAAGCCGGAGCGATCGACCATAACAGTCACTGGTGCCGGGGTGTCATAGTGATCGACGAGCCATTCCTGGATCTTGGATATGACGGCGTCACTATGTTGGCGCGGCCGTGCCATGGATGCGAAAGGCAACTGCCCGTAGCCCCTGTCGCCGAGCAGAAACAGGCGTGCTACTCGGGCAGCTTCTTCCGGACCGCAGAAACGCCCGATCAAATACAGCGCGAGGTCCTGCCAGGAGGACGCGCCGCCCGTGGTGATGAGCTGGCCGTTGCGCCCACTATCGCATAGGATTCGGTCGGGCCGAAACTTAATGGTCGGATAGCGGTCGCGGAACAGGTCGGCCATGGTCCAGTGGGAGGCCGCCTCTGCGCCATCCAACAGGCCCGCTTCGGCCAAGAGCACAGCCCCGCTACACGTTGAGCAAATGAGCGAGCCATGTTCGACGTGGCGGCGTACCCATGCGATTTCCCTTGGCCACCGCCGTTCGAGCATATCATCCTGGCTCAAGTGGATATCGCAGATAATGATGACGTCAGCACAGGCCCCGTTCAAGCCGCCGTCGGGTGTGACCTGCAAGCCGGTGCTGGACCGGTACGTCCCGCTGCGGTGCGCCACCAGTGTCGGGTGAATCGGGCGGGACAGCGCCTTGTCGTTTGTCCCCGTGTCAGCGAGGACTTCGTGCAGGCCGAAAGCGGCCATCGTCCCGCTTTCCGGAAGGCTCAGGATCGAAACACGGAGCGGTTCTGTGGGGCGGGGGCGTATTGGCATATGCCAAATCTGGCACGAACGCCCCGAAACTGTCGAGTCTGACACTAACCTTCGAAGCTGATTTAGCCCAATCTCACGCCACTTCAGAAACAAGGTCACGAAAGGACACTGACATGAGCATCGTAGAGGGCTCTGTGGACCTGACAAAGGAGTTCGACCAGCCGGTTGCAGACGTCTTCTTGGCCTGGTCGCGTGAAGACGCGCAGCGGGCATGGGGTGATCCCGGAGAGGGCTGGGAGATGACCTTCGATCAGTTCCGCTTCACCATCGGCGAAACCGACGTCTGTCGCTTCGGCCCCAAAGGCGGCCCGCAATACGTTAACGAAAACCGCTACCTGCAGATCGAGCCCGAACAGCGGATTGTCTACGCAACCTCCCTCAAGAGTGCCGACCGGCTGACCTTCGCCGGCACGGTCGTCATTACCTTCGAGGCGACGAATGACGGGACGCGGATGAGGCTGATTGAACAGGGCCTCTATTTCGATGGGCTGGATGATCTGGCGGGTCACCGCTCCGGTTGGGAGGGGATGCTGAGTGCCCTGGCCAGATACCTTCGCGCTCGCCCTCTGAAAACCTCCTGAGAAAGCAATTCGCGACAGCGCTGCCAAAGCCGCAGCTGAAGCCTCCGATCAGGGCTGATACGACAGACGGGCGGCAGAGCGCTTATCAATCGAACTCAAAAACATGGACTGTTGATTTCCATTGAGAACTGGTTGGCTCAGGCCTGACCGGTGATTGCGTTTCCGACTATCCCATTTCTGAGGCCATGGCGTCTATAGGGTGCAGCCGACCAAAGTATATGCGGGAACCGGACCAATCCACAGAAATATTTTGTTGGTATTTCTGTTGGTTTCGATCGCCGCAGTTTAAGAAACACCCATCTGAAAAACAATAGAAATTTTCTATTCTTAGATTCCGCCCCTGCCCGTCCGCTCTTGAATAGATGCACAAGGAAGGGGGCACTGGGCGGATCGCCGATTTGGCGCTCGCAAACAGATCGTCGGACTTTCGATTTCGAGCCGGAGGGCGGTGACCGATGCAATCTTTTCGAAGATGCCAAGCAGATTGACCTATCTTGTGAACGCCTTCATTGGCGGCAATCTGCGCGCAACGGGAGACGACTGGACTATCGACGTATTCGTCATCGAATAGGGGATGAGCTTGTCAATTAGCCGCTCCAATGCCTCAACCGTTTCGACATGCGCACGGGCGATGAAGCAGTCTTCCCCGGTGACGCGGTCGCACTCGACGATCTCCGGAATGTCCCGCAGTATTTCAGTCACCTTCTGAAGCTGGCCAGGGATCGGCCGGATACGGAGCCAAGCGGCAAGCGGCAGGCCCAGCGCCTTCGGATTGATCCTGGCGGCATAGCCTTCGATCACGCCCGCTTCTTCCAGTCGCCTGATTCTTTCCGAAACGCTCGGCGACGATAGACCGACGAGCCTTGCCAATTCCGCAATACTGGTCCGCGCATCTGTTGCGAGCGATTCGAGCAGTTTCAGGTCGGTTTCATCGACACCTCCATTTTCGTATCGAAGGCGCTTCATCCCGGTACCCTCTGTTTTGCAAATTAGTCGCCATCATCTGGCTTCCGACATCCATTCATAAATTACTTAAAGGCTCTCATAATAAACGCAAGGAGGCAATGCATGCGATCATCGAGCCTTGCGCTGAACAGAGCCGCCGAAACCGTTCCCCCGCACGCCTGGTTTGGGGTCAGCGCCGTATTCCACTATCTTGGGCCATCCTTCGCCGTTCTGCTTTTCCCGGCCGTGGGCGTGCTCGGCGTCGCGTGGTTCAGGATCGCTTCGGCAGCACTCATCTTCGCCCCGTTCACAAAGCCGTTGAGAACCATTCGCGAGGCCGATGCGAAAACGCGATGGCTGCTGGCGGGACTCGGTGTCTGCCTCGCGGTGATGAATACCGCCTTTTACCTCGCTCTCGACCGCCTCCCCATGAGTCTGGTGGCGGCGATGGAGTTCGTGGGCACGATCGGCATTGCGCTCTATGGGGTACGCACGAGACGCAACGTTCTCGCGCTGGCTCTGGCCGTGCTCGGCGTCTTCATCCTGCTCGATCTGAAATGGTCGACGGACCTCCTGGAGCTGTTCTGGGCGTCGCTGAACGCCGCGCTTTTCGTCGCTTATATCGTGCTTGGGCACAAAGCCGCCAAAGGTGGTGCCAGCGGCGGCGTTGAGCGGCTCGGAGCGGCCATGGCGATCGCCTTCGTCATTCTCATGCCCATAGGCCTCGGCGAGGCGATCAGAGCGTTTGGCGCGATCGAACTGGTGCTGGCTGGTATAGCGGTGGGCGTCTGCTCTTCGGTCATCCCCTACATCGCCGACCAACTAGCCATGTCCCGCTTGCCGCGCGCCACCTTCGCGCTGTTTCTGGCGATCCTGCCGGCGACTGCGACAATCATGGCGACGATTGTGCTGGCCCAGATTCCGACGCCACAAGACCTGTTCGGTGTGGCGCTGGTCATGATCGGCGTCGCAATACACACGCCTGTAAAGCCATCATAGCCGGAGTGGAGCGTCTTCGCCTTCCGGCGTTCCTGCTCGCTCGTTTGCACCGAACAAACGGCGGCTTTGAGGAGAACCTACGAAGGGGCTTAATGACTATGATGGGGTCGGCTCCTGCCAGTTCGCCGATCGCGGTTCGCGAATGGCGCGAACGGGGTGGTTTGCCGCAAGTCGGCTTGTGGAATAGGATTCCGGGAAACTGCCATAATGAGCTCGTATCCTGAATGGAATTATCTTGCGAGAGACCATGGACCTGCAGACGTTAAACCCGAAAGTCTTCGCGATGTGGGAACTCCGTAAGGCGGGAGGTCCTGTCTATTTCTAAGAGAGCTCCGAGGAAGAAGGCCGCTATGGCTAGCGTTCCCTTATGCGCCAATCTTCAACGGCGATATCAAGGCCATGCTCGGGATCCCAGGTCGCGTCGGTGCGGAGATGGAAGCGCCCGTTCTCCTCGATATGAATCTGCAGCGTCTTCCCCAGCAAGCGCCAGATATCCGCAGGGAGCGTGATCTCCGGATAGCTGTCGGCCCACTCCCGCTTTTCGTCTTCGGTCATCGCCTCGAATTCGTGATGGCGGCGCTTGGTGTAAAGCTGGAACACATACACCTCGAATGCCGCCTTGAAATCGGAGCAGTCGACGACTTCCTTGATGAAGGCGATGCGCGCCGCGTCCAGCGCATCTTCGTTTCCATCGACATGCCAAACGGCGGGGCGCTCGCTCCACGCCGGTATCATCTTCTTCTTCAGCTTCCATTTGTAGGTTGCGTCGAAAGCGAATGTTCCAACGCCCTTGATCCGCACCTCATCGATGACGGCATTGTGTCGTCGCAGCAGCGTCCAGTTGCCTCCGTCCTCATGCAGGAGAAAAACTTCCGACAGGGCGTGATCGTCACCGACGCGGCTTTGCACGGTCAGCACCCGAAAGCCGTTGTCGCGCTTCTCGAAGCGAAGCGGAAAGCCGAAGGCTTCCGGTTCGCGGAACCTGATGTCACGGCGGTTGAGCGGGCGTGGAAACAGGCCCGCAGGGTCCTTCTCCGGTCGTGCAAATGCCTCGGCCTTGCGTGCGAAGGCTTCTGCATTCGCCACGCCTTGCGCATAGCACCGATACTGAAATTCGACGTTGCGCCCCCCGTCGAACACGAATGAAGCGGGCGCTTCGAAGAATGTATTCAACAAGCTGACCGGGTTACCGGCGAGCGTCGGCTCGATGGGCGGGTCGACCTGGTACGCCGCCAGGAGCCGGTCGAAAAGCGCATCATTGTTCTTGTCAGCGATCTGCGTCAGCTCCGTCTCCGCGCCAAGTTGCGCCAGAAAGCCCGAAAGGTCGTCGGCCAAACGGACGGGCGGGCGCGTGTCGTGGGTATCGAAATGGCCAATCGTGTGGACGGCCCAGATCGATCCACGATCGTCATCGCCAAGAGCGACCAGCAGACGCATCGTCACATACGGATTGCCGCCCTTGATCTGTGCAAAGGGAAAATAGTCTGCACTAGTGCCCGGCAACGTGTCGCCCTCACGCCCCTTGACGAAATTCCTGTAGTTGGACGCAGCGAACACGGCGTTGTCGGCGGCAGTGAACTCAAGAGCCGACAGATAGTCACCGTCTGCAACAAGAATAAAGCCTTGACGGTCCCTGATGTCGAGCCAGCCGACATTGGACAGGTACCAGCGAAAATCCTCGGGGAAGCCGATCCCGGTCAGCGCTTCGAGTTCTTCGATCGTTTCAGTTTCGTATTGGAACGGTGCATAGGGATTTTTTTCGTAGGGCAGGCGCGAGATCACATTCTGAATTGATGGCATGACCGGTGACCCTGACCTCCTAAGGTGATGTCGTCTACTTGCCCCAGAGCCGGGGAACGGCTCGACGCCGGAAACTGAGCATGCGAGCCTTGTGAAAGAAGCAGCGAAGTCGCGAACTGCGCTGGCAGCACCCATAAGTCGGTGAGCTTGAACGTCGGCTTTCAGTTAAACTGCATGCACGAATGAATGTCCACAATCAGGTTGGAAGCCGTCACGACATTTCCGGCCGGATCCGGGTGGGAAGCGGAAGAGCCGCTTTCAGTCAAAACAGTCCCCAAAGTATCAAAGATTGGTTCTGCGGGCGAAATGTTCGTAAGTGACTTTCCAAGGGTCGCTCTCGGAAGACCTTTCCTCGCCGATCCAATGGAAGCTGTCCGCGGTGATCTCAGTGAAACGCCATTGAGCCTTCAGGCCACGCGAGTCCTCGCCGATCTGGACAATGTCCTTACCTTCGGCCCGTCCAATCTGGCGCGAGTAATCCTGGTTGAGCGGGTCACTCCAGATGATATGCCAGCCATCAATGCCGGGATCAAAAATGCGCAAAGTTGTACCATACATGGTAGATGGCGTAGGGCGCTTGGGCCTGATCCAGATATCCTGAATGGCGCGACCTTCCAGCACCCAGTCGAAATGGATTTCTCCAGTCGATTCCTCGGTTGTGCCGTCTTCGAGATGGCGGATGGTGTCCATTTCCCAGCTTCCGATTAGCCACCCATACAGGTCCATGTCTTTCGCCCGGTCGGCTGGCGGAGCTTTGGACTCAAGAGCAGCGAGAAACGGAGATATCGTCATGGTCAACGGCCCTTCATCCTTCGGCATCGTGGGAAGAAATTAGCACAATCTTCCTGACAGCCGTCCGTCAGCAGAGGCTCAGTCTTCCTCACCGTCAGTTCCTGGTTCAGAAGCCCCTCAAGGCATGAGCGTCGTGCCGATTTTTTGAGCCACGACATGGTACGGCGACTACTCGATCGGAACAAACGTCTCCCATGGGGTCGAATCCTAAATAGCAGCTTATCGAAGTTCTTCGACAAAACCAGACAGTCGGGTTGCGCCCCGGATCAGGCACAAGTAGTTTTGGAAAAATACGGTGCTAGAAATCTTGCGCCACCAGCACATCACTCTCTGCAGCTCGCTCGTATGGATTGTGAGCGTCGCGAAGGAGTGTTAACGGACAATCAGTTGTGCATAGCGTTCGGATATGCACCCGTTCACGTCCCCTCGCAATAAAGCCTGGAGTATATTTCTCAAGCAAGCGGCATTGGATGTCGTCGGGGGTGCTGTCAAGTCACCAGAATTCTAACTCGTTGTTTCCGGGGATGGGTCGCCAATGCCACTTGGCGCGGATGTCCGAGATTTCCTGCATTGGTGGCGACAGGAGCTGCACCAGCTCCTGCCGTCATGGATTTGCGCACGGATTGCATCTCCGCGTTTGCCAGATTGGGTATTCCATGTCTCACGGGACGATATTCGTGTCGATCGACCAGGCGGCGAAGAAATCCTGTCCTTTTCGACTGATGACATGGAATCCCTTGCTGCAGACATTGAAGCATTGTTGCCCGTCCCAAGGTGTCAGGTCGAGATCCGCCTTACGCCGGGACGCTATCTTGAAAGGAAACTAGCGCCGTTCCGGTTGCCCAGGCAGCGCGCACGGGACATGGCCAGGCTCGACATCGCTTCTTCAACGCCGCTTGATGCAGGCGCAGTCGCCATCTTCTTCCCAGCCGACACGACCGATGACCGCGACAGTCGCTGCTTTGTTGTAAAAAAGCAGACGTTGCAGCCTCTCCTTTCAGAAATAGCGCAACGATCGATGCAGGTTGCAGCCCTGAAGGTCATCACCAATGATCGCGAGATTCCCCTTGATCCTGCCGACCTTCGCACTCTGATCGGGTCACAGAAGTCCTGGTCCGGCAGGGCGCTGTTCGCCGCATCCATCATGATGATCGTGGGAGGAATGATCACTTATGCCCATGCGGGATGGCGCTTCAACGATGCGCTGCACCGAATTGACAGTACAATCGAGCAACTTGAAGCAGACGCAAAGGAGGTGCGAGCACTTTCGGACCGAACCAGAAACCGAATTCGGCAGATCGAGGGCGTACGGGAGCAAAAACGGCAGGCGATGCCGATCGTCGTCCTTTGGGAGGAGCTCACACGCCTGTTGCCTGACAGTGTTTGGCTCACTGATCTTACGGTCAGCGAAAACAGGTTGACCTTGACCGGTTATTCGGCGTCCGCCGCCAGTCTACTACCGGTCCTTGAAGTTTCCCCGCATTTTCGGAATCCGACGTTCACCGCGCCCGTCGTCAAAGTGCCAGGAGCGGAAGGTGAGCGCTTTACCATCGAGACGGAGATCGTCCGTTGAGCGAGAACCGGGCCTCAGCGATTGATCCCTTGTCGTGGATCATAAACCTGCCTGCCCTCCCCCGGCGCATTCTGGCAACCTTGTTGCTCTTCGGCACGCTCGCTTTAATCGTCGGGTTGACGTGGTCAGCGATTGCCACCATTGGCGAATACCGTTCACAGCTCGAAGATCGACGCCTTGCTGCAGGTCGTCTGCAGGCCGTTGCAGCCGTGAAGCCGTTGCTCCAACACGGCGCCTCCCAGTCGCAATCTGTCAATGAGAACGACTTTTTCCCGGGCGAGACGGAGGCCGTCGTGCGCGCTGCGATACAGACGCGCTTAAATGAGATCGCATCAGCAAGGGGTGCAACAATCCTCTCGGTCAGCAACGTCCCGTTACGGCGGATCGATGAAACAGCGTACATCGGAGTGCGTGCTGATTTGACCGGTACGGTTGATGCGGTTCACAACACGATCTTCGAGATCGAGACAACAAAGCCCGCATTCATCATCCGCGAGGCTTCGATCTGGACAAGTGGAAATGCGCAAACTGCCACCCCTCTGACGCCGCCCGAACTCTCGGCACAGCTTCGGATTTACGTGCCACTGCGACCCGATCTGCTTCCTTCGCGAGAGGCGATCGAACAGTGATGCGACCTGGAACCTGGATCTTCGTCGTCGCAGCAATCCTTGTCTCCGGATTGCTCAATCTGTATTGGCTGCAGGTCCCGCTCGACCTTTCCCCGATACAACCTGATCGCAAGATCGACACGGCGGCCTTCGGCGCCCCCTCTCTGAACCATTCGGCTACCGAAGAAAGCGAACTGCTGAGTTCATTTTCGGAAGCGCTGCTTCGGCCACTGTTTCACGCGACACGCCGACCGTTCGAGGCGCCTCCGGAAACAGTGGAGTCCAGCCCAGACGCTTTTGAGTTACAAGGCACGATCAGCGAGGCGGAAACATTTGCTGATGTGCAGGAGCACCCGGAGCAAGTTGCATCTGCTGACATCAAGCTGTCCGGCGTCAGCCTTTCCAACGGTGGAAAACGCGCACTCCTTTCAACTTCCACCAGTGAGGACATCCGGTGGCTTTCCGAGGGCGATGACATCGCCGACTGGATTATCATATCGATCACCAGTGATGATGTGACGCTGGCAAAGGGCGAACAACGAGCAACGCTCAAGCTGTATCCACCGTCAGGCTCGGGAACTGGAACGGAATGAGCGCCCCATCGACCACTGAAGCTGATCCGCATCGCGAAGGCTTCGCGCTGGTCGCCGTCATGGGCTTCCTGCTGGTCGCGGCTGCCTTTATCACCCCCTTTGCGATCACAGCTCGGACTCAGCACCTGATTACGTTGAACCTTGATCAACAGCTCAGGCTGGATGGCTGGGCGGAGGCGATCGGCCAGATTGTCGCCCAAAGCATCGCGCGGAGCCCAGATGACCTTCGCATTCCATCCGACTCCACACCGGTTCTTTGTGAGATCGGCGAATACAAGGTGCAGGTTCGACGGCAGGATCAAAAGGGGCTGATCGACCTCAACGCTGCCGGGTCCGACCTGATCAGCCTTGGCTTCCAGTCCCTTGGCTTCGAAAAGCAGCTCAGTCTCCTGCTTGCTCAGGCAGTGATCCTGCATCGCAGCTATGAGATACCGTCTGCAGAGGCAGCAGCAAAACTGCCGGTTTCGGCAGGTATGAAACACGCCTCGCTGGAGTCGGTTGCCGAGCTTTATGATCTGGATGCTCTGAATGAGACCGAAATCGCCGATCTACACCTGGTGTTCACGGTACATTCAAAGCGGGGAGAGGTTTCCGGGCCGGATGCCCCTAAGAGACTGGCAAGCTTCTTGGATAATATGGACGCGCACCGCCCATCGGTCACGACCGCAGTCGAAACCTTCAGTCTCGAGGTAAGCGTAAGCAGCAACAAGACATCGATCAGTGGATACTCCGGTTTCATTTTTCAGCCGTCCAGCCTCCCGAACCAGGTGCCTACACGCCTCGAACCCTTGCTTGCGCCGATCGTAAAGGGAGCCAATTTGGCTATACCGGAGACGTGCTCGCCTGGCTTGCATGCTGCCGTTTCAGATCTTCTCAGGGAGATCGCTCTGTGAGCGCCTCCCGTGAAACCGGCTCAACAGCAGAATTCCTCCAGCATCTTGTGGATGAGCGCGTGCTTTCACGCGAAGGAGCAGAACGTGCGGTTCAGGCCCAGACTTCCACCAACCATCCGATAGACGTTATCCTGACTGAGCTTGGCCTGCTGAGAGAGGACGAACTGGTCGCTCGGATGGCAGAATATCTCGAGCGACCAAAACTAGCCCGTCTTCCTGCTCTCAACCTCGAACTCGTCGGCTCGGCAGGTTTACATCTGCTGGACCGGTACGCTGTGGTTCCACTTTGGGTGGAGGATGAGGCTTTGCATTTGTGCGTCTGCGACCCATTCGTACACGAAGGGATCGATGCACTCGCGTTCCATTTCGATCGCTCACCCATCCTCCATATCGCTGCGCGCAGCACGATCGCGGCCCATCTAAAAGACGCCCGAGCCAGCTACGAGGGAGAAAAAGAAGAGGGCCCTGCTTCGGAGCCTTTTGCCGAGACAGACGACATCGAACGACTGCGCGACATCGCACGTGAAGCCCCTGTCGTGCGCCTCGTCTCCAAGATCATTAGTGAAGCGGCCGATCGCGGTGCGACAGATATCCATATCGAGCCGCAGGAGGACCATGTCCGCATACGCATCCGTCTGGATGGGATTCTCCTGCCCATCGAAACAGCTCCGCGGGCAATGCTTGCCGGACTTGTCACCCGCATCAAGATCATGGCTCAGCTCAATATCGCCGAGCGGCGCCTTCCACAGGATGGCCGCATGCGCGTCGCCGTCCGGGGGCAGAACATAGATCTGCGCGTTTCTGTGGTGCCGAGTGCGCATGGAGAGTCGATCGTCCTCCGATTGCTCGATCGCTCACGCGTGAAACTGGAACTCGCCTCCCTTGGCTTCGACCATGATACACGCCAACGCCTTACAAGCATGGTGCATTCGGCAAATGGGATCATGCTCATCACCGGCCCCACCGGTAGCGGGAAGACAACCAGCCTTTACGCATTGCTCAAGGAACGCAACGCGGAAGACACGAAAATCTTCACCGTGGAAGATCCGATCGAGTACAAACTGCCCGGAGTGACCCAGCTTCAGGTGGAACCGGCCATTGATCTCAATTTCGCGACCGCGCTCCGCTCCGTACTTAGACAAGACCCAGATGTGATCCTGGTCGGCGAAATTCGTGACCGCGAGACGGCAGAGATTGCAATTCGCGCAGCTCTTACCGGCCATCTTGTCCTATCCACACTCCATACCAACAACGCTGCCAGTGCTTTCACGCGGCTTCGCGATATCGGCATAGACAGCTATCTGCTTGGTGCAACGATAAGGGGGGTGCTCAGCCAGCGCTTGCTGCGTCAGCAATGCCAGCACTGCCATGGTTCGGGCGCAGCACAGACTGGAACCTGCATAAAGTGCGATGGAAAGGGATATTCCGGACGAACGGTCGCCTATGAACTGCTGAGTGTTTCCAAGCGCATCTCCGACCTTGTCAACGGGGGTGCACATGAAGACACGATCCAAGAGGTGGCAGCGGAGGAGGGAATGATTGCCTTGAGAGAGCATGCTCGCTCTCTCGTCCAGATGGAGGTCACCACTGAGGAAGAGATCACACGCGTCATCGATCTCGGCGGAAGTTGACGATGCCTGTCTTTTCCTACCGCGCCTATCGACCGGGCGGAACCGTCGAAGCAGGTCGGATTGAAGCGGAGAACCTTCAAGATGCATCGCAACAGCTTCTGCGGGTTCACAAGCGGCCATTTTCTCTTGAAGAGATTGGCGCAAGGAGCACAGTACTGGGCCGGCTACGAACACCGCGAGAGATCAGCGGCCAGCGCTCGCTCAACCTTGGTAAGCTCTTCTCCGAGCTGTCAGTCCTCCTCGACGCAGGTTTCACGCCAGTAGCAGCGCTGCGCATTGCTGCCTCAGCAGAGTCTTCACCTGGGGCTCGGGCAAAACTTTCGGCCATCGCAGATGAACTGGCAAACGGGCGGTCCTTCTCGCAAGCGTTCGCAGGTCTTGTGCAGCTTCCCGCCGAGGTTCGCCCGATGTTGGCGAGCGGGGAAAGCAGCGGCAAAATCGCCGAAGTGATTTCAGGATTAGCGGAGTCATACCGCTATCGCGCAGAGCAGCGTTCGGCGATGCTCGAGGCTCTCGCCTACCCGGCCTTCCTGGTGCTCGTGATCATGGGTGCGGTGCTCTTCATCACGCTTTTCCTGATACCGGCGATCGAACCTCTCTTTGAGACGGACCGAGCGAGCATGCCGACAACGCTTATGGTGTTCTCGCTTCTCGGACGGCTGCTCAATGAGCGATGGATGGTCATCTTGACAGTCGTGGTGGCTGCAGGCGCTGGTTTCCTTGCGGCCGCACGATCTCCGGCTGGACGTCGCATCAGTTGGAATTGCTTATTGCACGTGCCGGTGGTCGGGCGCCTGATCCGCGAAACAGCAATCGTTCGATATCTTCAGGTGCTTTCACTGCTGATGGGGAACAGCGTGCCGATGATCGATGCCTTGAAGTTGGCAGCCGAAACCTGTTCGGTTCCAAACCTGCAGCAACGCCTGAGCGGGATTCGTGAAGACGTCGCCAAGGGAAAACGATTGAACGAAGCCTGCAAACAAGCAGGGGTGTTCGGCGGTTCGACCATCACTTTGATCGAGATCGGCGAGGAAGCCAACAACCTGCCCGCCGTCTTGCGGAAGGCCTCCTCGCTCCTCGACACTCAACTGAAACGCTCGGTTGGCCGGCTGGTCACCTTTCTGACGCCGGCGATCACTATTTTCATGGGCCTTATGGTGGGTGGGCTCGTCGTCTCCGTCATGACAGCCCTTCTCAGCATCAACGAAGTTGCCTTGAACTAAGGCGGGAAGCGACGATGGCAAAGCCGAACCGTGCGATCGAAGGGTTTACCCTGGTTGAGATGCTGGTCGCCCTTGCCGTTCTGGCTCTGGTCATCGGTGTTTCGGTTCCAGCGCTGCGTGGGAACCGATCGTCTGGCAGCACGGAAGCGGTGGCTCGCGAAATACAGATGCTCTTGTGGCGGGCTCGGGTGAATGCAATCGCGCAAGGCGGCAATTCAACAGTGCTGATCGACATACCGCACGGAGAGGTGCGGTACGCGGTTGTCGATCGAACGATCAGCATACCAGATACAATGACCGCGACGCTACTTACCGGCAGAGAACTGGTCGCAGCTGACGGAGAAGCGGCGCTGGTTTTCTTTCCCGACGGAGCTTCGAGCGGCGCCGAGCTTCGGATCACCGATGAACGCGGCAAAAGATCTTCGGTCCTCGTTCCCTGGCTAACCGGTATTCCAACCCTGCTGAGGGAGCAATGATCTCATCCCCGTGCAAAAACGACGGGTTTACGACGATCGAAGTGCTCGTTGCATTTGCAGTCTTGTCGCTTGGATTGCTTCTCGCCACACAGACGATCACCCAAGCCAGTTGGAGCCTGCGTCGCGTCAGCGAGCGCACAGACGAAACCATGCTCCTGAAAAAGATCTTGTCGGAGGAAGTTCCGCCGCTGTTGAAGGCCAATGCAAATCGTGAGGCTGGTATTGACCGCCCCGGATGGACCGTCGTCGTCCGGCCGCTGCTTGATGATCGCATGGATGGGCTGGCGAAGGTGGTGGTCCGCATTCGCTCAGATGGAGGAAATCGACCTGATCGTGTTTTTGCGACCGTCTTACCTTGGCCGGAGCACGTCGAATAGTGGTGCGGTTCATAACCCCCTTCTCTCCGGAATCGGAGAAAGTAGCCCCCGCTTCAACCGGCCGTGACGGATTTTCGCTGGTCGATATGCTAGTCGCGCTGCTCCTGCTGGCGACGATAGCCGGACTGACGATGTCGTTTTACAATCAGCTCCGCACCCTCAAGAGAATTGAGAGCGTCGCCGCGGATCAGATGGAAATGGACGCGCTCTCCAGCTTTCTCGAAGAGACAATCAGAAAGGCAATGCCGTTGCCGCTTCTTCAGAGCGCCGAAGCGGACCAGCATTTCCTGATTGGTACGCCGACAAGCATTCTCCTCGTAGGGCTTTCCCGGCAGGGCACGCGGGCGATCGGGCTGCGCGAGCTGACGTTTGTTCTCCGGGGTGATCGGCAGAACATGATTCTCGTTCAAGAATCGCGACCGCGCCGGTTGGCAGAAGCCAGCAGAAATTCCTTTGCCAGCTCGATCAACCTGACAGACGGCGTTCGGTCGATCCGCTTTGAGTACATGGCATATGACCCGGTCACTTATGATCCGGTGTGGAGTGACACTTGGACATCCGCACGCACGCTTCCTGAAGCGGTTCGCTTCCAGATGCTCGTGGAACGCAACGGCGAAACGATAGCCGTCACCGGTTATACCGATCTGCTTTTGTCACAAGGTTGGTCCTTGCCCGCAACGGCGCAGCGATAACGCGTTGCGTCAATCACTCACCAGATCGGCATCGATCCCTTCGCCGCCGGTTTTTTTGTCACGACCAAGCGAGCGGACTGCAAAAGCCGCTCCGGTGTTTTCGTAAACGTAGGATGTTCCCCAGGGGTCCTGGAGCCCATCAGCCCCTTTCAGATACGGGCCGTTCCAGCGGTTGGCGGATGATGGCGCAACGGCAAGGGCTCCAAGCCCTTCTTCGGTCGCTGGATAGTTGCCGTTGTCGAGATAGTAGAGCTCCAAGGCGCTTGCGATGTTGCGGATTTGCGCCCGCGCCGTATCGACGCGCGCCGAGTCCAAATAGCGGAGAATTTGCGGTGTAGCGAGCGTCGCAATCAAAGCGATGATCGCCAGGACCACCAGCAGTTCGACGAGTGTGAATCCATCTTCCTTGCCGGAAGCACGCCGCGGCCGAGCAGGCTTCGTCTTTTCCTTGAACATCATCTGGAGCTCCCCCGAACTAGATCAGCACGCGTTGTTCGCCAAGCCACGTCAGAAACAATCCTGCCCCGAGGAAGGGGCCGAAAGGTCGACGAATCTCTGCAGCATCATCAGCTCGAAGCAAGCGCGAGCCACCCGCAAAGAGAAGAGCAAAAGCACTGGCGAAGAACATGAACAAGGGTAGGTTTAGCGGATTGAGCCAGATGGCGCAGGCACCCGCCATTTTCACATCCCCCAAACCGAGGCCAATTTGCCCACTCACACGCGCGTGCAGGTAGCGAACCACCCAAAGCAGAACCAACACTGCAATGCCTGCCGCGATCTGCAACAGGAGACCGTTCGGCAAGAAAATCGACTGATAGATCACCCCCAAGCTCGCAAGTGCCAGATTGAGGGCATCCGGTATGGTGAGGCTGCGAAAATCGATCCAGGCGATCATCGCCAGAATACTCGCCAGCGCCAAGCCGATCAGAATGATCATGATCAATGCCCGCCGCGCTAATGAATAAGCCGCTTCACGTCTTGCTCCAATCTGTTGCGCCCTCCGCGTCTCCTAGCGATCGGGGACTCGAATTGAAGACGTTCACGGAATTCGGCCGTGACACTGCGCGCTTCCTGAATGTTGCGCACCACGCGTGGGCGGATGAAGATGATCAGTTCCGTGCGGTTGATGGCGTCGGTCTTGTTTTTGAACGCATTGCCGATCAACGGAATGTCGCCCAGGATGGGAACCTGTCCTCTCGACAGGCTATTCTTTTCCTGGATCAGGCCACCCAGTGCAATGCTCTCGCCGTCATTCACCAGCACCCGCGTCGAGATTTTGCGTTGCTGAATGGTTGGAGAATCGATTCCTGATGTGGTCGTCTTGACGACGCTGCTCGCCTCCTGCTCGATATCAAGCATCACGCGGCCGGAACTGTTCACCCGTGGCGTCACGCTCAAGATCACACCGGTGTCCTTCATCTCCACCGAGTTGACGATCGGCGCGCCGGGCGCGTCTGTCCCGACCGATTGTTGCGTGACAATCGGCACCTGATCTCCAACCTGTAGCACGGCCTTCTGGTTGTTGAGCGCCATCAGCGTCGGTGCCGAAACAACGTTGACATCCGTCACGCTGGACAGTGCGTTCAGCGTCACCTTCACGTCGTTGGTCGCATAGCTCCAGGCAAAGCCGGGAAAGGCAGCCCCCACGAAACCGCTCGCCACATCCGATAACGAGACCGAAAAGTTTCCGTTCTCAAAAAACCAACGCAGGCCGAATTTCAACTCGTCCGTCAGCGTGACCTCGGCGATCACGGCCTCGAGCAAGACCTGGGTCGGCAGGACGTCGAGTTGGTGCAGGATTCCCTCAACCCGCTGATATTCACGCGCGGTCGTCTGAACGAGAAGTGCGTTGTTCTCGACATCTGCCGTCACCATGACATTCGACGCTGCGGAGGCAAACGCGGTTGCTGCCGACGCCTGCTCGCTCCCCATACGTTCCGCAAGGCCGATGTCGAACGAGTTGTCGGCAGCCACCAATGTCGGCGACAGATCCGGCGATACGCTCGGCCGGGATGCCGATCTCCCCGATGCTGTTCCACCGGCCAAAACCGAACGCAGCACTTCGGCGAGTTCCTTCGCTGGCCGGTTCTGAATCTCGTAAACGAAAAGCTGATCGTCATTCGTGTGGGCGATCCTGTCCAGCTTTTCGATCCAGGAAGCCGCTCGGGACAAATAAGTGGGCCGGGATGCGATGACGAGAACGGCATTGAGCCGCTTGTTCGGAATGAAACGCACCGATTTGCCGGAACTGCCGCCCTCGACACCGAAGATCGTGTTCAGTTCCTGCGCGACCGATCCTGGATCGGAGGTTTTCAGCGGATGGATCGCCACCGACATGCCGCGCATCCAGTCCACGTCGAAGACCGAGATGGCCTCGCGCATGGCGGCAAGATCCGCGGAGTTGCCGGCAATCATGATGTAGTTGCGCTCGGAATCGGTGCGCAGAATAGAGCCCTGCCGACTTATGGGTTCCAGGATCGTACGGATCTCGTCGGCCGCGACATGCTGAAGCTCGATCACCTGAACCTTGACACCCGGCCCTGACGGCGAGACGGAAGGAACGCTGACCGCCGGCGTGGCTGACAGGGCTTCGCTCAACGGGACGATCTGATACACCCCGCCGCGGTTGACGATGGTGGCGTTGTTGACCGCCAAAGCCGCCTCGAGAATGCCCGTAAGCGCCTCGCGAGAGACCGGTGCCGACGTTTGTAGCGTGACCGTACCCGTCACACGCGGATCAAGGACATAGTTGACGCCGAGTATATCCCCGAGCACCGCCTTGGCAGCCTCTGCAATCGGTGCATTCACCAAATTTAGCTCAAAACCCTGGCCACCGCCGGCCATCGCCTTGGCGGCGATCCCTGGCGCCGCACCGGACACGAAACTGCCGGAGCCGATATGGCTTGCGCCGGCAAAGCCGCTCATTCCCTGATAGGATGTGGTCAGGCTGCGCGAGGCAACACGCTCGCCCCGAAGCGGCGAACGTTTGGCATGCAGTCCGTCGACGAGATCGGAGAATGCATCCTTGGTAGGGGACGAGTTACAGCCGGCCAACGCCAGCATCGCTATCCCTGCCCCGAACAACCAAATCCGCATCGTCCCGCCACCCTGTGTTGCAGAAGAACGATAAAGGGTTGCGGTCTGGCAGACACGTCAAAGGGGAAGATGCGCTGCGCAATTCACAGATATTCTATCGGGCAAGACGACATTATCTTTTGCAGCCCAATGACATGCACGCTGAATGCATCTCATTCATTTGGGCAAAGGCTACTTTGCAACATGTCATCTCCGCTGGGCCGCCGACAGTGTCCGTCATGTGGCGCACCGAGGCACGAATATCATCGTGCAGCAACTGCTTCGCCCCCCCGACGATCCCAATGTCCATATGTTGGTAGTGCGCGTAGGTCGGCGGTGCCCGACGGGCTCGTGTCCAATTCGACGTCCGGCGTCAAATTGACGTTGACGTCGTAGTCAAAAAAAACTCTGCGCGCCCAGCTTCAGCGACGCATGTGGCCGCGCACCGCATCCCTACATCGAAGAGGCGAACCTCACGACAAGCCGCGTACGGCTCATCAAGTTTCCGCCAAAGAGAAGGTCTATTTCTTCAAAGAAAAAATAACCTTCTCAATCAATGACCATAGAAAATAGTACTGAATTATAAGGAAAGATAAAAGTATTGAAATTCCATAATTTTCCTTCATATATGTAATTGAAACCATAACTAGAATAATGTATATGAATGAAATAAAAAATATTTCCGCTCTTGAGAATATTATACCTATATCTATAATTTCTTTTGAGTAATAAATTCTAAATATAATAGCATTTGTCAATACGATTGAAAGTAAAGCCACATAAGAGGCGCCATTCATGGCTGATTATCTCCTTTATTATCTATTTCAGATCGCGATTGTTCGTTGTTTTCGCCACCTTTATTTTCGTCATTTTTTTCATCTTTATCTATTTTATCCTTGCTTTTTAGAGATTTCCTCTCCGCCCTTTCATCCTTCTTTTTATCCCCGGGCTTCTCTTCAGGAACCTTTCCGAAAATGGATCTCAAATCTATCGTAAGAGTTCTCCCAAACCCTACATACATTCCTGGCCCTACTCCGACATTTCCAACAATATACCTGCCCGTTTTCCCGTAAGATGCATCAATAATTCCCATCTCATCAAGAAATTCTACGGGCGATCCCCATTCCACGCCGGTACCAAGAGGAAGGTCTCCGTCAAACTCCAAAGACATTTCTTTAGGACTATTTGCTGGCCCTGAATAAAAACCATACTTTGCGCTAACATTTGCCGCGACACCGATACCGCTAGCTACTCCTAATGATAAACCATATTCACCTGTTTCATCACTGGAATAAAATCCTAATTCGATTTCGGCGACGCCAACTAACCCCAACGACATTTCAAAGCCACTGAACTCGTAATCATGCCCGCTCGGATCGCTTTTATTGATTGGATCGTTTTGGGCATAGGCGTATCGGTTGGTGCCGACGCCGGGCAGGGTCGGGTCCCAGTCGTCCGGCGAGATGAAGCGGCCGAAGACCGGGTCCATGTAGCGCGCGTTGAGATAGATGAGCCCCGTCTCCGCGTCATACCGCTCGCCGATATAGCCCTTCTGCGTCTGGAAGCCCGTGTTCAGCCGCTCGCCATAGGCCGCA
>NZ_JANKOF010000011.1 GCF_024655565.1 Nitratireductor sp. ZSWI3 | reverse complement strand
CCCCGGGGCCGCCCGCTCCCGCGAACTCTAAGGTGCTCAGCTCTTGCTCATCGCACCCATGACGGCACCGACAACACCCGTCAGGACACCGCCGCCGACGACGCCGCCAATGGCATCGCCCAGAAGACCACTCAACGCACCAGCATCGCCTCCCATGCCGGAAAGCAACGCGCCACCACCGACACCGCCGATGATGCCACTCAGGATCTTTGCACCATGACCCATCGCGGCCTTCTTCACCACAGTGCCGATTGCCTCGCCACCGATAATGCCTGCTATCGCCTGAACGATAATGGGGAGAAGTGCTTCCATGTCTGGTCCCTCATCCAACGCCGACCTCATGGGTCGGCGTGCCCATGAAAACGCGAATCGGACCAAAGTCAAATAAGAGGCTGTGAATAGTCTACTCTATTTCTTCTTGTCCAATTCTGCGGCCGGGAGAGTTCTCCCGGCGCAGAACGCCAAGACCTCTTGCCTGCAGAAGCGCCCTATTGCGCTGCAACACGCAATCCCGGGCGCACTTCATTGCTGTAATCGTTCATCAGGAGACGCGAGATCTCTCCCACCTCGAAACGGTACGGACCGATCTCTGCGACCGGCGTGACCTCCGCGGCGGTGCCGGACAGGAAACACTGCTCGAAGCCCGTCAGCTCTTCCGGCATGATCGCCCGCTCGACCACCTCGATGCCGCGGCGACGCGCCAGATCGATGACCGTGCGGCGGGTGATCCCGTCGAGGAAGCAATCCGGCGTCGGCGTGTGGAGCGCGCCGTCCTTGACGAAGAAGATGTTGGCGCCGGTCGCCTCGGCGACCCGGCCGCGCCAGTCGAGCATCATTGCATCGGCATAGCCCTTGGCCTCGGCCGCATGCTTCGACAGGGTGCAGATCATGTAGAGGCCGGCGGCCTTCGACTTCGATGGTGCCGTGCGCGGATCGGGGCGGCAGTACTCGGCGATGTCGAGACGGATCCCCTTCAGGCGCTGCTCCGGATCGAAGTAGCTCGGCCACTGCCAGATGGCGATGGCGAGGTTGATGCGGTTGTTTTGCGCGGAAACGCCCATCATCTCGCTGCCGCGAAACGCGATCGGCCGCACATAGGCATCGGAAAAGCCCTGCTTGGCGAGAAGCGCCCGGCAGGCCTCGTTGATCTCCTCGACCGACCAGGGAATGCGGAAGCCGAGAATACGAGCTGATTCGTGCAGACGCTCCGTGTGCTCGTTGAGCTTGAAGATCTCGCCCTCATAGGCCCGCTCGCCCTCGAACACGGCACTGGCGTAATGAAGTCCATGCGTCAGTACGTGGATCTTGGCGTCTGCCCATTTGACGAATTCGCCATTGAGCCAGATAAAGCCCTCGAGCTGATCAAAAGGAACCGCTGCCATGTCACCTCTCTTGCCGACACCCTGCACGGGGGTGCGGATCGAACCTGAAATGCCGTCCGAGGGGACGGCGCCTTCAATTGCCTTAGACTAACCGCGACGGAGGGGATTTTGAAGGAAGTTCCGCAAAAGCCCCCTCAGGAAACCTTTTTGTTCGCGTTGAGCCGAAAACATTGTCAAAAATTATCAATGCGCCCAAAATATGTCAACAAGGCTGACATAAATTCTTCGCTGCAGAATTGAAACCGACCGCATGAGCCTCATGAGCACCGACGACGCCGAGCCGATCAAGACCCCGCTGACGCTGAAGGACGGCGTTGATTTCGCCATCATCGAGCACCTGTTCTTCGCCTATCGCGACTTCACCTCAGATCCGGACGCCATTCTTGCCGAATACGGCTTCGGGCGGGCGCACCATCGGGTGCTGCACTTCGTCAACCGGCGGCCCGGCCTGACCGTGGCCGAGCTTCTGGACGTGCTGCGCATCACCAAGCAGAGCCTGGCACGGGTGTTGAAGCAGTTGATCGACGGGGGCTATATCGTGCAGGTGCAAGGGCCGCGCGACCGCCGCCAGCGCGAACTCTATCCCACCGAGCAGGGGCGCGACCTGGCGCTGGCTCTGGCGTTGCCACAGTCCCGCCGCATCAATGCTGCACTTCAGGAAGCGCAGCTCGCCGACAGCGCCGTGATCGAACGCTTTCTGCGTGCCCTGGTGAACCCCGAGCTGCGCGCCCAGATGGACAAACTGCCTAATGGACGCTCTGAGCCGTGAAAGGGTATCGTTGAAGGAGAAGCCGAGCCGTGGAGGTCGTGACAATGAGCGAGACCGGTAAACGGGAGCAGGAAACCACCATCCCTGGCGATGATGCACCCCACCTGCTCGTGGTCGACGACGATACGCGCATTCGCGGGCTGCTGAACCGGTTCCTGCGCGAGAACGGCTTCCGCGTGACCATCGCCGGCAATGCGACCGAGGCACGGCGCAAGCTCAACGGGCTGGATTTCGATCTCGCCATTCTCGACGTGATGATGCCGGGCGAGGACGGCGTGGCCCTGACGCGCGCCCTGCGCGCCGAGAAGGACATGCCGATCCTGATGCTGACGGCGCTTTCGGAGACGGAAAGCCGCGTCGTGGGCCTGGAAGCGGGCGCCGACGATTACCTGCCCAAACCCTTCGATCCACGTGAACTGGTGCTGCGCATCAACAACATACTGCGCCGCAGCACGCCGCACGGCGCGCCGAAGGTGGAGCAGGTGGTGTTCGGCCCCTACGCCTTCCAGATCGCCAAGCGGGAGCTGAAGCATACGGGCAAGCTGGTGAAGCTGACGGATCGCGAGCGCGAGATCATGGTGATCTTCGCCGAGCGGGCCGGCGAGACCGTGCCGCGCCACGAGCTGGTGGGCGAGGATTCGGATGTCGGCGAGCGCACGATCGACGTGCAGATCAACCGCCTGCGCCGCAAGATCGAGCGCGATCCCTCCAATCCGATCTATCTGCAGACCGTGCGCGGCATCGGCTACCGGCTGAGCGTGGAATAGGCGCCACCTGTTGCGTTTCAGCGCCGGAGAACCGGCGATGCCCGCCTCGATGCCAAGGCGGGCGATCCTCGTTCATCGTCACGCCATCGAACCCATCGGGCCCGGACCTCTCCCGTGGAGGACGTCCTGCGTGCGTCCCGTGGGCTTGCGCAGCATTCCTCATGCGGCCGATCTTGCTTGAGGTCGATAAGCGGGATCGCTATTTTTGCGCTCATGGCGGCGGCTACAGGGGGCGGCTTGCGCGCCCATCGCAAAGGATGAGCCTCACCGCAAAGCCGTTTCCGGTTTTCGGACCAATGCAATAGGATCGCCAGCAGACAACGCATAGCCGGGCGATGCCGGGACGAACAGGGCGGAATGGCCGATTCGCAGATCAATTCGCAGGGCAGGACGATGCTGCCGACACGAGCCAAATATGCGTTCGTGGCCCTGCGCCGACAGTGGAGACGCTTCTGGCGCGTGGTCTCGCGCTACATGCCGAAGCGGCTCTATGCGCGCTCGCTGATCATCGTCATCGCGCCCATGCTGCTTTTGCAGTCGGTGATCGCCTTCGTCTTCATGGAGCGTCATTGGCAAACGGTGACGCAGCGCCTCAGCCAGGCCGTCACCCGCGACATCGCTGCCATCATCGACATGATCGAGACCTATCCGGATGACAACGGCGATGCGCAGGTGATCCGCATCGCACAGGAGCGGCTGGCGCTGAAGATCGACCTTCTGCCGCCCGACCCCTTGCCGGCGCCCGGTCCCAAGCCGTTCTTCTCGATCCTCGACCAGACACTCGGCGAGGAGATCACGCGGCAGATCAACCGGCCCTTCTGGCTCGACACGGTGGGAAACTCGAACATCGTCGAGATCCGCATCCAGCTCGACAACAAGGTGCTGCGCGTCTTTGCGCGGCGCAGCCAGGCTTATGCGTCGAACACGCACATCTTCCTGTTGTGGATGGTCGGCACCTCACTGGTGCTGATAGCCATCTCGGTCGCCTTCCTGCGCAACCAGATCCGGCCGATCCTGCAACTGGCCGAAGCCGCCGACAGTTTCGGCAAGGGCCGGCCGACACCGAGCGATTTCCAGCCGCGCGGCGCCGAGGAGGTGCGGCGCGCCGGCAGCGCCTTCCTGGTGATGCGCGAACGCATCGAGCGGCAGATCGAGCAGCGCACGGCGATGCTGACGGGCGTCAGCCACGATCTGCGCACCATCCTGACCCGCTTCAAGCTGCAATTGGCGATCGCCCGCTCGAAGGAAGACATCGAAGCCCTCGACCAGGACATCGAGGATATGCGCTCGATGCTGGAGGGCTATCTCGCCTTCGCCCGCGGCGAGGCGGCCGAGGATCCCGGCGAGTTCGATCTGGCCGCCTTCTTCCAGCGCGCGACGGAGGAAGCCGGTCTCCGCGACAGCACGCTGAAAACGAGCATTGCCGGCCCCTCGGTGCTGCATGTGCGGCCCAACGCCTTCGGCCGCCTTCTGTCGAACGTGATCGGCAATGCCTTCCGCTATGCGAAGAATGTCGAGATCGCCGCACGCAACGCCGACGGCACGCTGACCATCATCGTCGACGACGACGGCCCCGGCATCCCGAAGGACAAGCGCGAGGACGTGTTCAAGCCTTTCGTGCGGCTTGACGAGGCACGCAATCAGGACGAAAGCGGCACCGGGCTCGGCCTTTCCATCGCCCGCGACATCGTCCGCAGCCATGGCGGCGACGTGACGCTGGGAGACAGCCCGCTCGGCGGCCTGCGCGCCATCATCCGCGTGCCCTCGTAGCTCGGGAAAAATCGACGCCGGCAGCGCACCGCGCGTCTTTCAGCGGTGCACCGGCCGCAGCCCGCCTCAGGCCTTGCAGCCGGTGCCGCGGGATCAGCTCCGCAAGGTCTGTGCCAGCAGGCGACCGATCTCCGCGATCGCCGCATTGCGCTCGTCGAGCGAGACCTTTGTCTCGGTGACGTAGACCGCCGCCATGACCGGCTGACGCTCGGGCGGCCAGATCACGGCGACGATGCCGCGCGTGCCGTGCCCGCCGGCGCCGGTCCGGTCGCCGATGCGCCAATCGGCCGGAAGCCCGGCGCGCAGCAGCGGCTGGCCGACGCGGTTGTCGACCAGCCATTTCACGAACTGCTCGCGCGAGGCCGCCGACAGCACGTCTCCGAAAACGAGCTTGCGCAGGCTCGCCGAGATCGCCTCGGGCGTCGTCGTGTCGCGCGGATCGCCCGGGGTTCCCTGCGTGAGGCCCGGCTCCTTGCGGTCGAGGCGCGATACCGCATCGCCGATGCCGCGCATGAAGTCGGTCCAGCCCCGCGGGCCGCCCAGCGCGTCGACGAGAAGGTTGGCGGCGGTGTTGTCGCTCATCGTCGAGGCCGCCTCGCACAGCTCGCCGATCGTCATGCCTCGCCCGCCGACACGCTTTTCGGTGACCGGAGACCAGTTGGCCAGATCCTCCTTGCGAATGTCGACGCGACGCTCCAGGTCCTCCTTGCCGGCATCGACGCGGGCAAGCACCGCCGCGCAGGCGAAAGCCTTGAACGTGCTGTTCATGGGAAAGCGCTCGTCGGCGCGGTAGGTCCAGCGCCGTCCACTCTGCGTATCGGTGATCGCGGCGCCAAGCCGCCCGCCAACACGCTTTTCGATCTCGGGAAACCTGCGCTGCAGCGCGTCCGACACCTCCTCTGAAGCGGCATCGGCGGGGTGGAAAAGCGGAATCGCCGAACCCGCCAGAATCGCACCAGAACCGCCAAGGAAACGGCGCCTGGAAAAATTGGCACTGAAAAAGCTATTCATCACAACCTCTTGAAGACAATAAGAAACATCCCACCCCGGGGTGGACGCTCCTCCCCCGAGACGGAGACCGGCAACGCCCGGCCGCGCTTATTGCTGTTGAGAGTCTGTGGCGATTTGGCGACGGCCGCGCAAAAACGCTCGCCTCAGTGCAGACGGCTGCCGTTCGGCACCTTCTTGTCGCTGGCGGCGAGCACGACGGCGCCGGCTTCGTCGGAGAAGCCGAGGGTCAGCACTTCCGACATGAACCTGCCGATCTGCCGCGGCGGGAAATTGACGACAGCCGCCACCTGGCGGCCGACGAGCTCTTCGGGCGTGTAATGCACGGTGATCTGCGCCGACGATTTCTTGATGCCGATCTCGGGGCCGAAATCGATCTTGAGCTTGATCGCCGGCTTGCGGGCCTCCGGATAAGGCTCCGCCTCGACGACGGTGCCGACTCGGATGTCGACCTTCAGGAAATCGTCGAAGGTGATTTCCGGCGCTTTCTCGGAGGCCATGGCGCGTCTCAGGCGTTGCCGAACGTCTCGAAGAGGACGCTGTTCAGCGCTTCCTGGGCGCTGCTGCCCGACCAGATCACATACTGGAAGGCCTGATAATAGCACTCGCAGGCTTCGAGGGCGCTGTTGAGCATGGTTTCCACCTGCTGACCGGTGGGCTCGACGCCGCCGGCCAGAACCAGGGCCTGGCGGAACATGACGACGTTCTCGCGCTCCCACAGGTCGAAATGGCCGAACAGCATCTGCTCGTTGATGAGCGACAGGAGACGCATGATTTCAAGAGTACGCTTCTCGGGCACTTTCAGGTCGAAGGCGCAGGCCACGTGCAGCGCCTCGAATTCCTCCATCCACGAAAAGGAGACATTGTAGTCGGTCCATGTGCCGGCCACCGCGATGGCGATCTCGTCGTCGCCATTGCGCTCGAAGCTCCAGTCGTTGGTGTGTGCGACATGCTCGATCACATCGACGGGATGCGCATCGCGGGTCATGTCGAGTTCAAGAAGGCTCATATATCTGCTTTCCCGTATCATGGGGCGCGGCAGCGCCCCTCAAATATCCACAGCGAGGCGGTTTCCCCGCAAGACGTTTCAGACCCTGAAACACGATGTGGAGCGACAACGACAACGCATGGAACCTTGCGGGCCCGCCCCTGCCCGACCGCCTGACCCGTTTCGAATCACGCTGTAAATTCAGTGTATTGATGCAGAGTCGCGTGACCAGAGCTTTTTTTTACGCGATCCGGTTTGCGTGTGGATAGATTGGGTAAGTCGAAGACGCGCCGCCGCACCTAAGCGACTCTCGGACAACGACTTTTCGACGCCATGCACAGGCGCCGGTAACGGAAAATTATTTTTTTGTCCGGACCGAGGAAGACGGCTTCGAATCGCCGGCGGCAGCCTTGCCAGCTCCCTTCCCGGCAAGTTCGGCCTCGAGGGCCTCGATGCGCGCTGCAAGGACGGCGTTTTCCTCGCGCGCCTTGAGAGCCATCTCGCGCACGGCCTCGAACTCCTCGCGCTGGACGATGTCCATCGAAGAGAGAAACCGCTCCGCCTGGGCCTGGAACGCCGTTTCCACCTCGCGGCGCACCCCCTGGGCGGCACCGGCGGCGTCGGTCATCAGCTTCGCAAACTCGTCAAGGATCCGGTTGCTTCCGTTGGTCATGGCTGGCCTCTCGCGTTCAGGATCTGACGTAGTGGCCTCGCCACGCGAATGCAAGGCTCTTCCGCACCGCAGGATGACACGGCGGCGCGGAAGTGCGTGCCGGTCAGGCCAGCTGGCCGGCGAGCAGCCATAGCCCGGTGGCGAAGAGAACAAGCCCGGCGAGACGCGAGACCGGCCACGCCCGCGGCAAGACCTTCTCCGCCAGGACGAAGGCCGCTATGGCGGCGATCAGCAAAAGGTTCATGATGCCGCCGACGAACAGCAGCGCCATCAGCGCCCAGCAGCAGCCGATGCAATAGAGGCCATGCCGGAAACCGACGGCGAGGGAGCCGGCCGGATCGCGGCGGAACCCGCCATGGCTCTGGATGAAGGAGAGCGGCGCCTGGCAATGCCGCAGGCACGCCGCCTTCTGCGGCGTCCATTGGTAAAGACCCGCCGCCACCAATATGAGACCGCTGAAGACGCCACTGGCACTTGCCATCATGGGCGTCAGGAGCAGCGCGCGCTCCAGCAGCCATTGGCCGGCCGTGGCGGCGAGCGAGAACCCGGTCCAGGCCAGGAGATACCCGCCGGCGAAGAAGCCGGTGGCGGCAAGCGGCTTGCCCTGCTCGGCCGCCCGCCGGCCGACATGCGCATAGATGAGGACCATCGGTGCGGCGGACGGCGTCATCATGCCGATCATCATCACCGCCCACATGACGAAGGTGAACAGGAAATCGATGCCGCTCCACGGCCGCAGGCCGGGTGCCATCGCCTCCCCCATCGGGCCGGCGCCGCCCATGCCCGGCATCTCCATGCCCATCGGGGCGTCGACCATGGTCCCGGCCAGGCGCAGGGTGTAGAGCCATGCGAGCACCGTGAGCGCGGCGAGCGCGGCGCCGACGATCAACCGGTCACGCCGAAGCGCGTATTCCAGCGTCGAGGCGGCCATGACGGATCAGTGCACGACGCCGGCGCCGGTCATGTGCAGCTTCGAGAAATGGGCGTGCGCATCCTCGATCGACAGAGCCACCGGCCCTTTCGTCTCGCTCCAGCCCCGCCCGACCTCGCAAATGTCGTACTCGAAGCCCTGCGGCAGGTTGATGCGGGCGCGGTGCGGCTCGCCGGTCACCGGATTGCGGATCGGCTCGCCGCGCGTGTCGATCCAGCCCGGCACGTTGACCCGCCCGGTCCGGCCGTCGACGTCGATGTCGATCTCCACCGGGACGAACACCGGGTCGAAGACCTTCTCGAACGTGGTGGAGAAGACCTGGAAGAACGTGGCGCCCGGTTCGGTGTCCTCGCCCGTCATGATGCGCAGCAGCGCCTCGCGCTGCTTTTCGTCGGCGCGCTCGTCGACGATGGGGACCACGCGCCCGCCGCCTTCATGGATGGCCCCCGGCCAGGCGACGATCATCGCCACGTTGAGTCCGTCGAGCTTGGTCGTGCCGTGATAGCCCTCCTCGATCTGGACAGCTCCGACGGCATGGCATTCGCCGTGCGTCGGGCGGGAATTGAACTGGCAGGGGCACCCATAGGCGCAGTTGCACTGGACGAACTCGCGCCCCTTGATCATCCATTTCGTGTCGGTCATCGTCTCCTCCCGGGTTTCGTGAAACTCCTTGGCTGGGAATCAATCCCGGCGCGGCTCGCGCCAGACCGGAAATTCTACAGTCTTGCCTTGTGGTTGGATATTTCTCCGAAAGCCTTACAACCGGCTGTGGGCGGCGCCCGCCTGCCGCGCTCGGCGCCCGCCTTGACCTTGCCCGATTGACTGCCCTATCTCGGGGCGACTTCATGCGCCGGCCGGGAGGCCCGAATGACCGACATTGCCATGGCACCGCTCGCCGCGCTCGCCTTTCCCAACATCGACCCCGTCGCCGTGCAGATCGGACCGCTGGCGATCCACTGGTATGGTCTCGGCTATGTGGTCGGCATCCTGCTCGGCTGGTGGTATGCGCGCCGCCTGGTGGGGAACCGGCGCCTGTGGGCCGGCGGCCAGCCGCCGCTCTCGGCCCACGACCTCGACGATTTCGTGCTGTGGGCGGCCGCCGGCATCGTCGCCGGCGGGCGCATCGGCTACGTCCTGTTCTACGACCTGGCGCGCTATCTGCAGAATCCGCTCGACATCTTCGCGCTCTGGCAGGGCGGCATGTCGTTCCACGGCGGGCTTCTCGGCGTGACTCTGGCGATGATCCTGTTCGCCATGCGGCGCGGCGTGAATGCGTGGAGCCTGTTCGACACGATCTCCGCCGTCGTGCCCATCGGCCTCGGGCTGGTGCGGGTCGCGAACTTCATCAACTCGGAGCTCTGGGGCCGCGTCACCGATGTGCCCTGGGCGTTCGTCTTTCCCAATGGCGGGCCGGAGCCGCGCCACCCGAGCCAGCTCTACGAGGCCGCCCTCGAAGGGCTCGTCCTGTTCCTCGCGCTCAGGATCCTGACCCATGTGTCCCTGAAGCTGAAGATGCCCGGCTTCGTTGCCGGTGCCTTCATCTGCGGATACGGCCTGTCGCGCATCTTCGTCGAGTTCTTCCGCGTGCCCGACGCCCAGCTCGGCTATCTCGCCGGCGGCTGGCTGACCATGGGCATGGTGTTGTCGACGCCGATGGTGCTGATCGGCGTCTGGGCCATGCTGCGCGCCAGGGCCAGGGCAACGCCGGCCACGGCCGAATGACCATGCTCAAGGACCGCATCGCCGCGCTGATCGCGGCGGCGGGGCCGATCAGCGTCGCCGACTATATGGCGCTCTGCCTGTTCGATCCCGCCGAGGGCTACTACACGACGCGTGAGCCCTTCGGCGCCAAGGGCGATTTCACCACCGCACCGGAAATCAGCCAGATGTTCGGCGAGCTGTGCGCCGTCTGGCTCTATGCCGCCTGGCAGGCGACAGGCTCGCCGGGACGGCCGCTGCTGGCTGAGATCGGTCCCGGCCGCGGCACACTGATGAAGGACATGCTGCGCACGCTCGCCCGCCTCGCACCCGCCTTCCTCGCGGATGCGCGGGTCTTCATGATCGAGACGAGCGAGCGGCTGACGAGCATCCAGAAAACGACGCTGGCGAAGGCCGAAGCACGTCCGGTCTGGCTGAGCCAGGTCGCCGACCTGCCCGAAGACGGGCCGCTCTTCATCGTCGGCAACGAACTCTTCGACGCCGTGCCGATCCGCCAATATGTGAAGACCGGCAGCGGCTGGCGCGAACGCGTTGTGGGGCTGAACGAGGACGGCGGGCTCGCCTTCATGGCCGGCGCCGGCGCACCCGAGGCGGCGCTTCTGCCGCCCGACGCCGCGACCGCCGCCGAGGGCGCCATCGCCGAGATCGCACCGGCCCGCTCGGCCCTGATGGAGGAGATCGCCGCGCGGATTGCCGCACGGAACCCCGCTGGCGGCGGTGCCGGTCTCTTCATCGACTATGGCTACGCCATTCCCGCCACGGGCGACACCCTGCAGGCCTTGCAAGGCCATGCCTATGCCGACGTCCTGGCCGATCCCGGCCGGGCGGACCTGACGGCGCATGTGGATTTCGCCGCGCTTGCCGCCGCGGCGCGCACGAAGGGCCTCGCCGCGCCAGTGATGGAGCAAGGCGATTTCCTGCTCGGACTCGGGCTGCTCGAACGGGCCGGCCGGCTCGGAGCGAACAAGAGCCCGGCCGAGCAGCAGGCGATCCGCGCGGCGGTGGAACGCCTTGCCGGGCCCGGGGCGATGGGGCGGTTGTTCAAGGTGCTCGCCGTCACGCCGTCCACAGTGACGGTCCCGCCGTTTCGGCCTGCGCATTGACTCGACCCTGCCCCTGCCCCACCATCCGCGCCGCGTGAGGATATTGGAAAAGGCGGCGCATGCTTGACAGGACGAGGCCGGAACCGTTGCGGTCGCCGCTGCTGGACGACGCGCGCCGCAACGGCATCAGGCACGGTTTCTTCACCCGCGCTGGCGGCGCCTCGGAAGGCCTCTACAGGGGCCTGAATGTCGGGCTCGGCTCGGGCGACCGGCGCGAAACGGTGCTGGAAAACCGGCGCCGCGTGGCCGAATGGCTGGGCGTTGAGCCGCAAAACCTGGTGACTGTGCATCAGGTGCATTCGCCCGACGTGGTGACCGTGCGCGAGGCGTTCGGCGACAAGCGCCCGCAAGCCGACGCGCTGGTGACCGACCGGCCGGGCCTGGCTCTCGGCGCGCTGGCCGCCGATTGCGGGCCAGTGCTTTTCGCCGACGGCCAGGCGCGCGTGATCGGTGCCGCGCATGCCGGCTGGAAAGGTGCGCTGACGGGCGTTCTGGAAAACACCATCGCGGCGATGGAACGGCTCGGCGCCGAGCGCAGCCGCATCCTTGCCGTGCTCGGCCCGTCCATCAGCCAGGAGAATTACGAGGTCGGACCCGAATTCGTCGACCGCTTCACGGCCGCCGATGCCGACAACCGGCGCTGGTTCAGCCCTTCGGACAAGGCCGGGCATGCGCTGTTCGACCTCAACGGCTACACGGTTGCCCGGCTGGCCGGGGCCGGCGTGACGGCCGAGTTCGTGGGACGCTGCACCTATGCCGAGGAAGATCATTTCTACTCCTATCGCCGCGCGACCCATCGCGGCGAGACCGATTACGGACGTCAGATTTCAGCAATTGTGTTGGAGACACTTTGATGGCGCTTCACTTCGACCGTTCGGAATTTGACGCAAGACGCGACCGGCTCGTCATCGAGATGGCCGATCGGAAACTCGACGCCATGCTGCTTTTCGCCCAGGAGAGCATGTACTGGCTGACGGGCTACGACACGTTCGGCTTCTGCTTCTTCCAGTGCCTGGTGGTGAAGGCCGACGGCTCGATGGTCCTGCTCACCCGTTCGGCGGACCTGCGCCAGGCGCGCCACACCTCGATCATCGACAATGTGGTGCTGTGGACCGACCGCTTCGACGCCAATCCGACGGTCGATCTGCGCAACCTGTTGAACGATCTCGACCTGCTCGGGGCGCGCATCGGCGTCGAATACGACACGCACGGGCTGACCGGCCGCAACACCCGCCTGCTCGACGAGCAGTTGCAGACCTTCGGCAAGATCGAGGACGCCTCGGACCTGGTCGGCCGGCTGAGGCTGTTCAAGAGCGAGGCGGAGGTCGACAAGGTGCGTCGTGCCGCCGCCCTCGGCGACGACGCGTTGGACGCGGCCCTGCCGCTGATCAAGCAGGGCGGCGACGAGGCGAAGATCCTGGCGGCGATGCAGGGCGCCGTCTTCGCCGGCGGCGGCGACTATCCGGCCAACGAGTTCATCATCGGTTCGGGCGAGGACGCGCTGCTGTGCCGGTACAAGGCCGGACGACGCAAGCTCAACAAGAACGACCAGATCACGCTCGAATGGGCGGGCGTCTATCACCACTACCATGCCGCCATGATGCAGACCGTGCTGACGGGCAAGGTTTCCAGGCGTCACCAGGAGCTGTTCGAGGCGGCGCGCGACGCGCTCACCGCCGTGCAGAAGGCGATGACGCCCGGCAACAGCTTTGGCGACGTGTTCGACGCCCATGCGCGGGTGATGGAAGCCCACGGGCTGACCAAGCACCGGCTGAACGCCTGCGGCTATTCGCTCGGCGCCCGCTTCGCGCCGTCATGGATGGAGCAGCAGATGTTTTACGCCGGCAACGCCGAGCCGATCGCGCCGGGAATGACGCTGTTCGCGCATATGATCATCATGGATTCGGAGACCAGCACCGCCATGTGCCTCGGCCGCACCTATCTGACGACGGAGGGCGAACCCGAGGCGCTGTCGCGCTACGGTCTGGATCTCATCACGCGGTGAGGGCAAGATGGCGGATATCGGAAAAACGGGATTAGCGGAGAGCGGGACCATTTCGGCAAGGCGTGGCAGATCGAGCCTCGGTCTGGTGACGGCACTGGCGCTGGCCGGCTGCAACACCGGCTCCGTGCTCGACGTGAACTCGGCTCCGACGCCGGATGCCGGTCTCGCCGGCGCAACCGCGGAGCAGCCGCTGACGCCACCCGCCGCCGCGCTCGCCCCCGGCCAGGACGCCATCGCGGCGCCGGCACAGGCGGCCATCACGACCGGTGAAAGGGTGCAGTTCGCCCCGGTGATCGGCGCCACGGCGGAGGCCGTGCCGGCGCTCTCCCGCCGTCTGGAGGCGCGCGCCAGGCAGGCCGGCATCCCGATCGTCCAGCAGACCGCCAGCGCCTCGATCCTCATGAAAGGCTATTTCTCCGCCATCGCCGACGGCGGCAAGACCACGATCATCTATGTATGGGACGTGCTCGACCCCTCCGGCAACCGCCTGCACCGGATCCAGGGCCAGCAGGCGGCCCCGGGCGGCAATGGCGACGGCTGGTCGTCCGTCACGCCGGCGACGATGGAGGCGGTGGCCGACACGACGATCAGCCAGCTCGCCGCATGGCTCGCGCAGCGCAAGTCATGAGAATGGACCACCCCCTGAAATCGATTTCACGACACCCACGAGATGCACACTGCTGAGTAGCCAAGGCGCCGCAGGCAAGCGACGCTACGGCCGAAATGCGCACCTGTCGTGGCGACATCGTCGACCAGAAGAACAAGCCCCTCCCCTTTCTCGTTTAGAGGGCAACTCACCTCAAAACGAAAACTCTGCCTCGGATGGCTCGAAGCCGAATGGGGGCCGGATATACGACCTTGAAGGAGATTCCTGCACGTCGAGCCAAGCTTCTGCGCCACAAACGGTGCGATGATCGATGCAAAATTGACATCGCGCTGCGAGCTTCCCGCAGGCACCGGCACAACGAAACGATACGGCTCTCCATTCGTTATTTTTTTTGCAAGCGCCGCGATCTGATCGGAAATTAGTTCGACAGGTCGTTCATCTGGCCATCTCTTCAGATTACGAATACTTGATATCTGAAGTTTTTTTAGATCCCTCCGCCAACTTCTACAGGAAAAAAATACAGTACCGTTTCTTTCTCTATGGGAAGACTTTCTCAGAAGTGTCTCATCGAGAAAAGCAAAGTTCGGATTCTCAGGCACATACTCTCTCGTTAAGGCAGCAAAGCCTTCATACAAGCTCGAACTCATGTACACACCCCCGCCCTTGGAAAAATATCCTTAGAGCCCCAAGTAGATAATTGTTTCAATTTTTAATTGTGTCAACTCATGAATTTCTATCGAAGAAGCGCGGAGAATGAGATCGGCCGATCGCTACACGGACTTGCCGGACAGAAATCCTTCGGATCCTCAAATCGAACAACCTGACCGAAATGCGCATTTTTTTCCCCAGACGCTTGCAATACCGCCTCACGCCGTTAAAAGCGCGGTCAAGCGTCAAGGCGTTCTCCGAGGACAATCCATGAAGCTCTTTGCGGGCAATTCGAACCGGGTTCTGGCAGAGGCCGTTTCCCGATACCTCAACATCTCTCTTGGAAAAGCCACCGTCCGGCGCTTCGCCGACCAGGAGATTTTCGTCGAGATCCAGGAAAACGTGCGTGGCGAAGACGTTTTCGTGCTCCAGTCCACCTCCTATCCGGCCAACGATCACCTGATGGAACTGCTCATCATGATCGATGCGTTCCGCCGCTCCTCGGCGCGCCGGATCACCGCGGTGCTGCCCTATTTTGGCTATGCCCGTCAGGACCGTCGCACCTCCGGCCGCACGCCGATCTCGGCCAAGCTGGTGGCCAATCTGATCACCCGGGCCGGCGCCGACCGGGTGCTGACCCTCGACCTGCATGCCGGGCAGATCCAGGGTTTTTTCGACATCCCGACCGATAATCTCTTTGCCGTGCCGGTGATGGCGCGCGACGTGAAGGCGCATTACGACCTGAAGAACGTGATGGTGGTCTCGCCGGACGTCGGCGGCGTGGTGCGCGCTCGCTCGCTCGCCAAGCGCATCGATGCGCCGCTCGCCATCGTCGACAAGCGCCGCGACCGGCCGGGCGAATCCGAGGTCATGAACGTGATCGGCGACGTGCGCGGCAAGGATTGCCTGCTGATCGACGACATCGTCGATTCCGGCGGCACGCTGTGCAACGCGGCCGATGCGCTGCTCACCAACGGCGCGACCAGCGTCACCGCCTACATCACCCACGGCGTGCTGTCGGGTGGGGCTGCCGCGCGCATCACCGGCTCCAGGCTGAAGGAGCTGGTGATCACCGACTCGATCCAGCCGAGCTCGGCCGTCGAGGCGGCGGAAAACATCCGCGCCATCACCATCGCCGACCTGATCGGCGAGGCGATCTCGCGCACCGCGACGGAAGAATCCGTTTCCAGCCTGTTCGACTGACGACGGCGGAGACGAAAAAGCCGGCGCGGGGCCGGCTTTTTCTTGCGGCGAACCGTATCAGGCTGCAGAGCGGTTTTCTTCCACGCCGACCCAGCTCGCGAAATCGTCGATGAAGCCGGAAAGGAACGTCTTCGTTTCCGGATCAGTGATGTCGTTGTTCTCGTCGACAAGGCCGGGCCGCATCTGGAAATAGACCTCCGGTCGGCCCATCAGGATGGTGCCGAGGCCGACCATGATCGCCCGCAGATGCATCTGCGCGGCGATGGTGCCGATGGCGCCCGGGCTGGCGCCGACGATCGCGGCATGCTTGCCGACCCACGAATTCTTGCCCCACGGGCGCGAAGCCCAGTCGACCGCGTTCTTGAGGATCGGCGGGATGGAGCGGTTGTACTCGGGCGTGACGAACAGGACGCCGTCGGCCGCCTCCACCTTGTCCTTCAGCGCCTGGGCGGACGCCGGATAGTTCGGGATGTCGTCGTCGTTGTACATGGGCAGCGAGACGAGATCGACGTAATCGAATTTCAGCCTGCCCGCGGCCAGCTTCTCGAGGGCCTGGGCGAATTTGAGATTGATTGACTCCTTGCGGTTGGAGCCGACCAGCACAGCAATCGTCTTCATTTTCATTCCTCTGTCCGGGCCGGGGTCAAATTCCCGGTGGTATCCAATGGTAACCAGACCTATATCTGGTACTTGTGCAGTGCAAACAAGGAGGCACCTTTATGAAACCACGTCATGGGCACATCTCCGAAAGCTGCCGCCCGATCAGCGAGGTCCTGTCGCGCATCGGCGACAAATGGACCTCCCTCATCATCACCCGGCTGTCGCAGCAGCCGATGCGCTTCAACGAACTGAAGCGCAACGTGCATGGCATTTCGCAGAAGGTGCTGACCGCATCGTTGCGCGCGCTGGAGCGCGACGGCTTTGTGGAACGGACGGTCTTTCCCACGACGCCGCCGACGGTCGAATACCGGCTGACGCCCTTCGGCGAGGAACTGGCCGAGCCGCTGACGGCGCTGACACGCTTCGCGCTGACCAATGCGGCACGCATGGACGCCGCGCGCGCCGCCTACGACACCAAGCACGGCGAGCCGATGCCCGATGCGGCCCCAAAATACAAGCCGCAGCAGCTACGGCTCAACTGAGGCGCCCGCCGCTGCCCTTGCGCCCGCGCCGTGCATCGGCTATAGACCCGCGCGTCCGCGTAGACACCCTTGGAGGCACCGCGGACGGAAGCCAATCCGACATCGACCAGTGGTCGGGCGGCGCCACAGGCGTCAAGTCCGGCGAATGGGATATGGACGGCGGCTTTCACGTTTCCGGCTCTGCCCGGAAGCGCTCCAAAACATGAAAGGACAGGCCATGAGCCATCAGACTTACGAGCTGAAGGCCGAGGCGCGCGAACGGGTCGGTAAGGGGTCCGCCCGGGCTATTCGGCGCAACGGCAAGATTCCCGCCGTCATCTACGGCGACAAGGATGCCCCCCTCTCGATCACGCTTCCCTACAAGGAAGTGTTCATGAAGATCCATGCCGGTGGCTTCCTCACCACCATCGCGACGATCGACGTCGACGGCAAGAAGATCCAGGTTCTGCCGAAGGACTACCAGCTCGATCCCGTGCGCGACTTCCTGATGCATGTCGACTTCCTGCGCATCGGCAAGGGCACGGTGGTGACGGTCAACGTGCCGGTTCACTTCACCAACGAGGAAGCAGCCCCCGGCATCAAGCGCGGCGGCGTCCTCAACATCGTGCGCCACGAGGTGGAGTTCACCTGCCCGGCAACCGCCATCCCGGATTTCATCGAGGTGGATCTGACGGGGCTGAACATCGGCGATTCCGTCCACATCTCGGCCGTCAAGCTGCCGGAAGGCGTCCAGCCGACCATCACCGACCGCGACTTCACGATCGCGACCGTCGCAGCTCCGGCCGGCCTCAAGTCGGAAGAGTCCGAAGCGGCGGAAGCTGAGGAAGACGAAGAGAAGGAGGGCGAGGGCGAGGAGTAATCCTCCCCTTCCCCGCGGACACTCATGCTGCTCATTGCAGGGCTCGGCAATCCCGGCCAGCAATATGCGGGACACCGGCACAATGTCGGTTTCATGGCGGCGGATGCCATCTTCCGCCGCCATTCCTTTGCGCCCTGGAGCAAGAAATTCAGCGCGCTCGTTTCCGAGGGACGCCTCGGCGGCGAAAAGGTTCTGCTCATCAAGCCGCAGACCTACATGAACCTTTCCGGCCAGGCGGTCGGCGAGGCGATGCGCTTCTACAAGCTGACGCCGGCCGATCTGATCGTCTTCTACGACGAGCTTGACCTTGCGCCGGGCAGGCTGCGCGTCAAGACCGGCGGCGGTTCCGGCGGCCACAACGGCATCAAGTCGATCGACGCCCATTGCGGCAAGGATTACCGCCGTGTGCGCATCGGCATCGGCCATCCGGGCGACAAGGCGCGCGTCAACGGCCATGTGCTGGGCGATTTCGCCAAGGCCGACCAGGCCTGGCTGGAACCGCTGCTCGACGCGATCGCCGACAATGCCGGCCTGCTGGCCGGCGGCGACGAATCCGGCTTCATGAACCGGGTGAGCCTGGCGGTGAAAGGCACCGGCGCCGGCGAGGCGACGGCCCCTGCCGGCAAGCCCGGCAAGCAGCAGAGCCACATCCGCCAGGCGCGCCAGAAGGGGCCGGCAGCCCCCCTCCCCGAAAGCGGTCCGATGGCCGCAATGCTCAAAAAACTGTTCGGCCAGAAGGACTAGGAAATGGGTTTCAAATGCGGCATCGTCGGTCTGCCCAATGTCGGCAAATCGACGCTCTTCAACGCGCTCACCAAGACGGCCGCCGCCCAGGCCGCCAACTATCCCTTCTGCACCATCGAGCCGAACACCGGCGAGGTGGCGGTGCCCGATCCGCGCCTGCGCAAAATCGCCGGCGTGACCGGCTCGAAGGAGATCATCCCGACCCGCATCTCCTTCGTCGACATCGCCGGCCTGGTGCGCGGCGCCTCGAAGGGCGAAGGTCTCGGCAACCAGTTCCTCGCCAACATCCGCGAGGTGGACGCCATCGTCCACGTGCTGCGCTGCTTCGAGGATGACGACATCACCCATGTCGAAGGGCGCATCGACCCGGTGGCCGACGCCGAGACGGTGGAGACCGAGCTGATGCTCGCCGATCTCGAGAGCCTCGAGCGCCGCACGGCGCAGACGCAGAAGCGCGCCACCGGCAAGGACAAGGAAGCGATGGCCGTGCTGCCGATGATGGAGAAGGCGCTGGCGCTGCTCCAGGACGGCAAACCGGTGCGCCTGATGCTCGACGGCATCGCCGCCGAAGACCTGAAGATCCTGCGCGGATTGAACCTGCTCACCTCCAAGCCGGTGCTCTATGTGTGCAACGTCGCTGAAGTGGATGCGGCTGGCGGCAACGAGCACAGCAAGGCCGTCGAAGCCATGGCCGAGGCGCAAGGGGCGAAATCGGTCGTCATCTCAGCGGCGATCGAAGCCGAGGTTGCACAGCTTCCCGATGCGGAAGCGGCCGAGTATCTGGAGGCGATGGGGCTCGAAGAGCCCGGTCTCGATCGCCTGATCCGCGCCGGCTACGAGCTTCTCGACCTGATCACCTTCTTCACCTCCGGCCCGAAGGAGACGCGCGCATGGACCGTGCAGAAGGGCTCGAAGGCACCGCAGGCCGCCGGGGTCATCCATTCCGACTTCGAGCGCGGCTTCATCCGCGCCCAGACCATCGGCTACAACGACTTCGTGACGCTCGGCGGCGAAGTGGCCGCCCGCGAGGCCGGCAAGGCCCGCGACGAAGGCAAGGAATATGTGGTGACGGACGGCGACGTCATGCTGTTCAAGTTCAACACGTAAAGCTCGGCGCGCGCGGGCTTGACGCCGCGCCCATGGCACCGGAAAGCTTGTGCGATCACAGCCGGAAGGAGCGCTCCATGATCAAGGCCTACATCGTCGACAATGAACGCCTGCGCGCCGTCGATGACATCGCGGCGCATCGGGACGCGATCGTGTGGGCGGATCTGCTGTCGCCGACGGCCGAGGAGATGGAGCGCATCGAGGGGTGGCTCGGCATCGCCGTGCCGACGCGCGAGGAGATGGAGGAGATCGAGATCTCCAGCCGCCTCTACACGGAGAACGGTGCCCATTTCATGACCGCCACCCTGCCCGCCCACGCCGACGGCGACCGGCCGGAGATGTCACCGGTCGCCTTCGTGCTGTCGGCCGGCCGGCTGGTGACGGTGCGCTTCCACGAGCCGCGCGCCTTCCAGACCTTCCCCCAGCGCGCCGAAAAGGCGGCGCTCGGCTGCAGCACGGGCGAAACCGTGCTCGTCACCCTGCTGGAAGTCATCGTCGACCGGCTTGCCGACATACTGGAGCGTGCCGGCAAGGAGATTCTCGACATATCGCGGGCCATCTTCCATCCCGCCGAGACCAAGGCCTCGCAGCGCGACCGCAGCTTCCAGATCATCCTGCGCAAGATCGGCCGCAAGGAGCATCTGGTGTCGAACCTTCAGGACAGCCTCCTGACCCTGCAGCGCCTGTCGAGTTTCCTCGGCGCCATTCCCCTGGGGGGCGGCAAGGACCTTCGCACGCGGATCAAGACCCTGGCGCGCGACGTCGCCTCGCTCTCCGACCACGCGACGGGCCTGTCGCAGAAGATCAACTTTCTGCTCGATGCCACGCTGGGCATGATCAACATCGAGCAAAGCGCCATCATCAAGATATTCTCGGTGGTGGCCGTGGTGTTCCTGCCGCCGACCCTGGTCGCTTCGATCTACGGGATGAACTTCGAGATCATGCCCGAGTTACGCTGGGATTTCGGCTATCCGCTGGCGCTTGTCCTGATGGTTCTGTCGGCCCTCCTGCCCTTCTGGTATTTCAAGCGGCGCGGCTGGCTCTGAAACCTCCTTCCCGTCCTTGCAGAACGCGACGCTTGCCGCCATAAGGTTCAAGCCTGAACAGGATTTGACCATGACAGACAAGAAATGGGCCTTCGAGGATCTGCGGGAGGGCGTCTCCATCCCCCTCGGGCGCAAGACGGTGAGCGCAGCGGAGATCATCGAGTTCGCCAGCCAATTCGACGCCCAGCCGATGCACCTCGACGAGGAAGCCGGCAAGGCGAGCATCCTCGGCGGTCTTGCCGCTTCGGGCTGGCACAGCTGCGCGATCTTCATGCGCATGCTTTACGAGGCACTGCTTTCCGACTCCACCTCGCAGGGCTCTCCCGGCATCACCGAGGCGCGCTGGAAGCGACCTGTGATCGCTGGCGACACGCTGACCGGCGAGACCACCGTGACCGCCAGGCGGCCCCTCCGGTCGCGGCCGGGGATCGGGCTCGTCACCTTCCACCATCTGGTCGTCAATCAGCGCGGGGAGACGGTGATGGAAATGGAGAACCCGATCATGTTCGCCATGCGCGACAAGGGGGACGCCCGATGAGCCTCGACACCTTTCTGCGTCTCGGCGAGACCGTCACGCTCGGCACGCACCGTTTCACCGCCGATGAGATCAAGGCTTTCGCCCGCGCCTATGATCCGCAGCCCTTCCACACCGACGAGGCGGCCGCCACGGCGAGCGTCTTCGGCCGCCTGTGCGCCTCCGGCTGGCACACCTGCTCGATGTGGATGAAATACAATCTGGAGAAAAGGGCCGACGCCACCGGTCCATGGGAGGGCTCCGGCCCGCGGCCGGAATTCGGCCCCTCGCCCGGCTTTTCCAACCTGAAATGGCCGAAGCCGGTCTATCCGGGAGACGCGATCACCTTTACCCGCTGCGCGACCGGCCACCGGCCGCTCGCCTCGCGACCGGGCTGGCGGCTCGTCACGCTCGTGGCGGAAGCGCACGATCAGGACGGCCGCGCCGTCCTGACGATGTCGAATGGCGTTCTCCTGAAGGCCTGAGATCAGAAGCTGAAGGAAAGGCCGAGCCGGGCCTGGTGCCGTTCGGATGCCTCGCGGAAAGAGCCGGAATAGCCCAGAAAAGCGGTCAGACCGGTCTCCGGCACGCGCAGGCCGACCTTCGCTCCGATGCCGAAGAGGTCGCGGCCGAGAGGCGCGGTGCGCGCCTCCATCTCGCGGCCGAGAAGCCTCGTCCCGACCGTAAAGCCATCCGACCCCACAAGCCGGGCATAGGAGATCTCAAGCTCCGGCTCGACCTGCCAGCCGCCGAGGCTGAACCTGTTCGAGACGCGGATGCCGGGGCCGACGCCGGCGGTCGACACGCTGCCCGAACGCAGATCGTAGCCGAGACTCTCCAGACCGCTCTCACTGGCGCTCCCGAAGTGCTGATAGGCACTCGACAAGCGGGCAAACATCGAAACATCCACCCGGCCGAGATCGACCTTGCGGCCCGCTTCCAGATCGGCGAAGGCGCCCCAGACGGCGTTGCGCGACCGCGCCTCGGGGTTCTGCAGGGCAAGCGCCGTGCCGGCAAGTCCGGGGATGGTGCGCCGCGCGTGCTTCTGCCGGAAATGGCTCAGGCCGGCGCTGGCTTTGGCATACCAGCCCTCGCCGTCCCAACGGCCGTAGCCGAAGCCATGAAAGCCACCCGCCGTGGCCTCGTTGGCCGTGCCGCGCTCACGGGTCCTGATGCCGGTGTAGCCCAACCCGATGCCGGCCGTCAGGTCGTCCCGTTCGATCAGATCGACGCCTGCGACGAGCATCCGGCTTCGCCCTCGGGTTCCCGGCAGACCGGGCGAAGCATCGATGCCGGCGGTTTCAAGGCTGCCGGTCATCCAGACCCGCCGGGACGCCGCGGGGCGCACCAGCGCCGCCAGGAAGGGCGCGCCCGCCACCTGCCCCATCGCCATGTGCCGGCTCCAGGCTGCGCCGGCAAAGATGCTGCGGCCCGACGGCGAGATGACATCGACTACATTGCCGAGATCGAGCCGTCCCCAGCCGAAGGTGGCATCGACGCCCGGGGCGCCGAGATCGACCGCCGTCTGGAGGAGCAGCCGGCGCAGATCGCGTGTGTCCGCCTGCGGGAAGATTTGGCGCGCGACGGCCAGCGCGCCGGTGACATGCGGTGCGGAGACGGACGTGCCGGACGCCGTCATATACCCTCCCCCGGCGGCCACCGAGAGGATGCCTTCAGGATCGCCGATATCGCCCTCTCCGCCGGGAGCGGCCAGGCACCACGCGGCCGCGACGCCGCATCTGTTGGAATAGGACGCCAGGAAGCCCGCCCTGTCGAGCGCGACGACGCTGAGCGTCGTCTCTTCCAGTTCCGGATAATAATGCGGCAGGCGCGCCTGCAGCTCGGCATTCTCGCCAGCATCGTTGCCCGCCGCCCAGACCGTGACCACACCCCTGCGCGCGGCCTCCCGGAGGGCGGGCACCGCATCGGGTAGATAGCCTTCGATAAAGGCTTGGCCGGCCCCCGCCGGCACCTCGCTTTCGTCCACACCGACCGAGGCGTTCACGAATTCCACGCCCTGCTCGGCGAGATGAGGGTGCCCATATCTAATCAAGGCGGCGAGGGGAACGCGGCCCGCACCATCGGAAACCGGCACGAGCAAGGCATCATAGGCGATGCCGTGCATGCCCTTTCCGTCTCTGCCCGCTGCCATGACGCCGGCAATGAACGTGCCGTGCCCCTCTTCGTCGCCGCGGACTGGCATTGCTCTGCCAGCGGCGAAACTGGCGTCGATATCGAGAGAATCCGGCGAAACGCGACCGGTGAATTCGGAGTGGCCTATGTCCAGGCCCGAATCGATAAAGCCAACACGGACGCCCTTGCCGCTATAGCCGGCCTCGTGCGCCTTTTGCGCATTGACCGCCGCAAGCCCCCACTGTGCATCGGCTTCGCGCTCTTCCGCAACGGCTATGCCGCAGAACGCCAGGGCGGATGCGCCCGCAAGCGCCCGCCAAAAATATAGTGCGAACAAATGAGTACCCTAAGATCTGAAAATACTAAGTATATGAAAAAATTGATATATATGTGAACCGGCAAAGAGAGCGGCGACCCATTTTCCAGGATGCGCCGCAAGCGTCTATGCTCTCAATCTCCCTCAAAGGCAATAAGCGTGTTGACGTCGACGCCGAGCGCCTCGAGCCGGGCGCGACCGCCGAGATCCGGCAGGTCGATGACGAAGCAGGCGGCGACGATCTCCGCCCCCATCTGCCGCAGCAGCTTCACCGCGCCTTCCGCGGTGCCGCCTGTGGCGATGAGGTCGTCGACCAGGATCACCTTCTCGCCGGGCGTCACCGCATCGCGGTGCATCTCCATCTCGTCGATGCCGTATTCCAGGCTGTAGGCCACGCGCACCGTGTCGTGCGGCAGCTTGCCCTTCTTGCGGATCGGGATGAAGCCGGAGGAGAGCTGGTGCGCCATGGCGCCGCCGAGGATGAAGCCGCGCGCCTCGATACCGGCGATCTTGTCGATCTTCGCCCCGGCATAGGGATGGACGAGCTCGTCGACCGCGCGGCGGAAGGCGCGCGCATTGCCGAGCAGCGTGGTGATGTCGCGAAACAGGATGCCGGGCTTGGGATAGTCCGGAATCGTGCGGATCGCCGTCAGAAGCGTGTCCTGGAGTGTCTGTGAAGCTGCCATATGCCTCGCCCTGCGGCGCCTGCGCCCATTGCTAAAGGCCGACGCCGTGAAGTGGTGGGGCGCATCACGGCTTGTCGCCGATGCGCCTGTCTGCCCGTGTCTTTTGCCGCCTCGCGCAGCAAAAGAAAAGGGCGCCCGCGGCGCCCTTGTCGAATTTCCAGATCCCGAAGCGCCTCAGTGCACGGCCGCCCAGATCTTGCGCTTGGTGAGATAGACGAGCCCGGCGAACAGGATCAGGAAGATCATCACCGTGAAACCGGTGGCCTTGCGCGCCTCCAGATGCGGCTCGGCGGCCCACATCAGGAAGGCGGAGACGTCGCGGGCGTACTGGTCGACCGTCTCCTGCGAACCGTCGTCATAGGTCACCTGCCCGTCGGACAGCGGCGCCGCCATGGCGAGCGAAGCGGAGGAGATGAAATACGGGTTGTAGTACGTGCCTTCCGGAACCTCGTGCTCGCCGGGATCCTCGCCATAGCCGGTCAGCAGGGCGTGGATATAGTCCGGGCCGCCTTCGGCATACTGGGTGAAGACGTCGAAGACGAAGGTGGGGAAGCCGCGTTCCACGGCGCGCGCCTTGGCGATCAGCGAGAAGTCCGGCGGAGCGGCACCGTTGTTGGAGGCCGCCGCCTGCTCCGGATTGGCGAAGGGCGCAGGGAAGTGGTCAGACGGCTTGGCCGGACGCATGAACATGTCGCCGGCATCGTCCGGACCGTCCTGAACCTCGTATTCGGCGGCGATCGTCTGCACCTGCGCCTCGGAATAGCCGAGATCTTCCAGGTTGCGGAACGCCACCAGGTTGAGCGAGTGGCAGGCCGAGCAGACCTCGCGGTAGACCTTGAAGCCGCGCTGCAGCTGGCCCTTGTCGTAGGTGCCGAAGGGGCCGGCGAACGACCAGTCCTGCTGGACCGGCTTCTTGATCGGATACTCGGCGGCATCGGCCGCGGTGACGGCCGCCAGGCCGAGGCCGAGCGCGGCCAACCCGTTGAGGACATTCTTCATTGCGAAAATCCTTTTGCGCATTCTCTCGCTCAGCCCTTTGCCTGTTCGGTGGCCGGCACGGCGGCGGACGATTTCTTCTCCAAAACCGCTTCCGTGATCGAATTGGGAAGACGACGCGGCGTCTCGATCAGGCCGAGCACCGGCATGACGACGAGGAAGAAGAGGAAGTAGTAGAGCGTCGCGGCCTGGGCCATCACCACATAGGTGCCCTCGGCAGGGCGCGAGCCCAGCCAGCCGAGGAAGATCGCGTCGAGGACGAAGAGCCAGAAGAACAGCTTGTACCACGGTCGGTAGACGGCCGAGCGAACCTTCGACGTGTCGAGCCACGGCACGACGAACAGGACCGCGATGGCGCCGAACATGGCGAGCACGCCGCCGAGCTTGGAATCGATCGGTCCGATGTTGAAGGTGATGGCACGCAGGATCGCGTAGAACGGCAGGAAGTACCATTCGGGCACGATGTGGGCCGGCGTCTTCAGCGCGTTGGCCTCGATATAGTTGTCGGGATGGCCAAGGAAGTTCGGGATGTAGAAGACGAAATAGGCGAACACGGCGAGGAACACGATCATGGCGAACGCGTCTTTGACGGTCGCATAGGGCGTGAAGGCCACGGTGTCCGTCTTCTGCTTCACCTCGATGCCGGTCGGGTTGGTCTGGCCCGTCACATGCAGCGCCCAGACGTGCAGGACGACGACGCCGGCGATCATGAAGGGCAGCAGGTAGTGGAGCGAGAAGAAGCGGTTCAGCGTCGGGTTGTCGACCGCGAAGCCGCCGAGCAGGAGCTGCTGGATCCAGTCGCCGACCAGCGGGATGGCGGTGAAGAAGCCGGTGATGACGGTGGCGCCCCAGAAGCTCATCTGGCCCCACGGAAGCACGTAGCCCATGAAGGCCGTGGCCATCATCAGGAGATAGATGATGCAGCCGAGGATCCACAGAAGCTCGCGCGGCGCCTTGTAGGAGCCGTAATAGAGACCGCGGAAGATGTGCACATAGACGGCGACGAAGAACATCGAGGCGCCGTTGGAGTGCAGGTAGCGCAGCAGCCAACCGGAGTTGACGTCGCGCATGATCTTCTCGACCGAGTTGAAGGCGACCTCGGTGTTGGCCGCGTAATGCATGGCCAGAACGACGCCGGTGAGGATCTGCGCCACCAGCATGATGGTGAGGATGCCGCCGAAGGTGTAGGCGTAGTTCAGGTTGCGCGGCACAGGATAGGCCACGAAAGAATCATAGACCAGACGCGGAAGCGGCAGGCGCGCATCCATCCAGCGGCCGAGGCCGGTCTTGGGCGTGTAGGTCGAATGTCCAGCGCTCATTGAAAATCCCCTCTCGCCAGGACTAGCCGATCTCGATGACCGTATCGGACGTGAATGCAAAGGTCGGCACCGCCAGGTTCTCGGGGGCCGGGCCCTTCCGGATGCGGCCGGCCGTGTCGTAGTGCGAGCCGTGGCAGGGGCAGAACCAGCCGCCGAAATCGCCGGCCTGGCCAAGCGGGACGCAGCCCAGATGCGTGCACACGCCCACCATCACCAGCCAGTTCTCCTTGCCCTCGCCGGCCGAGCGGTCGGTATCGGTCGCCGGTGCGTCGGCGGGCAGGTTGGCATTGCGGGCGACCGGATCCTTCAGATCCGCCAGCGGGACGGCCTTGGCCTCCTCGATTTCCTTATCCGTGCGGTTGCGGATGAAGACCGGGCGACCGCGCCACTTCACCGTCAGCGACATGCCGGGCTCGACGCCGGAGACGTCCACCTGGATCGAGGCGAGCGCCCGGGTGGACGCATCCGGCCGCATCTGGTCGATGAACGGCCAGGCAACACCGGCAGCGCCGACCGCCCCCGCAACGCCTGTCGCGACGTAGAGAAAATCACGCCTAGTATGTTCGGTCGAATCGGTAGCGCTCACGGGACTGCGATCCTTTCACCTCAGTTTCGGACGGGGACCAGCTTTATTGCAGTTGGAACCCGGGCAATCCGCTAGGCACAGCAAAACCGCCCGGTCCGACCCCCGGCATTTTTCGATGGTTTCTATGCGCCATGCCTGCACTTGTCCAGACGCGCAAACCGCGACAGGGCAGATTGTCGCGGGGAAAACACATGAATAAAGAAGAGTATAATACTCCTGTTTTTTCAAGCGCTACAGCGGCAACGCTCGGCTGGCACGATCACCGCCGGCCGGCCCGAAACTCCCGTGGACCGGGGATGCGGGAAACCTATCGCGCCCCGAGCCGCGCCAGCACCCTTGCGGGAATGCCAAGATCACGGATCACCGCTTCATGATTCCTGAGGCCGCACAGCTCGCGCTGGATGAAATAGCCGTGCACCGCATCGGCGGCGGCGAAAAGCAGGCGGCGCGCCTCGTCCTCGTCCGCACCGTCGGCGGTCGAGAGGCGTTTCAGCGCCGCCTCGACCCGGCGGCCGGCATGGCCGAGGGAGGACGCCTGCTCGGCGGCGATCTCCTGCTGCAGCACCACGTCGCCGCTGACGGGGTGCGGCACGAGACCGGTGACGGTGTTGGGCAGCCTGAGCATCGCACCTTCATTTTCTGGACCAAGGGCTCCGCCTCGACAGGCGGCAGCGACACCGTCTATCTTGCCGCCTCGGGCAGCCCACATCAACCCACGGAACCGCGGCCATGACCCTTGTCGAGCTTGCAACCTTCACCCTCGTTGCGGCGCTTCTGGTGATGTCGCCGGGACCGAACGGCGTGCTGATCGCAAAGACCGTCCCGACGTCCGGCAAGGCGGCGGGCTTTGCCAACATCGCCGGCTTCTTCGCCGCCTTCTACGTGCACGGGGCGCTGTCGATCCTCGGCATATCGATCATTCTCGTGCAGTCGGCCAACGCCTTCTTCATCGTCAAGATGCTCGGTGCGGCCTATCTCTGCTACATCGGTGCGAAGGCGCTGTGGCAGGCATGGCAGGGTGTGCCGGTGACGCCGTCCGTTGCCCCGGCGAAACGGCGCCGGACGCTGGCCAAGGCGGCGGCGGAAGGCTTCCTCACCAACGCACTGAACCCCAAGGTGTCGATGTTCTACCTGGCGGCCTTCCCGCAGTTCATTCCGGCGAATGCCGAAGCGACGTTGTGGGCTTTCGCGCTGGTGGTGATTCACTCGCTGCTCAACGTCGTCTGGTTCTCCAGCCTCGTGCTGCTGTTCTCCTCGCTGAAGGCGTTCGGCGGTCGCGCCGGCGTGCAGCGCTGGCTGAAGGCGATGACCGGCGCGGTGTTCATCGCCTTCGGCCTGAAGCTTGCGACACTGAGGCCCTGAGACGACGCTTACGGCCACTTCACCTCGGGCGGCAGGCTGGAAAGGATCGCCTCCACATTGCCGCCGGTCTTCAGCCCGAAGATCGTGCCCCGGTCGTAGAGCAGGTTGAACTCCACATAGCGGCCGCGCCGGACGAGCTGCTCCTCGCGGTCGGCCTCCGTCCAGTTGGTGTCAAAGTTCTTGCGCACCAGATGCGGGTAGACGATGGCGAAGGCACGCCCGACATCGCGGGTGAAGTCAAAATCGGCCTGCCAGCCGCCCGCCTCTTCCGGGCTCTTCAGCCAGTCATAGAAGATGCCGCCGATGCCGCGCGGCTCGTTGCGATGGGGCAGGAAGAAATATTCGTCGCACCACGCCTTGTACTTCTCGTAATCGGCGATCGCGGCGTGACGGTCGCAGACGAACTTCATCGACTGGTGGAAGGCCTGCGTGTCCGGGTCCTCCTGTGTCCGCCGCCGGTCGAGCACCGGCGTCAGGTCGGCGCCGCCGCCGAACCATTGCCGGGTCGTCACCACCATGCGGGTGTTCATGTGCACGGCCGGCACGTTGGGATTCTGCGGATGGGCGATCAGCGAGATGCCGGAGGCCCAGAAATGCGGGTCCTCCTCGGCGCCGGGGATCTGCTTGCGGAATTCGGGCGTGAACGCGCCGTGAACCGTCGAGACATGGATGCCGACCTTCTCGAACACGCGGCCATGCATGACCGACATGACGCCGCCGCCGCCGGCCCCCTCCTCGCGCTGCCACGGCGTGCGCTCGAAGCGTCCCGGTGCGCGGCTGGCCAGCGGTCCGGTCAAATCGTCCTCGAGTGCTTCGAATGCCGTGCACAAACGGTCGCGCAACTCCTCGAACCAGGCCTTGGCGGCTGCCTTCTTGTCTTCGATGCCTTCCGGCAGGCCGGCCGGTATGTCGGGTCTTTCCATTGTCGTTCCTTTCGGCCGGCACCCGCCCCGACGGGCCAGGCGACCTCACAAATGACTCGCTATTTTAAAGCGTGTTGCCTAAGCTTCTTATCTGACGGGTCAAGGAGTTCTTTCGTGCGTGTGCCCGCTAAGCCCCCGCTGGAAGGGCTGAAACGCAGTATCGACAAGCATCGCGCCAAGGCAAGCCGCCTTCCGCGCGACGGGTTCTTACGGGAAAGCTTTTCCCTGCCGAGAGCCCAGGCCCGCGCCAAGGCGCGCGAATGGCTCGAACGCTGGCCCAAGCAAGCCTACTGGACCGAGATCGAAAGCTGGTGCGAGCGCCCCGGCGACATGATCGAATTCACCATGCGGCGGCTGCCGAGCGCCGACTGATCGCGCAGACGAGACGACTTCAACACCTATCGAACCTGCCGGATCGCTTCCCCGGCCGCCATCGCCGCGCTCATCGCCAGGTTGAGGCTGCGCGCGCCTTCCTTCATGGGAATGAGAAGCCGCGCGTCGGCCGCGCTGTGCACGGCCTCCGGCGCGCCGGCCGACTCGCGCCCGAACAGAAGGATATCGCTGTCGGCGTAGGAAAAGTCCGTATAAGCGGTGTCGGCCGTGGTGGAGAACAGGAGAAGGCGGCGCCCCTCTCCTCGGCGCCAGGCCTCGAACGCCTCCCAGGAGGCATGGCGGTTGAGCACGGCGCGTTCGATATAGTCCATGCCCGCCCTCTTGAGGTTCCGGTCGGACAGGTCGAAGCCCGCCGGCTCGATCAGATCCACGGTGAGATCGAGGCAGGCGGCAAGGCGCAGGATGGCGCCGGTGTTGCCGGGTATGTCAGGCTGATAAAGGGCGATGCGCATATGGCTTTGTCTTTCGACATGGCTTGGAGCGTCGTGCGCCCATTCGGACGCACAAAGGACGATCAATCTTATTGCTTTGCACATTTATACGGGCATCAGGTGAATCCACCTGACTGCAGAATGCTGAACTGTGTCCACCAGGACACAGTTCCGGATCGGCCGCCCGCAAAGCGGAATACCCGCTGGCAAAGCGCCGCAACTGCAGGTATAAGCCCCCCACTGTCAACTCGAACCGAAGGAGAAAGGCATGATTACAATGTTGCACATGACTTGGCTCCACGCCCGCAGGCACACCGCCTGACGGCGGACTCGGTTCGAACAGCTCACTTTCAAAGCACGAAGAAGCATCGTTTCGAGTTCCGCCGGAAGCCGTTTTCCGTTTCCCAAGGACTGTTACGATGCATAACCGTTTCCCCCAACGGCCGAAAGGTCGACCGCCCAGTTTGCACAACCCGGCTCTCGATCCGGCCCGGCAGACCCTGCACGACCGGAAACTGGCCGCTTGGGCCCTGACCATCGGCGCGCACGTGCCGCTCGCCACGGATGAACCGGGGCGCCGCCCGCACCGCGGCCAGTTGCCCGACATCGACATGACACGCCTCGAGCCGGCTCCCCGCTCTTGGCGCGAGCGCCTGTCCGGGTGGTTTGAATGAAGGCGCCGGGCGCGAAAGCGGCGGCAGACACGGGCCGGTCCACCGGCCCCGCAGCCTGCCGCCCTTTCGGCGCCGGAAAGCGCGATACCGTCGATGGCGCCTTGACACCATTGGCAAACATGCACACTCGCGGCTATAAAGGCCGTTCTGTCAACGAACACCGCTGGAGGCGGCAATGGATTATCGGATGCTTTCCTCCCTCGTCGGTCTGCGCCCGTGGATCGTGGCGCACCGCGAGGCCTGACGGCGGTTTTCGTTCCCTAGCTCTTTTACAATCACCGAAGCAGCGCGAGCGGATCCGCCGGACATTCTTTCCGGAACTCCAAATGGATTCGCATCATGACTGCTCGTTTTCCCAACGGACGTTCGACGTCCGGACAACAACAACCGCCCCAAGCCGATCCGGCCGCTCCTGTCGCGACGTTGTCGGGAGCCTTCAAAGCCGCTCTTGGCAAACCTGCACAAGGACTGCAGTCCTTCGATTCGAAAAAGAGCGGCAAAGGGCACAAATTCATATCGACCGCCGGCCCGTTGCATGGGCCGGCACAGCAACCCGTTCACGGACCGGCGGTGACCGGCCCACGACGGGGACATCGCTAGCTTCACGAGGCCTTGCGGGCTGTGCATCGCGCACCCGCAAAGGCCATGCAAAACAAGGACCTGCCTCCTCGACACGACTCACCGTGCGAGGTTGACGGGGGCACCAGGACGAAAGATGCTGAAAACGATGTTTGATTGGTTCGAACGACGGCTCGACCCCTTCCCCGCGGAGGAGCCGCAGGAGCCACCGAAGACGCTGGTGGCCTTTTGCCTGCACTACACGAAGGGGGCCTGGCCCTATCTCGTCCCCGCCGCGATCCTGATGGCCGGCATCGCCATGGCCGAGGTGTGGATGTTCTCCTTCCTCGGCAACATCGTCGACTGGCTGTCGGAAAAGGATCGCGCCACCTTTCTGGAGACGGAAGGGTGGAAGCTTGCCGGCATGGCTTTCCTGGTGCTCGTCGGGCTGCCGCTGATGGTGTGGTTTCATGCCCTGCTCAACGACCAGACGCTGATGGGCAACTACCCGATGCGCATCCGTTGGCAGGTGCACCGCTACCTCCTCAAGCAGTCGATGAGCTTCTACCAGGACGAGTTCGCCGGCCGCATTGCCACCAAGCTGATGCAGACGGCGCTTGCCGTGCGCGAATGCGTGATCAAGCTGTTCGACGTGCTGAACTACGTGATCGTGTATTTCAGCGGCATGCTGTTCATCATCGCCTCGGCCGACTGGCGGCTGGCCGTGCCGATCGTCGGCTGGCTCGCCTGCTATGTGCTGCTGATGCGCTATTTCGTGCCGCGTCTCGGCAAGGTCGCCGAGCAGCAGGCCGACGCGCGCTCGGTGATGACGGGCCGCGTGGTCGACAGCTACACCAACATCCAGACGGTGAAGCTGTTCTCGCACGCCCGCCGCGAGGCCTCCTATGCAAGAGAAGGCATGAGCGGCTTCCTCGACACCGTCTACCGGCAGATGCGGATGATCACCGGCCTCTACGGCATTCTCTATGTGCTCAATTCGAGCTGCCTGTTCCTGATCGGCGCGCTCGGCATCTGGCTGTGGCTCGGCGAGGCCGTGTCGATCGGCGCGGTGGCGGTGGCACTCGGCCTGGTGCTGAGGCTCTGGGGCATGTCGCAATGGATCATGTGGGAGTTGTCGGCGCTGTTCGAGAACATCGGCACCGTGCAGGACGGCATCAGCTCGATCTCGCTGCCGCGCCTTATCGAGGACAGGCCGGGCGCCAGACCGCTCGCCGTGCCCGAGGGCCGCATCGATTTCGAGAAGATCGGCTTCCACTACGGCAAGAAGGGCGGCGTGATCGAAAGCCTGTCGCTGTCGGTGAAGCCGGGCGAGAAGGTCGGGCTGGTCGGACGCTCGGGGGCCGGCAAGTCGACGCTGGTCAATCTGCTCCTGCGCTTCTACGACCTGGAGCGCGGCCGGATCCTGATCGACGGCCAGGACATCTCGGCGGTGGCGCAGGATTCGCTGCGCGAGCATATCGGCATGGTGACGCAGGACACCTCGCTGCTGCACCGCTCGGTGCGCGACAACATCCTTTACGGCCGCCCGGACGCGACCGATGAGATGATGATCGAGGCGGCGCGGCGCGCCGAGGCCATGTCCTTTATCGACGGGCTTTCCGATCCCAAGGGCCGCAAGGGCTTCGACGCCCATGTGGGCGAGCGTGGCGTGAAGCTGTCAGGAGGCCAGCGCCAGCGCATTGCCATTGCCCGCGTGATGCTGAAGGATGCGCCGATCCTCATCCTCGACGAGGCGACGTCGGCGCTCGATTCGGAGGTCGAGGCGGCGATCCAGGAAAACCTCTACCGCCTGATGGAAGGCAAGACCGTGATCGCCATCGCCCATCGTCTTTCCACCATCGCCGCAATGGACCGGCTGGTGGTGATGGACGAGGGCCGCATCGTCGAGGAAGGCACGCACGACCAGCTCGTGGCGCAAGGCGGCCTCTATGCCGGCCTGTGGCAGCGCCAGTCGGGCGGGTTCCTCGACCTGGAGATGAGCGAGGCTGCGGAATGAAAGAGCAGACCGGCGAAGACGAGCAGGGCCGGGCAACGCCGTTATGGCGCGCCGTCGAAGGGGTGATCGACCCCTTCGCCGACACACCGCGCGCGGTGCTGCCGGGGAAGGCGCACGAGTTCATCCTGTTCTTCGCCAGGCAGGCCCGGTGGCCGTTCGTCCTGCTTCTGATCGCCGGCGGCCTGATGGGCGCTGTCGATGCCGGCCTCTACTGGGGGCTGGGCTGGATCATCGACCTGCTCGATTCCACCTCCCCGGCGGTGCTGATCGCCGATCACTGGAAGGAACTCGCCGCCTTCCTGGTGCTGCTGCTCGTCATCCGCGCCATCGTGATCGTCGGCAGCACGGTGCTCGAGGAGCAGGTCATCGCCCCCTCCTTCTATCAGCGCGTGCGCTGGCAGGCCTTCCGTAGGGTCATCGAGCAGCCCTACGAGTTCTATCAGAACGATTTCGCCGGCCGCATCGCGACGAAGATACTGCAGGGCGGCGAGGCGACGGGCGATTTCATCGTCAACGTGCTGCAGACCATGTGGAGCTTCCTGACTTTCGTGGTGCTGGCGGCCTCCATCCTGACGGTGCTCGATCCGATGATGGGTGTCGTGGTGGTGATCTGGATCGGCATCTATGTGGCGATCGCGCGCTATCTGCTGCCGCCGCTGCGCCGCGCCGGCCGCCGCACCGCCGACCAGCGTTCGATCCTCAACGGCCGCATGGTCGACGCCTTCACCAACATCCTGGCGGTCAAGCTGTTCGACAGCGGTCGGCGCGAGCACGCTTATGTGCGCGAGGGCATGGCGCATTTCCTGAGCGCCGTGCGGGTGCTGACGCGCGCCATCACGCGCGTGCGCGTGACGGTGGCCATCGTCAACGGCTTCATGATGGCGGCGGTCTTCGTTCTGGCCGTGTCGCGCTGGCTCGACGGTGCCATCACCACCGGCGAGATCGCCGCGGCCATGGGCCTCGTCTTCCGCCTCAACCAGATGTCGGGCTGGATGATGTTCAACATCAACGGGCTGATCCGCAATTACGCAACGGTGCAGGATTCGACGACGGTCGTGTCAGTGGAGCCGGCGATCCGCGACGCTGAGGACGCGGTGGAGATGCCGCGCGCCAGGGGCGACATCCGCTTCGAGAACGTCACCTTCAACTACGGCAAGCAGAGCGGCATCATCGAGGGGCTCGAACTTTCCATCAAGCCCGGCGAGCGCGTGGCGCTGGTCGGCCCGTCGGGCGCCGGCAAGACCACCATCGTCAACCTGATGCTGCGCCTCTTCGAGGCCGAGCGCGGCCGCATCCTGGTCGACGGCTACGACATCGCCAAGGTCACGCAAGCCTCGCTGCGTGCGCAGTTCGGCGTCGTCAGCCAGGAGCCGATGCTGATGCATCGCTCGATCCGCGACAACATCGCTTACGGGCGCGCCGGCGCGACGGACGAGGAGATCGTCGCCGCCGCCAAGCGCGCCTCTGCGCATGATTTCATCCTGAACGTGTCGGACCCGAAGGGCCGCACCGGCTACGATGCGGTGGTGGGCGAGCGCGGCGTGAAGCTCTCCGGCGGCCAGCGCCAGCGCATCGCCATCGCCCGCATGATGCTCAAGAACGCTCCGATCCTCATCCTCGACGAGGCGACCTCGGCGCTCGATTCGGAGATCGAGGCGGTGATCCAGGAAAATCTCGGGCGGCTGATGGAGGAAAAAACCGTGGTCGCCGTGGCGCATCGTCTTTCCACCATCGCCGCCCTCGACCGGATTATCGTGCTCGACCAGGGCCGCATCGTGGAGGAAGGCTCGCACGAAGCGCTGGTCGCGCGGAACGGCCTCTACGCCCAATTGTGGAAGCGCCAATCGGGCGGCTTTCTGGGCGAACGGCTCGCCGCGGAGTGACCGCATTCGCCGGCCGACGCTCGGGCGCGGCCGGCTCTTCCAAGCGCTCCTCATTTGCCGGATGGCGCATCGGCAGATCCGCAAGCTCGCGCATGGACATGGAGCGCAGCGCCGGATGCGCCAGCGGATCCCACCGCCAGGCTTGCGCATCCTCAAGCGCCCGCGCCTGCCGATAGCTGTCTCGGAAGGATCGGATCATATTCCAGAAAAACTGCAGCATGACGTCCATTCCTTTCATCAGACAGTAGAACGGGGCCAAAATTCCCCTCGTTTACGGCATTTTTCAATGGAGAATGCCTACCTGATGATTTAGGAAAACTATATGAAAAACCTGCACCGTGTTCACCTCAACGGATTGCGCGCCCTGGAGGCGGTCGGCCGTCTCGGGTCGCTGCGCATGGCGGCCGAGGAGCTCGGCGTCTCGATCGGCGCCGTGAGCCAGCAGGTGATCAAGACGCAGGCGCAGCTCGGCGCCGCGATCTTCGAGCGCACCGGGCGTGGCGTCACTGCCACCCCGCTCGGACGGCAGTTTCTCGACCGGCTGACCATCGGTTTCCAGACGCTCGATGCGGCGGTGGCGATGACGAGGCACGACAGCGATGCGGTGCTGACCATTTCCGTCGCCCCGGTCTTCGCCTCCAAATGGCTGGTGCCGCGCCTTGCGCGCTACGCGAAGGCTCATCCGGAGACCAAGCTCCGGCTCGATGCCTCGATCGGCCTCGTCAATCCCGACAGTTCAGACATCGATCTTGCCATCCGCGTCGGCGAGGGCAACTGGCCGGGCGTGAAGGCGGAGTTCTTCCTGGCGCAGGAGGTGTTTCCCGTCTGCGTGCCGGCGCTGGCCGAGACCCTGAAGACGCCCGCCGATATCCTCAAGGCACCGATCCTGCGCGACGCCAACTCCAACATCGACTGGAATGTCTGGCTGCGGCCTTTCGGGCTCGATCAGGCGGATCTCGCGGAGGGCGACAGCTTCACCGACGCAGCGCTCTGCCTCGACGCGGCGATCGCCGGCCAGGGGGTGATGCTCGCCTGGCACACCCTCGCCCATGACGCGCTGGCGGCCGGACGCCTCGTCGCACCGTTCAAGGAACGCGCCAGGACACGCCACAGCTATTGGCTGATCACTTCGGCCAACCGGCCGGAGCCGGCCAAGGTGCGCGGCTTCAAGGCCTGGCTGCGGACCGAGCTCGACGCGATGTTCAATGAATGATGTAGCTGATACCGTAAAGGATACGGTATCGGCCGGCGATCAAGGCATCTCCTCGCCGCATTTCGTGTTATAGTTTCAAGTCCATGTCATACGCGTACAGGAGGACAGACCCATGAAGGAATTTCATTGCGGCTCGCTCGTGCCCGGCTGTGACTGGCACACCCGCCACGACGAGGAGGCAGAAGTGATCCGCCGCGCCGCCGAACACATGCGCGAAACGCATGGCGAGACGGTCATCCGCGAAAGCATGGTCGAGGCCATCCGCTCACGCATCACCCAGGCCAAAAGCGCCGCCTAGGCTGAACCGACACTCAGCCTAGCGCCTGCCTTCGAGCATCTGCGCGGCGCGCTGCAACAGTGCGTCGCGTTTCATCGTGAAATCCGTGTCGATCCATTCGCTTTCCAGAGCGGAAAGGGCCGCACCCAACTGCTTGCCGGGCTTGAGGCCGAGATCGGCGAGATCGTTACCGCTGAGCGGGAAAACGGGCTTGCGCCATCCCTCGCAGAGCTTCAGCAGCCGGGCAAAGCCGGCCGCCTCCGTGAGTGCCGCATCATCCGTCACAGCGCGCCCGCGCGCGCTGACCAAGGCCAGCTTCAGGCGCCAGGAAAGTCCATTTACGCCAACGCGATAGGCGAGTTTTCGGAAGTCCGCCTCGCCGAGATCGGATGCCGGCACCGGGGCGAGCGCCCAGGCCGTCAGCGCCGTGGTTTCGGCGCGCGACAGGCGCAGGCGCTTCGCCATCTGTTCCACGCGCCCGGCATCGGGCGGGATGATCGCCGCCAGGCGCATGAGCGGCTCCGGCGCCCAGCCAAGCGCCCGCTCGGTCTCCATCAGGGACGGGATGGCGTCGATGCCCCATTTCTCCGATTCCGGCAGAACCTTGGTGAGGACGCCCGTCTGCCGCATCCACAGAAGGGCGCGCGAGGGATCGGGCGCCGCAAAAAGCTTCTTCAGCTCCGCCCAGACCCGCTCGGCCGACAGCCGCTCCAGGCCGTCCTTCAGCCGGGCGCAGGCCTTCAGTCCCGCAGCGTCGGGCCGCCCGTCGCCGTACCAGGCAAAGAAGCGGAAGAAGCGCAGGATGCGCAGATAGTCCTCGCGAATGCGGGTCTCGGCATCGCCGATGAAGCGCAAGGTGCGGCTTTCGAGATCGGCAAGGCCGCCCACCAGATCGACCACCGTCCCGTCGGCATCGGCATAGAGCGCGTTGATGGTAAAGTCGCGCCGCGCCGCGTCGCTCTGCCAGTCTCGTCCGAAGGTGACGCTGGCGCGTCTGCCGTCGGTCTCCACATCTGCGCGCAGCGTCGTCACCTCATAAGCATGATGGTCGGCGATGACGGTGACCGTGCCATGGTCGAAGCCGGTCGGCGCCGTGCGGAAGCCTGCCTTGCGCGCCCGGCGCGTTGTCTCGCGCGGCTCGGTGGTGGTGGCGATGTCGATGTCCGTGACCGGCTGGCCGAGCAGCGTGTTGCGCACCGCCCCGCCCACGACGCGCGCCTTTTCGCCATCGTCCGAGAGGATGGCGAGCAGCCTTTGCAGGCCTTCGTCCGACAGCCATTCCGAATCTGAAATCAGGCGCTTGTCCATCAGGCATAAAGTCTTTCGTAAAGCGTGCGGATGATGCCCGCCGTCACGCCCCAGATGAAGCGCTCGCCAAACGGCATGGTGTAGTAGAAGCGCTCGCGGTCGTTCCAGACGCGGCTCTCGCGCCGATGGTTTGTGGGATCCATCAAAAAGGCCAGCGGCACTTCGAACGCGGCATCCACCTCGTCCGGATTGATGGTCAGCGAGACGTGCGGCCGCACGATGCCGAGCACGGGCGCGATGCGGTAGCCGCTGCCGGTCGAATAATCCGGCATGCGCCCGATGACGTCGACCGCGCCGGGGTCGAGGCCGATCTCCTCGTTGGCCTCGCGCAGCGCCGCGGCTTCGGGCGTTTCGTCTTCGGGATCGATGCGCCCGCCGGGAAAGGCCACCTGCCCCGAATGACTGCGCAGATTGGCATTGCGCTGGGTGAGGATGACCGAGGCGCCGCGCGCGTGGTCGACCACCGGGATCAGCACCGCCGCATCGCGCAGGTCGGGCCGCACGATCAGATCCTTCATGTCGGGGTTGAGACGGTGATCGCCATAATCCTCCGGCCCCTCCGGCCCGCTCTGCAGGGCGGCGCGGCGGCGGAAATCCTGTGCCGAGAAAAGCGTGTTGGAGGCCATGTCGATCGTCATCCGGAAAGCCTGTGCAACTCGTCTGCCGGCATGATGGGAAAGAGCGTTCCGCGCGAGCGGACGGCGAACATCGCCCGTCCCTCGATCTCGACCTCCTCGCCGGCTTCGACGAGGTCGTACATGACGGTGCGCGCCAGCAGCGCCTCCAGCCGTCCGCGAACGTGCAGATAGGGCTTCAGGCCACCGGTCGCGGCCTCCGGGACGAAGCGCAGCGGGTGCTCCGGCCCCGCCTCCACCACATCGCCGACATTGGTGCGGAAGGTGAGCACCTGCGCATCGCCGGTGCCGGTGACAGCCATTTCGACGGCCAGGAAGGGGGCATCCTCGACGCGGATGCCGACTTTTTCCACCGGCGTGACGAGATAAGTCCTGCCGTCTTCGTCCTTGCGCAGCACCGTGGAGAAGAGCCGCACCAGGGCCTGCCGGCCGATCGGCGTGCCGAGATAGAACCAGGTCCCGTCGGCCCGGATCTCCATGTCGAGATCGCCGCAAAAGGGCGGATTCCAGCGCTCGACGGGCGGCGCGCCCTTGCCGGCGCGGGTGGCCCGCGCGATCAGCGCCTCGAGCCCGGCGGCATCGCCGGCGCGGGCAAGACCCTGAGCGGTGAATGGCTTTTCCTGATCCATGGTCACGAAATAGTCACTGTTGTTTCGCTTGTCAGCCTTGTTCAGTGTTTTAAATTCGATCAAGGGACGTGACGGTGCGATTCGTTTCTTACACGTGCCGGCTGGGTCCGTCCCGACCATCAGCGAGGATCGAGACGGCATGAGCATCGTTTCCAAAGACAGACTGCCCGGCGAAACGGCCATGAGTGATCAGCAGATGATCGCCGAGGCCGAACGAGCGCTGGGCGACATCGCCAAGGTCCGCGAGGGCGTCGGCCGGGTCATCTTCGGCCAGGAAGCCGTGGTGGAGCGCGCCCTGATCGCCGTTCTGGCCGGCGGCCATGCACTGCTGGTGGGCGTGCCTGGCCTTGCCAAGACCAAGCTGGTGGAAACGCTGGGCGTGGTGCTCGGCCTCGACGCGCGGCGCATCCAGTTCACCCCCGACCTGATGCCTTCCGACATTCTCGGCTCCGAGGTGATGGAGCAAAACGAGAAGGGCAAGCGCTCGTTCCGCTTCCTGCCGGGGCCGATCTTCTCGCAGCTCCTGATGGCCGACGAGATCAACCGCGCCAGCCCGCGCACCCAGTCGGCGCTGCTGCAGGCGATGCAGGAGTACCACGTGACGGTGGCGGGCCAGCGTTACGATCTGCCGTCGCCCTTCCACGTGCTGGCGACGCAGAACCCGCTGGAGCAGGAGGGCACCTACCCGCTGCCCGAGGCACAGCTCGACCGTTTCCTGATGCAGGTCGACATCCTCTACCCGGAGCTGGAGGCCGAGCGACGCATCCTCCTGGAGACGACGGGCATCGAGGAGGCGGAAGCGCGCAACGTGCTTTCCGCGGAGCGCCTCAAGGAAATCCAGATGCTGATCCGCCGCATGCCCGTGCCCGAGAGCGTCGTCGACGCGATCCTGCAGCTCGTGCGCACGGCGCGCCCCGGCATCGGCAATCCCGACACCGATCGGCATGTGGCCTGGGGCCCCGGCCCGCGCGCCAGCCAGGCGCTGACGCTGTGCGCCCGCGCCCGCGCGCTCTATGACGGGCGACTCGCTCCCTCGGTGGACGACATCCGGGCGCTGGCCGAGCCGGTGCTGCAACACCGCATGGCATTGACCTTTGCCGCACGCGCCGAAGGCATGAGCGTGCGCGACGTGATCCGCCATCTGGTCAAGGCGCTCGACGGATGAACGGGCGGCGCCGGATAGGTCTCTGATGGCGAAGATCGGCGCGGTCTCCCCTCCTGTCGCATCGAGCGATGCGCTGGTGCGTGCACGGGCGCGGGCCGCGTTCCTGCCCGACCTTCTGGTGGAGGCGCGCCGTGTCGCCAACAATGTGATCGCCGGCTGGCACGGCCGCCGCAAACGCGGCATCGGCGAGAATTTCTGGCAGTTCCGCCCCTATGTCGAGGGTGAAGCGGTCGCCCGCATCGACTGGCGGCGCTCGGCACGCGACGAGCATCTTTATGTCCGCGACCGCGAATGGGAGGCCGCGCACACGGTGTGGCTGTGGGCCGATCCCTCCCCCTCCATGCTCTACAGATCGCAATTGGCGCCGACCTCGAAGGAGGCGCGGGCGATGGTGCTCATCCTGGCATTGGCCGAGCTCCTGTCGCGCAGCGGCGAGCGCATCGGCTGGCCCGGCGTGACCGATCCCTTCTCGGCCCGCAACGGTGCCGAGCGGCTGGCGGCGCAGCTCATGCATGCCGCCCAGCAGCCGCAGCGGCCGGACCTCATCCAGGTGCGCCGCTTCTCCGACGTGGTGCTCGCCGGTGATTTCCTCGACCCGGTGGAGGAGACGATCGGCTGGCTCGACCAACTCGCCCGGCGCGGCGCCCGTGCGCACCTGATCGAGGTGGCCGATCCGGCGGAAGAGGGTTTCCCCTATTTCGGGCGCACGGAGTTCACCGATCCCGAATCGGGCGAAAAGCTGACCGCCGGGCGCGCCGAGACGCTCGCCGGGGAGTACCGCAGGCTCTATCTCGCCCGCCGCGAGGAACTGTCCTCCTGGTGCAAGCGGCTCGGCTGGAGCTACACCGTGCATCACACCGACCGCCCCTCCTCGCAGGCGCTGGTCGCCGTGCATCTCGCCATGAGCGCCGAGGCCGGCTACGCCATGGAGGGCAGCCTGTGAACTGGCTTTCCCTCTCCTTCGCCCAGCCGTTCCTGCTTTGGGGACTGCTGGCGCTGCCGGTGATCTGGTGGCTCCTGCGGCTGACACCGCCGCGCCCGCAGATGGAGACCTTTCCGCCGCTGAAGATCCTCGCCCGGGTGATCAAGCGCGAGGAGACCCCGCACAAGAGCCCCTGGTGGCTGACCCTGCTGCGCCTCCTGCTCGCGGCGCTGGTGATCCTGGCGCTGGCCGATCCGGTGCTGAACCCGCGCGAACGGGCGGCAAGCGGCAGCCCCGCGCTGGCGATCGTCATCGACAACGGATGGGCATCGGCCGCCGACTGGGACGAGCGGGTCGCCACCGCCGCCCGCCTGATCGACGACGCCAGGGCCGACGCGCAGCCGGTGGTGCTGGCGCTGACGGCCGAGGAGCAGAACCAGGAGATCGGCCCCTTCGATGCCGACACGGCGCTCGAACGGCTCAACGCCGCCCGGCCGCGCCCGGTGCCGGTCAACCGCCCGGCGATCTACGGACGGGTCGCCGCGGCGCTCGAGGATTTCCCGGGAGCCGCGGTCGCCATTCTCTCCGACGGGCTGGCTTCGACCGGCGACGAGGCGGCCTTTAACCAGCTCTTCTCGGGCAATCCGGGCGAGGTTCTGTGGGCGACGCCCGATCGCCTGCGCATGACGGCGGCGACGGACGCGCAGAACACCGCCGAAGCCTTCGAGGTCACGGCGACGCGGGCGGCGGGCGACGCCGCTCCGCGCCAGGTGGTCGCCTATGCGAGCGACGACAAGGGACGGCGCATCGCCGAGACGACGATCGCCTTCGGCCCCGGCGAGACCAGGGCGAAGGGCGCGATGCGCGTGCCCTTCGAGCTGCGCAACGATTTCGTCTCCGTCGGGATCGAGGGAGAGAACCAGGCGGCCGGCCTGCGCGTGCTCGACGAGAACACCAAGCGCCGCCGCATCGGCCTTCTGTCGCAGAGCGAGGCGGATCAGGCGCAACCGCTGCTTTCGCCGCTCTACTACATCAGGCGGGCTCTTTCGCCCTATGCGGATCTGGTCGAACCGTCGAGCGCCGAGCTCACCGAGGCGATCCCGGAACTGCTCGCCAGGAAACCCGCCGTCATCGTCATGGCCGACATCGGTACGCTGCCGGAGGCCGCCCGCCGGTCCATCATCGACTGGGTCAATGGCGGCGGCACGCTGGTGCGCTTTGCCGGCCCTCGCCTGGCGGCCGCCGAAAACGACGAGGACCTGTTGCCGGTGCGCTTGCGGCTGGGCGAACGCTCTCTCGGAGGCGCGCTCTCCTGGACCGAGCCTCAGTCGGTCGCCGATTTTCCGAACAACGGCCCCTTCTCCGATCTCGCACCGCCGCGCGAGGTGGTGGTCAACCGCCAGGTGCTGGCCGAACCCTCGCCCGACATCGTCGAACGAAGCTGGGCCAACCTTGCCGACGGGACGCCGCTGGTGACGGGCGTCCAGCGCGGCCAGGGGCAGGTGGTGCTGTTCCATGTGACGCCGGAAGCCACCTGGTCGACCTTGCCGATCTCCGGCAGCTTCGTCGAGATGCTGCGCCGCATCGTGCAGTTGTCGCGCAACCAGGGCACCATCAACGAGGCCAACGCCGAAGGCGGCAAGGCGCTCGCCCCTTACCGCATGATCTCGGCCGACGGCCTTCTGGTGCCGCCCTCGCCCGAGGCGGAGCCGCTGGCGAACGACAGCCCCGCCGTCACGCTGAAGAACCCGCCCGGCCTCTACGGCAGCGAGGAAGGCGTCGTGGCGCACAACCTGCTGCGGCCCGATGCCGAACTGACACCGCTCGGCCGCCCCGAAGCGCCGGCTCCCGTGACCGCGATCCGCTACGGCCTCGATGAGCAGCAGCCGCTGAAGGGACCGCTCTTCGCCGCCGCCCTCGCCCTGCTCGCGCTCGACTCCCTGGCCGTGCTGTGGCTCGGCGGCCGCCTGCGCCGCCGGCCGAAGATGGCGCGCACTGCCGCGACCCTGCTTGCCGTCGCGCTGGCGCTCGGCATCGGCGGGCCGGACATGGCCCGCGCGCAGGATGAACGCGCCGGTGAAGCCGATGCCATCGAAGCCATCTCCAAGACACGCATCGCCTATGTCGTCACCGGCCTTGCCTCGCTCGACGCCACCAGCAGAGCCGGCATGGCGGGCCTGTCGCAATTCCTTGCCGACAAGACCGCGCTGGAGCCCGGAGAGCCCGCCGGCATCAACATCGCCACCGACGAGCTCGCCTTCTATCCGCTGATCTATTGGCCGATCGATCCCGCAGCCCCGATGCCCTCGGAAGAGGCCGTCGCCCGCATCGACGCCTATATGCAGTCAGGGGGAACGGTCCTTTTCGACACGCGCGACCAGTATTCGGCCGGCTTCGGCGCCGATGCGACGAGCCCGGCGACGCTGCGCCTGCGCGAAATCCTCTCGGGCCTCAACGTGCCGCCGCTGGAGCCGGTGCCGGAAGACCACGTCCTGACGAAGTCCTTCTTCATCCTGCCGGAGTTTCCCGGTCGCTACCGCGGCAGCCCGCTGTGGGTGGAAGCCTCGCTCAACGCACCGACGCGGACCGACCGCCCGGTGCGGGTGGGCGACGGCGTGACGCCGATCATGATCACCGGCAACGACCTGGCAGGCGCCTGGGCGATCGACGAGGGCGGCCGGCCGCTTCTGCCGACGGTGCCCAACGACCCGCTGCAGCGGCTGCACGCCTTCCGCGCCGGGGTGAACATCATGATGTACATGCTGACCGGCAACTACAAATCCGACCAGGTGCACGTGCCCATCCTGCTCGAGCGGCTGGGACAGTAGGGGATGGCTGAATTGACCTTTTGCCCTGCCCCTCATCCGCCTGCCGGCACCTTCTCCCCGCACGCGGGGAGAAGGAAGATGGCCGCAACGCCGACGCCCCCCTCTCCCCGCAAGCGGGGAGAGGGTAAGGGTGAGGGGCGGTTCAGCCACATTCCGGAGCGCGCCCCATGAACTGGTCGGTGAACTTCGAGCCCTTCTTCTCCTGGCCCGTCCTGGCGGCACTGTTGGTGCCGGTCGCGCTGTTGGCCCTGGCGGGATTGTGGACGAGGCAGCGGGGCGCCTGGCTGAGGCTGGCGGCGCTGGTGGCCCTCGGTGCGGCGCTTGCCAATCCCGTGCTGCTCGACGAGGAGCGCGAGCCGTTGAAGAGCATCGTCGCCGTGGTTCTGGACGAAAGCCAGAGCCAGACGACGATCGGCGAGCGGGCAACGGCCACCGAGGCCGCCGCCGCCGAGCTCGAAGCGCGCCTCGCCCGCTTCAAGGAGTTCGAGACGCGCGTCGTCAGGAGCGGCCGGGCCTCCTCCGCCGCCGAGAACGCCGAAACGCGCCTCTTCGACGCGCTCGACGGCGCGCTGCGCGACGTGCCGCCGTCGCAGGTGGCCGGCGCAGTGATGATCACGGACGGCCAGGTGCACGACGTGCCCGACAACGCCGCCTCCCTCGGCGCACCGATCCACGGCCTGATCACCGGCCGCGCCGACGAGCAGGACCGCCGCATCCGCTTCGAGCGCGCGCCGCGCTTCGGCATCGTCGGTAAGCCGCTCGAGCTCACATACCGTGTGCTGGCGACCGGCGGCCAGAGCGGCTCGGTGGATGTGCGCGTCATCATCAATGGCGAGGAGAAATTCATCGAGGAGGCGCAGATCGGCCGCGAGAGCCAGCTCGAGATCGATGTCCCGGGCGCCGGCCGCAACATCATCGAGCTGGCCATCGACCCGGTCGAAGGCGAGCTGACGGACATCAACAACCGCGCCGTCGCGCTGGTCGACGGCATCCGCGAGAATCTGCGCGTGCTCTTGGTTTCGGGCGAGCCGCATTCGGGCGAACGCACCTGGCGTAACCTGCTCAAATCGGACGCCTCGGTGGATCTCGTCCATTTCACCATCCTGCGCCCGCCGGAGAAGCAGGACGGCACGCCGATCAACGAGCTGTCGCTGATCGCCTTTCCGACGCGCGAGCTGTTCGTCGAGAAGATCGACGATTTCGACCTGATCATCTTCGACCGCTACCAGCACCGCGACGTGCTGCCGATCCTCTATTACGACTACATCGCCGAATATGTGGAGAATGGCGGCGCCTTGCTGATCGCCGCCGGACCCGAATTCGCCGGCGGCCAGTCGATCGCCCGCACGCCGCTGATCTCGGCCCTTCCGGCCCTGCCCAATGGCGAGGTGATCGAGGAAGGCTACCATCCGCGCCTCACCGAGACCGGCGAGCGGCATCCCGTGACGCGCGGTCTGGAGGGCGCCGCCTCGGACCCGCCGCACTGGAGCCGCTGGTTCCGCCTGATCGGCATTGACCGGCCCGAGGGTCAGGTGGTTATGCAGGGCGCCAGGGAGCAGCCATTGCTGATCCTCAACCGCAAGGGAGAGGGTCGGGTCGGCATGTTCCTGTCGGATCAGGGCTGGCTGTGGGCGCGCGGCTTCGAGGGCGGCGGCCCGCATGTGGCGCTCTACCGGCGCATCGCCCACTGGCTGATGAAGGAGCCGGAGCTGGAAGAAGAGCGGCTTTCGGCGGCCGGCCGCGGGATGCGACTGGAAATCACCCGCCAGACCATGGCTGACGAGGCCCCGCCGGCCGAGATCACCACACCGTCCGGCAGGACGCTGTCCGCCGATCTCGGCCCGGCCGGGCCGGGGCGCTTTTCCGCCAGCATGGAGAGCGATGAGATCGGCATCTACCGCATCGCCAATGGCGATCTGTCGACCCTCGCCCATGTGGGGCCGGTCAATGCACCGGAATTCGGCGACATGGTCTCCACCGAGGACAAGCTGGCACCGGCCGCTGCCGCCACCGGCGGCTCCGTGCGCCGGCTCGCCGAAGGCGCGTTGCCCAACATCGTACCCGTGCGGCGCACCGGCAGCGCCTCCGGCAACGACTGGATCGGGCTTCGAACCACGAACGACAGCGTTCTGAAGGCCGTGCGGCGCGTGCCGATCTTCACCGGTTTCCTGGCGCTGGCGCTGCTGCTCTTCGCCTTCGGAGCGATGTGGTATCGCGAAGGGCGATAACGCGGCGCACAGACTACCGTCTCCGATCTTTCCGCGGCTTTGCGGCCATCAGGCAAGGCTCGGCTCGGCGAGCGCTGCATGCCTCACCTCGCCGGTGAGGCTCGCGACGGTATCGTCCTTCAGCTCGGCCGCAAGAAGCCGCTCGGGATCGACCGGACGGGGCATGGAAAGCTGGCCGGTGGGGATTTTCCGGAAACCGAGCGGCCCGTAATAGGGCGCATCGCCGACGAGCACCACGGCACCGGCGCCGGCCTCGCGCGCGGCATCGATCGCGATGTGCACGAGCTTGCGTCCGATGCCGATGTTCTTGAAGGCCGGGCGCACGGCGAGCGGCCCGAGAAGAAGCGCCCTGCCCCTGCCGGCGGCGATCCAGGTCATGCGCACGGAGGCGATGACCTTGTCCTGGTGGATGGCGACGAAGGACAGCGCGCGCTCGTGCGGCCCGCCTTCGCGGATCTTGTAGGCAGCGCGCGTGAAGCGGCCCGGCCCGAAGGCTTCCTCGTTGATCAGATCGATTTCGGCATCGTGCGCCGGCTGCTCCGGCAGGTAATGAATGTCGGCAGAAGACATGACTGGGAATTCCGGTGGTGTCGAAAGGTGAGCGGCGGGCATGCGCCTGCCTGCCCCAAGCCAGGGGCCTTCAGTCCTTTCGTCGTCGCTCCACCGGGAACCGGATCATGATGCGGGTCTCCACTCTGCGCTGTTTCCGCTAGCAGCAAATTTCCGACCCGTCCACCGGAAGATTGACCCGTATGCAAAATTGTTGACGCTGCGTTCACGCGCCGTCGGCTTGGGGGTTTCGGCCGAATAACCTACATGCAGGGCGGATTTTATGGAGATTTGACAATGGGTTTGCTCGTCGACGGTGTCTGGCACGACGAATGGTACGACACCTCCAAGACCGGCGGCCGCTTCGAGCGGTCGAAATCGCAGTTCCGCGACTTCGTGACGGCGGACGGGCAGCCGGCAAACGGCCGGTCGCGCGGCTTCAAGGCCGAGCCTCACCGCTATCACCTCTATGTCTCGCTCGCCTGCCCCTGGGCGCACCGGACGCTGATCTTCCGCAAGCTGAAGAAGCTCGAGGATGTGATCTCCGTCTCCGTCGTGCACCATTTCATGGGCGAGAACGGCTGGACCTTCCGCAAGGAGGACGGCGCGACCGGCGACGGCCTGTACGGTTTCGACTTCCTGCACCAGATCTACACCAGGGCCGACCCACATTATTCGGGCCGGGTGACGGTGCCGGTGCTTTGGGACCGGAAGAGCGAGACGATCGTCTCCAACGAATCCTCGGAAATCATCCGCATGCTCAACGAGGCATTCGACGAATGGGGCGACGACGCCGTCGATTTCTATCCCGAGGAGCTGCGGGCACAGATCGATGCGATCAACGAGCGCGTCTACAGCGACATCAACAACGGTGTCTACAAGGCCGGCTTCGCCACTGCGCAGACCGCTTATGAGGAGGCCTTCCAGGCGCTGTTCGCCGCGCTCGACGAGGTGGAGGACCGCCTTTCGCGCCAGCGCTACCTGACCGGCGACCGGCTGACGGAAGCCGACTGGCGGCTGTTCACGACGCTGGTGCGCTTCGATGCGGTCTATGTCGGGCACTTCAAGTGCAATCTGCGCCGCATCGCCGACTATCCGCACCTGTCGAACTACCTGCGCGAACTCTACCAGGTGCCCGGCGTGGCAGGCACGGTCGACATGCGCCATATCAAGGCGCACTACTACGGCAGCCACAAGACGATCAATCCGACAGGGGTGGTGCCGCTGGGCCCCGCGCTGGACCTCGATGCACCGCATGATCGTGGGCGGCTGGTCAAGGCGGCGTGATCCGGAAGGACGTCGCGCGGCAGCGTTTCCCCGATCTCCGCTTGCACATCGAAGGATGAAGCATCGGCGCCGATGCCCCCCTCTCCCCGCAGGCGGGGAGAGGGTAAGGGTGAGGGGCGGGCAACGGCGCCATCCATCGGCATGTCACAGGTAAACGTCGCGCACGCCCCTCATCCGCCTGCCGGCACCTTCTCCCCGCATGCGGGGAGAAGGAAGAAGCGGCTACCACTCGTCCGAAACCGGCGCCCCGTGAAAGAGCTCGGCGATGCGGCGGCGGGTGCCCTCGCTCACATCCTGCGGCAGCGCATCGAGCGGGAAGAAGCGCGCCTCGGCGATCTCGCGGTCGGGCACATGCGGGTGCGTCTGGCGGAAATCGGTGATGAGATAGACGGCGACGTGATCGCGCGCGCTGGCCTGCCGGTTGAAATGGAAGGACTTGAGCTCGGGCTCTCCGAGGATCTCGATATTGCCTTCCTCGGCGAGCTCGCGAGCAAGCGCCGTCTGCGTGCTCTCGCCAGGTTCGACACCGCCGCCGGGAAAGTACCAGCCCTCCACATAGGTGTGGCGGACGAGGAAGACGGAGCGGCTTTCCGCGTCGAACACCACGCCGCGCATGCCGAGCGTCATCGGCCGCCGCAGGCGCAGCCAGAAATGGAACAGCCGGATGCGCAGCGCCGGCTTCCTCGCCTCGCTCCGGGCTGGCTTCACACGACGGTCCATGCGGCCCTTCCTGCGGGCTGGTCAGCCCGCTCTGCGTGTTCTACACACGGCCTATGTTTCGGCTCGCGCATTTTTCCGACATTCATCTCGGACCCCTTCCCGCCATAAGCTATCGGGAACTCGCCTCCAAGCGCATCACAGGCTACATCAACTGGCAGCGCAACCGCAGGCTCAATCTCGATCACGGGGTGATCGACAGAATCACCGACGACATGCTGGCCGCCGCCCCCGATCACATCGCGCTGACCGGCGACCTCGTCAACCTCGCGCTCGACAAGGAGATCGAGATGGCGCGGCTGTGGCTGGAGAGCCTGGGGCCGGCACAGGCCATCTCCGTGGTGCCGGGCAACCACGATGCCTATGTGCCGGGCGCACTCGCCCGCTGCTGCCGCGCCTGGGGCCCGTATATGACCGGCGACGGCCAGAAACCGCCGAAGGGCAAGGGCGGCTTTCCCTATCTGCGCGTGCGCGGCCCGGTGGCGATCATCGGCGTCTCCTCGGCCCGGGCGACGGCGCCCTTCATGGCCAGCGGGCACTTTTCCAAGGCGCAGGCCAAGCGGCTTGCCCTCCTGCTCGACAGGGCCGCCGCCCAGGGGCTGTTCCGTGTCGTGATGATCCATCATCCGCCGGTGCGCGGCGCGACCAACGCGGCCAAGCGCCTCTACGGCATCAGCCGTTTCCAAAAGCTGATCCGCAGCCACGGTGCCGAACTGGTGCTGCACGGCCACACGCACCTGCCGACCGTCCACCACATCAAAGGCCCCGACGGCGCGAGCGTGCCGGTGGTTGGCGTCGCCGCCGCCGGCCAGGCCCATGGCAGCGCCAAGCCGCCGGCCCATTACAACCTCTTCGAGATCGACGGCGCCCCCGGAAGCTGGCAGATGCGCTTCAGCCGCCGCGGCATCGTTGCAGGCAATGGTGAGATCGGCGAGATCTCGGGCGCCGTGCTGAGCCCACCCGTCAGCGATCGGCCCGACGCGGTCCCCTGATCAGGTCAGAAGCGCGAAAGGAACTCGGTCAGTTCCGGAAAGCGATCCGACAGGACGAACATCACGGCGGCGGCGCCGACGAGGCCGCCCAATAGCACGAACAGCGCTCCGCTGAGGAACGCCCTCCACCCGCCGCGCCGCGGCAATTCGGCAGGCACACTCTCCTCCGCCGGCCGACGCGGCAGCGTCTCCACCTCGCCCTCGACCGCCCGCTGGCGCTCCACCATGCGTTCGGCGATGTAGCGCGTGACCTGGTCGGCGACGGGCTTCATGTCGGCGCTTTCGGCCAGCACGACGCGGCCGAGCCGCGTATCCCGCACGAACCGGAAGGTGCGGTGGTCGCGCGCCATCACCACATGGGCGACGGCGTCGATCCACAGGCGCGGCTGCTCGCCGGAGGAAATGGCGAGGTCGAAGGCCGGATCGTCCTTCGGCACCTCGGCGAAGATCGGCTCCAGTTCCTGGGCCAGCAGCTCGAGCCGGGCGCGGCTCGCCTCGCGCATGTCGATCACCACATCCGCACGGTCGGCGGCGGCGTTCTTCATCTCGCGAACGGCATCGGCAAGGCTCCGCACATTGCTGGCGGAAAGGCGGTTCTGACCGGCCTCGCTCATCGGCGGTACTCCTGAACGGATATCAGCGTTAATCCATCGTTAACACGGATAAATCCGGAAATCATCACGTTTTGTTCCGCTTCGAAAGGCATAGTAAATGCTGTAAGTTTACAAATAAACTTACTAAACGAAAAACGTCGCTCAGCTTTCGCCGAGTACCGCGCGCAGGATCGCCGCCATGCGCTGCGGCGCTTCCTCGGGCAGCATGTGCCCGAGCCCGTCGAGACGGTGGAGGACGAAGCCGTCCGGCAGATCATCGCACTGGCGGACCGGCAGGACGACGTCGCGTGTGCCCCAGACGACGTGAACCGGCATCGACAGCCCTTCCAGCATGGCGCGCGGGAACACGCCCTGAAGTCCGCTGCCTGCAATCAGATTGCTGATCTCATTGAGTTTTTCGCGCTGTCCCGGACGCTCGTCGAGAGCCATTGCCGCTTCGAGAACGCCTGGCGGCAGGGCGGCGTGCGGGCCAAACAGCCCTTCGAGCGCAGCGCGCAGCGCGCTTCTGCTGTCCGCCGCGGCACGGTTTGCCAGAAGATCGCCGGCGATCTCCGGGCCAAAGCCGCCCGGCGCAAAAAGGGTGAGCGATGAAACCCGCTCCGGGGCGGCGCATGCCACAAGGACCGCCACCGCACCGCCAAAGGAATGCCCCGCCAGATGGAACTCGTTTACGCCGCGGGCATCGAGGTCGTTTAGCACGGCCGTGGCCGATGCCCGTGCCTTGCCCGCCCCCGGACACGACAGGGAGCGGCCATGTCCCGGCAGATCGTGGGCGATGATGCGCAGGCCCGGCGGCAAGGCCGACCGGACGCCGTCCCAGACGCGATGCGAGCCGGCAAAGCCATGCAGGAGGACGAGGGCCTTGCCGCCCTCGCCCGTATCGTCGGCATAAAGCCGCTCGCTCACCCGGCGATCCGGTTGGCGGCCGAGACGACCGCCTCGAGCGAAGCGGCGACGATGTTGGTGTTGACGCCGACCCCGAACAGCTTGCCGCCCGGATGCTGCACCTCCATGTAGCAGACGGCGGCTGCATTGGAGCCCTGCTGGAGGGAATGCTCGGAGTAATCGACCACCGACATGTCGATGCCGACATGCTTGGACAGCGCGTCGATGAAGCCGTCCACCGGCCCCGTCCCCACGCCCTTGATGACGATCTCCTTGCCATGGTCGAGGATCGCCGCCTCGATGATGCGCTGGCCCTTCACCCCGGTGTCGGGAAAGGTCTGGTGATCGATGAACTTCAGGCGCGCATCGGGCTGATCGACATAGAGCTCCATGAAGCGCTCGTGGATGCGCTTCGACGGCAGTTCCTTGCCTTCGCGGTCGGTGATGTCCTGGATGTCCTCGCGGAACTCCACCTGCAGGTTGCGCGGCAGGTTGAGACCGTAATCGGCCTGCATGACATAGGCGATGCCGCCCTTGCCCGACTGTGAGTTGATGCGGATGATCGCCTCGTAGGAGCGGCCGACATCCTGCGGATCGATCGGCAGGTAGGGCACCTCCCAGAGCGGCTTGTTGGCCGTCTTGATGGCCTTCATGCCCTTGTTGATCGCGTCCTGGTGCGAGCCGGAGAAGGCCGTGTACACCAGTTCGCCTACATAGGGGTGCCGCTCGGGGATGACGAGCTGGTTGGAATACTCGTAGACGTCCTTCATGCGGGTGATATCCGAGCAGTCGAGCTCGGGGTCGACGCCTTGCGTGTACATGTTGAGCGCCAGCGTGACGATGTCGACATTGCCGGTGCGCTCGCCATTGCCGAACAGGGTGCCCTCGACGCGATCCGCGCCGGCCATCAGGCCGAGCTCGGTGGCGGCGATGCCGGTGCCGCGGTCGTTGTGCGGGTGCAGCGAGATGATCAGGCGGTCACGACGGTCGAGCTGGCGGCACATCCATTCGATCTGGTCGGCATAGATGTTGGGCGTCGCCATCTCGACCGTGGACGGCAGGTTGATGATCAGCTTGTCGTCCGGCGTCGGATCGACGATCTCTATGACGGCGTTGCAGATATCCAGCGCCACCTCGAGCTCCGTGCCGGTAAAGCTCTCCGGCGAATATTCGAAGCGATAGCCGCCGCCTGCCCTGGCCGCCATGTCGGTGATCATCTTGGCCGCGTCCGTGGCGATCTGCTTGATACCGCCGACATCCTTGCCGAAGACAACGCGGCGCTGCAGCTCGCTGGTCGAATTGTAGAAATGGATGATCGGCCGATGCGCGCCCTCCAGTGCCTCGAAGGTGCGCGTGATGAGTTCCGGACGGCACTGCACCAGCACCTGCAGCGACACCTCGTCGGGAACCTCGCCCTCTTCGATGCACCAGCGCGCGAAGTCGAAATCTGTCTGCGAGGCCGAGGGGAAGCCCACCTCGATCTCCCTGAACCCCATGTCCAGCAGAAGCTTGAACATGCGCGCCTTGCGCTCGTGGCCCATCGGGTCGATCAGCGCCTGGTTGCCGTCGCGCAGGTCGACGGAGCACCAGATCGGCGCTTTCTCGATGCGCTTGGAGGGCCAGCTGCGGTCGGCGAGATCGATCAACGGATAGGGCTGGTACTTGCGTGAGGCGTCGGGCATGCCCTTGCTCCGCACACCCGATACATCGCCCTTTGGGTCGTTTGCTGCCATGTCAGTCATCGTGTTTTGCGCGTCCATTTCATTCTCTTCCCGGCACCGGTTGCGTGCGCTCGGCACGACGGGCCTGTCAACAGTAAAGTGCGGTTTTGGGAAAGAGCTGCAGCCCAGCGGCGTCATCGACCGCCGGGCGCTCCTTCAACGGACCCGGCGATCGCCGATAAGGCCGAGAAGAAGAAGGCTGGAGGAAAGCGCACGTCCCATCGCGCCGAAAGAGGCGGCACGGGCTGCTGAAGCAGAGCTGGTCTGGCGCATAATCATGCTGCGTTCCATAGCCGAGGCGAGCCCGGCTGGCAAGTGCGCCTTGCCGAAGAGGGGTGATCGGCGCGGTGGCAACCCCGGTCCGCAGCCGTGCCGAAGGAACGATGCAGGACACCGGGTTGACAACCGGTCCGGTTTCGCTATTTTACCAATTATCTAATTAACCGATTGGTATATCACATGCAAACCGACCCTCTCAGCACCGCCTTTGCCGCCCTTGCCGACCCGACGCGGCGGGCGATCCTGGCGCGGCTTTCGCAAAGCGAGGCGACGGTGAACGAACTGGCGGAACCCTTCGACATGACCCTGCCGGCGGTGTCCAAGCACCTGAAGGTGCTGGAGCGCGCCGGTCTCGTCTCGCGCGGCCGCACGGCGCAGTTCCGGCCCTGCCGACTGGAGGCCGGACCGCTGAAAGACGTCGCCGGCTGGGTGGAGCAGTATCGCCGCTTCTGGGACGACAGCTTCAACCGCCTCGACGATTATCTGAAGGAACTCCAGAGCAGGGAGCGCTCCGATGACGCGTGAGGCCGAAGCCCCGAACCCGCATGCGAAGACCGGGGAAGAGATCGCCCTCGGCATCACCCGCATCTTCGACGCGCCGCGCAGCCTCGTGTTCAGGGTCTGGTCGACGCCCGAGCACCTTGCACGCTGGTGGGGCCCGCGGGATTTCACCGTTCCATCCATCAGATCGGATTTCCGCAAGGACGGCCAATGGCGCAGCTGCATGCGCTCGCCCGAAGGGGCGGAATACTGGGCAAGCGGCGTTTATCGCGAGATCGTGCCGCAAAGCCGGTTGGTCTTCACCTTCCAGTGGGAAGAGGACGGGGCGATCGAGACCCTGGTGACGGTGACTTTCGAGGACGCCGGCACGGGAACCAGGCTGACCTTCCGGCAGGCGCCGTTCCGCACGATCGAGGACCGTGACAGCCACGCGGAGGGCTGGAGCGAATGCCTGGACCGCCTGGGCAATCACCTGAACCGGCAGAATGGGAGTGGACGATGAAGAAGACCTATCACGGCAGTTGCCATTGCGGGGCCGTCCGCTTCACGGCCGGGATCGATCTGGCACCGCCCGGACAACGCTCCGCGCCCGAATTGCCCGGCATCTGGTGGACCGCAACCTTTCGCTGCAACTGCTCGTCCTGCCGCAAGAGCCGTTTCTGGAAGGCCTTCGTGAGGCCCGATGATTTCGCGTTGCTTTCAGGCGAGGAGGCACTTGGCGAATATCGTTTCGGCGAGAAGGCGATCAGCCATCGATTCTGCACGCGATGCGGCGTGCGGCCTTTCGCCAGCGCCGACTTCGAGCCGATGGGCGGCGCATTCCATGCCGTGAACGTGGCCTGCCTCGACGATGCGACGCCGCAGGAGCTCGAGGCCGCACCGATCATCTATGAGGACGGGGAGAATGACGCGTGGGACCGGCCACCGGCCCTTTGCGGGTATCTGTAACGATCGACGGCCGCGGGAAGATCGGCCGAGCCGTGTCAGCCCGAAACGCCATAGGAGGAGAAAGCCATGAATGCCCGAACCGCCGCCAAGGCCGATGCCGAACTCCACATCAACCGCACCTTCGACGCACCGCGCGCGCTGGTGTTCGAAACCTGGACGAAGCAGGAGCATCTCGACCGCTGGTCCTGCCCGGCCGGCTTCACCATGCCCCATTCGGAAGGCGATATCCGCACCGGTGGCTGGTTCCGCACCTGCATGCGCTCGCCGGACGGCCAGGACCATTGGCTGAGCGGACGCTACCGGGAAGTCGTTCCGCCCGAACGCATCGTCTTCACCCACGCATGGCACGACGAGAACGGTGAGCCAGGCCACGAAACGGTCGTTGAGGTGACCTTTACGGAAACGCCGGACGGCAGGACGAGAATGTCCTTTCATCAGGCATTCTTCGCCTCGAAAGCCTCGCGCGATGGGCACGAGGCCGGCTGGACCGAAAGTTTCGACAAGCTCGACGCACTGCTCGCCGCGCTCGCCTGACCGCCGATAAACGCGATCGATTCCAAGAATTAGACCGGGATGCGGGCGGAAAACCGCTTCACACTTTTCCTCATCTCCCTCTAGTCGTCGAGCGCGGCAGCGCTCGACACGATGCTGTACTCGATGCCCTGCGGTAGATAGTCGACCTTGGCCTCCCCCCGGAAGTCGGTCGCCACGAAGCGCTCGATCAGCTTCGAGCCGAAACCTCTCCGGGTCGGGACGTCGACCCTCGGCCCACCTCGCTCGCGCCAGCGGAAATGGAAACACTCGCTGGTGCGGTCCCATTCGATGACGATGCGGCCGGCATCATTCGACAAGGCGCCGTATTTGATCGCGTTGGTCAGAAGCTCGTTGAGGGCGAGCGACAGCGCCAGGGCCTGCCGTCCGTGCAGCGACACCCGCGGCCCGCTTGCCTGGATGCGTTCGGGCTCGAGGATGCGCTGCGAGAGCACCGTCTCGATCAGCCGGTCAATGGTTGTGTCGGGATGGTTTCCCGAAACGAGCAGCGCCTGCGCCTCGCCGAGCGCCCGCAACCGGTCCTGAAAGATCTGCAGCTTCTCGTCGACCGATTGCTCACCTCTGAAGGTCTGTCCCGCAAGCGCCGAGACCATCGCGACCAGGTTGCGCATGCGGTGCTGCAACTCGCCGTTCACCGCGGCGACCTGTTGCTGGGTGCGGATCGTCTCCGTGGTCTCGATCACCGTATCCATCATGCCGAGCACCACACCCCTCTCGTCCCGCACGGGGCTGTAGCAGAAGGTGAAATAGGCCTGCTCGTCGAACCCATGGCGATTCACCACCAGCGGAAAGTTCTCGATGAAGGTCGGCTCGCCGGCATAGGCCTTGTCGGCGATCGGGCCGATCACCTCCCAGGCCTCGGCCCAGACCTCGCGAAAGGAACGGCCGATGGCGTTGGGCTTGTCGCCGAGGATCGGCTTGAAGGCGTCATTGTGCAGCGTGATCATGTCGGGCCCCCAGACGAGGGCCTTGGGAAAGCTGGAGCTGATCATCAGGCCGACCGCCGTCTTCAGCGCCGGGGGCCAGTCCTCGATCGCTCCGAGCTTGGTCTTCGACCAGTCGACGGAGCGAATGGTCACCGCTGAGTCCCCACCCCCGACGAGAAATGCAAGGCTGTCGTCGCTCATCCATCAACCCCGCCAACATTTCGAAAGACCATCGAGAACAATATCAGCAATGCACGAATTGGCCACATATTTGCAGCCCGGCGAACGCCCCTTCGTCAGCGCCTCTGCCCCTACCCGGCCTTTCGCGCGGCAACCTCCTCATAGGCGGCCTGCAGGCGCTCGCGCACGGTGGGGCCGGACTTTGCACGTGCCGGCGCCTGCCCCAGGTGAGCGACGCGCAGATCGTCCATGAACTCATCCCACAGGGCCGGACCGCCCTCGTGCAGGAGGTGCGCACGGATCGACAGCTCCTCGGAGACCGGCAGCCATTTGCTGCCCCAGGCGCCGATCATCGCGAAGACCGGCACCAGATCGATCCCCTTCTCCGTCAGGCTGTAGATAGCCTTCTGCTTATGACTCGGATCGTCCGTCCTCGAGATGATACCCTCGGCCGTCAGCCGCCGCAGGCGGTCGGCCAGGATGTTCGAGGCGATCTTCTCCATCGAATTGTTGAGCAGGTCGCGGAAGTGCCTGTGATTGCCGAACATCATGTCGCGCAGGATGATCAGGCTCCATTTGTCGCCGAGGATCTCGAGGGCCAGATTGATCGGGCAACCGGAGCGATGCTGGTCTTTCATTCGTATCTCCAAAAAACTGGTTGCATTTTGCCATCAGTGTATATAATCTGCAACTGGTTTTAAATTGCAATCAGTATTGACATCCGAAAGGAGCACGACATGAGCAAGATCATCATCTGGAATCTGGTCTCGCTGGATGGTTTCTTCGAGGGGCCTGCCAAGTGGGACCTCGACTTCCACAACGTTGCCTGGGGCGAGGAGCTGGAGGCGCTCAGCAAGGAGTTCGGCAAGAGTGCTGCCGCGCTGGTCTTCGGCCGGGTGACATACGAAGGCATGAAGGCTCACTGGACCTCCGCCGCGGCCTCCAGCGAGGCGTCCGAGATCACCAGCTTCATGAACGCGCTTCCCAAGATCGTCGCATCACGCACGCTCAAGAGCTCGGACTGGAACAACACGCGCGTCACCGACGACATCGCCAGCGCTCTCCGCGCTGCGAAGGAGAAGGCCGAGCCGGGCAAGAACATCTATGTCTTCGGCAGCGCCGAGCTTTGCGATTCGCTGATCAGGGCGGGGATCGTCGACGAAGTGATGCTGGGGCTGGTTCCCGTGCAGCTCGGCAAGGGCACCCCCTTCTTCAAGCCGGGCGGCGAGGAACGCATCTACAAGCTGCTCGAGGCGCGACCGCTGAACAACGGCACCCTCATCCTGCGCTACGAACCGGCACGCCAGACGGCCGGCGCATGATCGCTGGGCGGGCGTTCACACGCCCGCCCAGCGCGCCACCATGCGGCTGATCGGCGGCCCGGCAAGGAGCACGAAAAGGAAGCGGCCCATCTGCACCGCCATGATGAAGGACAGGTTCACGTTCTGCGAGGCGGCGGCGATGATGGCGACGGAATCCATGCCGCCCGGGCTGGTCGCCAGATAGGCGGTCAGCGGATCGATGCCCCATTCGGCATGGAGCAGCCAGGCGAGACCGCCGCAGAACGCCATCAGGGCGATGATCGACAGCACCACCTGCGGCAGCGCCTTGAAGGCGGTGCGCAGAAGCGCCCGGTCGAATTTCAGGCCGATGGTCCAGCCGACCAGCATATAGGCGGCGCCCATCAGCCAGGGCGGCAGCTCGAGCGCCGCGCCGGCGCCCACATGGGCAAGCGCCCCGGCAAGCAGCCCGCCGAGGAAAAAGGGCGCCGGCAGGCGCGAGAGCTTGCCGGCCAAGGCGCCAAACACCGCCAGGCCGAGTGTCAGCGCAAAGGCTTCAAGCCGGATCGGCGCAAACCACACCGTCGCGGGTGCCTCCACACCGGACGTGTCCACCCACAGCCGAGCGATCAATGCCGCGGCAATGGTCACGAAGATCACCCGCAGATATTGCATGAAGGCGACGAGACGCTGGTCGGCGCCGAAAGCGCCGGCCATCAGCACCATGGCGGTCGCCGCCCCCGGAGCGGATCCCCAGACGGCGGTGGTGCCGGGAAGGATGCGCCAGCGGCTAACGAGGAAACCGAGAAAGCTGCTGGCGGCCACCGTCGCCAGGACCGCCAGAAGCAGGATCGGCCAGATATCGGCGAAGGAAGCGAGAATCGCCGGCTCCAGGGAGCCGCCGATCAGGAGGCCAACGAGCGTCTGCGCGCCGGCAAAGACCATCGTCGGCACCCTGATTGCCGCGCCCAGCGCCCCGGTTGCGACGGCAGCGAGCATGGGACCTATGAGAAGCGCCGCCGGAAGCGCCGTATAAAGCATCAGCCCGGAAAGAAGCGCGGTGAGGCCGATGAGGAACAGCCATTGGAGACCGCGGGGGCGACGGGTCAGCGGGCCATGAAACGAGGTCTTCGCCGTGGTGTCCATCAATGCATGCTCCCGCTGTTGCCCGGACGGGATACAGGATCGTGAACCACAAGGGAATGTCTCCGACTGCAGCCATGCGCCGGCGCACCGTGGCGAGCACATGGCGCCGGGCCTGGAATCTGCGTTATCCTGCGTCTTTCAAAGAGCGCGGGAAATTGCGGGATCGTTTTGTCGGGTCGGCAGTTTGCCGAACGTCCTCAGGCGGTCAACACCACAGGAGAACGACGATGCGTTACATGATGCTGATGATTCCGAAGGGTTATGAAAGCGCCGGGCCGGACCTGGAGCTTCCCCCCGACGCGGTCGACAAGATGATGCGCTACAATGAGGAACTGCGCTCGGCGGGCGTTCTGGTGGCGCTCGAGGGGCTGCATCCGCCTTCGGCGGGCGCCCGCGTCTCCTTCGCCACCGGCAAGCCCGTCGTCACCGACGGTCCCTTCATCGAAGCCAAGGAGGTGGTCGGCGGTTTCTGGATCATCGACGTGCCGACCCTTGCCGATGCCATCGAATGGGCGAAACGCTGCCCGGGCTCGCCCAACGAGACGATCGAGATTCGCCGGATCCAGGAAATGGACGACTACTCCGACGAGGTGCGCGCGATCATCGAATCGCATCCGGGCGTTCTGGAGAAGGGCTCCGGAAAGCACTGATCGCACCGCCGGTCAGGCGAATTTCGCCTTGTGCGCCGGCTCGACATGGATGGTGACCTGCGCGCCGGGGAGCTTTTTCTCCAGCGCGTTCTCGATGCGATCGCAGATACGGTGCGCCACCTCGACGGACATTTCCGAGGGAACCACGAGATGGAATTCGATGAAGCGGGCGCGCCCCGCTTCACGCGTCTTCAGGTCGTGGAATTCCAGCGCCCCGTCGCGGTTTTCCTCGACGATGCGCTCGATCTCCGCCAGATCGCCCGCGTCGACGGCGACATCCATCAGCCCCTGCACGGATTCGCCCACCAGGTGCCAGCCGTGCCAGAGGATGTTGAGGGCGACGACGACGGCCATGGCCGGATCGAGCCACAGCCAGCCGGTGGAAACGGCAAGCACCAGGCCGATCAGCACGCCGGCCGAGGTGACGACGTCCGTCCAAAGGTGTCGGCCGTCCGCCACCATGGCCGGCGAGCGCGCACGCCGGCCCGTAGAGATCAGCAGCCAGGCCCAAAAGCCGTTGCCGACAGCCGCCAGCGCGTTGATCGCTAGGCCCAGCGCCGGCTCGTCGAGAACGCGCGGGACGAAGAACGCCGACCATGCCTCGTGCAGGATGAGGAGCGCGGCCAGCACGATCAGCACGCCTTCGATGACGGCGGAGAAATATTCAGCCTTGTGATGGCCGAAGGGATGGTTCTCGTCCGCCGGCTTGTGGGCGAGCCGCAGCGCATACCACGCCATGGTGGAGGCGACGACGTTGACGACCGATTCCATGGCATCCGAGAAAAGCGCCACGGATCCGGTGAACCACCAGGCGAGCAGCTTCAGCGCGAAGATGGCAATGGCCACGACGATGGACCAGGCCGCAATGCGCTGCAGCGTGCCGTTCGAGGGCATGCCGTTGCCTTTCGACGATTCCTGCGCCCTGCTTTCAGGGGGCGCAGGCCTGTAGGTCTTCTGCATCATGCCGCCTTCACGCGCGCCCTTCGCGGCAGATGGGCCACGACGTTCTCGATCATGCGCATGCCGGCATTCTGGCCGAGGGTCATGATCGATTCGGGATGGAATTGCACGGCCGCAACCGGCTCCTTCTCGTGTTCTATCCCCATCACGACGCCATCGTCGGTCTCCGCCGTGACCGTGAAGACCTGCGGCAGGCGCACCGGATCGGCGAAGATCGAGTGATAGCGCCCCACCGTGATCTCGGAGGGCAGGCCGGAAAACACCAGGCTGTTGCCTCCGGCCCGGATGCGCGACGGCTTGCCGTGCATCGGCTCGGCCAGTTGGCGCAATTCGCCGCCATAGGCCTCGACCAGAGCCTGAAGCCCTAGACAGACGCCGAAGATCGGCAGCTCGCGCCCGCGCGCCTTGGCGATGGTGGCGGCGCAATCGAAATCCTCCGGCCGGCCCGGCCCCGGCGACAGCACGACCAGGTCCGGCGCGACACGCTCGAACGTCTCGTCGGTCACGGGCGTCCGCACCGTCACGACCTCAGCTCCGGTCTGACGGAAATAGTTGGCGAGCGTGTGCACGAAGGAATCCTCGTGATCGACGAGCAGGATCTTCACCCCCTCGCCGACGCGCGCCGCCGCGCGCGTCTCATTGTCCATATTCGCCTTTCCCGCGTCCCGGATCGCCGACAGCATCGCCGAGGCCTTCAGCTCGGTCTCGGCCTCCTCCTCCTGCGGGTCGGAATCATACAGCAGCGTCGCCCCCGCCCGCACCTCGGCGATGCCGTCCTTGATGCGGATCGTGCGCAGCGTCAGCCCCGTGTTCATGTCGCCGTTGAAATGCACCATGCCGATCGCCCCGCCATACCAGACGCGCGGGCTCTTCTCGTTCTCCTCGATGAAGCGCATGGCCCACAACTTCGGCGCGCCGGTGACGGTGACCGCCCAGGCATGGCTCAGGAAGGCGTCGAACGCGTCCATGCCCTCCCGCAAGCGGCCCTCGATGTGGTCGACCGTGTGGATCAGGCGCGAATACATCTCGATCTGCCGGCGGCCGATGACCCGCACCGAGCCCGGCTCGCAGACGCGGCTCTTGTCGTTGCGGTCGACGTCGGAACACATGGTGAGCTCCGACTCGTCCTTCTTGGAGTTCAACAGCTTGATGATCTGCTCGGCATCGGCGATCGCATCGTCGCCGCGCTTGATCGTGCCGGAGATGGGGCAGGTCTCGACCCGACGGCCGGTCACGCGGACGAACATCTCCGGCGAGGCGCCGACCAGATATTCCTGCTCGCCGAGATTGATGAAGAAGGAATAGGGCGACGGATTGATCTGCTTCAGCCGGCGCGAGATCTCGGACGGCGCGCGCTCGGCACGCTCCATGAACATCTGTCCCGGCACCACCTCGAAGAGGTCCCCGCGATGGAAGCTCTCCTTGGCCTTCTCAACCAGGCGGGCGTACTCGCCGGGCTCGTGATCGCTGCGCGGCGGCTTGCCGGGCGCCGTCCGGAACGGGTCGCGCGCACCCTCCCGCGGCAGCCCCTCGGTCGAGAACCCCTCGCCGGCGTAGTCGTAGCGGTCGTGCCAAGCTCTTGCCGCATGGTGATCCACCACCAGGATCTCGTCGGGCAGATAAAGGACCAGATCGCGTTGGCTCTGCGGGCGCGCGAGGCGCTGGCTGATGGGATCGAACTGAAAGGCGAGGTCGTAGCCGAAGGCTCCGTAGAGGCCGAGATTGGCATCGTGGTCGGAGTGAAACAGGGCGGTGACGGCGCGCAGCACGGTGAACACCGTCGGCGCGCGCGAGCGCTCCTCCTCGGAGACGACGCGCTGCGGCTCGGCGACGTCCAGCGCCAGAAGGCGTTCCGCGCGCTCCCTCACCGTCACCGCGTCGAGCGCCTCGACCGCCCGCGCCACGGCGGGCAGCAGCGCCTCGCCCCGCGCGTTGAGCGCCTCGATCCGCATGGCCCGGCCGTGCGCGGAAATCACCAGCGGCGGATCGACGATCGCCGTGTCCCAGCGGGTGTAGCGGCCCGGATACTCGTAATTGGACGAGAACACCGCGCCGCGCCGCGCGTCCAGCGCTTCGATATAGGCATCGATGGCGCCTTCGTAGGCGGTCTCGCTGCGCGTGCGGGTGATGGTGATTCCGCCCGCCGTGATGAAGCGTTCACCGCCGTCTTCCAGAACTTCCAGGCTCATTGTCTGCTCCCTTTTTTCAGGCACCGCCGGGAAGCTGCAACAAAAATGGCCGCCCGGTTTTCACCTGCGGCCATGGTCATTTCAACGCGCAAACTGCACGGCGGCCGCTGTCAGCGGGCCCACCACCAGAGTTTTGCGCAAGAAACCGTCGTCATGGCTTTTCCATAGCCTCACCGGCGCCATCGCGCAACCGCTTTCCTGCGCCCCGCGCGCTGCGGCTGTTGCGGTAGAGGGAGATCAGCGTGACGGCGAGCCAGGTGAGGCTCGCCCAGGCCGCCCCCAGCGCCCAGCCGGCGGCCACGTCGCTCGGCCAGTGGACGCCGAGATAAAGGCGGCTCACCCCGACGATGAAGGCGGTGAAGACCGCCACGCCGAGAACGTAGACCCGCACCCGCCAATCCTCGAAGAAGCGCATGACGAGCGCCGCCAGCGTCAGATAGGCGACGGTCGTCACCATGGCGTGGCCGCTCGGGAAGCTGGCGGTGTGGATGACGTCGAGATGCGCCACGATGTCCGGCCGGGGTCGATCGTAGAAGGTCTTCATCACATGTGCCACCAGCGCGCCCGAGCCGACCGAGAAGACCGCGTAGAAAGCCGAGCTGTAGCGGCGCGTGACGACCAGGAGCCCGGTCACCAGCAGCAGGGAAAGGGTGATGACGGGATAGCCGCCGATCGCCGTCACCTCCAGCGCCGTCTCCTCCAGCCAGGAAGGCCCGATCGGATCTGTCGGATCGGCGGGATTGCGCATGGCGAGCAGGATCCTCTCGTCGAGGCTGCGGATTTCCCCTTCCGCCACTTCCTCGGCGATGGAGAGGAAGAGAAAGGAGCCCGCCGCCAGAACGAGAAGCAGGAGGGTCGGCGCCAGGGCCTGGCGCCGGCGGGCGAGCCTCTTGATGAAGCGATCCGTTCTCTCGGTCATGCGATTCCGTTCTTTCCGGCCCAAATCCGCGCCTGCCTGTTCCGATGACTTGCCAAAACGGTGCGCCGGCAGGAAATGTTGCTTACATAAGGGATATAAAGCTTCTGTCCATGAAAGGACGCAGCCCATGACATGGTCCTTCAACATCGGCAAGATCGGCGGCACCGTGCTGCGGGTCCATGTCACGTTCTTTCTGCTGCTCGCCTGGATCTGGTACATGCACTACCAGATCGGCGGCACGGCCGCCGCCTGGGTGGGTGTCGCCTTCATCCTTGCGGTGTTCGCCTGCGTGGTGCTGCACGAATTCGGCCACGCCCTCGCCGCCCGCCGCTACGGCATCCGCACGCCGGACATCACGCTGCTGCCCATCGGCGGCATGGCACGGCTGGAGCGCATGCCCGAAGAGCCTGGCCAGGAGCTGGTCATCGCCCTCGCCGGCCCGTTGGTCAACGTCGTGATCGCCGGGCTCATCATCCTGGCGCTGGGCGGCGCGGCCGGCATCGAACAGATGATCCAGGTGGAGGATCCGCGCACGGATTTCCTGGTGCGGCTTGCCGGCGTCAACATCTTCCTCGTCCTTTTCAACCTCATCCCGGCCTTTCCGATGGACGGGGGACGGGTTCTGAGAGCGCTGCTGGCAACCCGCATGAGCTGGGCGCGCGCCACTCAGATCGCCGCGAGCATCGGGCAAGGACTCGCCTTCCTGTTCGGCTTTCTCGGGCTTCTCTACAATCCGCTCCTCATCTTCATCGCCATCTTCGTCTATCTGGCCGCCGCCGCCGAGGCGCAGGACGCCCAGATCCGCGGCATCGCCAACAGCGTGCTTGCCGGCGACGTGATGGTGACGGAATTCGCCAGCCTCGACCGCTCCGCCTCCGTGGCCGAGGCCATCGAGCGGCTTCTGGCGACGACCCAGAACGAGTTTCCGGTGGTCGACCCGTCCGGCCGCCTCGAAGGGCTCATCACCCGCAACGACATGATCCGCGCGTTGCGCGAGACCGGTCCCGATGCGCCGGTGGTGGGCGTCATGCGCAGCGGCCTGCCGACGATCCACAGGCGCCAGAGCCTGACGGACGGATTGCGCCTGCTGCGCGAAACCCAGGCGCCGGCCGTCGCCGTTCTCGACAGTCACGACCGGCTCGCCGGCCTCATAACATCCGAGACCATTGGTGAGATGATGATGGTGGGCGCAGCCATGCCCGAGGGTTTCCGCTTCGGCAAGCTGCGGCGCCGCAACCGCCGTCAAAGCTAGCATCGGGCCCGTGGGCTACCCCTTGGCAACCGGGTGTCGGCGGTGTGTTTCGGCCGCATCGCCTTGACATCCCCACTGTGCTGCACCACTTTCAAGGGTATGGAACAGGACCGGAAACAGACTTTCGACTTCTTCAGGGTGTGTCCCATAGCGGGGCACTGACCCCCGGTTCGGTGTCATGCGCCTCCGAACCGAGGGGCGCGTATCCGCTCGCCGGCAGACATCGGCCGGCATGCAAGGCGGATCAGGTTTCCAAGGCGCATCAACCACACTTCTGACAACAGCCACAGGCCCTTGGGGAACGCGTATACGCGGGCCGACAGCATCGCATGGACACGCAAAAATGCAGCACAAGACCGGGCGCAAGCCGAGCATCACGATTTCCGAAACCGACTACGAGCGCCTGACCGGTCTCGCAGCCGCCCTGGAGGATCGCAACCCCGAAATGTCGGAAACCATGATGGCCGAGCTCGACCGGGCCCGCGTCGTGCGCGATGACGCGCTGGCACGGACGATCGTGCGCATGGGCTCCACGCTGACCTACACCGCCGACGAGGGCGAGAAGAAGACCGTAACGCTGGTCTATCCCGGCGATGCAGACATCGAGAAGGGGCGGATTTCCATCACGACGCCGGTCGGCACGGCGCTGATCGGCCTCAAGGAAGGCCAGTCGATCCACTGGACGGCGCGCAACGGGCGCACCCACCAGCTGACCGTGCTCGAAGTGAAGCAGCCGGCCGAGAGCGCCTGAGCCGGAAGCCATGCACCACCCGCATCTCCTGTTCTTCACGGGGCATCTCCTGACGGGAGCTTAACCCCTGCGCCGGAAACGCCCAGCGCAGGGGTTCCTCTTCCCGAACAGACACGGCGACCGGCATGCCGGCGCGCCAACGGAGATTGCCATGTGGACCCGGAAGGGATGCATCCTCACCACCAGGGATTTCGCGATCCTTGAGATTCTTCACGAACAGCGGACGGAGCTTGACCAGTCTCTCGCCGCGCTGCTGCGCCACAAGCTCGCCAGCGCAGCGGTGGTCTTTCACGACGACGTGCCACCCGACGCGGCGACGCTGAACAGCCGCGTGCGCTATCGCGTCGGCGGCAATGCACCGGCAACGCGCATCATCACCCGCGATGCGACGCAAGCCATGGTGGGACTGGCCCTGCCGCTGAACACGCTGCGCGGGCTGGCGCTGCTCGGCCTGCGCGAGGGAGAAGCGATCACCCTGCCGCAGCGCGGCGCCGGCCTCGCCGAGCGCATCACCCTTGAGGCAGTCCTCTATCAGCCCGAGCGGGCCGGGCGTTCGGCTGCCGAGCGGGTGAGGATGCGCCCTGCCCTGCGCCTGGTGCATGACGCCGACGCGATCCCGCCTCCGCTGCCACGCGAGCGGGGCGGCGGCGAGGATCCCGGCCCGAGCGCTGCCTGACCTGCCGCCCACGAAAACAGGCGTGCAGACGGCCCGCGAGGGATTTCTCTGGCGCGGGCCTTGATCCGGCCGCATAGTAGGCTCACCAGAGCGATGTCTGGTGAGCCTTTCGGACCCGCAATGAAAACGCCGTTTCGGCATCTCGCACTTCTGATCCTGCTTGCCCTGGCTTTTGCCGGAGCGCCCGGCCATGCGGCGACGATGGCCGCCATGGGCCAGATGACGGATTGCAGCGCCCACGGTGCCCATGCCAAGGACTGCGACTGTAAGGCTCACACGGCGATGCGCTGCGCCGCCGACTGCGTCGCCACCCCGTTCAGCAGCGAAGCCGCCGCCACGCATTGGCGGCCGAATGCACCAAGGGTCCTGGCGATCGCCGACCAGCCGCATTCCGGCTGGCACCTCAGACCGCAAACGCCGCCGCCCCGCCTCCTCGCCTGAACGCACGTCCATCACCCACGGCCGTCCGGCATCCGCGAAAGCGCGTTTTCGCGCCCGGCATCCACGGGTTTCACGACCATTGCTTCAGGAGAAACCTATGCACTCCATCATCACCCGTCGCGGCTTCCTGGCCGGAAGTGCGGCATTCACCGTGGCTGCGGCCCTTCCGCCGGTCACCCACGCCGCCTCGCAACGAAAGCTCGTTGCGACCACCCGCACGCTCGACATCAAAGGCAAGCCGGCCACCGTGTTCGGCATCGCCAACCAGCAAGGCGGGCAGGGTCTCGTGCTCGAGCCCGGCGAACGCTTCAGCCTTACGTTGGAAAACAAGCTTGCCGAGGAAACGCTGATCCACTGGCACGGCCAGATCCCACCGAACCGGCAGGACGGGGTTCCGGACATGCCGATGCCGAAACTCAAACCCGGCGAGAGCCGCGACTACGATTTTACGCCGCTTGCCGGCACGCACTGGATGCATGCCCATATCCCGGCGCAGGAGATGCAGCTCCTGGCCGCTCCCCTGATCGTGCGCAGCGAGGAGGACAAGAAGGCCGACCGCCAGGAGGCGGTGCTGTTTCTCCACGACTTCACCTTCACCCCGCTTGCCGAATTGCTCGACCGATTGGGCGCCGGCGGAGCCGGGCACGGCTCCGGCATGGGTATGATGCCGGGCATGGGCGGTATGAACGGCATGGGCGGCATGGGCGGCATGAATCACGGCGCCATGCAGATGGACCTCAACGACGTCGAGTTCGACGCCTATCTCGCCAACGACCGCACGCTCGCCGATCCCGAGGTGGTGACCGTCGAGCGCGGCGGCGAGGTGCTGCTGCGCATCGTCAATGCGTCGTCGGCCACGGTCTACTGGATCGACAGCGGCGCCCTCGATGCCGAACTGGTGGCGGTCGACGGCCATCCGGTCGCGCCGTTGAAGGGGCGCCGGTTCGGCCTCGCCATGGCCCAGCGTCTCGACATCGTCCTGCGGCTGCCGTCCGCCGGCGGCGCCTTCCCGATCCTGGCGCTGCGCGAGGGCGCGCGCGAACGGACCGGGCTGGTCCTGGCAACGCCCGGAGCTGAGGTGAAGCGCATCGGGGAGATGGGAGAGGACGAAGCGCCTGCCTTCGGTCTCGAGCAGGAGGCACGCCTCAGCGCCCTCGCCCCGCTCCCTTCACGACCTGCCGTCAACGGCCGGATGGTGATGCTCGGCGGCGGAATGGAGCCCTATCTGTGGACCATCGACGGCCGCACCTGGGGCGAGCATGCGCCGATCGCCGCACGAAGCGGCGAGCGCTTCGAGATCGCCCTGCACAACATGTCGATGATGGCGCACCCGATGCACCTGCATGGCCACAGCTTCCAGGTGGTGGCGATCAACGGGCGGCGCTTTTCCGGGGCGATCCGCGATACGGTCCACGTGCCTCCCATGGCCATGATCACCATCGCCGTCGACGCGGGCGAGGCGGCGCGCTGGATGTTCCACTGCCACCACATGCTGCATCTGGAAACAGGCATGATGACGGAATTCTCCGTCGCGGCCTGACGATCGAAGCTGCGCCGGCGGTCTTTGCCGGCGCAGCGATCGGGATGACTCCGCTTTTAAGACAATCCTTCGATCAGCCCGTCATCATTGAGGAAAATCCGCTCCGACGACGGCACTTTCGGCAGGCCGGGCATGGTCATGATCTCGCCGCAGATGGCGACCACGAAGCCGGCGCCGGCCGACAGGCGCACCTCGCGCACCGGCACCACGTGCCCCGTCGGTGCACCGCGCAGGTTGGGATCGGTGGAGAAGGAATACTGCGTCTTGGCCATGCACACCGGCAGATGGCCGTAGCCCTGTTCCTCCCACTGCCGGAGCTGGCTGCGCACCGACTTATCGGCGATCGCCTCCGAGCCGCGATAGATGCGCTTGACGATGGTGTCGATCTTCTCGAATAGCGGCATGTCGTCGGCGTAGAGCGGCGCGAATTGCGAGGCGCCGCTTTCGGCCAGCGCCACCACCTTGTGCGCCAGTTCCTCGACGCCGGCCGATCCCTCGGCCCAATGCCGGCACAGCACCGCCTCCTCGCCCTGGGCGGCGACATAGGCCTTGACCGCCTCGATCTCCGCCTCCGTGTCGGTGTGGAAATGATTGATCGCGACGATGGCCGGCACGCCGAACTGCTTCACGTTCTCGATATGGCGCCCGAGATTCGCACAGCCATGTTTGACGGCATCGATGTTCTCGGTGCCGAGATCCTCCTTCTTCACGCCGCCGTTCATCTTCAGCGCCCTGACCGTGGCGACGATGACGGCCGCGGCCGGCTTCAGCCCCGCCTTGCGGCACTTGATGTCGAAGAACTTCTCTGCCCCGAGATCGGCGCCGAAGCCGGCCTCCGTCACCACATAGTCGGCCAGCTTCAGGGCGGTGGAGGTGGCCATCGCCGAATTGCAGCCATGGGCGATGTTGGCGAACGGCCCGCCATGGACGAAGGCGGGATTGTTCTCCAGCGTCTGCACCAGGTTGGGCTGCAGCGCATCCTTGAGAAGCACCGTCATCGCGCCGTCGGCCTTGATGTCGCGCGCATAGACCGGGCTCTTGTCGCGCCGGTAGCCGATGATGATGTCGCCCAGCCGCTTTTCGAGATCCTTCAGATCCGTCGCCAGGCACAGGATGGCCATCACCTCCGAAGCAACGGTGATGTCGAAACCCGCCTCGCGCGGAAAGCCGTTGGCGACGCCGCCGAGCGAGCAGACGATCTGCCGGAGCGCACGATCGTTCATGTCCATCACCCGCCGCCAAGTGACGCGGCGCGTGTCGATCTCCTGCGCGTTGCCCCAGTAGATGTGATTGTCGATGAGCGCGGAGAGAAGGTTGTGCGCCGAGGTGATGGCGTGGAAATCGCCGGTGAAGTGGAGGTTCATGTCCTCCATCGGCACCACCTGCGCATAACCGCCGCCGGCCGCGCCGCCCTTGACGCCGAAGCAGGGGCCGAGCGAGGCCTCGCGGATGCAGATCATGGCCTTCTTGCCGATCCGGTTGAGCCCGTCGCCAAGGCCGACGGTGGTGGTGGTCTTGCCCTCACCGGCCGGCGTCGGGTTGATCGCGGTGACGAGGATCAGCTTGCCGTCGCGATTGCGGCGCGCCTCGGCGATGAATTCCGCCGAAATCTTCGCCTTGTCGTGCCCGTAGGGCAAAAGGTGCTCGGACGGAATGCCGAGCTTCGCGCCGATTTCCTGGATCGGCTTTTTCTTCGCCGCCCGCGCGATCTCGATGTCGGACTTCACTTCGGCCATGACGATGACTTCCTCTCCCGAACAGGTTCCGCATGGCATAAAGCCGCGAAATACCGCCTTCCACCGTCGCAAAAGAGGCGCTGAATGCGTGAAATGCGACAGCTACCGCCCACGAGCGGGCCAGGACCAGGCCGGCGGCTGGTGCTCCTGCAGAACGATTGTCTCGCCGAGTCTCTTGGCGAGCGTGAAGGACATGGCCCCGTTGATCGTCTCGAGCGCGGCGACCAATGGCTGTGAATGGGTCACGACGATAAGCTGCGAGGCGTGGGAAATTCGCGCCAGAAGCCGCGCCAACGGGTCGATCAAATCGGGGTGCAGGCTCGTCTCCGGCTCGTTCAGGACCAGCAGGGATGGCGGGCGCGGCGACATGAGGGCCGCGATAAGGAGCAGGTAGCGCAGCGTTCCGTCGGAAAATTCAGCCGCGCGCAGGGGCCGCAAGAGGCCCGGCTGGCGCATCTGCACCTCAAAGGCGCCATCGTTTACGGCGATTTCGACGGTACTGCCGGGAAACGCATCGTCGACGGCCTGCGCGAGACCGGCGTCATCGCCGATCTCGATGATGGTCCGTAGAGCGGCCGCCAGATCCGAACCGTCGGAGGCAAGAACGGGGGTGCGCGTGCCAATCTGCGCTCGTCGCGCCGCCGCCTCCGGATCCGTGCGAAAATGATCATAGAAGCGCCAGCCGCGCATCCGGTCGCGCAGGATCAGAAGCTCCATCGCATTCCTTGGATCCGCAGCATGCGTCATCATGCTGTCGAACGACGGGAGGTTCTTGAGGACCGAGGTTCGCTTGCCGCTTTCGTCGAGAATACTGACATGCGGTCCATTGCGCTGGGCGAACACATTGCGTGCCGATAAAGCTTCGCCGGCCCAAACTGCCTCCGCCTTGATCTCCGGATCCAGCGCAAACATGCTGGGCGATGGTGCCGCCAAACCGAGATCGATGGCATAACCATAATCCTCGTCGGCAAATCCCAGCCTCAGGCTGACGGAATTGCGCCGCAGCGTGCCCTGAACCGGTTGATGTCCGGCCTTCATGCCGGCCGAAAGTCTCTCCGGCCCGGCCCATAAGGTCGAGCGCAGACCGCCTTCCCGCGCAAGCGAAGCGATGACCCCACCCTGCGCCGTCTCGGCAAGGAGACGGATCGCCTTGTAGACGCTGGACTTGCCACTCCCGTTGGCTCCGGAGATCACATTCAGGCGGCCGAGCGGCAGCACGAGATCGTGAATAGAACGATAATTTGAGATCGCGATCGTGATGAGCATGAAAACGGTCCTTGAAAACGGGTGATCCGAAATGGGCAAAGATCGATCCCCGAGCGGAACTCCCGGGAAACACTACCGGTTTTCAAAGAAGATGCGGAAATTGAAGACCACACTATGGCGAGCGGCGCGGTGACGCCGCCGAAGCTTCCGGCGATTAACCGGCGATCACCGGTCCAGCACCTGCCGGAGCTCGACCAGGTTGGAGCGGGCGCGCAGGATGTAGAAGCCCATCGTCGCCAGATGGGTCGGCATGATCCAGCCATCCTCGCGGCCGTTCGAGATGATGAAGGGCGTGATGTTCAACGCGGCGCGGAACTGCTCGTCGGTCGTCCTCCAGAGCGACCCCAGCGAGCGCTGCGCGACGACATCCTCGAAGTCGGCACCGGCGGCCTTCAGGAGCCCGTAATAGGCGTAGAGCTGGCCATAGGCGAACCAGAAGCGGTCGTCGGCGCGGGTGTCGAACCAGCCTGAATTGTAGTTTTCCGAGCGCTGCCGCAGCAGATCCGAGGTGGAACCGAGGTCGCTGGCGATGCGGTCGAGGAACTGGATCAGGTTGTCGGCGCGCGCGTCGAAGACCGCTTCGCAGCTTTCGAGCCGGTCGTTGAACTTGCGCAGGTCCCGGATGGCGGCGCGGTAGAAGCTCGGCGTCGGCGTCTTCGGGCCGAACGGGCTCAGGCCGAAATACCAGGTCTCCTCGTCGAAGGTGATGGCGCCGCGCGCGTTCTGCAGGTCGCGGTCGATCTGCGAGGTGCCGCGCACGCGGCCGAGCGCATCGACGAGTTCGATGGCGCTGCGCCGGACGGCCTGATTGACGCCGCGCTGAAAGGAGGCCTTGTTGTCGAAGAAGGGCGTATCGTCCCAGTCGAGGACGAAGAACAGGCCGAGCTTGTAAAGCAGCATGGAGGAAATCCATGCGTTCTGGTTGACGTTGAAATCGGCAAGGTCCGCCGTCACGTCGACGATCGCCGAACGGCCGCAGGTGCGTGTCTCGCCGCCTTGCGTGCCCGCCGTCTGCTCGCCGGCGGAAACGCCGCGCGCCTCCAGCCCGTATTTCTTCACGTAATCGGGGTCGAACCCGTTCCAGACCTGCGTCTGCCAGAAGAAATAGGCGTAGAAGCCGACGATCAGCAGCACCACCAGCCCGACGCTGCCGCGAATGATCCAGCCGCGCCGCGTGTACCAGCGGCCGACGGCCAGGAACGGCCACAGGATCCAGGCGATGACCAGCCCTATGCCCCGCCCGATCCAGTGAAAGACACGGGTGAAGAAGTCAACGATGGGATCGAGCACGGGAGCCCCCTCAATCTAGGCCGTAGAGGCGCCGCCTCAGCGCCGGTTTGTCCCTGAGATAAGTGGTTTTGAGACGTGTCACAACATATTCGCGCCAGGCATCGGAATAGCCTTGGTAATCCTGATAGAAGCCCTGCTTGTTGAAGACGTAGCGCGCGATGAAGTCCGACGGGACGAAGTCGGAGATCAGCCGGTTGGTCAGCCAGGCATCCGGATGGCCGGGATCGGCACGCGTGACGAGGAAGCGCAGATGCGGCGGCACCTCCTCCACCTTCAGCTGGCCGAACTGGCCGATCTCGCGCACCGCCGCGTTGAGGAAGGGAAAGGCGCCGTCGCGCGTCACGAGGTCGGCGTTGCGATGCGTCCAGGTCTGCAGCCAGACCGGGTCCATACGGGAAAAATCCTGATCGGGATTGGCGCGGCGGACGAGGTCGCTCAGCACCATTTCCGCACGGTGGACGAGATAGCCCGAGCCTTCCACCCAGGAAGCGCGCGGCAGCTGGATGCGGCCGGTCTCGGCCAGGAAGCGGAAGATGCGGGCCGGGTCGTCCTTCGACAGATAGCTCACTTGCCAGGGCCGCGAGCGGCGGAAGCCGGGCGCTGCCGGGTCGGCGATGACGGTCGTCGTGTCGCGGTCGGCGAAGATGTAGACGCCGCCGAAATGGCTGGTCCAGTAGGCGTTGTGATGGAACACCACCTGCTCCGGCACCAGACTGTTCTCGCGGATGTCGCCGGTCTGCTCGGCGAGCGCCACCATGCGGTTGAGCAGCGCGTCGTCGCGCCAGGCCTCCGGCTCGTGCTTGACGCGGTCGGCGAGCCGGCCGAGTTCGGCGGCCTTGCCGAGCAGGTCCTCCGCCGACAGGACCTTGAATTCCACCTGAACGATGGAGAGCAGGTCCTCGATGTCGCGCACCTTCGTCACCTGCTCCTCGATCTCGCCATAGACCACATCCTTGATGGTGATGGCGTTGATGGCGCGGGCATTGGCCGTCATGAACTCGTAGACGAGCTGCGAGGTGTTGGAAAAGGCGGTGTGGACGACGGGCAGCTCGATCTGCGCCGGCGTCAGGATGATGAAGCGCCGGTTGACCCCGTTCGGGTCGAGATACTGGTCATCCTTAAGCTCCTCGGCGACCTGCGGCGAGAACCCCGTGCGGTCGATCTCGAAGGATGTGAGCCTGGTCGGCTTGAGCCCGAAAGCCTCCAGCGCCTTGTTGTAACGTGCGATCAGATGCGGCTCCTCGATCTTGAGGAGCCGTCCGAAGATAAGGTCGTTGTCGCGCAGGAGATTCATCGCGCCCGCCCCTCGGTTTGCGCTCGCCCCTCACCCTTACCCTCTCCCCGCTCGCGGGGAGAGGGGGCCGTC
>NZ_JANKOF010000010.1 GCF_024655565.1 Nitratireductor sp. ZSWI3 | reverse complement strand
CGCGGCAGGTCGGCCTGCACGGGCGGCGGCTCGCGCAGGCTGCGCGGCAGGGCCACCTCGCCCCTCGCTTCGACGGCAGGCTGCGGATCGGGCTTGCGCGGCGGTGCATCGCTCACCCGATAGCGATAGACCGGCGCACAGATGTCCGGGCTCGTCAGTTCCTCCGCCGCGGCAGCACCGGAAAGCGCCTGCCGGACCACCGTCTGCCAGGTCAGGCCCTGCGGCTCGCGCGCGCCGTGATACCCGCAGACGATCAGGCGGTCCTCGGCTCGCGTCATGCCGACATAGAGCAGCCGGCGGTATTCCTGCTCCGCCTTGACGCGCACTTCCATCTCGAAACCGGCGGCAACGGAATTGGCGACCTCCTTGCCGGCGCGCCACAGGAAACCCTTGCCCTGCCAGCCCCCGCTCGAGGGAGAAAAAGGCATCAGCTTCGGCAGGTGCTGCGCCGCGAACGGCGCGCTGCCGGGATCGACCAGGAACACCACCGGCGCTTCCAAGCCCTTGGCGGCATGCGCCGTCATGATGCGCAGCTCATCGCGCGTCTGATCCATCTCGCGCTTGATCTCCGGCGCCTGACCGTCGAGGGCCGACAGCAGCGCCTCGAGCCCGTTGAGACCGGCGCGCTCGCCGGCAAGGGCGAAGGACTGAAACTCGTCCAGGATATCGTTCGCCTCATGCCCGAGCCGGGCGACGAAGAGGCGCCGCGCGCCCTCGCGATCGCGGCTGCCGGAAAGCAGGCTTGCGTAGAATTCGAAGGCCGGCTTGAACGCCGCTTCGTTCTGCCATCCCTGCAGCGTTGCGACCATCGCTGCAAGGGCCGGATCGGCCAGCGCCTGCGCCCGCATGGCGTCGAAAAGAGGCGTCGCGGCACCCCGCTTCCAGGCGAGACGGAACAGGCGCTCCTCGTCCATGCCGAAGAGCGGACTCTTCAGCACCGCCGCCAGCGACAGATCGTCGTGCGGCTGCAGCAGGAAGCGGCCGAGCGCGATCAGGTCCTGCACGGCGATATGCGCGGTGAGCCGCAGGCGATCGGCGCCGGCGACGTCGATGTGCCGGTTCTTGAGGCTGCGTGAGAGTGCGTGAACGAAACGGTCGCGCTTGCGCACCAGCACCAGCACGTCGCCCGCGGTGAGGCGCTTGCCCGTCCCCTCGATGATCTCGCCGTTGCGGATCCAACCCTCGACCGTCGCGGCAATGGTTTCCGCCAGCCGCACGGCGGGTGCCGAGGCGTGGTCGATGGCCTCCGTCCAATCGTCCGGTTCCTCCACCACCTCGGGGGCGATCGGCGACCATACCTCCACGTAGCCGGGGGCATTTTCGCGGATGGCCTTGTGCTCGATCGGCTCCGGGTCGCGGGTGAGGCCCCGACGCACCTCCTCGCGCGCGAACACCAGGTCCGCCGCGGAAAGCACGTCCTCGGTGGAGCGGAAGGAGCGCATCAGCCGCACCCGCTCGAAACGGAGCGCGGCGGCGCGCACCTTCTTTTCGAAAGCACGCCCGCTGTCGTCGAAAGCGGCAGGCTCGGCCCCCTGGAAGGAATAGATGGACTGCTTCTCGTCGCCGACGGCGAAGATCGTGCGCAACGTTCCGCTGCGCGCACCCTCGCCGGAGAAGAACTCCTCCGCCAGAAGCCGGACGATCCGCCATTGTTCCGGGCTCGTGTCCTGCGCTTCGTCGATCAGGATGTGGTCGATGCCCTTGTCCAGCTTGTACTGCACCCACGGCCCCGCATCCGTGCGTGCGAGAAGGCGGATCGTGCGCATGATCAGGTCGTTGAAATCGAGGAAGCCGCGCGCGCGTTTCAGCCGTTCGTAGCGGGCGATCATGCCGTCGGCGATCACCAGCGCAGCGCGGGTCGCCTCCAGCATGCCGTAAAGCGCCAGCCGGTCTCCTGCGACGCGCACGGCCTCGGCCGCTTCGCCATAGCGCTCGACGATGCCTGGCAGCGCCTTGCGCAGTCCCGCCTTGAAGGCGCTTTCGCCGTAGAGCCCGCCATCGGTCTTGAGAAGGCCCTTCTTCAGCAGCTTCAGCCGCCGGACGGGATCGGTCTCTTCGAAGGCGCGCGCGACGTCGGGCACGATGCTCTTCAACACCGTTCGCGCATCGGCCGCCTCGGCTTCGGCGACCAGCGTGTCGAAGGCATCGGCATCGAAACCGGGCAAGGGCCAGACGGAGCCGGCAATCGTCGCAGCGCTGTCCGAGGCGGCAAAGCCGAATTCCTCGAACAGCGCGCGATAATCGTCGCCGATCTGATCGATCAGCGAGCGCAGCCCGTCGCGGCGCGCGACGATCTCCGACAGGAGATCCTGCAAGCCGCTTTCGCCGCCATGCTGCAGCACCGCCGCGAAGGCCTCCGCTAGAGCGGGATGAGGAAAAGTGTGAAGCGGTTTTCCGCCCGCATCCCGCTCTGACTTTTTGAATGCGATCGCGTTTATGATTTTGGATTGATTCAATCCAAAATCATCGCGATCCAGAGCGCTGCCATCGCCCATCGCACCGGTCAAAAGATCGCGGCGCGCTTCGGCGAGAAGCGCCGCTTCCATCTGCGAATCCAGGAGCTCGAAATGGCCGGCAATGTTCGCCTCGAGCGGGAACTGATGCAGGATCGCTTCGCAGAAGGCATGGATGGTCTGGATCTTCAGGCCACCTGGCGTTTCCAATGCGCGGGCGAAAAGGCGGCGCGCCCGCGCCAGCGTGTCACCGGTTGGCGCTTTCCCTTCGAGCGCCGCGATGATCCTGGAAAGCTCTGCATCCGGCAGCAGGCTCCAGCCGGCCAGATCGCGAAAAACGCGGTTGGCCATATTGGCGGCGGCGGCCCGCGTGTAGGTGAGACAGAGAATCTTGGATGGGTCGGCCCCCTGCAGCAGGAGACGGATGACGCGCTGCGCCAGCACATGGGTCTTGCCCGAGCCGGCATTGGCCGACACCCAGGCCGAATTCGCCGGATCGGCAGCGAGTGCCTGCGCCTTCAGCGTGTCGGGAGGAATGGTGAAGGCCCGCTTCATTCGCCGTCCCCGCCATCGCCCGCATCGCCGCCGGCCGACCATTCCAGCACGCGCGCCAGATGGTCGTAGTCGCCGCTCACGTCACCCTCCCGAAAAGGCAGCACGCGCGACCTGTAGCCGGTCTGCGCGCGATGGTAGTGCGCCAGCAGCATCGCCAATCGATGCCAGGCCTCCTCCGCGATGCCGGGCGCGGTCTTGTCGCTGTCCTTCATCTCGAGGATCGATTCCTGAAGGACCTCGCCATTCGCCTTGAGCCGCACATAGGCCAGCTCTCCGGCCTCGACGCGGCCGATGTCGGCGAAAGCGCCACGCTGGAGAAGCGCCGCCTCCAGCGCCAGCTGTGGTGACAGCAGCGTGTGCGCCTGGCGCCGCGAGGGCGAGGCACCGGTCTTGTAGTCGAGGATCTCGGCGCGTCCGTCGCCGCGAATGTCGATGCGGTCGGCGCGGCCCGAAAGGGTGAGCCCGAGACCGGCGACCTCCGTGGCGCCGGCGCGGATCTCGGCGTGCCGCTCGACGATGCCGTCGGCGCGGCTGCGCTCCCAATCGACGATCGAAGCGGCGGTGCGCTGGAAGCGCGGCCACCAGACCGCCTCGACATCGGCCGGCAGGCCGGCTTTCGCGAACTGCCGGCGGCCGGCCGCCAGCAGGCGATCCAGCGCTTCGGCGCCGGCCGGGTCCTGCTGCTCGCGAATGAAATCCTGGAGGATGTCGTGGAAGAGATTGCCGCGCTCGGCCGCGCCGGGATCGCGGATCAGCGGGTCGAGGGCGGCGAGCTCCAGGATGCGCCGCGCATAGACCGCGTAGGGGTCGCGGCGCAGCGTCTCGATCTCGGTGACCGAGAAGCGCACCGGCCTTGCCTCCAGCGGCGGCGCGGGCTCCGGGCGCGGCGCAAAATCCTCGTCCGGTTTCTCGTCCAGCAGGCGGGCCCAGGCGATCAGCTCGCGGCCCCGCGCCCGCATCGCCTCGTTCGCATCCTCTCCCGCAAAGGCGGTGAGCCGCTGCAGCCACCTGGAGGCGACCGCAGGAGCATCCCCGGCCCGCGCGGCGCGCGTCAGCACGACCTTCCGCGCGCCCATTGCCATCATGAAATCGTGCGCGGCCTGCCCGATGCGCCGTTCGGGCGGCTCGAGGGAAAGCTCGGCCTTCATCAGCCGCGACATGAAGCGGTCCGAGGCCGGAATCCTCGGCCAGGTGCCTTCGTTCATGCCACCCAGCACGAGCATGTCGACGCTTTGCAGGCGCGCCTCGAGCGCACCCCAGATCGTGACACGCCTGTCCGCCCCCATGGCCGGCTTGACCACCTCGGGCGCGATCAGCGCGGCGAAGACCGCCGGCCATTCGGCCGCATCGAAGGGCAGGGCGGTCGCCGATCCGACCAGCCCGCGCAGAAACGCCGCCATGGCTCCGCCACGCTCGCCTTCATAGAATTTCGCCAGGCTGCCGTCCTCGGTCCGGGCCAGCGCCTCCAGCACCTCGACGGTCAGCCGCGCCATATGGGGGACGCCGACATTGCGCGCCTGGCGCACCTCCCGCAGCCGGTCGAGGGACCGCTCGAGGGCGCCGAGGACATCGCGGGCTTCGGCCAGCGCCGCCGCATTGACACGGGCGAACCAGAAGGGCTTGCGCTCCTCCCGTTCCATAGCCGCCCACCGCGTCTCGAAAAGCGTGTTGAGGCTGCAAACGTCCGGCCGGCCCGTGCCGCCGCGCAAAGCGACGAGCTCGATCGTTTCGGCCGCCCGGCGCACCCTGGCTCGATGCATGCCGAGCGACAGCAGCGGATGCTTCAAGAGGGCCACGATCGCCACCGGCTCGCCGGGGCGGAACACGGCTTCAAGCAGAAGCCGTGCCAGGGTTGCCGGAGCGCTGTCGGTGAGCGGCGTGCCGCCGGAATCGTCAGCATCGATGCCGAAGCGCGTCAGCTCCACCGCGACACGGCGTGCCAGGCCCCGGTCGGGGGTCACCAGTGCGGCGGTCGCGTTCTCCTCGTCGAGTGCCAGCCGGAGCGCCACGGCGATCGACAATGCCTCCTCGCGCTCATTGGCCGTTTCGACCAGCGTAACGCCGGACAGCGCACCGTCGCCGGCGGCGCTTGCCGCCAGCGCCCGGTTCTCCAGCCAGGCATCGGTGGTCTCGGCGGGACGCAGCGCCTCGCTGACGAGCGCATGCCTGGCGGCAAGCGCCGGCTCGGGCTCGGCAAGCTCGACGACATCGTCGCGGTCGATGCCCATCGCGGCGATCAACTTCTTCAAGCCCGTTTGCGGATGGCCGAAGGCGGAAGGCTCCTCGGCCGCCCCGATGGCCGCCCAGGCACGCGCATCGAGCCGCTTGTCGAGACCGGGCAGCACCACCGCCCCCATTTCGAGACCGGCAATCGTGGCGAGCAGGCGGGCGGTGGCCGGAATCGAGCCGGTGGAGCCTGCGGCGATGACCGGGCCCGCATGAACCGCCGTCTTCAACCGCGCCGCCTCCGCCGCCAGCATGGCATTGCGGTGCGCGGCCGGGTTGGAACGGTCGAGCTCGCGCAGCAGGTGCGGCCAGTGTGTCGTGACGATCTGGAGGAACTCCAGCGTCACCTGCCACCAGTGCGCCAATCCGTCGGGCGCGAGGCTGGCAAGCCTCGTCCAGTCGGCTTCCTCGGTCTCGATCTCGTCCATCAGCCCGGCGAGGTCGCGCGCCAGCCAGATCGAATCCGACGCCGAGGCGGGCACCACCACGCCTTCCTCGAAAAGGGCTGCGACATGAGCCGGCAGGCGCGCTTTCCAGGCCTGCACCAGCGGCGCCAGCAGAAGGATGCGATCGAGCGCTTCGATCGGCGGTGCGAGATCCACCGCGGCCGCGTTCTCGACGTCGAAGAGGGTCGCCTCCTCGTCGAACTCACCGAGGGGACGGATCGTCGGCAGGATCGCCGCGCCGCCCTCGAGTTTCTCGACGAGCACGCTGCGCAGGGCGCGCGCCGCGCGGCGTGTCGGCAGGTAGACGGTGACGTCGGCAAGCGCCAGCGGGTCGCCGTCGAACCGGAAGCCCGAGACAAGCCGCCCGTCGAGCAGCGCATCGGCCATTGCCGGCAGAAAGGGCACGCCGGGCGGGATGGAAAAGACGTTTGGCTGCCGCTTAGCCGGCATCACTGAGCCGGGCGCGTGCCGCCACGACGGCTTCGGCCGGAGCGATGGCATCCGGCGTGCCGACGGTGATCCAGTCGCCGCCCATTCTCATCCCGAACAGGCGGCCGCCGGCGGCAGCGGCGTCGAAATAGGCGTTGAGGGATTGCGGTTCGCTGCCGGCACCGGCGAAGAGCCTCGGATGCAAGATGATCGCACCGGCATAGATCACACCCGTCTCGCCCTTCTGGGCGCGGCGCAGACGGCCCGCCTCATCCATGACGAAATCAACCGAACCGGAATGGCCCGTCGCCTGATCGAAATCCGCAACCATGAGAAGAATATCCATGGCCTCGCCGTTCCAGGCAAGGGCCAGGCGCTGCAGATTCGGCATGCCCTCGTCCAGCCAAAACGTGTCGGCGTTGAGGATGAAGAACGGTGCGTCGCCCAAGCGCGGCAGCGCCTTGATGACGCCGCCCGCCGAATCGAGCAACCGGTCCCGCTCGTCGGAGATCACGACGCGCGGCGCGCGGCGGCCGGCCAGATGCGCCTCCATCTGGTCGGCCAGGTGGTGAACGTTCACCACCGCCGTGCCGACGCCGGCATCGGCGAGCGTATCGAGCGCCCAGTCGACAAGGGTCTTACCGGCGATCTTCACCAGCGGCTTCGGCACCGTATCGGTGATCGGCCGCATGCGCTTGCCGAGCCCCGCCGCCAGCACCATCGCCGTGTCGGGCATGCCGGCAGTCACGCTTCGTCCTCGCGGAGAAACCCCGCCTCGTCGTAGAATGCCTTCAATTCCGCCAGGGCCGGATGACGCATCGCCCGGCGCAGATAGGTGCGGATGCGCGGCAGGTGACGGATGTAGAACGGCTTGTGATCGCGCTTTTCGAGCCGCACGAAGGTTCCGAGCAGCTTGGAATTGCGTTGCGTCGCGCAGATCGCATAGGCCTCGTCGAAGGCCGCGCGATCGAAGGCACCCTGTTCGCGGCGGGCCGCACAATAGGCCTCCACGATCTGCCGTTCCAGATCCTCCGGCATCGTCACGCGGGCATCGAGCGCCAGCGAAGCGACGTCGTAGGCCGCCGGACCCCGCACCGCATCCTGCAGGTCGATGAGGCCGAGCCGGTCGAAGCCGTGGCGTTCGGCGCGCCAGATGAGATTGGGGGAATGAAAGTCGCGCAGGACCAGATTCTGCTCGAACTGCTCGAGCCTTGCGAACAATCGCTCCCAGCGCTCCATATAGCCCTGGCGTTCGGCTTCGCTCGCCGGGCGGCCGGCCATGAACGGCATGTACCAGTCGGTGAGCAGGCTGACCTCGATGCCGAGCGCCTCCCGGTCGTAGAGCGGCAGATGGTGGCTCACACCCTCGGCGACCGGCAGGTCGGCCGGCCAGTCGGCCTCGTGGATCGCCGCCAGAAGGCGGGCCGCCTCCAGATAGCGCTCGGCGACCGGCTCGCCCTCGGGCGACAGGAACGGCACGTCGCCCAGATGCTCGACCAGAAGCAGGCCGGCCTCCAGGTCCTGGGCGTAGACATCATAGGCGGAAAAGCCGCGCGCCCGCATTGCTTTCGCCATGGCGACCGAGGCAGAGACCGACTGCGCAAGATGCGCCGTTCGGCTGTAGGGCCGACCGGAGGGAAGCAAAGGTTCGTCGCGGCGCTCCGGCGCATTCATGAGGATGCGTTTTTCACCGAGACGCGTGGCGACCGTCTCATAGGCACGCAGCGAAGCGTCTCCCAGCAGGAAGGCGCGGTGCGCACGCAGTTCTCCGGCCTTGTTCAGGAAATCCCGGATGGCGAAGCTTCGCTCGAGCCGGAGCATCGCCTCTTGCGGAGCGGAGATGACGGCAAGGCGGCCCTCGCCGCTCTCGTGCAATTCAAGGCGGATCGCATCCGCCAGCGCAGCGCCGGCGCGCTCAGGCCATTCGACCAGCGCCACCCCGTTTTCGGCCGCCTCCGCTAGCCCGAGCTCTTCAAGCTCATCCGGGTCTGCGAGCCTGTAGAGATCGAAATGGTGCACGGGAAGCCGCGCGTCATAGCTCTGAGTCAGCGTAAAGGTGGGGCTCGGCACGTCGAGCTCGGGATTGCCCGCAAGCGCCCGGATGATCGCGCGGGCGAGCGTCGTCTTGCCGGCGCCGAGATCGCCCTTGAGGGCCAGGACGTCGCCGCTCTTCAGCGCAACGGCGATATCCTCGCCGAACAGTGCGGTCGCCTCTTCGTCGGGCAGGAAGCGTTCCAGAACGCGCGCGGACATACGGCAGGTCTACTCCGCGGCGGCGCGCGCCTGCGTGGGCGCGGAGGGGAAGCGGCAGGTCACCGTGGTGCCGCGCCCTTCACCCGTTTCGATCTGCACCGAGCCGCCATGCAGCTCGACGAAACTCTTCACGATGGACAGGCCCAACCCGGCCCCGCGACGGCGGCCGCCATTCACGCGCGGCTCGAAGCGTTTGAAGATCGTCTCCAGAACGTCGGGCGCCATGCCCGGGCCGTCGTCATGCACGCAGAATTCGGCGGCGTTCTCGCGCCATCTGGCGGAAAGGCGGATCGTGCTGTCTTCCGGCGCGTAATTGGCAGCGTTCGACAGGAGGTTGAACAGCACCTGCCGCACCCGGTTTTCATCGGCGTGAAACACCATCGCCGCATCGTCCATGTCGATGTCGAGCCTGATGCCGTGCTCCCGCAGGCGTTCGGCGACAAGACCGGCGGCCGTCTCCACCATCTCGCCGATCCGCACCTCGCCGATCTCCAGCTCCATGATGCCGGCATCGACGGTCGCCAGGTCGAGAATGTCGTTGACCACGGTCAGCAGCACCGAGGAGGACGAGCCGATATGATCGACATACTCGCGCTGCCGCTGGGTAAGCGGTCCCGTCTCCGGCAGGTTGAGAAGCTCGGTAAAACCGATGATGTTGGTCAGCGGCGAGCGCAGCTCGTAGGAAACGTGCTGAACGAAATCGTTCTTCAGCTTGTCCGCCTTCTGCAGCGCATCGTTCTTTTCCTTCAGCGCCCGCTCGACATTCACGCTGTCGGTCATGTCGACGAAGGTCATCATCACCTGACCGTTCGGCAGGTGGATGGTGGCGTGGCTGAGCACCGTGCCGTTGTTGAGCTCCACCTGGCCGTGCTGGTTGCGCCGCTCGTCGTCGAAACCCGTTACGGAAGCGACGAACCCGCCCCAGGGGCTTTCCTTGGACAGCGCGTCGCAGACGGTGCGGATATCGGCTATGTGCGCGCCTGGCACGACCAGCATCTCTGGCAGGTTCCAGAGCCTTTGAAATGCCGGGTTGAACAGCCGCAGCCGCCCATCAGGTCCGAACACGGCGACGCCTTCGGCGAGGTTGTCGAGGGTTTCGCGCTGCACGCGCATGGCCGCATTGTAGCGGCTTTCGAGATCGAACTTCTCGGTCAGGTTCTCGAACACCCAGGTCACCCCGCCCCTGGGCTGCGGGTTGGCGATGACCCGGACGGTGCGGCCGTCCGGCAGATGCCACCAGTGCTCCTGGGGCTTCACACTGCGGTAGGCGGACAGAAGCCCTTCCTTCCAGCGCCGCCATTCCGGCTGCTCGGCCAGCGTCCCGTCGCTGCGCAGGCGATCGAGAAACAGGGCATTGTCCGGCGCACTTTCGAGGAAGGGCGTGTCGAGGTCCCAGAGCTTCTGGAAAGACTGGTTGAAGAAGCGCAGCTTCTGATTCCCGTCGAAGATCGCCACTGCGGTGGTGAGCTGGTCGAGCGTGTCGGCATGGCTGCGGACCGTGCTCTCGTGCTCGCGGCGGATGGCTTCCATCTCGCTCACGTCGGCGGCGATGCCTGCCGAAGCCCCGGCGCCGGCATAATCGGTGACGCTGAAGACGCGCCTCTCGCCATGCACGACCGCCGAGAGCGACTGCCGGAAAACGTCACCGGCGTCGCGGTGCCGGTTGATGATCTCGTCGCGTGCGACGGCCGGCAGGAATTCGCGACGCTCGCGCCGTACGGTTTCCGGATCCGCGGCATCGACCGCGCCCATGAAGGCGCGGTTGACCCATGTGAGCTGCCCGCCCCGGTCGCGAAGCCAGAACGGCATGTCGAGCGCATCGAGAAGACCGAAGATGCTTTCCCGCTCGGCGCTGAGATCCTGCTGCTCGATCTTCAGCCGCGCGTGCTCCTGCTGCGCCGCCGACAGGGAAACGAAACGGACCGCGGTGTGCTGCGCGGCCTTGCGCCCCTGTGCCTCGAGCAGCGTCCCCGAACGGGTCTCGATCGAAAGATCGAACGTCTCGCCCGCCTTGCGCAGAGCCTCGACCGCGCGGTCGATGGCGGAGGCGGAGCGCGGCGTCATCCATCGGCCGAATGCCAGAAAGGCCGAGCGCTCTTCCGGCGCGCCGCTGCCCACCGGCAGCTCGCCGACGATGCTCGCCGGCTCCTCGTTCGTGCCCCACACGATGGTGCGCTGGTCCTTCAGGTTGAGCAGCGCTTCGGAACGGCCGAGAGCGCCGCCCAGCTCGGCCACCCTTGCCCGGAGCTCGAGATTTTCGGCGGCGATGCGCGCCCGCTGCCGGATCAGCCAGATTGCGGAGAGGAAGGCGGCACCCATGATGCCGGCGAAGATCGAAAGCTGGATGACTTCGAGCGTGTTTATGGTCAGGCCACGCGCGGATTGCGCAGCAGCCTGTGCCGCGGCGGGAAGCGGTGTCGCCGCGGTCGTCGCCAGCGCCAAAAGCCACGTCTTCCCCCGCACGAGGCCTGCTTTGCGCTGTCGGCCCTTAGGGCCTGCAGATCCGCCGTTCAGCGGGTCCAGCCCCGGCATGTCTCGTTCCTTCTCCGCCGCATGATTTCTCAAGACCGCCCCTCGTTTCGCCAGGCCCACGGCCCGGAGGGTCAGCCGCCTCGCGAATCACTGCAATGTACCGCGTGTCCGAATCGCCGTGAAGAAGGACGCGCGACAAAAATAATGCCGGACCAAAAGTCAATGGTCCGGCATCAATATGTTGTGTCTTGGTTAATAAAACTTAGTACCTGTAGTGTTCCGGCTTGAAGGGCCCCTGCGGGGTGACGCCGATATACGCCGCCTGCTCCTCGGAGAGGGCGGTCAGCCGGGCGCCCAGCTTGTCGAGATGCAGGCGGGCCACCTTCTCGTCGAGATGCTTCGGCAGAACGTAGACCTCGTTCTTATAGCTGTCGCCGCGGACGAAGAGCTCGATCTGTGCCAGCACCTGGTTGGTGAAGGACGCCGACATGACGAAGCTCGGATGCCCGGTGGCATTGCCGAGATTGAGAAGACGGCCCTCGGACAGCAGAATCATCCGCTTGTTGTCCGGGAAGGTGATCATGTCCACCTGCGGCTTGACGTTCGTCCATTTCAGATTGCGCAGGGCGGCGACCTGGATCTCGTTGTCGAAATGGCCGATGTTGCCGACGATCACCATGTCCTTCATCTTGCGCATGTGATCGAGGGTGATGACGTCCTTGTTGCCGGTCGTCGTGATGACGATGTCGGCGGTGGGAGCCGCGTCGTCGAGCGTGACGACCTCGAAGCCGTCCATCGCCGCCTGCAGGGCGCAGATCGGATCGACCTCGGTGACCTTGACGCGGGCGCCGGCACCGGCCAGCGACTGGGCGGAGCCCTTGCCGACGTCGCCATAGCCGCAGACCACGGCCACCTTGCCCGCCATCATGACGTCGGTGGCGCGGCGAATGCCGTCCACCAGGGATTCCTTGCAGCCATACTTGTTGTCGAACTTCGATTTGGTGACCGAATCGTTGACGTTGATCGCCGGGAAGGGCAGCAGGCCCTTCTTCTGCAACTGATAGAGCCTGTTGACGCCGGTGGTGGTCTCCTCCGTCACGCCGCGGATGGCTTCCCGCTGGCGCGTGAAGAAGCCCGGCGTCTCAGCCATGCGCTTGCGGATCTGCGCGAAGAGGATTTCCTCCTCCTCGCTGCCCGGGTTCGAAAGCACGTTCTCGCCCGCCTCGGCGCGGGCGCCGATCAGGATGTACATGGTCGCGTCGCCGCCGTCGTCGAGGATCATGTTGGAGAGCCCGCCATCGGTCCACTGGAAGATCCTGTCGGTATAGGTCCAGTACTCCTCCAGCGTTTCGCCCTTGATGGCGAAGACAGGCGTGCCGGCGGCGGCGATGGCCGCTGCGGCGTGATCCTGGGTGGAGAAGATGTTGCAGGACGCCCAACGCACGTCGGCGCCGAGCTCCTTCAGCGTCTCGATCAGAACCGCCGTCTGGATGGTCATGTGCAGGGAACCGGAAATCCGCGCGCCTTTCAGCGGCTTGTCGGATCCGAACTCTTCGCGGCAGGCCATCAGGCCCGGCATTTCCGTTTCGGCGATCTCGATTTCCTTGCGGCCCCAATCGGCCAGCTTGATGTCGGTGACCACATAATCCTTGTCAGCGCTCATGGGCGTAAACTCCGATTTCTTGAAAATACGGCGGGCGCAGGGCGACAAGCCGGCCCGGATGCTGCGCCCTGCCTACCAGATCGCAGCCGTCGCCACAATGCATATAAAGAAATCTTTATTCGTGCATGTCCTTCGCGGCTTGCTGCTCAGGCTTCCTCGCCGAACCGATCGGCGATCAGCGCCTCGAGCGCGTCGAGCAGCGCTGCGGCGTCCGGCCCTTTTGCCTGCACGCGGATGCTGCAACCGGGGCTGGCGGCCAGCATCATCAGGCCCATGATCGAGGTTCCACCGACGGAAATGCCGTCTTTCTGCACCTGCACATCCGCATCATGGGCATCCACGGTCTGCACGAACTTGGCCGAGGCGCGCGCATGCAAGCCGCGCTGGTTGACGATCGTGAAAACCCGGCTGAACGGCTCGGAGCGCTGCTCTTTGGTCGACGCGTTGCTCATTTGCCGGACAGCACCTGGCTTGCGACGTTGATGTATTTGCGGCCGGCCGCCTGTGCCTCGTCCAGAGCCAGCGCCATGTCGTCCGTGATGCGGGCGGAAGAGAGCTTGATCAGCATGGGCAGGTTCATGCCGGCGATGACCTCGATACGCCCGGCGTCCATCACGGAGATGGCAAGGTTGGACGGCGTGCCGCCGAACATGTCGGTCAGGATGATGACACCGGCGCCGGTATCGGCGCGCGCCACCGCGTCGACGATGTCGCGGCGGCGCTGCTCCATATCGTCCTCGGCGCCGATGGAGACCGTCTCCATGTTCTCCTGGTGCCCCACCACATGCTCGACCGCGTGGCGAAACTCCTCGGCCAACTGGCCGTGCGTGACGAGAACGAGCCCGATCATCGGCACATCATCCGGCCAATCGGCGTCAAATCCAAACTCGCGCTCGAGGCTGCCACGGTCTTACTCCACCCCAACGGCATTCGCGGCAAGCCGCCGCCGACCCGGTTGCTCATTGTGCAAGCGCAATCCCTGTCAAAACACTGCAATGCGGACACCGCCTATGACTGCCTCACGACAAGAGCGCTATCTTGTCAACGCACAAGCCGTTGACAAGCCCAAACTGCGGCGATTCGCCTAAATTATGTTCAGGGGGTGACCTGTTTGTCGCCAAATGGCGGCAAATCAAGGAACGCCGCGACGGCGTAGAGCGCACGGCGCGTGGCGCGCGCGGGAAGATCGAGCACGGGGAGCCCGATGCCTTCATGAATGATCTCGTGTTCCGCGCTGACGCGTGGTGCGTGGCTGTCTTCCACCAGCCGAATCACCAGATCGACCACCGCCGCCGCCTGGTGAGCGATCGGCGCCGGCCCGAAACCGCGCGCCTCGGCGAGGCCGGCGATCGGCCCCGGCGCCTGCGCGACCAGGCGGCCATGGCGCGCCACCAGATAAGTCTGGTCGTCGCAGACGAGACGTGTGAACAGGCCCTGGGCCGAAAACACCGTCAAGAGCTCGAGCGCCAGGGTGGTTTTGCCGGTGCCGGAAGCCCCCTCAATGAGAACGCCTCGATCGCCGATGACCAGGACCGTCGCGTGGCGATTGTGCATCTCTGATCAGCCTTCGGCCGGGAGAGCCACGATGAAGCGCGCGCCCTTGATGTCGCCGGGCTTGGTGCCGGTGATGTTCTCAGCCGTCAGCGTGCCGCCATGGGCCTCGACGATCTGGCGGCTGATCGACAAGCCGAGACCGGAATTCTGGCCGAACGCCTCGCCAGCCGGCCGGTCGGTGTAGAAGCGCTCGAAAATGCGATCGATGTTCTCGACGCGGATGCCCGGGCCATTGTCCTCGACGGTGACGATGAGCCGTCGGCCCGCGCGGGACAAGGTCACAGCGATATGACCGGTCTTCTCCGGCACGAAGGAGCGGGCGTTCTCGATCAGGTTCGTGATCACCTGCCCGAGGCGCAGGTCATGTCCCAATATGAAGAAGCCACGCCCGCCGGCAGACGGCTTCTGTGCCGCAAAGGTGATCTTCACGGGCTTCTTCGACGATCCGGCCTCGACCGTGGTCCGAACCAGATCGCCGATGAACTGCTCCAGATCGATCCTCTCGGAATCCTCCCGCGAAAGTTCCGCATCGAGGCGCGAGGCGTCGGAAATGTCGCTGATCAGCCGATCGAGGCGCCGCACGTCGTGCTGGATGACCTCGAGCAGCCGGTCGCGGGAGCGCTGGTCCTTGGCGAGCGGCAGGGTCTCGACGGCGCTGCCAAGCGAGGTGAGCGGGTTCTTCAGCTCGTGCGCCACGTCGGCGGCGAAGCTTTCAATGGCGTCGATCCGCGCATAGAGCGCCTTCGTCATGTCGCGCAGAGCTGCCGACAGATTGCCGATCTCATCCTGGCGGTGGGAGAAATCGGGAATCTCCTCGCGGCTGCGCGCTCCGCGGCGCACCCGCACCGCGGCGGCCGAAAGCCGGCGCAGCGGATTGGCGATGGTCGAGGCGAGCAGCAGCGACAGGATGGCGGTGACCAGCGCGGCAACGGCAAAGACGCGCAGGATCGCCTTGCGCTCGGCCGCCACGATCTTGTCGATGTCGCCGCCCTGCGTCGACAGGAGGAGGACACCGAGCACCGCACGGAAACGCTGGATGGGCACGGCGACCGAGACGATCTGCTCGCCCTGCTCGCTGATGCGGACCACCTTGGTGGTCGTGCCGGTCAGCGCCGTCATCACCTCCGGATAGGCGACGCCGTTGCCGCCGGGCTGCTCGCGATAGATCGGCAGGTCCCGCCGGCGGAACATCTCGCGTAGCCACTGCCAGGCATGGTCGAGGAAGTCCGGCTCCCCCTCGTCCACCGGCGGCAGCTCGTAGCGGAGCACCTGTCCGAGATATTGGGAATCGAGCAGCAGGTTGGCGTCGGGATCATAGATCCGCGCCCGGGTGCGGGTCTGCGGGATCAGCCGCCGCAGGAGCGGCGCGACGCGTTCGGGATTGATCGGGAAATCGAGGCTCTCGAGCTGGTCGGAGCGCGGCGGCAGGCTCTGGCCGGCCTGCAGCTCGAGGAGCTTGTCAGGGTCGACCAGGATGGAATCCGTCTCCACTTCGGCGGAGCTCGCGATGGCGCCGGCGATGATCTCGCCCTGCGTCATCAGGCTTTCCACGCGGGCGCTGATCAATTCCTCGCGGAACTCGTTCAGATAGAGAACGCCGACCACCAGAACGCCGAGGCCGGCGAGGTTGAGGAACAGGATGCGCCGCGTCAGACTGGAAAAGACATAGTGGCCGAACAGACGGCGCAACGGCACCGCGAACCGACCCAGAAGGCTCGGCCCCGCCGGCCGCGCGGTGCGTTGCGGCCGCGCTTCCGTGTTTTCCGTCTGTGCGCTCATCGCAACTGTCTTGCCCCGACCCATAAAGCTTCAGGCGGGAAGAGCTCCGCGCTAGGGTCAGAACCTAGATTTCCCGGAAGCGGTATCCCACGCCGTAGAGCGTTTCGATCATGTCGAACTCGCCGTCAACCGACTTGAACTTCTTGCGCAGCCGCTTGATGTGACTGTCGATGGTCCGGTCGTCCACATAGACCTGCTCATCATAGGCGGAATCCATCAAGGCGTCACGGCTCTTGACCACGCCCGGCCGCTGCGCGAGCGAATGGAGAATCAGGAATTCGGTCACCGTCAGCGTCACAGGCTGTCCCTTCCAGGTGCAGGTGTGACGCTCCTGGTCCATGACGAGCTGGCCGCGTTCCAGCGATTGCGACTGCTTGCCCGGCGCCTTGGCATTCGTGTCCCGCGTGCTGGCGCGGCGCAGCACAGCGCGCACCCGCTCCACCAGCAGGCGCTGCGAGAAAGGCTTGCGCACAAAATCGTCGGCGCCCATCTTCAGGCCGAAGAGCTCATCGATCTCGTCATCCTTGGAGGTGAGAAAGATGACCGGCACGTCGCTCTTCTGGCGCAGCCGGCGCAAAAGCTCCATGCCATCCATGCGCGGCATCTTGATGTCCAGAATCGCAAGGTTCGGAGGCCGTGCCCCAAGGCCTTCCAGCGCCGAAACCCCGTCCGTGTAGGTTTCGACCCGATACCCTTCCGCTTCCAGCGCAATGGATACAGACGTCAGAATGTTGCGGTCGTCATCGACAAGCGCGATTGTTGCCATGTCAAGCGGCTCCCTCATGGGCGTTTCGTCCCTCTCTGCATCACGTGCGTGGCAGATGCAGGACAAATTGGGTACAAAATGTGGCATAGAACACGGCCTGTGTCACACCGGCGCACCGCCGCATCAGAACCGCACGTTGAAAACGCCGCACGATTGCCCGCGCTCTTCACGGATAATTTAAACGATTTAATCGATTTTAAAATCTTTAAATCGATTAATGGTTTGAATTCCCTGATCTTTTTGTGCTTTCAGCTCTGACCGCCTGCTATGATGGGCATTTCTAGGAAACTTTGGTGGTCAGGATGAACGAAACCGGCATGCGCAATCCGGATTGCGGGATCGAGAGCTTTGGTCTGAAAACGACGGGCCTGGTCCGTTACAATCTTCAGCCTTCCGCTCTCTATGAAGAGTCCCTTCGCCGTGGAGAGGCAAGGCTTTCCGCATATGGCGCGCTGGTCGCCGAGACGGGGCAGCACACCGGTCGGTCCGCCAAAGACAAGTTCGTGGTTCGCGACGCTGCGACGGAAGATGTGGTGTGGTGGGACAACAACAAGCCCATGGCGCCCGAACACTTCGAGCAGCTCCACGCCGATTTCCTGGCGCATGCGGCCGACCGCGACCTGTTCGTTCAGGATCTGATGGGTGGCGCCGATCCGGAAAACTGCCTGCCGGTGCGGGTGATCACCGAATATGCCTGGCATTCCCTGTTCATCCGCAACCTTCTCTTGCGTCCGCAGCTCGAAGAGCTCGCCGCCTTCGTCCCGCAGATGACCATCATCGATCTGCCGTCCTTCCGCGCCGACCCCGAGCGGCATGGCTGCCGCACGGAAACGGTGATCGCCGTCGACCTCACGCGCAACATCGTGCTGATCGGCGGCACTTCCTATGCCGGCGAAATGAAGAAATCGGTCTTCACGGCGCTCAACTACATCCTGCCGGAAAAGGGCGTCATGCCGATGCACTGCTCGGCCAATGTCGGAACGGATGGTGACGCGGCCGTCTTCTTCGGTCTGTCGGGCACGGGCAAGACCACGCTGTCGGCCGACCCGACGCGCACGCTCATCGGCGACGACGAGCACGGGTGGGGCGAAACCGGACTCTTCAACTTCGAGGGCGGCTGCTACGCCAAGACGATCCGCCTTTCGCAGGAAGCGGAACCAGAGATCTTCTCCACCACCCGTCGTTTCGGAACCGTGCTGGAAAACGTCATCCTCGACGAGCACGGCCATCCGGATTTCGACGATGGCAGCCTGACGGAGAACACGCGCTGCGCCTATCCGCTGCACTTCATCCCGAATGCCAGCGAGACAGGCCAAAGCGGCCACCCGAAGAACATCATCATGCTGACCGCCGACGCCTTCGGCGTCCTGCCGCCCATCGCCAAGCTGACGCCGGCTCAGGCCATGTACCACTTCCTGTCGGGCTACACGGCCAAAGTGGCCGGCACCGAAAAGGGCGTCACCGAGCCCGAGGCGACCTTCTCGACCTGCTTCGGCGCGCCCTTCATGCCGCGCCACCCGTCGGAATACGGCAATCTGCTGCGCGACCTCATCGCCCGACACGGCGTCGACTGCTGGCTGGTCAACACCGGCTGGACGGGCGGCGCCTACGGCATCGGCCGGCGCATGCCGATCAAGGTGACGCGCGGCCTGCTCAACGCGGCGCTGAGCGGCGACCTGAACAATGTGGAATTCCGCACCGACCCGCATTTCGGCTTCGCCGTGCCGGTCGCCGTGCCGGACATCGATTCGGCGCTGCTCGATCCGCGCTCGACCTGGGCCGACAAGCCGGCCTACGACGCGCAGGCACGCCGCCTGGTCGGCATGTTCATCGACAATTTCGGAAAGTTCGAGAGCCATGTCGACGCCACGGTGCGCGATGCGGCGCCGCGCACTGCGGAAGCCGCCGAATAGGCGGCGCTTGCATCAGGCGCCTTCAGTGCGCATTTTCAGGGCCCGGCCGCAATGCCGGGCCTTTTTCATTGACCCTGGAAAGCACGATGGCCGAAGGCGACCTCATCATACGAAACGGCGTTGTCGTGTACGAGGACGAGCTGCAGGAGCAGTTCATCCGCGCCTCGGGACCCGGCGGGCAGAACGTCAACAAGGTGGCGACGGCCGTGCAGTTGCGCCTCGATGTCGGGCAGGCACGCGGCCTGCCCGAGCGGGTGCGGGAGCAGGCGCTGAAACTTGCCGGGAGCCGCGCGACCAAGGAAGGCCACATCCTGATCGAGGCCGGCCGGTTCCGGACGCAGGAGCTGAACCGGGCCGATGCCAGAGCGCGCCTGACAGACCTCCTGACGCGCGCATCGGAGCCGCCGCCCAAGCCGCGCAAGAAGACGAAGCCCTCCCGCGGCGCCGTCGAAAAGCGGCTGAAGGCAAAGGCCGGGCGCTCCACCATCAAGAAGATGCGCGGCAAGATCTCGCCGGATTGACCGCTTCATCCCGCACAACCGCAACGACAACCTATTCGGAACGGCTGTTTTGTGGTTGAAATCTTAGTCCGTTACACGTCAAATATCGTGATTTCTAACCGGAGACATTTCCATGGGTATTTTCGATTTCGTCAAATCGGTGGGCAAGAAGCTGGGCGTCGTCGACGACGAAGCGCCCGAGGCAACCGAGCTGAAGAAGGAACTCGATTCCCATAAGCTCGGCACCGACAAGGTCGACGTCGTCGTCGAGGGGGACAAGGTCGTCCTGAAGGGCGAAGTGGCCGACCAGTCGGCTTTCGAGAAAGCCGTGATCGCCGTCGGTAACACGCTGGGCGTATCCAAGGTGGAAGCCGGCGAGCTCAAGGTTGCCACAAGCCCCGCCAAGGATCCCGTCTTCTATACGGTGAAGAAGGGCGACAATCTCTGGAAGATCGCGGAAGCGCATTACGGCAAGGGCAAGGGTGCGAAGCATACGGTCATCTTTGAAGCCAACAAGCCGATGCTCACGCATCCGGACAAGATCTATCCCGGCCAGGTCCTGCGCATCCCCGAGCTCGCCGCCGCCTGATCAAACAGCTCTTCAGCACATCAACGGCGGCTTTCGGGTCGCCGTTTTGCTTTGCGGCCTGTTATGCTGTGGCGTGCGATGCGGGAAAGTGGATTCGTGCCGACCCTGTCCGAAGGCGTTCGTCATCTGCCCGGCTTCCTTGACCGGGCCGCGCAGGAAGCCCTGGTGGAGGCCGTCCGGGCGGTCGTCCGCGAGGCGCCTCTTTTCGTGCCGGTCATGCCGCGCACCGGCAAGGAAATGAGCGTGCGGATGACCAATTGCGGCTCGCTTGGCTGGGTGACCGACAAGGAGCGCGGCTACCGCTATCAGGAGGTTCATCCGATCACCGGCAAGCCATGGCCGGCAATTCCCGAAAGCCTTCTGGCGCTGTGGGCTGATACGGCCGGATACCCCGCCCCGCCACAGGCCTGCCTGGTGAACTTCTACACCGAGACCGCCAGAATGGGCGTGCACCAGGATCGCGACGAAGACGAGTTTGCGGCGCCTGTCGTTTCGGTTTCGCTCGGCGATTCCTGCCTGTTCCGGATCGGCGGCACCCGGCGCGGCGACAAGACGGTGTCGGTGAAGCTGCAAAGCGGGGACGTCGTGGTGATGGGGGGCGCGGGCCGTCTTGCCTATCACGGGGTCGACCGGATCTATCCCGGCACGTCGACCCTGCTCAGATCGCCGGGCCGCATCAACCTGACCCTCCGCCGCGTCACGAAGCCCGGTTCGGACGCTGCCACATGACCCGCCGGGAAAAATGGCCGGAGCGCCAGCGACCTTAAAGCTTCCGCAGCGCCACTTCCTCGGTCAGGTGATTGGCGCCCTTGCGCAGAATGAGATCGGCGCGCGGGCGGGTCGGCAATATGTTGTTGCGCAGGTTCTTGAGATTGATGTTTTCCCAGAGCTGCTCGGCGATCGCCAGCGCCGCTTCCGGCTTCAACGCCGCATAACGATGGAAAAAGGATTCGGGGTTCTTGAACGCCGTCTCGCGCAACCGCATGAAGCGATCCACGTACCACTGGTGGATCAATTCCTCCGGCGCGTCGATATAGATCGAGAAATCGAAGAAATCCGAAACCACCGGCACGGCCGTTCCGTCTCGGGGCAAGTCGCGCGTCTGCAGAACGTTGATGCCCTCGAAGATCAGGATATCGGGCCGGTCGATGGTGACGAACTCGCCGGGCAGCACGTCATATGTCAGGTGCGAATAGAGCGGCGCGCGCACGTTCGGCATGCCCGCCTTGATGCCAGACAGGAAACGCAGCACGGCCCCGAGATCGTAGCTTTCGGGGAATCCCTTGCGCTCCATCAGGTTTTCGCGCCGCAGCACCTCGTTCGGATAGAGAAAACCGTCCGTCGTCACCAGATCGACCTTGGGGCTCGACGGCCAGCGGGCGAGCAGCTCCTTGAGCACGCGCGCCGTGGTCGACTTGCCGACCGCCACCGATCCGGCGATGCCGATGATGAAGGGCGACTTCACCATGTCGTTGGAATCGAAGAAGACCTGGCGTTGGCGAAACAGAAGCTGGCTGGCCTCCACATGCGCCGACAGAAGCCGCGACATGGAGAGATAGATCCGCCGCACCTCTTCCAGATCGACCGGGTCGTTGAGGGAGCGCAGGCGGCGCACCTCGTCCTCGGCCAGGGTGAGCGGCGTGTCGGCGCGGAACTGCGCCCATTTCTGCGCGGAAAAGATGCGGTAGGGAGAATACTTCTCTCCGGAGACAAGCTGGTCCATGAAATCCGCGGCCCCCTTCCTTGCCGCCATAACCTTCAGCCCTTTCGCGCCGCCTTTTCCGCGATGCCGGAGCGTCCGGTTCGGTTTTCGAGCTCCGCCATCACCTCGTCGAGCGACACCTCTTCCAGCGCCAGCACGACCAGCCAATGATAAAGGAGATCCGCACTTTCGGAAATGAGGCTCTGCCGGTCGTGTGAAACCGCCGCGATGACCGTCTCGACGGCTTCCTCGCCGAGCTTCTGCGCGGCCTTGCCCGTGCCTTTGGCGAAAAGCTTCGCCGTCCAGGAACCGGCATCGCCCGAGCGTGCCCGCTCAGCGATGATCGCTTCCAGCTTGGAAAGGTCGAACGTGCTCATGCCTGCTCCAGTTTCCGCACCGGATCGAGCCGCATCGGAATCCCGGCGGCAGCCATGTATTCCTTGGCTTCGGCGATCGTATAGGTTCCGAAGTGAAAGATCGAGGCGGCGAGCACCGCGGTCGCGTGCCCTTCACGGATGCCGGCCACCAGGTGATCGAGCGTGCCGACACCGCCGGAAGCGATGACGGGCGCGCGGATCGCATCGGCCACGGCCCGTGTCAGGGCAATGTCGTAGCCGGCCTTGGTGCCGTCACGGTCCATCGAGGTCAGCAGGATTTCGCCGGCCCCGAGGTCGACCACGCGGCGGGCGAACCCGACGGCGTCGATGCCGGTGGGATTGCGGCCGCCATGGGTGAAGATCTCCCAGCGATCGGCTTCACCCTCGCCGGACACCTTCTTGGCGTCGATGGCGACAACGATACATTGGTTGCCGAACTTGTCGGCGGCGCGGGCAACGAAATCCGGATCGTTCACTGCCGCGGTGTTGATCGACACCTTGTCGGCGCCCGCCAGCAACAGCTTGCGGATATCCGCCACCTCGCGCACGCCACCGCCGACGGTGAGCGGCATGAAGCACTGTTCGGCCGTACGGGCGACCACGTCGAAGATGGTCTGGCGATTGTCGCTTGAAGCGGTGATGTCGAGGAAGCAGAGCTCGTCGGCGCCGGCCGCATCGTAGGCTTTCGCCGCCTCGACCGGATCTCCGGCATCGATGAGGTCGACGAAGTTGACGCCCTTGACCACGCGGCCGTCCTTGACGTCGAGACAGGGGATGACACGAGCTTTCAGCGTCATGCGGCCGCCCCACGCAACACCCGCAACGCCTCCGCCGGGTCCAGCCGCCCGTCGTAGAGCGCCCGTCCGGTGATCGCACCTTCGAGCTTTCGCGCGTCGGGCATGGTCATGCGCACCACGTCGGCGATGGAGGCGAGGCCACCGGAGGCGATAACCGGGATGGAAACCGCCTCGGCCAGATCGATCGTCGCATCCCAGTTGATGCCCGTCAGGACGCCGTCACGGTCGATGTCGGTATAGATGATCGCAGCGACGCCGGCGCCTTCGAAGCGGCGGGCGAGCTCGACGGCGGAGAGATCGGAGGTCTCGGCCCAACCTTCCACCGCCACCTTGCCGCCGCGCGCGTCTATACCGACGGCCACCCTGCCGGGAAACGCCTTGCACGCCTCGCGCACCAGGCCGGGATCGCGCACCGCGATCGTGCCGAGAATGACGCGTGCCAGGCCCTTGTCCAGCCAGGCCTCGATATGCTCGAGCGAGCGGATGCCGCCGCCGAGCTGCACCGGATTGCCGGTGGCCTTGAGAATCGCCTCGACCGCGGCTCCGTTGACGCTCTCGCCCGCGAAAGCGCCGTTCAGGTCCACCACGTGCAACCATTCAAAGCCCTGATCTTCGAAGGCCTTCGCCTGGGCGGCCGGATCGGGGTTGTAGACCGTCGCTTCGTCCATGTCGCCGAGCCTGAGACGGACGCACTGGCCGTCCTTCAGGTCGATGGCGGGAAAGAGGATCATGCGTCAGACGCCTTCCAGAATGGCGAACCTGGCCGTCGAGTTGGCCAGCCGGATCTTCAGTGCTTCCTGATACTCAGGCGAGTTGTAGCAGGCCAGCGCCTGCTCGTAGGACTCGAACTCGATGATCACCTGCCGATCGCCGGCCGGCCCTTCGGGGTCGGTGTGCCGCCCGCCACGCACGAGGAACTTCGCTCCGTATTTGGCGAAAGCCGCCGCATTGGCCTCGATGTAGCCCTTATAGGCCTCGGCGTCCGCGATATCGACCAGCGCGACCCAGTATCCCTTCTTGCTCATGGTGCCCACCTCAAGAAATTGGCAATCAGGGCCAGGCCCAGCGCCTGGCTCTTTTCCGGATGGAATTGCGTGCCGGCGAGGTTGTCTCGCGCGACGGCGGCCGTGATCGGCCCGCCATAATCCGCCGTGGCGAGAACCTCGGCGTCGTTTTCCGCCGCCAGGTGATAGGAATGCACGAAATAGGCGTGCAAGCCATCGGGCCCGGTGGGGATTCCGGCAAAGAGCGGATGCGAGTGTTTCACGTGAATCGTGTTCCAGCCGATCTGCGGGATCTTCAATTCCGGATCGCGCGGCGTCATCTCCACCACGTCGCCGGCGATCCATCCCAGGCCTCGCGTGATCGTCTTTTCCAGCCCTCGCTCGCTCATCAACTGCATGCCGACGCAGATGCCGAGAAACGGCCGCGCCTTGTCGATCGCCACTTCGGTGATCGCCTCGGTCATGCCCGGCACCGCGTTCAGGCCCTGCCGGCAATCGGCATAGGCGCCGACGCCCGGCAGCACGATGCGGTCGGCCGCCCGCACCGCCTCGGCATCGGCCGTCAGGATGATATCGGCAGCGACGCCCGCCTCGCGCGCCGCGCGTTCAAAGGCCTTGACCGCGGAACGCAGGTTTCCCGAGCCATAGTCGATGACGGCGACCTTCATGTCAGCCTGCCCCCGGATAGGTGAAGAGACCGAGCGCCGGCCCATTGCCTTCGCGGCCGGCACCGCGGACCGCGGCATCGGAAAGAACCGGCGCCGACGGCGTGGGCGCCGGACCGCTGCCGGCAAACAGTTCCGCCATGAAGCGCGTTTCGGCGTCCGACCGGTTGTCCGCCTCCACCACGCCCCACTGGCGCCAGCCGCGCCGGCGCAGCATGGCGGCACGCAGATTGCGCGCTTCCAGGCCAAGGAAAAGCGACAGGCACAGCGATGCGACGGTGGAGGTCGCAGACCATCCCTCGATGGAGCCGAGGGCACCGAGCAACAGCGCCACCGCAAGCACCGCGAAGGCCTCGAGCCACATCCGGTGCCACAGGAACCAGAAGAACGGGATGATGAAGGCCAGAAAGGCGAAGCCGTCGCGCAGGAGGAGCGCGTTTTCCGGACCCTCTTGCGGCGGCTCCATCACCACATAGCTTGCCATTGCCCTATCCCTTCAGGCTGCCCTTGGTCGACGGGACCGCATCGCGCTGACGCGGATCCGGCTCGCACGCCGCCCGCAGCACACGCGCCACGGCCTTGAAACAGGTTTCGGCGATGTGATGGCTGTTGACGCCGTAATGGTTGGTGACATGCAGCGTGATGCCGGCATTCTGCGCCAGCGCCTGGAAGAACTCGCGCACCAGCTCGGTGTCGAACGTGCCGATCTTCGGCGTCGGGAAAATCACGTCCCAGACAAGGAAGGGCCGGCCGGAAACATCCACGGCGGCGCGTGTCAGGCATTCGTCCATGGCGAGATCGAGCGAAGCGTAGCGGGCGATGCCGCGACGCTCCCCCAGCGCCTCGGCGACCGCCTTGCCGATGGCGATGCCGCAATCCTCAACCGTGTGGTGATCGTCGATGTGCAGGTCACCATCCGCTTTCAGCGTCAGGTCGATCAGCGAATGGCGCGAGAGCTGCTCCAGCATATGGTCGAAGAAACCGACGCCTGTCGCCACGTCGTAGCGTCCCTCGCCGTCGAGATCGACGCGGACGGCGATCGCCGTCTCGTTGGTCTTGCGCTTGATCTCGGCCGTGCGCGCCTTGCTGGAAGCCATGGCCCCATTTTCCCTAACGGTTAAGACGGCTTGCCTTCTAGCAGCATGTTCCCGCAGCGCCAAGCGCCCTCGGCGGTTTGCATTCCGACGCCATCAACATACATATCGCTCTGACGGCGCCGTGCCTTTTCGGGCGGCGCGATAAGGAGTGTGCGATGAGTGAAGACAGATCCATGCACGCCACGACGATCGTCACTGTGCGCAAAGGCGGCAAGGTGGTGATCGCCGGTGATGGGCAGGTTAGCCTTGGAAACACCGTCATGAAGGGCAATGCGCGCAAGGTGCGGCGCATCGGCAAGGGCAATGTGATCGCCGGCTTCGCCGGCGCGACGGCCGATGCATTCACCCTTCTGGAGCGGCTGGAGGCCAAGCTCGAACAATATCCGGACCAGTTGATGCGGGCCTGCGTGGAACTCGCCAAGGACTGGCGCACGGACCGTTACCTGCGCCGGCTCGAAGCAATGATGCTGGTGGCCGACAAGAGCGTGACCCTGGCGCTGACCGGCAATGGCGACGTGCTGGAGCCGGAACAGGGCGTGATGGCCATCGGCTCGGGCGGCAACTATGCGCTGGCCGCTGCCCGCGCGCTGATCGACAGCGAGCAGGATGCGGAGGTCATCGCCCGCAAGGCCATGGAGATCGCAGCTTCGATCTGCATCTACACCAATGACAATGTCGTGGTGGAAACGCTCGATGCCGAATAAGGCGGACAGGATAGGCTTCACGCCGGTGACGGCCGAGCACCTTCCGCTCCTTCTCGACTGGCTCCGCCGGCCGCATGTGCGGGAATGGTGGGGCGAGCCTGAAACGGAGCTGGACCATATCCGCGCCAAGGTCGAAGGCCGCGACACGACACGCCCCTTCATCATCGAACTGGACGGGCACCCTGTCGGCTACATTCAGTACTGGTTCCTTGCCGACAACAAGGGCCCCGAACTGGTCGAAGCCAGCCCCTGGCTTGCCGAGCTTCCCGACGACGCCGTGGGCGTGGACCTGACCATCGGTGAGGAGGAGCTCTTGTCCAAGGGCATCGGCAGCCGGGCCGTGAAGCTTATGGTGAAGCGACTGCTCGACGAGGGCCACACGACAATCATCATCGATCCCGATCCGCAGAACCGGCGCGCCGTGCGCGCCTACGAGAAAGCCGGGTTCAGACCCGTCCCCCATCTGCAGGAACGCACACCTGGCGTTCTCATCATGCAATACGACAAGAACAACGAGACGAACACATGACCACTTTTTCCCCACGCGAGATCGTCTCCGAACTCGACCGCTACATCATCGGCCAGAAGGACGCCAAGCGCGCCGTGGCCATCGCCCTGCGCAACCGCTGGCGGCGCCAGCAGCTCGAGCCGAAGCTGCGCGAAGAGGTGATGCCGAAGAACATCCTCATGATCGGCCCGACCGGTGTCGGCAAGACCGAGATTTCCCGCCGCCTGGCAAAACTCGCCGGCGCGCCCTTCATCAAGGTCGAGGCCACCAAGTTCACCGAGGTCGGCTATGTCGGCCGCGATGTGGAGCAGATCGTGCGCGACCTCGTCGAGGTCGCCATCGGCCTGACGCGCGAGAAGATGCGCGAGAACGTCAAGGCTCGCGCCCACATCAACGCGGAGGAACGCGTCCTGGAAGCGCTGGTCGGCAAGACGGCGAGCCCGGCCACCCGGGACAGCTTCCGCCAAAAGCTGCGCAACGGCGAATTGGACGACAAGGAAATCGAGGTCGAGGTCGCCGATTCCGGCGGCGGCATGCCGGGCTTCGAGATCCCCGGCATGCCGGGCGCCAACATCGGTGTGCTCAACATCAACGACATGCTGCAGAAGGCGATGGGCGGACAGCAGACCAAGAAGCGCAAGACCACTGTGAAGGAGTCCTACGAACTCCTCATCGCCGACGAATCCGACAAGCTGCTCGACCAGGAAGAGGTGGTGCAGCGGGCGCTCGATTCGGCGCAGAACGACGGCATCGTCTTCCTCGACGAGATCGACAAGATCGCCGCCCGCGAAGGCGGGGTCGGCGCCGGCGTGTCACGCGAAGGCGTGCAGCGCGATCTGCTTCCGCTGGTCGAGGGCACGACCGTGGCGACCAAGTACGGGCCGGTGAAGACGGACCACATCCTGTTCATCGCCTCGGGCGCCTTTCACGTCGCCAAGCCGTCCGATCTCCTGCCCGAGCTGCAGGGCCGCCTGCCGATCCGCGTCGAGCTGCGCGCCCTGGAGAAGGACGACTTCCGCCGCATCCTGACGGAGACCGAGGCGAGCCTGATCAAGCAGTATGTCGCGCTGATGGCGACGGAAGGCGTGACGCTCGAGTTCACGGACGATGCGATCGATCGTCTGGCGGCCATCGCCGTCGATCTCAACGCGACCGTCGAGAATATCGGCGCGCGACGCCTGCAGACGGTGATGGAGCGGGTTCTTGACGACATCTCCTTCCATGCCCCGGACCGCTCCGAAACGACGCTGACCATCGATGCCGACTACGTGGACAAGAATGTCGGCGATCTGGCCAAGAACACCGACCTTTCGCGCTTCATCCTCTAGATCGCGATGCATGAAAACGGGCCATGCAGCAGGCGGCTTGCTGCATGGCCCGCAAGGCCGGGTGTGGCATCCTTGCCGCGGTCCGGCGCCAGCGTGGCGCGCGGCGATAAAGGCTCTCGACTTGGGGAAGCGGTTTGCCTACCCTGCGCGCCATTCGCAACACATCGATTCAAGGGGCGCAAGCAGCGGCGCGACATGACATCACGAGCTCGTTTGGTCATTGGTGTCTGCCTCGGCTTTCTCGGCGCCGGCTTTCAGCCCGCTCTTGCCGCCAAGCTCGTGCCGGCCGGCAACCGCAATGCGGAACAGCCGCCGGTTCCCGGCGTATCGGCCAAGCGCACAAAATCCGCCAGGACCACCTTTGAGGCCAAATACGGCAAGGTTTATCAGCTTCTCAAGAACGACAGCGGGCTGATCTCGAAGATTCGCACCGTCGCGGCGCAGTACCAGATCGAGCCCGTGCACATCGTCGGCGCCATCGTCGGCGAGCACACCTACAATGTGGATGCCTACGACCGGCTTCAGACCTATTACGTCAAGGCCGTTTCCTACATGAAGAGCGATTTCGCCTTCCAGCACAATGGCGAGACCGTCGGCCAGTTCGTCAAGCGGCCCGAATTTGCCGAGTGCGGCAAGGAGGAAGGCAGCTACGACGTGTGGACCTGCCGCGAGAATGTCTGGGAAGAAGCGTTCCGCGGCAAGAAGGTGGATGGAAAATCCTGGCCGAACGATCGTTTTGGGGCCGTCTTCTTCCAGCCCTTCTATGCCGGCCAGACCTTTGGCATCGGCCAGCTCAATCCGCTGACGGCGTTGAAGATGACCGATACGGTGCACGCCGTTTCACACTTCCGGCGGCTCGATCACGACGATGCGCAGGAGGTTTACCGGACCATCATGGATCCGGACAAGTCGCTCGCCTATGTGGCGGCGACGCTGAAGACCTCGATTTCCGCCTATCGGCGGATCGCCGACTTCGACATCTCGAAGAACCCCGGCATCACGGCCACGCTGTACAATCTCGGGAATCCCGAGGCGCGGGCCGCCCGGCTTGCCGCGGAAAACCGCCTCCGCCGTGCAAAGGGGCAGATCTCGAAATTGCCCGAAGAGAACTACTATGGCTGGCTGGTCAACGAAAAGCTCGATGAGCTGACGGCCCTGTTCCCGGACTCTTAGAGTGCGCTATCGCTATCGAAGCGTCGGGCTCCCGCTGCCTCGTCCCGCTCGTCGGAAGTCATTTCCCTCAAGCGTTCCAGAAGAAAGATGATCTGCGCGTCCGAGAGGGTCGCAATGTGCATGGCAAGGAGATTTGCCAGCTCCGTCGCCGGCGGCGACAGCTTCGCCGTGTCGACGACGACGCGCGGATGGGAAAGCTCGGCGATGCGCTGCAGTTCGTCCGCCTCGTCCCAGATGACATTGAAATAACCGATGATCTTCTGAACCATGGCCCAGTTGGGCGGGCTGGCGCGACCGTGCTCGAGCGCCGACAGATAGGCCGGGCTTACGCCGATGGCCGCGGCCATCTCCTTTTGGCTGACCCCGCGCTCGTTCCGCAACTGGCGGATTTTCGCGCCGAGCGGCGTCACGAAGCGTCCCTCCGGTGCCGCTTGATGCGGATGTAGAACGCGCCGCCGCCGCCATGACGGCGGCTTGCCTCGTCGATTCCGCTGACAAGGTGGGAAAAGGGCGGCGTCGCCAGCCATTGCGGCAATGCCCGGCGCAACACGCCTTCGCTGCCCAGCGAGGCCCCCTTGCCGGTGATCACCAGCACATGACGCAGCCCTTCCGCGTGGGCGCGGCTGAGAAACGAAAGCAACAGGCCGTGCGCCTCGGACTGGGTCAATCCGTGCAGATCCACCCTCCCCTCGATGGCAAGGCGTCCCCTCGCCAGCTTGTTGTGGGTGGGCTGGTCGATCTTCCGGACCGGGTGAGCCTTGGCCTTGACCTCCTGCGGCGCCGCCGCGGCCCGAGCAACCGCGCGGCTGCGGTCCGACGCGACCAGGCGGCTCAACTCCTCCATCGCATCGTCCGCCGGCATGGGCAGCTCTTCCAGAACCTTGCCCTTCAGCGGCTCGGTGGTTCGCGCGACCTTGTTCCACAGGATGCGGTCTTCCAGGCTCAGTCTCTTCGGCGTGTGGCGGGTCACCTTCGCGCCTCCACCAGCCCGCGCGGCACCAGCGCATAGAAATCCGCCGGGTGGCGGATGACGCCGGCCACGTCCCCGGCCGCATCTCCGGTCCCCACGAAGAGATCCGCACGCGCCGGGCCGATGATGGCAGAACCCGTGTCCTGGGCGATCATCAGCCGCCGAAACGGCCGCGAATCGACGGCTTTCAGCGTCGGCGCGTTGATGAAGAAAGGTGTGCCGAAGGTGTGCAGGAGCCGGTCCACGGCGATCGAGCGGCCCGGTTCGAGCTGCACCTTGGCCGCCGCGACGGGCCCCTTTTGCGGGTCGCCGATCTCGGTCTCGCGAAAGAAGATATAGGAGCGGTTCTGCCAGAGAATCTCGTCGACACGCTCGGGATGGTCGCGGAACCAGCCGCGGATCGACTGCATCGTGACGGCATCCGGCGCCAGCTCGCCCCGCGCGATCAGCACCTTGCCGGCGCCGGTGAAATAATGGCCGCTCTTTGCGGCATAGGTGACCCGGATCGTCGTGCCGTCGGTCAGCCGCAACCGCGCCGCGCCCTGCACGTGGATGAAATAGGCATCCACCTTGCTCTCCAGCCAGGCAAGCGGCCGGCCGTAGCCGTCCAACGCGCCCTGGTCGATAGCCCGGCGGTCGAAATATTCCGTCAGACGGCCGCCGCCCGCATCGCGCGCAAAGGCGAAATAGGGATCGAGGCCCTCCGGTCTGTTCGTCTCGTCCACATCCACCAGGTCGGGCGGGCGGGCATAAAGAGGGATGCGGAAGCGATCGGTTCGAACGCGCGACGCCTCAGCTTCCGGCTCGTAATAGCCGGTGACAAAGCCGCGTCCGTCATCGGGCGGGGCAATGCGGCAGGGAACGAAATGGTGCTCGAAGAATGCGCGCGCCGCCGTCTCGTCGGCACCCGTCAGCGCAAACGCGGCCTCATGCGCTTCGGCGAAGGCGGGAAGAGCGATCCCCAGACTGCCCGAGCGGTAGGGTTTTTCGAGAACATGCCGCGCCGACCGTTGGAACGCGGCAAGGGCGGGCAGCAGCACATCGTCCCGCCAGCCCGGCAGAATGTCGAACGAGACCGGCTCCAGAAGAGGCGACAACACCGCCGGCGACGCGGCCATGCGCAACGCCTCGCCCGGCAAGGATCAATCCTCGGCTTCGGTCGCGACGAGCTTCCAGTTCGGATCGCGGGCGCGGGTGTCGCGCGCGAAGGTCCATACGTCCTTGACCTCGGCCACCGTCTCGGGATCGCCGTCGATCACCTCACCGGCGCTGTCGCGGGTGGCGGAAATGAGCTCGCTGACGATGCGCAGCGTCACATGCGCCTCAGAACCTTTCATCTCGGCGGCGATGATGTCCATGCCGTCGATGCCGACGAAAGAGGATTCGATCTTCTCGTTGCGCTTCTCGCGCTCGTCGATGGCCGAGACGAAACCTTCATAGACCTCGCGCGAAAGGAGGTTCTTCAAGGTGCGCCGATCTCCGTCGGCATAGGCCATGACGATCATCTCGTAGGCCATCTTGGCGCCCTCGACGAAACCCTTCGGCTGGAAGGAGGCATCGGCATCCCTGATGGCACGCAGGCCGCGGTTCAATTCGGAGCCCGGCTTGGCGACGGCATCGATTTCCGCATAGGTCGGGTCGGGCTCGGCAGCGCCCTTGCGACGGGGCAGCGAGACCACGTTCTCGCGGTCGCCCGCTTCCTTTTTCTTGGAAGCGTTGCGGCCGGCCGTATAGGGATCGAACGGCGGACGCTCATTGCCGGTGCGGCGACCCAGCACGTTGCGCAGCTGGAAGAAGATCACTGCCGCAGCGATCAGAAAAAATATCGTGCCGAAATCGAAGAATTCCATAACGTCCAGCCAAACGAGCCACTTCGTTCCGCAGCGCTGACCGGCTCAAGACAGGCGCTAGGGCGACGGCACCCCGTCCTTACCGGCAAACATATAGAACGCGGGCACTCATCATTCAAACTTCAGGTCAGAATACCTATGTTTTTGTCACTGACCAGCACGATGCGGTCAGAAACTCGTTTATCAGGTGCAACAGGGCTAACAAATTCGTGCGGTTTTCCCTCATCCCCTTCCTTCTCCTCGCCATCCCCCTGGCCGAGATCGCCATGTTCGTGATCGTCGGGAGCCAGATCGGCGTCTTCCCGACACTGGCTCTGGTGCTCGCGACCGCCGTTGCCGGCTCGATCCTGTTGCGCATTCAAGGATTTGGCGTCGTCCGCCGTATCGAGGAAACGATGAATGCCGGCGGTGCGCCCGGCCGCGATCTGGTGCACGGAGTGATGATCCTGGTGGCCGGCGTGCTGCTGCTGACGCCCGGCTTCATCACCGACACGCTCGGTTTTCTGCTGTTCATTCCGGCCTTGCGGGATGCGGGGTGGCGATTTCTGCGCAATCGCGTCGTGATCCTCGGGAGCGCGGCCGGGGCCGGCCGGCCGCACGAGCCTGCCTACCGCCGGGACGCGGGGCCGCAGACCATCGATCTTTCCTCGGAGGATTACCAGGACGCCGGCAACGAGGAATCGCCCTGGCGCGATCCCGACCGCAAATAGGCGACGCGCCCCAGGCGTTTCCGCCTTTGCCTTGTCATGCGGCAGCACCCATGCTAGCGAGCAGGCAATTCGAACGGGGAGCCGCGCGGCTGCCGAACCACGCTTGAGGAAGAACACGCATGGCCAAGAAACCAGAAGAAAAGACCGAAGCCGCGAATGAGGCGCCGAAGCCCGGCAACGGCGCGCAGCCCTCTCTGAACGTGCTCACGCAATATGTGAAGGACCTTTCCTTCGAGAGCCCCGGCGCGCCGCAGTCCCTGCGCGGCCGCACCGAAGCTCCGGCGATCAACATCAACGTCAACGTCAACGCCAACCCGCTCGGCGACAACGACTATGACGTCATCCTGACGCTGAACGCCAAGGCGGAAGCGGGCAAGACGGTCCTGTTCAACGTCGAGTTGGTCTATGGCGGTGTCTTCCGCGTTGCCGGCTTCCCGCAGGAGCACATGCTCCCCGTCCTGTTCATCGAGTGCCCGCGGCTTCTCTTCCCCTTCGCGCGCCAGGTGATCGCGGAAGCCACGCGCGCCGGCGGTTTCCCGCCGCTGATGATCGACCCGATCGATTTTGCCCGTATGTTCCAGCAGCGCATCGCCGAGGAACAGGCAAAGTCGCAGGTTCAGGTCTCCTAAATTGTCGTTTTAGACGCATTATGCGCTGTCAGGTGATGCCATCCGACAGCAAGATGCTCCAGGCGTTTCATGGAAACGGGGCGTGATCCGCCCCGTTTTCAAACCCACTCGCATTCACACGCGGATATTGCGCCAAAGCGCCTTCTCGCCCAGCTTTTCCACCAAAGCTTCATGCGCGGCCCGTTCGGCGTCGCTCAGCCGGGATGGAAGCGGCGCCGGCCGCGGGGCGACCGCGATCACGACATTCGCATCGCTGCCCGAATCCTCGCCGGCATTGGCGGAAATCTCGAGACCGAGGGCCGCCTGCTTGCCGCCGATCAGCTCGATATAGACCTCCGCCAGAAGCTCGGCATCGAGAAGAGCTCCATGCTTGGTGCGGCGGCTGTTGTCGATGCTGTAGCGCCGGCAGAGCGCGTCGAGCGAATTCGGCCCCATCGGGTGCTTGCGGCGGGCAATCGCCAGCGTATCGACCACGAAGCCCGGATCGACGGAGGGATGGTTGAGCCGCGCGAACTCCGCATTGATGAAATTGATGTCGAAGCTCGCGTTGTGGGCGATCAGTTTCGCACCGTCGATGAACTCGATGAATTCCTCGAAAATGTCGCCGAATGTCGGCTTTCCCTCAAGATCGGCGTTGCTGATCCCATGCACCGCAAGCGCCTCGGGATGGACCGACCGCCCCTGTGCATTGATATAGTGATGGAAGGTGCGACCCGTCGGGAAGCGATTGATGAGCTCGACGCCGCCGATTTCGATCACCCGGTCCTCACCGAAATCGAGGCCCGTGGTCTCGGTGTCGAAGACGATCTCGCGCATTGAACAAGCTCTCGTATCTGCTGGACGGCGGCTGACGATATCGAATCACCATGCGCGCCATGGCGCGGCGAGGCAAGCCGCCACCTACCGGGACCGGGTTTCGCCTGGGGAAAGCGCCGCGACGATTGCCCGCACCGCGGCGCGCGCCGGCTCCATGCCATTGCCGGTGTCGACGATAAAATCGGCGCGACGCCTTTTTTCGGCGTCCGGCACCTGGCGGGCGAGAATTGCGGCGAACTTCTCTTCCGTCATGCCAGGACGGGCAAGAACCCGGTGCCGCTGCTCCTCTTCAGGCGCGGTGACGACGGCGATCTTGTCGACCCGGTCCATGCCGCCCGTCTCGAACAGGAGCGGAATGTCGAGCACGACCAGATTCTTTCCCTCCGCCCGGTTCCTTGCAACGAAGTCATCCGCATCCTTGCGCACGAGCGGGTGCACGATGCCCTCCAGCGCCGCGATCGCCTGCGGATTGCCGAGCACGGCCTTCGCCAGGCGCGCGCGGTCCACGACGCCATCGACCACCGTTCCGGGGAAACGCGCCTCGATCAGCGGCGCCGCGACGCCCGAATAGAGCCGGTGAACGGCGGCATCGGAATCGTGCACCGGCACGCCTTCCTCCAGGAACATCCTGGCCGTGGTCGATTTTCCCATGCCGATGGAGCCGGTCAAGCCGAGGACGATCATGCCGTGCCCTCCAGGTCGGCCAGAACTGCGGCCCTCAGGGCCTCCGTCACGTCCGGCCGAACCCCGAACCAGCGCTCGAACCCCGGAACGGCCTGATGCAGGAGCATTCCCAGCCCGTCGACACCGACCAGCCCGCGAGCCTCTGCCGATGCCAGAAGATCGGTCTTGAGCGGCGTGTAGACGATGTCGCTGACGATGGCATGGTCGGGCAACGGATCGAGCGCGATCTTGAGCGGCGGTTTTCCGCTCATGCCGAGCGCGCTCGTGTTGACGAGAAGATCGGCTGTCGCGAGCAGAGCGGGGATCTCCTCCCAGCCATGGGCGCTCGCACCGCCCGCGAAGATCGCCGCCAGGTCCTCGGCGCGCCCGATCGTGCGGTTGACGATACGAACGGTCTTGTAACCCACCTTGAGCAGGGCGTGGATGACGGCCCGGGCGGCACCGCCGGCACCCAGGACCATGGCCGTTTCGCCCTGTCGCCAGGCAGGCGCGGTCGCGTCGAGATGGGCGGCATAGCCATAGGTGTCGGTGTTGCCGCCACAGAGCCTCCCATCCTCGAACCAGAGCGTGTTCACCGCACCGATCGCCTCGGCCGCCTCGTCACGTCGCGCGACCAGGCGATATGCCGCTTCCTTGTGCGGCAGGGTGACATTGCCGCCGGCGAACCCGCGACCGGCAAGACCTTCGAGAAAAGCCGGGAAATCGAGCGGTGCGACATCGATGCGCTCGTAGCTGCCCTTTATCCCATGCTCGGCGAGCCAATGGCGGTGGATGATCGGGGACCGCGAATGGGCGATCGGATGCCCGCAGACGAAAGCATGAATTTCAGCCATCGATGGCCCCGAGATCGCGCAATTCCTGAAGCAGCGGCAGAAGCGGCAACCCGACGATGGTGAAGGTGTCGCCTTCGATCTTTTCGAACAACTGGATGCCTTCGCCCTCGATCTGATAGGCGCCGACGCTCGACAGCGCCTTTTCGCCGACCTTCGACAGGTGGCGGCCGATGAAGGCCGGGTCGAGCTCGCGCATGGTCAGGCGGGCGATGCCGACATGCGACCAGATGACGTCGCCACCGCGTGCCAGCACCACGGCGCTGTTGAGCTGGTGGGTGCGACCGGAGAGCTTCAAGAGATGACGCCGCGCGCTTTCCATGTCGGCCGGCTTGTGAAACACCTCGTCGCCAAGCGAAAGCGTCTGATCGGCGCCGATCACCAGCGCTTCGGGAAAACGCTCCGAAACCTCCACCGCCTTCGCCTGGGCGAGCACCTCGGCAACGGTTTCGGGGTCGGCGTTGCTGTCTTCCAGCGTTTTTTCCACGGCGCGCTCGTCGATGGTCGACCGCTCGACACGGAAATCCAGGCCGGCATTCTCGAGCAGCTGCCGACGGAAGACACTTCCGGAAGCGAGCAGGAGGTCGATTTTCTCCGTCATGTCAGATTTCCCTGATTTCGCGTGATTTGGCGTGCAAGGCAAGGATCGCGGCCGCCGTCTCTTCAATCGAGCGGCGCGTCACGTCGATGACGGGCCATCCGTGCCGTGCACAGATCTGCCGCGCATAGGCGATCTCCCGCGCGATGGTCGCACGATCCGTATAGGGGTTGAAATCATCCTCGTTGACGGAACCGAGCACGCGGTTCTGCCGGATCTGCGAGATGCGCTCGGCCGAGGCGACCAGACCGACAATCAGCGGCCGCTTCGCCCGGGAGAGCTCTTCCGGCAGGGCCATGTCGAGCACGATCGGCACATTGGCCGCCTTCACGCCGCGGTTGGCGAGATAGATGCTGGTCGGCGTCTTCGACGTCCGCGAAATCCCGACGAGGATCACGTCGGCCTCCTCGATATCGAGAGGCAACTGGCCGTCGTCATGATCCATCGTGAAATTGAGCGCTTCGATGCGCCGGAAATATTGCGCGTCGAGCACGTGCTGCGCACCCATCCGACGACCGGCCGGCGTGCCGAGATAGGACTGGAACACCATCAGCACGGGCTCCAGGACGGAAACGCACGGCAACCCGAGCGCCGCGCAGCTTTCATCGATACGGCGCGCCAGGTTCTGGTCGACCACGGTGTAGAGCACGATGCCGGGCTCGTTCTCCACCTCGTCGAGAACCCTGGCAAGCTGCTTCTCGTTCCGAATCAGGGGGTAGATGTGCTCGACGGCCCGCGCGTCCTTGTATTGCGCCGCCGCAGCGCGACCGGCGGCCAGGAGAGTCTCGCCAGTCGCATCAGAAATCATGTGAAGATGGAAGAAGCGCTGCGGTTGTTGCACGGTTTTCTGCCCGACCATGTGGATGCATGTTGATAACCTCCGAGGCGGCGGATGGCGAGGCTCCGCCTCTTGAAAACACGCCGCTTCATCCACAGTTCGCGGTGGCGTGAAATCAGAAGCCCCCATGTGGAGAACATCCGACAATTCAAATTTGCCTTTGCCACATGCACAAGTAGCAAGGTCCCACTAGACGGATCAAACGCCTGAAAAGCATCGATGATTCTGGACAATCCCCGGTCTTCTCCATATGGGGATGACGATCGGGCGCGGCAATTCGACCGGCCGGTGGCCGTGGCTTTTCGTGGACAGAATTGAATCCACGTTACAAACAGAGTCATAGAATCAGAAGAATCTTCAATTCGGACTCATCTTTTAATCCTGGCTGTGGAACGACCGCATGGGGCAACGAAAAATCCTCGACGTGCTGAAGGGCGAAACCGTTTTTCCGCCTCCGGCATGGATGATGCGGCAAGCGGGACGGTATCTGCCCGAATACAGGGAAACCAGGAAACGGGCCGGAAGCTTTCTCGACCTGTGCTACAACCCGGATCTGGCGGTCGAGGTGACGCTACAGCCAATCCGGCGCTTCGGCTTTGACGCCTCCATCCTCTTTTCCGACATCCTCGTCGTGCCGCACGCGCTCGGCCGCGACCTGCGCTTCGAGGAGGGCCGGGGACCGCTGATGACGCCGATCGACGCGGCCGGCATCGCCAAGCTCGACGACGCCGGTTTCCACGATCACCTGTCGCCGGTCTACGAGACGGTGCGGCGGCTGCGGAAGGAGCTCCCCGAGGAGACGACGCTGCTCGGCTTCTGCGGCGCGCCCTGGACCGTCGCAACCTACATGATCGCCGGACACGGAACGCCCGACCAGGCGCCGGCGAGGCTGTTCGCCCTGCGCGAGCCCGACGCCTTTGCCGGCCTGATCGATCACCTGGCCGACGTTTCCGCCGATTATCTCGTTCGCCAGATCGATGCCGGTGCCGACGCTGTGCAGATCTTCGATTCCTGGGCGGGCGTGCTCGACGAGATGTCCTTTGACCGCTGGTGTGCAAGGCCCGTTGCGCGAATGGTCGCCCGGGTGCGCGAGATCCATCCGCAGGTGCCGATCATCGGATTTCCGAAGGGGGCCGGAGCGAATTATGCGGGCTATCGCAGGCAGACCGGCGTGACCGCGCTCGGCCTCGACTGGACGGTGCCGCTGGGCACGGCCCGGCGCCTCCAGGCGGAGGGGGCTGTTCAGGGCAATCTCGACCCGCTTCGGCTGATCGTCGGCGGCGACGGGCTTGTGGAGGGCGTCGACGCCATCATTGAGGCGTTGCGGCACGGTCCGTTCATCTTCAACCTCGGCCATGGCATCACGCCCGACACGCCGGTCGCCCATGTGGAGCTGATGCTGAAACGGATCAGAGAGAGCGTCTGATGACCACCGGACAGGAAACGGGCGGCCGCAAGGCCGCAATTCGGGCGATCGTGGCCCTGGCGATCTTCGCCGGTCTGACCGCGGTGCTGTTCGTTGTCGATCCGGAAGGCTTCTACCTGTGGGCCAAGGCTGTCCATGTGATCGCCGTGATATCGTGGATGGCGGGCATGCTCTACCTGCCGCGCCTCTTCGTCTATCACGCCGAAGCCGAGCCCGGCTCGCCGCAATCGGAAACCTTCAAGGTGATGGAAGGCCGCCTGCTACGGCTCATCATCAACCCCGCGATGATGGTGACCTGGGTGTTCGGCCTTTGGCTTGCCTGGAAGGGCTTTTCCTTCCAGGGCGGCTGGCTGCACGCCAAGATCGCCCTCGTTGTCGCCATGTCCGGGGTGCACGGTTATTTCTCGGCGTCCGTCCGACGCTTCGCGGCTGACGCGAACACCAGGCCGGCGCGTCATTGGCGTATAATGAACGAGGTGCCGACCTTATTGATGATCGTCATCGTTGTCCTTGTTATCGTCAAACCCTTCTGATAGTGGATTGAGAAACCGCCTTCGAATGCGGAACCGGTGAAGCCATCTTGCCGTTTGGCCGGGACAGCGATAAGAGTCGGTTCCTTCCTTTTTGCCCGGTTCCACGAATCTCTTCCGTTCCGAGTGAAGCCGGCCGGCACCATATCCGCCATATCTCCATCTTTCGTTCGCCTTTCCAGAGTCCGCCACATGCAGGAAATGAAACTCCAAGAGCTCAAAAGCAAATCGCCGACCGATCTCATCGCGTTCGCCGAATCGCTCGAGGTCGAGAACGCCAGCATCATGCGCAAGCAGGAGCTGATGTTCGCGATTCTGAAGAAGCTCTCCACCCAGGATATCGAAATCATCGGCGAAGGCGTCGTCGAGGTTCTGCAGGACGGCTTCGGTTTCCTGCGCTCCGCCACCGCCAACTATCTGCCGGGCCCAGACGACATCTACATATCGCCTTCGCAGATCCGCCGCTTTTCGCTGAAGACCGGCGACACCGTCGAGGGTCCGATCCGCAGCCCGAAGGAAGGCGAGCGGTATTTTGCCCTTCTGAAGGTCAACACGATCAATTTCGAGGATCCGGAGAAGATCCGCCACAAGATCCACTTCGACAACCTCACGCCCCTGTATCCCGACGAGCGGCTGAACATGGAGATCGAGAACCCGACGACGAAAGACCTGTCGGCGCGCGTGATCGATCTGGTGGCGCCGCTCGGCAAGGGCCAGCGCGGTTTGATCGTCGCGCCGCCGCGCACGGGTAAGACCGTGCTGCTGCAGAACATCGCGCACTCCATCACGTCGAATCACCCGGAATGCTTCCTGATCGTCCTTCTGATCGACGAGCGTCCCGAGGAAGTGACCGACATGCAGCGCTCGGTGAAGGGCGAGGTCATCTCCTCGACCTTCGACGAGCCGGCTTCGCGCCACGTGCAGGTCGCCGAGATGGTCATCGAGAAGGCCAAGCGGCTGGTCGAGCATGGACGCGACGTCGTCATCCTGCTCGATTCCATCACGCGCCTCGGCCGCGCCTACAACACCGTTGTCCCGTCTTCCGGCAAGGTGCTGACGGGCGGCGTGGACGCCAATGCGCTGCAGCGCCCGAAGCGCTTCTTCGGCGCCGCCCGCAACATTGAGGAAGGCGGTTCGCTGACCATCATCGCCACGGCTCTGATCGACACTGGCAGCCGCATGGACGAGGTCATCTTCGAAGAGTTCAAGGGCACGGGCAACTCGGAAATCGTGCTCGACCGCAAGGTCGCGGACAAGCGTATCTTCCCGGCGATCGACATTCTCAAGTCGGGCACGCGCAAGGAAGACCTGCTCATCCCACGCCAGGATCTGCAGAAGATCTTCGTCCTACGCCGTATCCTGGCCCCGATGGGCACGACCGACGCAATCGAGTTCCTCAACGACAAACTCAAGCAGACCAAGTCGAATTCGGAATTCTTCGATTCGATGAACACATGAGGCTATCGTTCGTGGTCAGGCTTCATTAACCATAGATCACGACGAAGCGACCGGATTGCCAAGGACCCGCTGCAACTCAGCGGGTTCTTTTATGGGCGGAAGGCAGGTTTGACCGATGCACAGATAGGCAGCCGCCTCACCGGTATCGATGACGGCGCCTCCCGGCAGCGTGTGCGAACCGGGACCGACAGGTAGAATCAGGTCGGACCTCCTCGGATCGCTTGCTCGATTCGCCACCGGAACAAACTTTGATGCCTCCGTTTCCTCCACCATGACGAGCTTCAGGGGCTGCGACGCGAGGCTGGCTGCATAGACGATGCCGGCCTGCCCATAGGCCTGGGATCGGGCGCGGCCGAGCGAAGCTTCGACGATGACGGGCAGGCGCTCGGAAAGTGCCGCGTCATCGGACAAAAGGGACAAAGCGGTGATCGCTTCCAAGATCTGGCTAGTCGCGGAAGGCGTCGCTTCATCAACGTCGCCACGGATCCGCAAGGGAACGTCGCCGGCATCGGAGGCCGTCAGATAGAAGCCGCTCAGGTCGGCGTCGCCATACCAGGTCTGAACCGCATCCATCCAATCCCTGGCCTGCTTCAGCAGCGAGCGGTGCCAGGTGGCCTGATAGAGCGCGATCGCGGCGGATATCATGGCACCGTAGTCGCTCAAGACGGCAGGAAAGAGCTTTCGTCCGGCCCGCACGCTGTGCGGCAAACGGCCATCCGCCATCGATTCGCAGACGAAACGAAATGCGTCTTGTGCAGCTGCGATCCAGTCCGGCCGTTGCAAGAGGCGCCCGCACTCGGCCAGCGCCGCGATCGTCAGGCCGTTCCAGTCGACCAGGACCTTATCATCCCGGTTCGGCTGCGCCCGCAAATTGCGCACATCAAGCAAAAGATCGAGCTGTTCCCGCAGGCTCTCTTCGCGCGCGGGGCCGAGAAATTCCGGTTGGGAAAGGCGATGCAGGATCGGCGCACCGTGCCAGTTGTCAGGCGAAGCCAGCTGGTAGGCCTCGAAGAACGACCCGGCATCGTCGCCGAGATGGGTCCGGATCTCTTCCTCGGTCCACAGATACGTCCGGCCTTCCTCGCCCTCGGTGTCGGCGTCAAGGCTTGCGGCAAAGGCTCCACCCTCGGTTCGCATCTCGCGCAACAGCCAGCCGGCGGTCTCCTCGATTCGGATGCGGAACAACGCGTCGCCGGTGGCGGAAAATGCCTGACAAAGCAACTGGAGGAGTTGTGCGTTGTCGCAGAGCATCTTCTCGAAATGCGGCACGAGCCATTCGGCATCCGTGGCATAGCGCGCCAATCCGCCCCCGACATGGTCGTAGATCCCGCCGGACAGCATGCGGCGCAGGCTGAGGAGCACGTCGTCGCGATGCGCGGTGTTGCCGTCCTGCAGCCAGCTCAGCCAGAGAACGTTCAGGAACGGGGCGTTCGGAAATTTGGGGGCACCGCCCAGACCACCCATTTCCTGATCGATCATGCCATGGATGCGGCCGGCCAGTTCCTTCAGCAACAGCCGGGGGTCCTCGCCTTCCGCCGGCGCCGGCGCCAGGCGCGCTCCGACATGCGCGTGCAGCCGTTCGGCGCTCGTGGAAAGTTCGTCCCTCTTGTCGCGCCAGGCGGCGTGAACGGCCTCCAGGACCTGCACGAAGCCGGGCCGGCCGAAGCGCTGGGCCGGGGGAAAATAGGTTCCGCCCCAGAAGGGCTTTCCATCCGGGCTCAGGAACATGGTCAGCGGCCATCCACCCTGCTCACCGGTCGCCGATAGCGCCGCCATGTAGATCTGGTCGATCTCTGGACGCTCCTCGCGGTCGACCTTGATATTCACGAAGAGTCGGTTCATGACGGCAGCGACCGCTTCGTTCTCGAAGGACTCATGCGCCATGACATGGCACCAGTGGCAGGCCGCATAGCCGATCGACAGGAGGATGGGACGGTCCAGCGCCCTCGCTTCGTTCAGGGCCGCTTGCGACCAGGGCCGCCAGTGCACGGGATTGTCCTTATGCTGCAACAGATAAGGGCTGGTCTCTTCGGCAAGGAGGTTTTCGGCTGCAAGCACGGCGTCAGGCCTTTGATAGGGTGAAGCGTTGAAGCGCGCCATCACACGGTACGGCGCTTTACGAGACAGGGCAAATCCGAATGCGTGAAACGATCTTTGCCATCTCCAGCGGCAGTCTTCCTTCGGGGGTGGCGATTGTCCGCGTGTCCGGCCCGCAGGTCCGGGAAGCGATCGCCGATCTGAGCGGTGCTGTTCCCGAGGCACGCAGGGCCACCCTGGCGTCGCTGCGCGGCAAGGATGGAAACCTGCTCGACTGCGGCCTGCTTCTGTTTTTCCCGGCACCGAACAGTTTCACGGGTGAGGATTGCGCGGAACTGCATCTGCATGGCGGGCCGGCGGTGGTCAGGGCGGTGTTCCGGGCGCTTGGCGAGCGCGAGGATTTTCGTCCGGCGGAGGCGGGGGAATTCACCCGGCGTGCGTTCCTCAACGGGAAGATCGATCTCACCGGGGCCGAGGCCCTGGCCGATCTCATATCGGCTGAAACCGAGGCGCAGCGTCGCTTCGCTCTCGCCAATGGGGACGAGAGGCACAGGGCACTTTACGCCGAATGGCGGCAGCGACTGATCCGCGCCCGCGCCATGATCGAGGCCGAGCTCGACTTTTCCGACGAGGAGGATGTTCCAGGGTCGGTGGCCGAGGGCGTTTGGCAGGATGTCGCCCAACTCTGCCGCGCCATGCGCGCACATGCCTCCGGCTTTCGCGACGCCGAGATCATCCGGAACGGATTCCGCGTCGTCATACTCGGGGCACCCAATGCGGGAAAATCCAGCCTCCTGAATGCCATGGCACGGCGGGACGTAGCCATCGTCACCGATGAACCCGGCACCACGCGCGATGTGCTGGAGGTGGCGCTGGACATTGGCGGCGCCAAGGTGATCGTCAGCGATACGGCAGGAATCCGGACCGATCCCGGTCGCGTCGAAGCGCTCGGCATCGAACGAGCGCTGGAACACGCCCGCGAGGCCGATCTCGTTCTGATTCTGGAAGATGCGACGCGACCGCAGAAGATTGAGCCGCCGGAGGGGATTCCGGCGCTGCGTGTCGCCAACAAATGCGACCTCCTCGCCCATCCGAGCGCTTCAACCGGATACGACGTCGAGATTTCAGCCCTGACAGGTGCGGGCCTCGACACCCTCTTCGATCGGATCGGGCAAATCACCGCCTCCACGGCGCGCCGCGCTTCCGACCTTCTGCCGTTTCGCGAACGGCATGTCCGGCTGATCGGCGAAGCCACCAGGCATGCCGACAGGGCGGTGACGATGGTCTCGGCCGATCTCGAGCTGCGGGCGGAAGAACTGCGCCTTTCGGCGGATGCCCTCGGGCGGATCGCCGGCGCGATCGATGTGGAGGATCTGCTCGACACGATCTTTTCCCAATTCTGCATCGGGAAATGACTCACGTAAAACACGCAAGACCGGATCGGGCGATGACTCACGTGAAACAATGACCGAATGGCAGGTACCGATTCACGTGAAACCCTTTCAGGGTCGAGACCTATCGGCGAAAGATTGTTTCACGTGAAACGGCATGACGCATGGGTTCTTGACGCGAAGAGAAGAAGAGGACATGTGTCCCTGCATTCGAACGCAGCGGCAATGGTCGTGCGGACCGAACGATGTGGGACTCAAGGCAGAGAGATGGCAGAACAATTCGATGTCGTGGTGATCGGTGGGGGGCATGCCGGGTGCGAGGCGGCCGCGGCTGCGGCGCGGGCCGGCGCGCGCACCGCACTGGTCACGCTTCGATTCGACACGGTCGGCGCGATGTCCTGCAATCCCGCCATCGGCGGTCTTGGAAAAGGGCATCTGGTGCGGGAAGTCGATGCTCTTGACGGCATCATGGGTCGCGCCGCCGACGCCGGTGGCATTCAGTTCCGCCTGCTCAATCGGCGCAAAGGCCCGGCTGTCCGTGGTCCGCGCACGCAGGCCGATCGCCGGCTTTACCGCGAGGCTGTGCAGGCGGCGATCCGCGCGCAGGACAATCTGCATGTCGTGGAAGGCGAGGCGCTCGAGCTGTCGATCGTTTCCGGTCGTGTGACCGGCGTCGTGGTTTCGGGTGAACGGCGCCTGAGCTGCGGCGCCATCGTTCTCACCACGGGCACCTTTCTGCGCGGCCTGATTCACATCGGCGAGAAACGGTTCCCTGCCGGGCGGATGAACGAGCAGGCTGCTGTTCGCCTTTCGCAGTCCATGGAACAGGCGGGCTTCAAGCTGGGGCGTTTGAAGACGGGAACCCCGCCCCGCCTGGACGGGCGAACCATCGATTGGTCGGGGCTGGACCGGCAGGCCGCGGATGACGATCCGACGCCGTTCTCCCTTTTGACGGACCGCATCCTCAACCCGCAGATCGAATGTGGAATCACACGCACAACCGGTGCGACGCATGACGTCATTCGCGCCAATCTGCATCGCTCGGCGATGTATTCCGGAGCGATCGACGGCATCGGCCCGCGCTACTGTCCGTCGATCGAGGACAAGATCGTCAAGTTCGGCGACCGTGAGGGACATCAGATCTTTCTTGAGCCGGAGGGGCTGGACGATCACACCGTCTATCCCAACGGCATCTCGACCTCCCTGCCCGAGGACGCCCAGGAAGCCCTGCTCAAGACGATTCCCGGCCTGGAGCATGCGCGCGTCCTGCAGCCCGGCTACGCCATCGAATACGACCATGTCGATCCGCGCGAGCTCGAGCCGTCTCTGGAGACGCGCGCGGTCAAGGGCTTGTTCCTGGCCGGTCAGATCAACGGGACGACCGGCTATGAGGAAGCCGCCGCACAGGGAATACTGGCGGGGATCAACGCTGCGCGGGCCGCGTCCGGTGGCGACGCCTTCGTCTTGAGCCGCGCCGACGCCTATATCGGAGTTTTGGTGGACGATCTGGTGACCCGCGGCGTCAGCGAGCCCTATCGCATGTTCACCTCGCGCGCCGAATACCGACTCTCGCTGCGGGCCGACAATGCCGATGCCCGACTGACGCCGTTGGCCATCCGGCTGGGGATCGCCTCTGTCGAGCGGCAGTCGAGGTTTCGGGCTCTGGAGGACGCGCTTTCCTCTGCGCGAGAACTGATTCGGAGCCGTTCCATCAGCCCGAACGAAGCCTCCCGGCACGGCATCCTTCTCAACCGCGACGGTGTTCGCCGAACGGCCTATGATCTCCTCTCCTATCCGGAGGTCGATCTGTCCCGCCTGCACGGCATCTGGCCGGAGCTGCGCGACATCCCTCCGGACGTGGCCGAGAAGATCGAGACGGAGGCGCGCTACGCGGTCTATCTGGAGCGCCAGTCGAGCGATGCGATCGCGTTGCGCCGAGAGGAGGCCCGGGCCATACCGAGCGCAATCGATTTCTCCTGTGTTCCGGGTCTTTCCAACGAACTCAAGCAGAAGCTGAGTGCGCGTCGCCCGCGCACCATTGCCGAAGCGCAGAAGATCGACGGGATGACCCCGGCGGCGCTCGCGCTGATCATCGCCACCATCCGGCAGGTCGAGCACCAACGGGGCGCCGCGTGAGCGAGGCGCGTTTTTCGCAGCTTCAAGACGTCGCCGGCCCGGTTTCACGTGAAACATTCGAGCGTCTCGTGGCGTTCGAATCGGTTTTTCTGCGGTGGGCGGCGAAAATAAACCTCGCTGCGCCCTCCACTCTGGAAGCACTCTGGGAGCGCCACATCCTCGATAGCGCGCAGTTGATCCGGCTCGCGCCATCGGCGCGCCGCTGGCTGGATGTGGGATCGGGCGGAGGGTTTCCGGGAGCGATCGTGACGATTCTGATGGCCGAACATCCGGGGGCGCGGGTGGATCTGATCGAAAGCAACCGCAAGAAAGCGGCCTTTCTGGTCTCCGCACTCAATGAGGTCGGGGTGACGCCACGTGTCCACGCCAGGCGAATCGAGGACTGCTACGAACGGGTCGAAACGCCACACATCGTCACGGCAAGGGCGCTGGCACCGTTGCCGTTGCTGCTGGAGCTTACCGCTCCCTGGCTCCAGGCCGGCGCGCATGGCCTGTTCCACAAAGGCCGGGATTACCGGCGGGAAGTTCAAGAAAGCGGTAACGCGTGGCGCTTCGATCTGATAGAACACAAGGACAAGGTTGATGCGGCTGCCGTGATCCTGGAAGTCAGCAATCCCGTCCGGCTCAAGCCCGGCGGGACGCCGCGAACGCCTTGAACGATAGAGGTTTTATCGGGACAGCAGCGATGAAAAGCGGCACGCGAATCATCACCGTGGCAAACCAGAAAGGCGGGGTCGGCAAGACCACCACCGCCATCAATCTTGCCACTGCCCTGGCGGCGATCGGCGAGAATGTCCTGGTGATCGATCTGGATCCGCAGGGTAATGCCAGCACGGGACTGGGCATCGATCGCCAGGCCCGCCATGTGTCTTCCTACGACGTCCTGACCGGCCGTGCGAGCCTTTTGGAAGCGGCAATGGAAACGGCCGTGCCCGGCCTGTCCGTGGTGGCATCGACGCTCGATCTTCTCGGCATCGAGATGGAGATCTCCAGCGCTCCCGATCGCGTTCTGAAATTGCGGAACGCCTTGCGCGATGGCGGTTTCCCCTATTCCTATGTGCTGGTCGACTGCCCGCCGTCGCTCAATCTGCTGACGCTGAACGCCATGGCCGCGGCGGATTCCATCCTCGTGCCCCTGCAGTGCGAGTTCTTCGCGCTGGAAGGCCTCAGCCAGTTGCTCGAAACCGTCGAACAGGTGCGCGGCTCGATCAATCCGAAGCTCGGCATCCAGGGCATCGTTCTGACCATGTTCGATCGTCGAAACAACCTGGCAAATCAGGTGGTTGAGGATGTCCGCGCGCATATGGGCGAGACGGTTTACGACACGATCATTCCGCGCAATGTGCGGGTTTCGGAAGCGCCCTCCTATGGCAAGCCGGCGATCCTTTACGACCTGAAATGCTCGGGAAGCCAAGCCTATCTGCAACTCGCATCGGAGGTGATTCGGCGCGAGAGGCGGTTGCGGGCGGCGTAGACGTTGATTGCTGCCCGGACGTTTGAAAGTTTGTCAGTTTGATGCTTGATGGTGTTGTGACATGAACGAAGATCCCTCGCGCAAACGCCTTGGGCGCGGTCTTGCCGCACTGATCGGCGAGATGGACAAGCCGGAAACGGTCCGGCAGGAGACCGTGCGGGCCGACCGATCGGTGCCGATCGAGTTTGTTTCACCGAACCCGCGCAATCCGCGCCGCCAATTCGTGGAGGGAGATCTGGCCGATCTGGCCCAGTCGATCCGCGAGCACGGCATCGTCCAGCCGGTGGTGGTGCGGTCGGGCGGCGCGCCGGGGCGCTTCGAGATCATTGCCGGCGAACGGCGCTGGCGTGCGGCACAACGGGCCGGGCTGACCGAGATTCCGGTGATCCTGCGGGAGGTGGACGACAAGGCCGCCCTGGAACTCGCCATCATCGAGAACGTCCAGCGCTCCGATCTCAACGCCCTCGAGGAGGCGCGCGGTTATCAGCAGTTGATCGATGAACACAGCTACACCCAGGCCGATCTTGGTCAGGTGATCGGCAAAAGCCGCAGCCATGTGGCAAACACGCTGCGCCTGCTGAAACTGCCGGACGCCATCGGCGACCTGATCACCGACGGCTCGCTGTCTGCGGGCCATGCGCGCACGCTGGTGACGGCGGAAGATCCCGTGGGCCTTGCCCGGCGCATCATCGAAGAAGGATTGTCCGTTCGCCAAGCGGAAGCGCTGGCCAGCGCCCCCGCCCGCTCGGAGGACCCTTCGCGTCCCGAACGCAAGGAAAAGGACGCCGACACGCTGGCGCTGCAGAAACTGTTGAGCGACCAGACCGGCTTGAAGGTGGTGATCAACCACAAGGAACGTGGCGGCGAGGTGCGCATCGCCTACCGCAGCCTGGAGCAACTGGACGAACTCTGCCGGCTTCTGAAGCAGTGATCCTGCCGGCGCGCGAAAGCGTGCCGATGCCGATTTATGGTTAGCAACGGGTTAATCGCGCCCCTGCGCCAGGTGGATTCATCCGACTGCCCTTAATGCAGAAACGCGAGAAGACGGACGTCCCTTGTGTCGAGACATGACGGTTTCGGTCATGCTGGTCTTGTCGAACCACGCACTGGATTGATGCAGATGGCGTTCGAACCATTGTGTCGCGGAGGCGCCGCGCTCTATCGCCGTCCGCGGGCGCCCTCGACGGCAAGCGCCATCAAGGCTTGCCTGGCGATCGGGATGGCCAGAGCCGGTGTTCGGCGGGTCCGCAGGATTGCCGCCTGAAGCCGGTCGGCGGCGCCTTGCAGCGCCGCAGCGCTCCAGCGCGTCAGCGCCGTCTCGACGGTCTTGCGGCGCGAGAAGAAGACCGGCGGGCGCGCCGAGGCCACCGCGGCGCTGGCGGATTGGCCGTTGGCATCCATCGCGCGCCGCAGGACCTGCAGGGCGTGAACCTGCCGCAGCGTCGCCGAGAGTATGAGAAAGGGCGGGTTTCCCGCCGACAGAAAGCGCCCGAACGTGTTGTCGAACTCCTTGAACTGTCCGGTGAGCACGGCATCCACCGTTTCATCGGCGCTGAGCCCGGCGACATCGCCGGTCAGCAGGCGGATGTCCTCGACCGTGACCTCGCCCTTGCCCGCACAATAGAGAGCGAGCTTTTCCAGCTCGCCGCGCGTTGCCAGCCGGTCACCGCCGAGATTGGCCTTCAGGGCCCGCCGCGCATCGAGAGCGAGGGCGAGGCCTGCGGCGCCGAGCGCCTCGTCGATCACGGCATCGATGCCGCGGCCGTCATCGGCATAGCAGGGCAATGCCATGGCCCCATCGCCGCGCTCGACGGCGGCCCGGAGCGCCGATCCCTTGCGCAGATCGCCGGCCTCGATCAGCACGACGCAATCGGCCGGCGGAGCGGCGATCAGCGCGGTGATATCCGCGACGAGCGCCTTCTGATTGGCGCCGCCCTTCACCCAGATCAGACGCTGACTGGAGAACATCGGGACCGTCTGTGCCTCGTCGGCCAGGCGGCCCGGCTGCTGCTCCACCTCGCCGGCGTCCAGACGCACCACCGTGAAGGGATCGTCGAGTGGCAGTCCGGTGCCTTCGGCAAAGCGCCGGGCACGCTCGCTGACCAGACCGCGGTCGGGACCGTAAATCAGGACAATGCGATAGGTTGCCTCGGGCCGGGCCAGCCATCGCTCGACTTCGTGTGCTTTCTTCTGAGCCATAGGTGCTCAATATCACAGGAAAACCGACCGGGCATCCACCCGTTGGGCGAAGGGCTTTCGGACGAGGAGAGAAGGCTTGTTCATCCGTTCATCCATTCGTACGGATGTTCTCGCTGGCTTCCGGTTTTATTCATCTGCATATTGTTTTACGCGGCCAGCTGATTAAGGCCACCGATGGGAAAACGCGCACTTCAGGACCGAGGCATGTGCACCCTTGTGCATGCGGCCAAAACGGCACGCTCACAAAGATAATTGCATATGCATTCATTTCCTTTTAGGCTGACAGCAAAGAAGCGTGGCGTCCGTTGCGTCCATGCCGACCTGGGAGGAGAAAAGATGAGTCAGTCCGTCCTTGCTCAATTCGCCGGTGACCTGCTTTCCGGCAAGATCGAAGTGGTTGATCTTTCCGCGGTGCTCGGCCCCAACACGCCGCTTCTCAAGCTGCCGCCGGAGCTGGCGGTCGATACGCCGAAGATCGAAATACACAAGATCTCCGAGTATGACGACAAGGGTCCCTGGTGGGCCTGGAACTGGCTCAAGCTCGGCGAGCACTCGGGAACGCATTTTGATGCACCGATCCACTGGATCACCGGGCGCGACTTTCCCGACGGGGCGACGGACACCATTGCCCCGCAGAACTTCGTCGCGCCGGTCAATGTGATCGATTGCTCGCGGGAAGTGGCCGAGAACAACGATTTTCTCCTGACGGTGGACCACATCGAGGCGTGGGAAGCCGAGCATGGCGAGATCGAGGCGGGTGAGTGGGTCGTGCTGCGCAGCGATTGGTACAAGCGCAACGGCTCCGAGGCGGATTTCCTGAATGCCGACGAGAACGGCCCGCATTCTCCAGGACCGACGCCGGAGGCGATCCGCTATCTGATCGACAAGGGGATCGTCGGCTGGGGCAGCGAGACGATCGGCACCGATGCCGGCCAGGCCGGCGGCATGGAGCCGCCCTTCCCGGCCCACAACCTGATGCACCAGGCCAATCGATACGGCCTCGCCAGCCTGGCGAATCTCGACAAGCTGCCGCCGAAAGGCGCGATCCTGATCGCTGCCCCGCTCAAGATCGAGCACGGCACCGGCAGCCCCTGTCGCGTTCTGGCGCTGGTGGCAAGGAATTAAACCTGCCATGGCACGGCGAACAACGAAGCGAGCGGTAACAGTTTGATGGATCAGCGTTCCGACAACAAGACTCTGCGCATCGCGACGCTGGGGCAGATCGGCCTGCAACAATTCGCGCCCTATCTGATGAACCGGATCATGGGGCGCTACAACGCCAGCCTGCGGCTCGACTTGCGCAAGCAGGAGCTGACGGTTCCGCAGGTGCGCGCTTTGGCGGTGCTTGCCGTCGGCGACGGCATGACGATCAACGAACTGTCGGTCTACACCGTCATCGAGCAATCGACGATGAGCCGGACGCTCGATGCACTGGAAGCACAGGGGCTTGTCCGGCGTGAGGCCTGCCAGGACGACAGTCGTGCCCGCAAGATCTTCCTGACCGACAGCGGCCGGGAAGAGTTCAACCGGGCCTGGCCGGCGATGCATGCGGCCTTTGAGCAGATGTTCCAGGGAATCGACGATGCGGAATACGCGGCCTTCATCGGAACGCTTCAGAAGATCCTCGGCAACATCCGCAAGCATGACTTCTAACCGCCGGCGGCACGGCCTTTACAGCGCCGTGCGCCCATTAGGACGCACAAAGGACGCTGTAAGTCTTCGAATCTGCGCATCGTGCTTTCCGGTTTTCGGGCCGATGCTCAAGAGCACAGGCGAGCAATGGGAGACCCCTGATGGCTGAACGTTCTTTCGCGAAGGAGGTGGAGAAGCTTCGTTTCGGGGCGGGGGAAACCTTCCACGGAGAAGGGATTCTCGCCATCACCAAGGCGCTTCTGCAATGCGGCGTCGGCTATGTCGGCGGGTATCAGGGCGCGCCCATCAGCCACCTGATGGACGTGCTGGCCGACGCCCAGGAAATCCTCGGCGAGCTCGGCGTGCATTTCGAGGCAAGTGCCTCCGAGGCCACGGCCACGGCCATGCTCGCCGCTTCCGTGCATTATCCCATCCGCGGCGCCTGCACGTTCAAGTCGGCCGTCGGTCTCAACGTGGCCTCGGACGCGCTGGCCAATCTCGCCTCCGGCGGTGTCACCGGCGGCGCCCTCATCATCGTTGGCGAAGACTATGGCGAAGGCTCCTCCATCATGCAGGAGCGCAGCCACCCCTTTGCCATGAAGAGCCAGGTCTGGCTGCTCGATCCGCGCGCCAACCTGCCCTCCATCGTCAAGGCGGTCGAGGACGGTTTCGAACTGTCGGAAGCCTCGAACACGCCGGTCATGCTGATGGTGCGCATCCGCAGCTGCCATGTGACCGGCAGCTTCGAGACCAAGGACAACAAGCGCCCGACCATGACTGTTGCGGAAGCCCTGGAGGCGCCGCGTCGCGACACCAACCGCATCGTCCTGCCGCCCGCGTCCTTCCTGCACGAGAAGGAGAAAGTGGAAAAGCGCATGCCGGCGGCGGTGGATTTCATCCGCTCGCGCAAGATCAACGAGTTCTTCGGGCCGACATCCGGGAAAGCTGGCATCATCCTGCAAGGCGGCATGTACAATGCGGTGATCCGTGCCCTGCAGCGTCTGGGACTGGCTGACGTCTACGGCGAGACGGATGTGCCGCTCTATGTGCTCAACGCGGTCTATCCGCTGGTCGAGGACGAGGTCATCGCCTTTTGCGAAGACAAGGATTCGGTTCTGGTCGTCGAGGAGGGACAGCCCAACTATCTCGAGCAGGCCATCGCCGCAATGATGCACAAGGCCGAGCTCGACACGCGCATCCTCGGCAAGGAGATGCTGCCGATGGCCGGCGAATATACCGGCCAGGTGATGCTCGACGGGCTGAGCGCCTATCTGCGCGCCCATGCGCCTGAGCTTCTCTCCGCCCAGTTTCTGGCGCCGAACGCGTCCGGCGACAACGCGCTTGCCGCCGACCTCGCCAAGGTGGTGCCCGGTCGTCCGCCGGGCTTCTGCACGGGATGCCCCGAGCGGCCGATCTTCGCCGCCACCAAGCTGATAGAGCAGGAGCTCGGCCCTCACCACATCGCCTCGGATATCGGCTGCCACCTGTTCTCCATCATGCCGCCCTTCGAGCTCGGCGCCACCACCATGGGCTACGGGCTCGGCCCTGCCTCGGCCTCGGCCTTCAACGCGCCGAATGCCAAGCGGCGCTCGATCTCCTTCGTCGGCGACGGCGGCTTCTGGCACAACGGCCTCACCTCCTCCATCGGCAACGCCGTCTTCAACCAGAACGACGGTGTGATCGTCGTGGTCGACAACTACTATTCGGCCGCCACCGGCGGACAGGACATCCTGTCGTCGCGCGCCGAAAACCGCACCAAGTCCACCAAGCACCCGATCACCGATGCGGTGAAGGGCATGGGCGTCAAATGGGTGCGCCACATCGATCGCACCTACGACGTCACGCGGGTGCGCGCGGCACTGCGCGAGGCGCTGACGACGCAGGAGAAGGGGCCGAAGGTGATCGTCGCCTCGTCGGAATGCATGCTGAACCGGCAGCGGCGCGAGAAGCCGCTGACCGCCAAGGCGATCGCCGGTGGCGAACGGGTGGTCAAGCCGCGCTTCGGGGTCGACGAGGACGTGTGCACGGGCGATCACGCCTGCATGCGGCTTTCGGGCTGTCCCTCGCTGTCGGTGAAGACGCTGGACGATCCGCTGCGCGACGATCCGGTGGCTGCGATCGACCACACATGCGTCGGCTGCGGCAATTGCGGTGAGGTGGCGGATGCCGCCGTGCTCTGCCCGTCCTTCTACCGGGCCGACGTGGTGCACAATCCCGGCCGTTGGGACCGTTTCATGAATGGTCTGCGGCGCGGCATCACCAGCTTCCTGCAGGGGCGCCGTGAGAAGCGCCGCCTGATCTTCGCGGAGGCTTGAGAAAGCGGTGATGGTCACGAACGGCAAGAACAGGCACAGCGGCCAGACGATCATCAAGCTCGCCGCGCTGGCGGTCGGGGGGCAGGGTGGCGGCGTGCTGACCAACTGGATCACCGACGTCGCGGAGCGCAACGGCTATCTGGCGCAATCCACCTCGGTGGCCGGTGTCGCGCAGCGCACCGGCGCGACGATCTACTATGTCGAGATGTGCCCCGACACGGGCCGCCGGCCGGTTTTCGCGCTCTCCCCGGCCCAGGGCGATGTGGACATCCTGATCGCCGCCGAGCTGATGGAGGCCGGACGCGCCGTCATGCGCGGCTTCGTGACGCCGGATCGCACCACGCTCATCGCCTCGTCTCACCGCATCGCCGCCGTCTCGGAGAAGATCGAACCCGGGGACGGCCGCGCCGATGCCGAAACGGTCCATGAAAGCGCCCGCCGGGCCGCGAGCCGTTACGTCGCCTTCGACATGGAGAAGATCGCGGTCGAGGCAGGATCTGTCATCTCCGCCAGCCTGTTCGGCGCCCTGGCCGGTTCGGGGGCCCTGCCTTTCCCGCGGGAGAGCTACGAAGAGACCATCCGGGCGTCGGGCCGCGGCGTGAAGGCCAGCCTGGCGGCCTTCGGCATGGCCTATGAGCGGGCTGCCGCGGGTGCCGAAGCAGAAGGCGCCGCCGTCGCTGCCGGGGCGGCCGCCCCGAAAGGCATTGCGGTGCGGGGTCCGGAGCGGCTCGTTGCGCGATGGAATGCGCTGACGGCTCGTGCAGGCGCCTACCCGGAACCCGTCCGCGCGATGGTTCTTGCCGGCCTGCGCAAGGTGGTCGACTACCAGGATCCTGTCTATGGCGCGGAGTATCTGGACCGGGTCGACCAGGCATTGAAACTGGATGGCGAGGAACACGGGCATGCGCTTTCCACCGCGGCTGCCAAGCACCTGGCCAACGCCATGTGCTACGACGATATCCTGCGTGTCGCCGACCTCAAAACACGCACCGCGCGCGACCTGCGCATTCGCAGGGAGATGAATGTCGGCGGCGAGAATGTCCTGCAGGTGACGGAGTTTTTCCATCCGCGCGTCGAGGAGCTCTGCGGGACGTTGCCGGCGCGCCTCGGACTTTTCATCGAGGGACGGCCGGCGCTGGCGGGGTGGATCGACCGGCGCATCAACCGCGGCCGCCGCATTCGCACCGACAGCCTGCTGGGCTTCGGCTCTCTCTGGCTGATCGGAACCCTGCGGCCCTGGCGCCGCTCGCTGCTGCGACATCAGGTGGAGCGGGCGCATCTGGAACGCTGGTATGCGCTGGCGCTGGCCACGGCCCCGAAGGATTATGCGCTGGCGGTCGAGATCCTGAACTGCCGCCGCCTGATCAAGGGCTACAGCGACACGCATGTGCGGGCGCATTCCAAGTTCGACCGGGTCCTGTCCGGCCTGAAGCCGCTGGAAGGCCGTCCCGACGCGGCAGATTGGCTTCGCAGGCTGCGCGAGGCAGCGCTGAAGGACGAGAAGGGAACGATGCTCGACGGCGCGCTGAAGACCATCGCTACTCTGGACGCGGACTGAGCGGGATGAGGAAAAGTGTGAAGCGGTTTTCCGCCCGCATCCCGCTCTAATTTTTGGAATCGATCGCGTTTATGATTTTGGATTGATTCAATCCAAAATCATCGCGATCTGAAACGCAGCTTCAAAGACTTGCAGCGCCCTTTGTGCGTTCGACGGATGCACGGCGCTTCAATCGACGACGGCCTCGGCCTCGATCTCGACCAAGTATTCGCCGACCAGATTGCCGGCCTCGATCAGCGTGTTGGCCGGGCGTATCTGCGCGAACACCCGGCCGTGCACCCGCGACACCGGTTCCCAATGAGCCGCATCGCGCAGGTAGATGCGCGTGCGCACCACGTCGTCCATCGATCCGCCAAGCGCCCGGATCGCGGCGGCGATCTTGTCGAGAATGTAGGTGGCCTGGGCGCCCGGATCGCCCGGGGCGACGCAGCGGTCACTGCCATGCGTGGCCGTCGTGCCTGACACACGGATCGAATCACCGACGCGCATTGCACGGCTATAGCCGGCTAATTCTTCCCAGACGCTGCCTGAGGAAACGCGCATCCGGTTCTTGCGGCCGGGCACCGGCTCGGCGGTGAAGACGGAGGGAATCGCCTGGAGATGATGGCTCAGATCGCCCGAGGCCGTCAGGTAAGGCGGCCGCCTGTATTCGTCGCCGCAATCGCCCGGCACCGGCCGTGTTGCGGCGAAAGCCGCCTCCAGCCGTTCATGGTCTTCCGCGTCGAATGCGAAATCGAAGATCTTCAGGTTGTCGGCGCGGTGTTCGCTCTCGCCGAGCCGGGCGCCGATGATCGCCGCCGCGACGGATTCATGCTCCAGGACCCAGCGCGTCGCTACGTTGGAGATCGACACACGGTGTTTCCTGGCGATCCGGTCGGCGGCCGAAAGGATGCCCTGAAAGGCCTCCCAGCCGCCGGCCGTGTCTATGAAGCGCTTGTATTTCTGTCGGCTCCAGTCGGGGATTTCTGCCGGCTCCTCCTTGCCGAGCCATCTGTTCGAAAGAAAGCCCCCGCACAGCGTGCCGTAGGCAAGGAGCCTGACGCCCGTCGCGCGGCAAAGGTCCGAGAGCGGCCCCGCCGCGCGTCGATCGACCAGCGAAAACGAAACCTGGTTGCTGACGAGGGGAATGCCGTCCGCCAGCGCGACGGCCAGATGAGCCGCATCGAAATTGGTGACGCCGATCTCGCCGATCAGCCCCTCCTCGCGCAAGCGGGTCATCTCGTGCAGCGCATCGAGCCAGGCCGGGTGCTCGAAGGTCCACCAGTGGAACTGCAGGAGATCGACCTTCTCGACCCCCAGCCGCGCAAGCCGCTCCATCACCCCGGCGCGCACCACTTCGGCGGTCATCGGTCCGGGTTCCGGGCACCATTTGGTGAAGGCGCGCGGCCGCCGTGCATCGTCGCGATAGCGGGACAGCAGGCGGCCGGTGATCAGCTCCGCGCTGCCGTAATGGTCGGCCATGTCGAAGGTGTCGAAGCCGGCGTCGGCATAAGCCTGAAGAGCATCGGCCGCCGCATCGGGATCAAGCGGCGCGCCGTCCTTCTCCAGATCAGCCACCTGCCACAGGCCGCAGATGAGGCGGCGCAAGGTCAGCCGGTCGGACAGTCGGCCGGTTTCCGGGCCGGTCGCAAGAAGGGTCTGGTCGCTCATGGTTTCACTCCGGCGGCTGTCTGACAGGTTGCGCGTCGGTGGCGACGCGGATTTTTCGGCTTCCAACGGCTTCGAGGAGGTGCCGCGACACCACGCGCGCCTCGCCGAGTACGCCCTGCGGCCTCAGCAACAGGACGGCGCAGATCGCCACCCCGATCAGCGCAATCTGCAGCGAAGCGGCGCGCGCCTGCTGGCCGGGCTCGAACGTGGCGGAGATGAAGGCGGCGGAGAGCGCCCAGATGCCCCACACCAGCACGGCGCCCAAAATGGCGCCGCGGTTGTTGCCGGAACCGCCGACGATGAGCATCGCCCAGACCTGAAAGGTCAGCATCGGCAGATAGTTTTCCGGCGCGATGAACCCTATGAAATGCGCCTGGACGGCACCGGCCAGCCCCATGATGCCGCCGCCGATGGCGAAGGCCTGCAACCGGAACCGGTTTGCGTTCTTGCCGAGCGCCAGGGCGGCCGGCTCGTCCTCGCGGATAGCCCTCAGCACACGGCCCCACGGACTGCGGACAAGGCGCTCCAATGCCATATAGAGAAGGAGCACAACGGCGGCCACCAATGCGAGGTTCAGAACGCTGAACAAAAGCGGGTCGCCGGCCCGGCCGGCAAAGGGGCGTGGAATGAAGCCGATGCCGAACGGCCCGCCGGTGACGGGCTCGAGGTTGAGCGCAAGAAGCTGCACGGCGGCGGCGATGCCGAAGGTGGCGATGGCCAGATAATCCGCCCGCAGCCTTATGGTCAGCCGGCCGACGAGATAGGCGATCAGCGCCGCCGACAGGGAGCCGCCCAGCCAGCCGAGAGGCATCGGCAGGCCGAAGCCTCCCAGGCGATCGGCGACGTCGGGCGTCGTCAGCAGCGCCGAAACATAGGCGCCGACGGCAACGAAACCGGCAATGCCGACGTTGAACAGGCCGGTCTGCCCCCATTGAAGGTTCAGCCCCAGGCACATGATGGCGTAGGTGAGGGCCATGGTCAGGAAGAAGCAGCCATAGGCGACGAGTTCCACGCTCATGCCTGTGCCCTCCCGAGAAGACCCTGCGGGCGCAACAGCAGCACCAGCACGAGGATGACGAAGGCGACCGCCGTTCGCCACTCCGCGCCGACGAGCTGCACCGTCGCCGCCTCGGCCAGTCCGACGATCAGGCCGGCCAGCATGGCGCCGGGAACGCTGCCGATACCGCCGAGAATCGCCGCCGCGAAAAGCGGCAGGAGCAGGTCGAAGCCCATATAGGGACGCAACTGCACGAGAAGGCCGGACATGATGCCGGCGATGCAGGCGAGCGCTGCCCCGAGCAGCCAGACGACCCGGATGACCCTGCGGACGTCGACGCCCACGACGCCCGCCAGCGCCTGGTTCTCGCTGACCGCGCGCATGGAGCGCCCGATGGCCGTGCGTGTCAGAAGCAGATGCACGCCGATCACGAGTATGGCGGCAAGCGCCAGCGATAAGAGCTGGTCGGGAGTCGCCCGCATCCCCTGTCCGAGCGGCAGGGCGATCTGCAGTTCGCGGGTGAAGTAAGCCGGCTTAGAAGTAAACGCGAACTCGATCAGGCTGCGCAGTGTCAGGGCGGCGCCGAAGCTCGCCATGACCATGACGATGATGGAACTGCGCCTGTGGCGCAGCCGGCCGAAGAGGATCGCATCGACGGCGAGTGCCAGAAGGCCGGTCAGCGCCACCGCGACCAGGCCGGCGAGCGGCAGGGCCCAGCCGAACGAGAAGGGCGCGATGGGTTCCAGAAGACCCGCCGAGAGAGCGCCGAGCGCGGAACTCAGCGCCAGAGCCGCATAGGCGCCGAAGGTCAGGAGCTCGCTGTGGGCGAAATTGGCAAAACGCAGGATCGAGTAGGTCAGCGTCACGCCGATGGCGCCGAGCCCGTAAAGGGCACCCGCCATCAGCCCATCGATCAGCACCTGCGGGTTCATCGACCATTCTCCCCTTGGCGCGCGCGTGCGCCGAGATAGAGCTCGCCGACGATCGGGTCGCTGGAAAGCGTGGCGGCCGGGCCTTCGTGACGCAGCTTGCCTTCGACGAGGATCACCGCGCGATCGGCGACGGCCAGCGCCGCCTTCACGTTCTGCTCCACCAGCACGATCGTGATGCCGGCGCCATTGAGCGCCTTCAAGCGGGCAAACACCTCGCCGACGATTTTCGGGGAGAGGCCTGCCGAAGGCTCGTCGAGGATGAGCACCGACGGTTTGACGACCAGCGCGCGGGCGACCGCCAGCATCTGCCGCTGACCGCCGGAAAGATTGCCGGCGCGCGCGCCGCGTCGGGACGCGAGGTCGGGGAAGAGGCTGTAGACCTCGTCGATCTGCGCGGCCTGCCTGCCTCTGGGCAGGATGTCGGCGGCGAGCTGCAGGTTTTCCCTTATGGACAGCGTGGCGAAGATGTTTTCCGTTTGCGGCACGAAGGCGAGACCGTGCCTCACCTTCTCCTGCACCGGCGACAGGGTGATGTCCTCGCCCGCCAGATGGGTGCTGCCGGAATGGATTGGAACCAGCCCGGCAATCGCCTTCACGAGGGTCGACTTGCCGGCGCCGTTGGGGCCCAGGATCACGACAAATTCGCCCTGCCTTACCGAAAAATCGATGCCGCGGACGATCGGCAGATCGCGCTCGTAGCCGGCGACCAGGTCTCGTGTCGCCAGCGCGGGCGGCGGTGCCGGAGCGGCGCTCATGCGGCCTCGCCCAGATAGGCCTCGATCACCGCCGGGTCCCGCACCACCTCGTCGGGAGTTCCTTCCGTGAGGTAGCGGCCGGCTGCCATCACGACGACACGGCTGCAGAGCCGCGCCACCATGTCCATGTTGTGCTCGATCAGCAGGACCGATTTGCCATCGGCATTGAGCCACCGGATCCGCTCTATGATCACCTCGAGCAGGGACGGGTTGACCCCGGCTGCCGGCTCGTCGAGCAGGATTGCGCGCGGGTCGGCCATCAGAATGCGGGCGAGCTCCAGCAGCTTGCGCTGCCCGCCGGAAAGCACGCGCGCCGGCTCGCTCTCCAGATGCGAGAGGGTCACGAAGTCGAGCAGCGCGCGCGCCTTCTCGACGGCCTGCCGTTCCTCCCGCGCCACCTGCCCGCCGCGCAGGAAATTCATCCAGATGTGCTCGCCGGCCTGGTGCTGCCGGCCGGTGAGCACGTTCTCGAGCACGGTCATCTCGGCAAACGGGCGCGGGATTTGGAACGTGCGGCCGACGCCGTGGCCGATGCGCCGGTCGGCGCCCTCGTGGGAGACATCCCGATCGTCGATGAAGATGCCGCCGGCTGTCGGCTTCAGGCTTCCCGCGATCAGGTTGAACAGCGTCGTCTTGCCTGCGCCATTGGGGCCGATGAGCCCGAGCATCTCGCCTTGATGCAATGTGAGGGAAAGGCCGTCGACCGCGCGCAAGCCACCGAACTGCATGGCGACGTCGCGCACCTGGATCAGCGCCATGCCGCCCTGGGCTGCGCGCTCCTCACCCGGCTGCTGGTCGACATCGGTCGGCATATCGTCCTTGCCAAAACGTGATCAATGATGTTTGATCAAACTTGACATCGCAGCGGAAAGCAACCGGAAAAATGCGTGTGCCTGTACCAAGCAGGTCTCCTGGCAGGCCCGAACGAACATCGCAGCAGGCAAGGTGACGCGGATGACGGCGTATCGAACAGGCCTTCGCTCCCGGCGTTCCCCAGGACAATCGCCTATGATTTTTCCTGCAGGCCGCGCCTGCGACCCTCTCCCGTCCTTCGGACCCCTCTCCTCAAGGGGGAGGGAAGAAAGGTGGCGGGCCCGATCATCCCCCTTCCCCTTGAGGGGTGGGGGTAGCGTACCGCCATATGCGATTGTCCTGCGACGTTACCGGAGCGTGCGCGAGGCGAATCTCTGGTCAGACGCCCGGGACCGGTCGAAAGGTTGCTTCTTATGGTGAGCCGCTCCCCCCTTTCCCCGGTCGGCCGCGAAACCCTCCAGGATCGTGTCTATGCCGAGTTGCGCCGCTCCCTGATGCACGGCATGTTCGATGCGGGGGCGGTGCTGCGCATCCAGGATCTGGCCGCGAAGCTCGACACCAGCACCATGCCGGTGCGCGAGGCGCTCGGCCAGCTGGTGTCCGAACAGGCGCTGGAGGCCCTGCCGAACCGCTCGGTGCGGGTTCCGCTCATCACCCGCGAGCGGCTGGACGATCTGGCGCGAGCGCGGGTTCTCGTCGAAGGAGCGCTGACCTCCCTGGCGAGCGGCCGATTGACGGCGCCGGATTTCGAGACCCTGCGCGCGCTGACGGAACGCTGCGACGCCGCCTTCGGCAGCGACGATCCGGACAAGGCCCACACCACGTCCGAACTCAATCACAGTTTCCACTTCCACATCTACCGGGCGGCGGGCTCTGCCGTCCTCATCCCGGTGGTCGAGAGCCTGTGGCTGCAATCGGGACCCTATGTGCGCGCGGCCGCGCAGATTCACGACGAGGACCGCGACATCCGAGCCACGCATTTCCACTGGGCGCTGATCGAGGCGATGGAACGGCGCGACGCGGACGCCTCCGTTCGGGCGCTGACGCAGGACATCACCCGCTCCTTCGATCTCATTCGCGGCGCTCTCGATGCCCGGGAGAAGGTGGTGCGCTATGGCTGAGCGGAGAGACGACGGCTTCGAACTCTACGATCTGCGCGTCGACGTGGTGGTGCCGGAGGGCCAGCCGATCTTCTGCGGTGCAAAACCCGGTGATCATTTCGAGCTGCGCGGCGAGATGCTCCATCTGCCGCCAGGCCAGGGCTTCTCGATCTACTCGCTGGCCGCCGTCCTGCCCCTCCTGGCCGCCAAGCAACGGCCGACCCATGACAACGACTGGATGACCACCGATGCGGAGGTGGCCTGTCCCGATCCGAACTGCGCGTCGCGGCTGCGCATCACGCGCCTCGGCAGGCGCCGTTTCAGCCACGCCGACACCACGGCCGTGCCCTTGAAGAGGACCGAATAGTTCATGCACCGAATCGAGCTTGCCCCCGGCTATGAGATTTCCCGTGTCATCCGTGGCGGCTGGCAGATGTCGAGCGGGCACAGCGCGGCGCAAAGCGGGGATCCCGTGGCCGACATGGTGGCCTGCGCCGACGCCGGCATAACCACTTTCGACTGCGCCGACATCTACACCGGGGTCGAGGAGATGATCGGCCGCTTCCGCAAGCACTATGCGGATCTGCGCGGCACCGATGCGCTCAAGGCCGTCAAGATCCACACGAAATGCGTGCCGGATCTCGACCTGTTGCCGAAACTGACCAAGGCCACGGTCGCCGGCATCATCGAGGAATCCCTGCGCCGGCTCGGCCAGGAGAGGCTCGATCTCGTCCAGTTCCACTGGTGGGACTATGCAGTGCCGGGGTGGCTCGACGCGGCGCACTGGCTCGGGGAACTGCAGCGGGCAGGCAAGATCGACAGGCTCGGCGCCACCAATTTCGACACCGCCCACATGCGGCAGATCATTGAAAGCGGCGTGCCGCTGGTGTCGATGCAGGTCCAGTATTCCCTGCTCGACGGCCGCCCCGCCAGGCACATGGCGCAAGCTGCGGCGCGCCATGGCGTTTCTCTGCTCTGCTACGGCACGGTGGCGGGCGGTTTCCTGAGCGAGCGCTGGCTGGGGGGCGCCGAACCGGTGGCGCCGCTCGAGAACCGCTCGCTGACCAAATACAAGCTGATCATCGACGATTTCGGCGGCTGGGACCTGTTCCAGGCGCTCCTGTCGAGGCTGGATGCCGTCGCCCGGCGCCACGGCAGCACCATCGCGACCGTTGCGAGCGCCATGATGCTGCAGCGGCCGGCGGTGGCCGCCGCCATTGTGGGGGCGCGCAACCGCGCGCATCTGGCCTCGAATCTGGCCATCGCCGATCTTGCCCTGACGGCGGAGGACATCGCCGGGATCGATGCCGTTCTGGGGCAGGCGAGCGCTATCGAGGGCGACGTGTTCGACCTGGAGCGCGATCGGCACGGGCGCCACGGGTCGATCATGAAATACAACCTGAACGCCGGAGCCGCCTGACCGCGGAACAAGGACTGCAAGACAAGAGACGGCCGCAGGGAAACGGCCCGGACAAACAAGGAAACCAGATAGGGGAACGCAACGATGAAGAAGATGCTTCTGCTCACCACTCTGCTTGCGGGATTGGTCGCCCCGGCGGCCGCGCAGGATTGCGACATCACCATCGGCCTGGTCATGGAACTGACCGGACCGGCCGGACAGTACGGTCAGGCGGGCGCCAAATCCGTCGAGATGGCCTTCCGCGACTTCAACGAAGCGGGCGGCGTCGACGGCTGCAAGCTGGTGACCGACACGCGCGACAGTCAGAGCCAGGGCAATGTCGCCGTCGATCAGGCGACCCAGCTCGTCAACGTGAAGAAGGTGCCGGTCATCATCGGCGGCATCATCTCGTCGGTGTCGATCCCGATCCTGACCTCGGTGACGGCCGCTGCCGGCGTCGTGCAGGTCTCGCCGGCGTCCTCCTCGCCGACGCTGACGGCGCTCGGTCGCGACGGCAAGACCAACGGCGTGTTCTTCCGCACCATCACGTCCGATGCGCTGCAAGGCACTGCAGCGGCGAGATATGCGCTCGACCAGGGGCTGAAGAAGCTGGCGATCATCCACGTCAACAACGATTTCGGCGTCAACATGGTGCGCGAATTCAAGGCCGCCTATGAAAAGCTCGGCGGCACGGTGACCTCCGTCACCCCCTACAACGAGCGCCAGGCGAACTATGCCTCGGAAGCCAGCGCGGCGATGGCGGGCGATCCGGAAGCGCTCTATCTCGTGAGCTACCCGGTCGACGGCGCCACCATTGCGCGCGCCTGGATCTCGGGCGGTGGCCCGCAGAAGTTTCTGCTCAACGACGGCATGAATTCGGAAGAATTCATCGAGGCCGTCGGCGCCAAGTACCTGAACGAGGCCTACGGCACCTCCTCGGGCACCAATCCGACCGCCTCGACGGAGTATTTCTACGCCAATTACGAGAGCTTTTCAGGCGGCATCAAGCCCGATGCGCCGGCCGCGGACCGCTCCTATGACGCGGGCGCCATCGTCGCCCTCGCCGTCGCCAAGGCCGGCAAGGGCGATCCGGCAGCGATCAAGGCGGCTATCCCCGAAGTGGTCGCGGCGGGGGGCGAAGTCGTCCACGCCGGCAAGGACGAATTCGCGAAGGCGCTGGCGCTGATCAAGGACGGCAAGCCGATCAAATACGAAGGCGTCATCGGACCAGTCGGCTTCGACCAGTATGGCGACATCACCGGTCCGTTCCGTCTCTGGCAGATCAAGGACGGCACGGTGACCACGGTGGGCGAGATGAGCGCGGAGGAAGTGGCCGAGGTAAAGGCGGACGTCGCCAAATAGAAAATGCCGCTTCATTCGGGGGCGAGGGGCTGCGTCGTTTCGGCGTGGCCCTTCTCATTTGTGCGGCTTGGCCTTGCTCGCGCGGCCATTCCTGATAATAGTCGGCCCAACTCATGGGGCTTCGGCGCGCGGGGCTCCGTCGGCTCCGCCGAGACTCTCGAAAACCGGACAAAACCATGACCCAACACAAAGACGTCAAGAAGGTCGTGCTCGCCTATTCGGGCGGCCTCGACACCTCGATCATCCTGAAGTGGCTGCAGACCGAATTCGGCGCCGAGGTGGTCACCTTCACCGCCGATCTCGGCCAGGGCGACGAGTTGGAGCCGGCACGCAGGAAGGCCGAGATGCTCGGCATCAAGCAGATCTACATCGAGGATGTGCGCGAGGAGTTCGTGCGCGATTTCGTCTTTCCGATGTTCCGCGCCAATGCGCTCTACGAAGGCACCTATCTTCTCGGCACGTCCATCGCCCGGCCGCTGATCTCCAAGCGCCTGGTCGAGATCGCCGCCGAGACCGGCGCCGACGCCATCGCCCATGGCGCGACCGGCAAGGGCAACGACCAGGTGCGCTTCGAGCTTTCGGCCTATGCGCTCAACCCGGACATCAAGGTCATCGCGCCCTGGCGCGACTGGACCTTCAAGTCGCGCACCGACCTTCTGAAGTTCGCCGAGGCGCACCAGATTCCCGTGCCGAAGGACAAGCAGGGCGAGGCGCCGTTCTCGGTCGACGCCAATCTCCTGCACTCGTCCTCCGAAGGCAAAGTGCTGGAAGATCCGTGGAGCGAGCCGCCGGAATATGTGCACCAGCGAAGCGTTTCGCCGATGGATGCGCCCGACCAGCCGACGGAGATCACCATCTCGTTCAAGGCCGGCGATGCGGTTGCCATCAATGGCGAGGCGATGTCGCCGGCCACGCTCCTGAAGGCGCTCAACGATCTCGGCCGGGACAACGGCATCGGCCGCATCGATCTCGTCGAGAACCGCTTCGTCGGCATGAAGTCGCGCGGCGTCTACGAGACGCCGGGCGGCACGATCCTGCTCGCCGCGCACCGCGCCATCGAATCGATCACGCTCGATCGGGGCGCCGCGCATCTCAAGGACGAGCTGATGCCGCGCTATGCGGAGCTGATCTACAACGGCTTCTGGTTCTCGCCGGAGCGTGAGATGCTGCAGGCGGCTATCGACAAGAGCCAGCAGGATGTTGAAGGCGACGTGCGCCTGAAGCTCTACAAGGGCAACGTCATCGTCACCGGTCGCAAGTCCGGCAAATCGCTCTACTCCGATGCGTTGGTGACGTTCGAGGACGATCAGGGCGCCTACGACCAGAAGGACGCGGCGGGCTTCATCAAGCTCAACGCCCTGCGCCTGCGGACGCTGGCGGCGCGCAAGCGCCAGGGCTGAACGCTCGGCATTTGTGCAAAGCGCCTTTCCCCTGCCCGGCAGGGGGAAGGCCGTTCCGCCGGAGCGGCAAATGTTCCGAAGAAAAACGGTTCCAGCTCGCCCTCTCGAGCGGGCCATCGGCTTCAGTGTATGGGAGTTGGCCGGCTGGTGGAGCTGAGGGGGATCGAACCCCTGACCTCGTCATTGCGAACGACGCGCTCTCCCATCTGAGCTACAGCCCCGTATCGCCGGTGGGCCGCATTTAGGTCCGCAGCCACCGGCCTGTCAAGAAGCGAGTTTGCCCAAATGCAGGGCTGGCCCGGTGATTTTTCAGCCGGACGGCGTGGCGGCGGCGGCGCAAAAAAGACGGTCGGACTTGCCGGGTCCGGCGGCAATGGCTACATGTCGCAAAAATCGTGGCGCCACGGCTGAACGGCCGGCTTTCGGCGCACATATCCATCTGGCCCAGGAGACCGGCATGCTCGCGCTTATCCAGACCATCGTCATGGCGCTCGACATTTATTGGTGGCTGATTATCGCGTCCGCCGTCTTTTCCTGGCTGTATGCCTTCAACGTCGTCAATCCGCGCAACCAGTTCGTCGGGTCCATCGGCAACTTCCTGTTCCGGGTGACGGAGCCGGCCCTGCGACCGATCCGCAATGTGCTGCCCGATCTCGGCGGGATCGACATCTCGCCGATCATCCTGCTTTTGATTCTCTTCTTCGTCCGCCAGTTCATTCTGACGACGGTCGCGCCAGCGCTGCTGTGACCTAATGCCGGGCACTCCCGCCTGGTATCGCCCCACCAGCGACGGCGTCGCCGTGTTCGTCCGGCTGACGCCGAAGTCGTCACGCGATGCGGTCGAGGGACTTGCCGAGACCGATGACGGGCGAAGCCATCTGAAGGTTCGCGTGCGCGCGGTGCCGGAGAACGGCAAGGCGAATGCGGCACTGGAAAAGCTGCTTGCCAAGCAGCTTCGCTTGCCCGCGAGCGCCGTTTCCGTCGCCGGCGGCGCGACGTCCCGGCTGAAGACGGTCGAGATGAAGGGCGAAGCGGCCGATATCCTGAAACGGCTGGAAGCACTGGTGGCGGCGAAAGGATAGGCTGCGTCGCCAAAACCCGTTACTGTGCGGTCGCAACCAACAGGAGCGATCGTCATGCGACGGGCATTGATCGGCTGTCTTTTCATCGCCATGACAGGACCTGCTGTCACAGCCGAGATCGAAAGCGCCCATACCGAGCTGGACATCGGCAAGGACTGCGCGGCCTTTGCGACCCCGGCGGCGGACGAGTCGGCCGACTGGGCGAGCTACGTCTGCCCCGGCTGGCGCGGCTATCCGGTGCTCGTCTTCTATGGCGATCTGCGGGAATCGATCTTCTACGGCTTTCCGCCCGAGGGAGATCCGGCACGCGACTGGGAAAGCTTCGCCGCTTTCAACCGCACCGGAACAACGATCGAATGGCGGATCCTGGTTGACGGCGAACGGAGGAGTCCGATCGCCACGATCCATCGCTGGTTCGTCAGCGCCGACGAAGGCGAGGACGAGGACATCGAGGTGCTGGTGGTCGAGAAGGTCGGCCAGGTGCAGGAGCGCCAGGGCTGCGTGATGGGCTATGTGGTGGCGACCGGAAACGAAAACGCCAATGAAAAAGCCCGCCGCATCGCCGATGAGCAGGCTTTCGATTTCGCTTGCGGCGCCGACCAGCCGGTGATCGATGCGGGAACCGTTCCGCTACCGGCACCGAGCGGCGGCGACAACGGGGGTTAGCCGGCCTTGCTGGCCTTGGCCCGGTCGACGGCCTCGACGATCAGCCTGCGGGCGGCAGCGGCGTCCATCCAGTCGCCGATCTTCACCCATTTGCCGGGCTCCAGATCCTTGTAGTGCTCGAAGAAGTGCTGGATCTGCTGCAGGGTGATCTCCGGCAGGTCCGTGTAGTTCTTCACCATCTCGTAGCGGCGCGTCAGGTGCGGCGAGGGGACGGCGATGATCTTTTCGTCCTGGCCGGAATTGTCTTCCATGATCAGCACGCCGATCGGCCGCACATTGATCACGCAGCCGGGAATGAGCTGGCGCGTGTTGCAGACGAGCACGTCGATCGGATCACCGTCATCGGACAGCGTGTGCGGGACGAAGCCGTAATTGCCCGGGTAGGTCATCGGGGTGTAGAGGAAACGGTCGACGACCAGCGTTCCGGAATTCTTGTCCATCTCGTATTTGATCGGCTGTCCGCCGACCGGGACTTCGATGATGACGTTGACGTCTTCCGGTGGATTCTTGCCGGTGGCGATGGCGTCTATGCGCATGGGAGAAGCGTTCCTTCATTCTGACAGATCGAGGCTGTGTCGGCCCGGTGCGATGGCCAGGCGAGCCAACCGGATCGTGCAGCCTGGAAAGAATGGGAGGGCTTTATCGTGTCGCGCGCCGCATGGCAATGCGAACGATGTTGCAGTGCGAAAGATTCGCGGCGCAGATCAGTCCCAGACGAAGGCCAGCTTGCGCAGGGCCTTGCTGTCGAAGACCTCGACACCTTCGGCCACGTCGCGCCCGCCGGCACCGGCATAGAAGGCGATGGCTGTGCTGTTGTCTTCCAGCGCCCAGACGACGAGGCCCTTGAGGCCATGGGCGGCAAGCATCTCGCGCGCCGCCGCGAACAGGCGCGAGCCGAAACCGATGCCCTGGTATTCGGGGCTCAGATAGAGCTCGTAGATCTCGCCCTGGTGGGGAAGCTCGCGGGCGCGGTTGCGGCCGAGCGTTGCATAGCCGGCGACCTCGCCGCCGACCTCGAGCACGAGGACCGTCGCGGAACGCCGGATGGCGTTGCCCCACCAGCGCGGTCCGCGCCGTCCGATCATGCGGCCCAGTGCGCGATGGGGTATGATGCCGGTGTAGGCGCCGCGCCAAGCCCTGTCGTGGACCTCGGCCACCGCCTCGGCGTCCTTCGGCTCTGCTCGTCTGATGTCGATCGTCAGCGTCTTCATGGTTTCTTAACCATAGCTGCGTCGGTGAGGGATGCGCAAGCATTAGAGAGCCTGTCTTTGCGGTAACGCCCAGCCAGCCGAAAGTGCTCAGATTTCCGTCAAACGGTCTTCGATTTCATTGGGATTAAGCCGGCCGACGGGGAAATGCTCGGCCAGAACGGCGCCGACGCGGGAGACAGCCTCCACAAATCCCTCGGCGAGCGCGGCTTTTTGCGCGTGGGCGAGCAGAATCGCCACCGTATCGTTCCACACCGCCTGCTCAACACGCTCATCGATCTCACGATCCGCCACAATCTCAACGTATCGTTCCGCCAGCGAAACAAAAATCAAGACACCGGTGCGATGCTGGGTCGTGTGGATGTTGTGGGCGAGGAACTGCTTCTGCGCGTTGTCATGGGCGCGGCGGTATTTGAGCGCCTTCGGCACCAGCGCGGCGCGCAGGCCGGGGAAAGCCGTTACGAGGAGCGCGGCAGCGGCGAAGGCGGCGAGTTGTGCCGTGGCGAAGGCCACCGGATCGATCACGACCCACCAGAATTCGAGGCCGAGCGCGACAAGCGGACCGAGAATCAGGATCGCCAGGGCCACGATGAGGCCGGCGGGGTAGAGATACGCATCGCTCGAGCGCGCCAGGACGCAGTAGATCTCGCCGCTGGTGTTGCGCTCGGCATCCCTGATCGCCTGGGCGATGCGATCGTGCTCACTTGCGCTGAGCGTCTTGTCCCGTCTTGTCATTCTACCAGCTCCCCGAGGCGCCACCGCCGCCGGACGAGCCGCCGCCGCCGGAGAACCCTCCGCCTCCGGACGACCATCCGCCGGATGACCGTCCACTCGACGAACGCCGGCCCGATTTGTTGTAGCTGACGTCCATGCCGAGCCAGCGATAGCGGCCCGGCCCGATCTTGCGGCCAAAGATCGGCGGCAGGAACGCGAAGGCGAATCCGCCGAAGAAGAACGTGCCCCAGACGAGCATGAACAGGAGCACCGGCCAGGGGATGCTCTCTTCCTGCTGCCGGTTGCGCTCGGCGCGGGCTTCCAGTTCGGCCGCATTGCCCTCGAGCACCATGATCATGTCGTCGACGGCGCGGCTGATGCCGCCCGAAAAATCGCCGGCGCGGAAGGCCGGCACCATGGTGTTCTCGATGATCAGCTTCGAATGCAGGTCGGTCAGGGTGCCTTCGAGCCCGTAACCCACCTCGATGCGCATCTTGCGGTCGTCGAGCGCCACGAGGAGGAGGATGCCGTTGTTCTCACCGGCCTGGCCGATGCCCCAGGCGCGAAAGAGGCGGTTGGCGAAAGGCTCCAACGCCTCGCCCTCAAGGCTGCGGATGGTGGCGACGACGATCTGGTCGGAGGATCTAGCTTCAAAGGCGGCGAGCTTTTCGGTCAGCGCCCGCTCCGCCGCATCGTCGATGATGCCGGCATTGTCGACCACGCGACCGGTGAGCGGCGGGATCTCGGCGGCGAAAAGCGACGTGGCAAAAAGCGATGGGGCGAAAAGCGATGCGGCGAGAACGGCGAGGCAGATCGCCAGCATCGCGCGCAGCCGGCCTGCGAGCCGGCCGACACGCTCCGGCCCCGTCGAGACGCGCGACAATGCCTCCCCCATCGAGCGAAACCCGATCAGCCGCCGGTCTTGGCGTCGAAATTCACCGATGGAACCTCCATCTTGTCCTCGGCGATGGTGAAGGTCTCGAACGGTTTTGCGTCGGTGAACCAGAATTTGGCCCACAGCATGGACGGCAGCGTCCTCAGGGAGGTGTTGTAGGCCCGCACCGCCTCGATATAGTCGCGGCGGGCGACGGCGATCCTGTTCTCGGTTCCTTCGAGCTGAGCCTGCAGGGCAAGGAAATTCTGGTTGGACTTCAGGTCGGGGTAGTTCTCGACCACCGCCAAAAGCCGCGAAAGGGCGCCCGTCAGGCCCGCCTGCCCTTCCTGAAAGGCCTTGAAGGCCTCGGGATTGCTGAGCATCTCCGGCGAGACCTGCACCTGGGTCGCCTTGGCACGCGCCTCGACGACGCCCTGCAGCACCTCACGCTCCTGCGCCGCATAGCCCTTCACCGTCTCGACCAGATTGGGAATGAGATCGGCGCGACGCTGATACTGGTTGAGCACTTCGCTCCATGCCGCCTTGGCCTTCTCCTCCTGCGTCGGAATGGTGTTGAAGCCGCAGGCCGTCAACAATGGAAGAATCAGGATCAGGGCGACAAAGGTGAAAGGGCCGCGCGGAAAACGGGCGGCAAAGGGCTTGGCGTAGGACATGGATCGACCCCTCGTCGACATTGGATCTGGCGACATTAGAACATGGACCACTGATAGGAAACCAATTCCGATCATCGCCTCCGTGCTGTAGGGTTTCGGCCATTGTGCTCACATGGACTGTTGCATGACGCCACGACGAAAGGACGACAAGGCCGAAACCGAATCCCGCCGCATCCTGGAGCGCGTGGGCCGTGAAAGCGAAAGCTCCATGCTCGGCCGCGTGCGTGACCATGTGACGGCGAACGACGTTCGCAAGGACGATCCGGTGGAGCTGTGGGGAACGCGCATCGGTCGCACGATCGCGGTGACGGTGCTCGTCGCGCTGATCGCGTGGCTCTTCTACTATGTGTTCGGCGGATAGCGCCATGACGGGATCGCAGGCCAGCGGCGCAGGGCGTGCCGTCATCGTGGTCTCCAGCCATGTCGCGCGCGGCAGCGTCGGCAACCGCGCGGCCGTTTTCGCGCTCGAAACGCTGGGCTTTCCCGTCTGGGCGGTGCCGACCATCCTGTTGCCCTGGCATCCGGGGCATGGCCCGGCAACGCGGATCGTGCCGCAAGCCGACGCGTTCGAGCGGTTCCTCGCCGACCTCGCAAACGCCCCCTGGCTGGGCGAAGTGGCCGGTGTGCTGACCGGCTATCTGGGCTCCGCCGATCAGGTCGAGGCCATCGCGGGGCTGGTGCGCAAGGTCAAGACGGCCAACCCGCGGGCGCTCTATGTCTGCGATCCCGTGATCGGCGACCGGCAGGGTCTCTACGTGCCCGAGGCGACGGCGCGCGCTATCGGCAGCACGCTGATGCCGCTCGCCGACATCGCCACGCCGAACCGCTACGAGCTCGAATGGCTGACCGGGCTTGCGATCGCCGATACGGCCGCGGCGGTCGCCGCCGCGCGCAGGGCGGGGCCCGGACGTGTGCTGGTGACATCCGCGCCGACCGGCAGAAAGGGCCGGCTGGCAAATCTCCTGGTGACGCCCGACAGGGTGTTGCGGGCCGAGCACGACAGCATCCCCAAGGCGCCCAACGGCACCGGAGACCTGACTGCGGCGCTCTATCTGGCGCGCATCCTGGCAGGGGAAAGGCCGGCCGAAGCTCTGGCCCTGACGACGGGGTCGGTGGTGGAGGTGCTCGGCAAGGCCGCCGAGCGCGGTGCCGACGAGCTGATGCTGGAAACCGACCGGCCGAGCCTCAGCCAGCCGCAGGTGGAGATCAGGGTCGAGGCTGTCGGGGAGCCCGTTTCCCGCACGGCCTGACCGGACGCGCGGGGCGCCGGGCCGGATTGCACAATGCACGTTGCCTGCCGCGCCATTTCCGGTTATTCGGCATTCCATGACCCATCTGCCCGAACGATTGCTCGCCGGCTATCGCAACTTCATGGCCGGGCGATATTCCTCCGAAAGCGACCGGTATCGTTCCCTGGCCAAGGAAGGCCAGTCTCCCCAGACCATGGTGATCGCCTGCTGCGATTCCCGTGCCGCTCCGGAGACGATCTTCGATTGTGGGCCGGGTGAGCTTTTCGTGGTGCGCAACGTCGCCAATCTGGTGCCGCCCTATGCGCCCGACGGCCAGCATCACGGCACTTCGGCGGCGCTGGAATTCGCGGTGCAGAGCCTGAAGGTGAAGCACATCGTCGTCATGGGGCACGGACGGTGCGGCGGCATCGGCGCCGCTCTCAACCCGTCCGCCGAGCCGCTGTCGCCGGGCGATTTCATCGGCAAGTGGATGGGCCTGGTGGCGCCGGCGGCGGAGGCCCTCACCAGCAATCCGATGATGACGCCCGCCGAGCGCCAGACGGCGCTCGAGCGCATATCGATCCGCTACCAGGTCGCCAATCTGCGCAGCTTCCCGTGCGTGAAGATCCTTGAGGACAAGGGCCGTCTTTCGCTGCACGGGGCGTGGTTCGACATCTCGAGCGGCGAACTCTGGGTCATGAACCCGCAGACCGGCGATTTCGCCCGTCCGGAGCCCGAATGAGCTGATCCGAAGGCCCGCCGGCGTTGCCGATGTCGGCGCGGGAAAGACCGGAGCGGCGTTGTTACGCCGCCCCAACCTTCTGCTTTTCGAAGCGCTTGCGCTCGTGCGGGTCGAGGTAGAGCTTGCGCAGGCGGATCGACTTGGGCGTCACCTCCACCAGCTCGTCGTCCTGAATCCAGGAGAGCGCGCGTTCCAGCGTCATGCGGATCGGCGGCGTCAGCTTCACGGCTTCGTCCTTGCCGGCGGCGCGGATGTTGGTGAGCTTCTTGCCCTTCAGGACGTTCACCTCGAGGTCGTTGTCGCGGCTGTGAATGCCGATGATCATCCCCTGATAGACCTTCGTGCCGGCGTCGATGACCATCGGCCCGCGGTCCTCCAGGTTGAACAGCGCATAGGCGGCCGCCTCGCCGTTGTCGTTGGAGATGAGCACGCCGTTGATCCGGCCGCCGATCTCGCCCTTGTAGGGCTGATACTCGTGGAAAAGCCGGTTCATGATCGCCGTGCCGCGGGTGTCGGTCAGCAGCTCCGACTGGTAGCCGATCAGGCCGCGCGTGGGCGCGTGGAAGACCAGGCGCTGACGGTCGCCGCCGGAAGGCTTCAGCTCGATCATCTCGGCCTTCCGCTCGGACATCTTCTGCACCACGATGCCCGAATGCTCCTCGTCCACGTCGATAACCACTTCCTCGACCGGTTCGAGGATCTGGCCGCTCTCATCCTTCTGCATGACGACGCGCGGACGCGACACGGCGAGCTCGAAGCCCTCGCGGCGCATGGTTTCGATCAGGACGGCGAGCTGCAATTCGCCGCGCCCGGAGACGTAGAAGGAGTCCTTGTCCTCGGCTTCCTCGATCTTCAGCGCGACGTTGCCTTCAGCCTCCTTCAAGAGGCGGTCGCGGATGACGCGGCTCGTCACCTTGTCGCCCTCGGTGCCCGCAAGCGGCGAATCGTTGACGATGAAGCTCATCGTCACGGTCGGCGGATCGATGGGCTGGGCTTCCATGGGCTCGCTGACGGCGGGATCGCAGAACGTGTCGGCCACGGTACCCTTCTGCAAGCCGGCGATGGCGACGATGTCGCCCGCCTGCGCTTCCTCGATCGGCTGGCGCTCGAGCCCGCGGAAGGCGAGGATCTTCGAGATGCGGCCGTTTTCCAGCAGGGTGCCGTCATGGTGAAGCACCTTCACCGCCTGGTTCGGCTTGACGGATCCGGCTGCGATGCGGCCGGTGATGATGCGGCCGAGGAAGGGATTGGCCTCGAGGATCGTGCCGATCATGCGGAACGGCCCCGGCTCGGTGGCCGGCTCCGGCACATGTTCCAGCACCAGGTCGAACAGGGGGCCGAGGCCCTGGTCCTTCGGCCCCTCAGGGCTGTGGTTCATCCAGCCGTCGCGGCCCGAACCGTAGAGAATCGGGAAATCGAGCTGCTCATCCGTCGCATCGAGTGCGGCGAAGAGGTCGAACACCTCGTTGATCACCTCGTCGGCGCGTGCGTCCGGGCGGTCGATCTTGTTGATGGCGACGATCGGCTTCAGGCCCACCTTCAGCGCCTTGCCGACGACGAACTTCGTCTGCGGCATCGGGCCTTCGGCGGCATCCACCAGAAGCACGGCACCGTCCACCATCGACAGGATGCGCTCGACCTCGCCGCCGAAATCGGCGTGGCCGGGCGTGTCGACGATGTTGATGCGGGTGTCCTTCCATTCGACCGAGGTGGCCTTGGCCAGGATGGTGATGCCGCGTTCCTTCTCAAGGTCGTTGGAATCCATCGCCCGCTCGGCGATGCGCTGGTTCTCGCGGAACGCGCCGGATTGCTTCAGAAGTTCGTCAACGAGTGTCGTCTTCCCATGGTCGACATGGGCGATGATCGCGATATTGCGCAGTTTCATGGTCGCTCTTTGGGGTCGGCGGGGCACGCGCGAAGGGTGGCGCAGCCAGTTTCTGTCGCCGCGCTCATACAGGTTTTTTCGCAGATGCGAAAGTGCGCAGTGTTTCGAGGTGCGGCGGGTCGTCTGGCAAAAGGCCTCGCCGGCAAGAATGAGCCGTGCGCCGGGGCCGTTCGCCCCGGC